>NZ_CP159832.1:0-42500 GCF_047730155.1 Candidatus Njordibacter sp. Uisw_002
AGCGATTTGGCAAAAATGTTTAGCGTGTCTCCAGGACGAGCTCCCTAGCCATCAATTTAATACTTGGATTCGACCTTTAAAGGTTAATGAAGAGGGCCGAATGATTCAATTGTTGGCCCCCAACCGGTTTGTGCAAGATTGGGTTAGAGATAAGTATTTTTCTAGGATACGTGAGCTGGTAGCAGATTATGCTACAGATGATACTCAAGGCGTAGAGTTGGTGGTGGCTGTGGGGTCGTCGTCTTCAAGTGCTGCTAATTATAAGGCTGAGCGTGCTTCTGTTATCGCCACACCAGGTTTTGTGCCAAATGCTCCTGCCTATCCTTCTTTTGCAACTAGACAGTCTGGCGCTATCATACAGCCACAGTTTAATACAGAGGCTGTTCCAGAGCGTGTGATTCAGGTTGAGGGCTCGGTGCGGCATCAGAGTTATTTGAATCGAGCGTTTACTTTTTCAAGTTTTGTCCAAGGTAAGTCTAATCAACTGGCTTTAGCTGCAGCAAAGCAAGTGGCAGAAAATCCTGGTAGCTCATATAACCCATTATTTTTATATGGGGGTGTTGGTTTGGGTAAAACCCACTTAATGCATGCGGTAGGTGCTGCTTTAATTGAAAAAAATCCAAATGCCAAGGTGGTCTACCTGCACTCTGAGCGTTTTGTGGCAGACATGGTCAAGGCCTTGCAGCTCAATGCGATAAATGAATTTAAGCGTTTTTATCGATCAGTTGATGCTCTTTTAATAGATGACATTCAGTTTTTTGCAGGCAAAGAGCGTTCGCAAGAAGAGTTCTTTCACACTTTTAACGCATTGTTAGAAAGTGGTCAGCAAATGATTTTAACCTGTGATCGTTATCCTAAAGAAATCGTTGGTTTAGAAGATCGTCTTAAGTCTCGATTTGGCTGGGGCCTAACGGTGGCAGTTGAGCCTCCAGAGCTTGAAACGCGTGTGGCTATTTTGATGAAAAAAGCTGCTGAGGGTAACATTGCTTTACCCGAGGATGCTGCTTTTTTTCTTGCTAAGAAAATTCGCTCCAACGTGCGTGAGCTTGAAGGGGCGCTCAAGCGCGTAGTGGCTAACTCTCACTTTACTGGTGAAGAAATATCCACTCCTTTCATACAAGAGTCTTTGCGAGACTTGTTGGCATTACAAGATCGAAAAGTCAGTATTGATAATATCCAAAAAACTGTAGCAAGCTATTATAAGATTAAAATTGCTGATATCTTATCAAAGCGGCGCTCACGATCTGTGGCTAGGCCCCGCCAGTTGGCTATGGCGTTATCGAAAGAGCTTACCAATCACAGCTTGCCAGAAATTGGAGATGCATTTGGAGGCAGAGACCACACCACTGTTTTACATGCGTGTCGAAAAATCAAAGAATTACGAGAAGCAGATCGTGACATTCACGATGATTATGATAACTTATACCGTTCATTAACTGTCTAAGTTAAAGAGCCAAAACCGTTAACAGGATTGTAGTATGAAATTTACCATCAGCCGAGAAGCCTTTTTAAAACCTCTAGTATTAGTAGCTGGTGTTGTCGAGAGGCGTCAAACATTACCAGTACTTGCCAACATTTTAGTTGTTGTGGAGGGTGATCAACTCACACTTACTGGTACTGATTTAGAGGTCGAGTTGGTTGGACGTGTGAGTTTAGATCAAGCTGGTGAGGATGGCGGGGTGACCATACCAGCGCGCAAATTAATGGACATTTGTAAGTCTCTACCAGATCACGCGATGATCGAAGTTGTGCAAAATGAAGAGCACGTTTTGGTTCGTTCTGCTCGTAGTAAATTTAAGTTATCCACACTGCCGGCCACAGATTTTCCAAACGTCGAAGATAGCCCTGAGTCGTTTGAATTTGAAGTTCCTCAAATGGCCCTTAAGCAGTTGGTGGACCAAACTGGTTTTGCGATGGCGCAGCAGGATGTGCGCTATTACCTTAATGGTATGTTGTTTGAAATCAAAGATTCTCAGTTGCGTACAGTGGCAACTGATGGACACCGCTTGGCGACGAGTTTTATGCCAGTTGGATTGCCAGATCAAGCTGGTCAACAGTTAATAGTCCCTCGTAAAGGCGTGCTAGAGCTAGCCAGGCTCATGACGGATGAAGACTCTACTGTGCGCTTGGTGATTGGAGCTAGTCATATTCGTGCATTCACTAACGAGTTCATTTTTACTTCAAAGCTCGTTGATGGCAAATTTCCAGATTATGAGCGCGTATTGCCGCGTAATGGCGACAAGATCGTAGTTGTTGATAGGTTAGCAATGCGCAGTGTTTTAAGTCGTGCAGCAATCTTATCCAATGAGAAGTACCGGGGTGTGCGAATGACCGTAAGTGATACTAATTTGCAGGTAGTGGCAAACAACCCAGAGCAAGAAGAGGCCGAAGAGAGTCTTATGGTTGACTATCAAGGTGCGCAAATCGAAATAGGCTTTAACGTAGGTTATGTGCTTGATGTGCTGAATGTGTTACACAGTGATCAAGTTAAAATAATCTTAAGTGATTCTAATTCGAGTGCCCTTTTGGCTGACGGTGGTAATGGCGCAGCTCAGTATGTCATCATGCCAATGCGCCTGTAATTTAGGGTGTGAGCGGTTCTCTTTTTGTGGTCATCAGCTTTGATGACTGCAAGTTATGCACATCATGTGCCTAGTGTTATCCACAAGCGTGATAGCGTATGTCAATTCACCAGCTAAGCATTCAACGATTGCGTAACTTGAGTAGTGTTGAGCTTGATTTCGACGAAGGCATAAATCTTATTTATGGCCACAATGCCAGCGGAAAAACTAGTATATTAGAATCTATACATATGCTAGGTTTGGGTCGCTCATTTCGTAGTTTAAAACTTACTTCAGTGATTTCTCAAGGACAGGCTGATTGCCTGTTGTTTGCTAAAATAAAAAACCCACAAGGCGTAATGGATTCATTAGGCATGAACCGTCGTCTAGATGGTAATCATAGCGTGCGCCTGAACGGTGAAAACCTATCCTCTATTGCAGAGCTTGCTAGCTTGATGCCTATCCAATTGATCGACCCCAATAGTGCTCGTTTAATTGAGGCCGGACCAAGCGTGCGTAGGCAGTATCTTGATTGGGGTGTATATCATCACAATGTTGGGTTTTTTGATCTATGGAAACAGGCCCAGAGGCTGCTAAAACAACGTAACAGTGCACTTAAATGTGGTACAATGAGGGCTGATGTAAGAGCCAGTTTTGATCCGGCCTTGGTTGATGTTGCGCAACAGCTCAATGGCCTTAGAGAAGCCTATTTGGAGCTTCTTAAGCCGGTGTTTTTTGAGCTGTTAGCTGGACTAGTTGATCTGCCAGATTTAAAATTAGGCTATTATTCAGGTTGGTCGGCTAATCGTAGTTATGCTGATATTCTGGATGAGAGTTTGGAAAGGGATTTGCAGCTAGGTTATACCCAGCGGGGCCCTCAGCGAGCAGACCTTAAGTTTACTCTTGATGGTGCCAACGCAGTAGAGCGGTTATCACGAGGGCAGCAAAAGTTGGTTGTGATTGCCCTTAAGCTAGCTCAGGGTAAGCTGCTTAGTGAAACTAAGGGGCGCAAATGTATTTTCTTGGTTGACGATTTGGCAGCCGAGCTAGATTGGTCCCACAGGGCAGAAATCTGTAAGCAGCTAGTGGGCTTGGATACACAAGTATTTGTTACAAGTGTAGGGCCTGACGAGCTAACAGCATGTTGGCCAGAAGAAGCAAGAATTAATATGTTTCACGTGAAACACGGACAAGTAAGCCAAGACTAAAAACTACTTATGTAGGCTTGGCTTTTCAATATTTTAGAAAATGACTTCGGAGTAATTTGATGAGCGAAGAAACAGTGTACGATTCGTCCAGTATCAAAGTCCTAAAAGGATTAGACGCAGTACGTAAGCGCCCAGGTATGTATATAGGCGATACGGATGACGGCACAGGTTTGCATCATATGGTGTTCGAAATAGTCGATAACTGTATCGATGAAGCTTTAGCAGGCCACTGCAGCGAAATCAGCGTAACCATTCAATCTGACGATACGGTCACTGTTGTGGATGATGGGCGTGGAATACCAGTAGATATTCATGAAGAAGAAGGTATTTCTGCAGCCGAAGTAATCATGACTGTGCTTCATGCTGGCGGTAAGTTTGACGATAACAGCTATAAGGTTTCTGGTGGTTTACACGGTGTTGGTGTGAGTGTGGTAAATGCCCTGTCTACGGAATTAAAATTGACTATCCGTCGCAATGGTCAAGTACACGAACAAATCTATCATCATGGTGTACCTCAAGCACCTTTAGCTGTTGTAGGCACTACGGAAGGTACCGGTACAACGTGTACTTTTACAGCGTCCCCTGAAACATTCACTAATATAATGTTTCACTTCGACCTTTTAGCCAAACGTTTGCGTGAGTTGTCTTTTCTTAACTCAGGCGTTGCTATTCGTCTTAAGGACGAGCGCTCCGGCAGGGAAGAGCTGTTTAGTTATGAAGGTGGTGTAGCTGCGTTTGTCGAATATTTGAATACGAACAAGACGCCAATCAACAAGTGTATGCACTTTAATACTATGCATGCAGATGGCGTTGGCGTTGAAGTGGCTTTACAGTGGAATGATTCTTTCCAAGAGAGTATTCATTGCTTTACTAATAACATCCCTCAAAGAGATGGTGGTACGCACCTAAGTGGTTTTCGCTCTGCCTTAACTCGTACTCTTAATACCTATATTGAGGCTGAGTCAGCTCAGAAAAAATCTAAGGTAGCTACTTCTGGAGATGATGCCCGTGAAGGGTTGACGGCGATTATTTCAGTAAAAGTGCCAGACCCCAAGTTTTCTTCTCAAACCAAAGACAAGCTAGTTTCATCTGAAGTGAAGTCTGCAGTAGAGCAGGAGCTTGGACGTTGCTTATCTGAATTTCTACAAGAAAACCCTCAAGAAGCACGGGTCATTGTTGGCAAGATGATCGATGCTGCCAGAGCGCGAGAAGCTGCTAGAAGAGCGCGTGATATGACGCGTCGAAAAGGTGTGCTAGATATTGCAGGCTTGCCAGGTAAGCTTGCAGACTGCCAAGAGAAAGACCCAGGCCTTTCAGAAATATACCTAGTGGAGGGTGACTCTGCCGGAGGCTCTGCAAAGCAGGGCCGTAACCGTCGTACACAAGCTATCTTGCCATTGAAGGGCAAAATTCTTAACGTAGAAAAGGCCCGCTTTGACAAGATGCTTTCTTCTGTAGAGGTGGGTACTTTAATTACAGCGTTGGGTTGTGGCATAGGGCGGGACGAATTTAATATTGAAAAGCTTCGTTATCACAGTGTAATAATTATGACCGACGCCGACGTTGACGGTGCCCATATCCGCACATTGTTGCTTACTTTCTTTTTCCGTCACCTTCCAAAGGTGATTGAAAATGGGCACTTATTTATTGCGCAACCTCCTCTTTATAAGGTTAAGAAAGGTAAGCAAGAGCAATATTTGAAAGATGACCCAGCATTAGATGGATTTCTGTTGCAAGGCGCAATGGATGGTGCATCGTTGCATTCAAGCGCTTCTGCACCTGCGATTTCAGGCACAGGGCTTGAGGCTTTAGCTGTCCAGTACCGTCAGGTGATGACCACCATTAAGCGAGTAGAGCGAATTATCCCAGCTGTGATTTTGCAGCAAATCATCTACGCTCCTATTTTGACGTTAGAGCAACTTCATGATCAGGACGCAGTTGCCGCGTGGCTGGATGCGATGTTGGAATGCTTAGAAGCTCAAGAAGTTGGAGGCGCACTATACGATGGTAAGGTGCGTGCAAACCCAGAGCGTGATGGGTTCTTGCCTATTATTACTATTACTACCCATGGCATTGATGAAGATTATTTGATTAGCTTTGATTTCTTTAGCTCAGCTGAATTCCGTTCTATTGTAGCCCTCAATGTAGCTTTATCAGGATTACTGGAAGCAGACGGATTTATGCAAAGGGGAGAGAAAACCTTCCCTACTCAAAGCTTTGCTTTGGGTCTGGCGTGGTTATTGAAAGAGGCGCGGCGCGGTCTTTCTATACAACGATATAAGGGCTTGGGTGAGATGAACCCTGGTCAACTGTGGGAGACTACTATGGATCCAGAGCACCGCCGTATGTTGTGTGTGACCATCGATGATGCTATAGCGGCAGACCAGATGTTCACCACCCTCATGGGTGATGATGTTGAACCTCGCAGACTTTTCATTGAAGAAAATGCCTTAAAAGTTGCGAACTTGGATTTTTAGTAGTTTGTAAAATAACACAGACAATAAAAAAGCCTCACGTAGAGGCTTTTTTATTGTCTGTGTGTTTTAAATATTGCTATAGTCCAAACATACGATTTAATGTTTCACGTGAAACATTAAATCGAAATAACACTTACTAATGCGCTAATAAACTAATATCTGCTACCCGACCTAGCTCAACCTGAAGCTCAGACAATAAAGCTAAACGGTTGTTCCTAAGTACACTATCATCGCTCATCACCATAATATCTGAGAAGAACTGATCTAGCGGACCCGACAATTGCGCCAAACCTTGTAATGCATCATGGTAGTTTCCTTGTCCTATGGCCTTGAGATTAGCATGCTTAACCTGTTGTAATGCATCAGATAAAACTTGCTCACTAGGTTCGACAAGTAACGTGGTGTCAAACGCAGCCATACCAGCCCCATTCTTACTAAGGATATTGCTAACACGTTTGTTACTTGCAGTAAGAGCTGGAGCAGTATCCAGTTTTAAAAACCCACTTACAGCTTTAACTCGAAGGTCAAAATCTAATAAGGAATTGGATTTGTTTTCCATAACTGCCAAATAAATATCTACAGCAACCTGTTGGTCTTCATAGTATGCGCGCAAACGATCAAACACGAAACTTAACAATTGAGGCTGCACCTTTTCCACAGAAATAGGTAGCTGGCTATGCAAATCATATGATGAAGACAGTAGGGTAGCCAAATCAAGCTGTAAGTCTTGCTCAATAATAATGCGCAGTAGGCCTACAGTAGCTCGGCGAAGAGCGTAAGGATCTTTACTTCCCGTGGGCGGCTGGCCTATGCCAAACAAACCAACTAAGGTGTCTAGTCTGTCAGCTATTGCCACTGAGCTAGCTACAGCAGATTCTGGTAATCGGTCGCCAGAAAACTTGGGCCAGTAGTGTTGCTCTAAGGCAGCAGCAACGGTAGCGTCCTCACCATCATTGAGTGCATAAACGTGGCCCATAAGGCCTTGTAAATCAGCAAACTCAAGAACCATGTCCGTATTAAGGTCAGCTTTACACAAAGCTCCTGCGCGCGCGGCCATGGCGCTGTCTGCCCCAATCAACTCTGCAATATGGCTAGCCAATTGTGAAACACGCTCAGTTTTGGCTAATACAGTGCCTAGCTTCGCTTGAAATACAACTTTCCCTAAGTTTTCGTTGCGGCTTTCCAGTGTAGACTTTTTGTCGTTTTCAAAGAAAAAAGCAGCATCTGCAAGCCTTGGTCGAATAACTCGCTCATTACCCTCAATGACACGAGATGGATCTTTACTAATGATGTTGCTGACGGTGAGAAAGAGCGGCAAGATATCGCCAGTTTGATCGACAAAATGGAAATACTTTTGATGCTCTTTCATAGAAGAAATTAGGGCTTGAGCTGGAAGGTCAAGAAAGCTCTTGTCAAAATTTCCAGTTAAGCATACGGGCCATTCTACCAGCCCTGTGACTTCATCAAGCAAATTTTCATCAATTACAGCAATGGCATTCAAAGCGGAAGCTTGTTCTAGGATTTGTTTTCGGATCATAGATTTACGTTCGTCAAAATCTACAATAACATGGCCCTCACTTCGCAATTGTTGCGCGTAGCTTAAGGCTGAGTCGATGCCTATTTCACCTTGGCTATGAAAACGATGCCCACGACTAGTATGCCCATTGTTCAAATTGAACAACTGAGTCTCTACAAGCACATTACCTAAAGATAAAATAAACCATTGGACAGGGCGCACAAATTCATTTCGAGATGCCCCCCAGCGCATGCGTTTGGCAATAGGCAAGCTAGCAAGTGCGTTATCGATCACCTGTGCTAATAGGTCAAGTGTATTAGAACCTTTAATTTGACGATCAAATTCATAATACTGGCCCTTATCTGTATCAAGAACTGCCAAGTCTTCCAAACTTACGCCACACGAACGTGCAAAGCCTTGCGCAGCTTTCTCTGGGGCTTTAAGGGAGGGCCCTCGACGGCATTCTTGGCGATCAGCTTGCTGCACATCTAAGCTTTCGATGATTACTGTCAGGCGCCTTGGTGTAGCGTAGCGTGTAACCTTGCCATGTGCTAAGCCAAGGTCTTTAAGCTGTGCAGTAATGCTATCCTCTAATGCCGATGATAGGGTCAATAAAGATTTCGGTGGTAGCTCTTGGGTACCTAACTCAAACAAAAAATTGGCATTGCTCATGAGCCTTCCCCCTGCGTCTGTAATAATTCATCCCTTAACTCTTGGCTAGCAAGAGGAAACCCTAATGCTTTACGAGCCGCATAATATTCTAGTGCTACTTGGCGTGCTAATGTTCGCACTCTTAAAATGTACCTTTGTCGCTCAGTTACTGAAATAGCGTGGCGCGCATCAAGTAAGTTAAAAACATGTGATGCTTTCAAGACGAACTCATAAGCAGGCAAGGGTAACTTAGCTTCAACCATACGGGTACATTCAGATTCGTAGTGGTTAAAGTTAGCAAAGAGGGTATTAACTTCAGCGTGTTCAAAATTGTAAGTAGACATTTCGACTTCTTGCTGATGAAAAATATCGCCGTAACTTACCGTAGTGCCATCAGCAGCGCGGCTCCAAACTAGGTCATAAACGCTATCTACATTTTGAAGGTACATTGCTATACGTTCCAGACCAATAGTGATCTCACCCATAACTGGGTAACATTCAAGGCCGCCAGCCTGTTGGAAATAGGTGTACTGTGACACTTCCATACCATTAAGCCAGATCTCCCAGCCTAGACCCCATGCGCCAAGTGTGGGCGATTCCCAGTTGTCTTCAACAAAGCGAACATCATGCACCAGAGTATCAATACCAAGATAGTCTAAACACTCTAAGTATAATTCTTGAAAATTAGTCGGCGATGGTTTGATAACGACCTGAAATTGGAAATAGTGCTGTAAGCGGTTTGGGTTTTCGCCATACCGGCCATCGGTAGGACGACGACTTGGTTGCACATATGCGGCACGCCAGCTTTCAGGGCCAATGGCTTTAAGGAAAGTAGCTGGATGAAAGGTGCCCGCGCCGACTTCCATATCCAGTGGTTGCATAATGTTACAGCCTTGAGCAGACCAATATTGTTGCAAAGCAAAAATAAGACCCTGAAAGGTACTGGTATCGGTTGTTTTATCCACGAATAGATCCACGCGTTAAGTAAAAGAGAGAACAGCTTCAGCGCTAAGCTGATAGCATAATTTAAGCCAAATATTATACACTAGCAACACGCAGCTGGCATGTACCTAAACACACACCAGTCTCTCGTTTATAGGCCATTTACGAGGTATCATTAGTTAATGTAGCAAAACCTTCTGCCCAGTCAGCACAGCACGAGCACTTACATGTCTCAAAACTTAAAATCTAGCCTCGCTATAGGCCTATTATATATACTAGGAAAGCTACCCCTGTGGTTACTGCACGGTATCTCTATGGTTGTATTAGCCTTTATGCTGATTGTTCCTAATCGAAGCCTTTCGCAAACCAGGCTTAACATTCAGCGCTGTTGGCCCAACCTTACTAGCCAGCAAAAGGGTAAGTTTTTGCGCCAAAGCCTATTACATACCATCCATGCTGCGCTTGAGATGGGTATCAACTGGACACAACCTAGCAAAAAAGGCTTAGACAGCATCAAGCAAATAAAGGGTGAAAGCTGTTTTATTGACGCTCAAAACAGAGGTGGCGTTGTGTTGTTAACTCCCCATTTAGGAAATTGGGAGTTATTTGCTAACTGGGCGGCACATAACGCAAAAGTGACTGCTCTTTATAAACCAGCGAAATTACCTGCCCTTGACGCATTGATACATAGAGCAAGAAGTCGCGCTGGAATGAAACTTGCCCCAGCATCGGCTAAAGGGGTGTTGCAATTAAAGAGATCTCTACTTAAAGGTGAGGTGAATTTAATACTGCCAGATCAAGAGCCACCTCCTGCAGCGGGCATCATTAGCCAATGGTTTGGCCAGCCCGCTTACACTATGACATTGGCTGCTCAGTTGGCTAATACTAAAAATACACGGATTATATTAGGCTTTGCACGTCGGCTTAAGGGTAGTGAGGGTTTTGTGATTGAATTAGAGGACATTACGCAAGAGTGTGCTGGTGTGTTTGCTAGTGCTAGTGATGATAGTAATGCCCTGTTGGCTAGCAAAGTGCAAGTGATCAACACCTTAGTTGAAAGGTTAGTACGCAGCGCACCTGAGCAATATCAATGGGAGTATAAACGTTTCAAACATACGCTTTAGGTCACACATCTAAACGCTTAGGTTTTTGGGCAATTAACAAAGCTTTACCGAACAAAGGATGTGTTGCTTGCGCTAATTCTTGCTGATCATGATAAACCAACGGATCTAGTCCATCAAACAGCTGCAACAACTCCCCCTTAGCTAACAAAAGCTTAGGACGCTTAGGTTTGTTAAGGCTTTTACCTGCAATTTCACTAACATCATTAAACGTTTGATACACCAAAATTCCGCCTGGATTTAGCTTCTCTATAATCTGTGGACAAAGATCGCGGTGTAGAAAAGCGCTGACACAAATCACGTCGAAACCTTGGTTGGGCCACGGCTGCGTTATAAGGTCTATACACTGTTGATTTACCACAATTTTTTGTGTGTCACAGTAGCGTTGCATTTGCTCTAGAGCTACGGATGAGTAATCCCAGCTATGAGTCGTAAGCCCTTGTTTTATAAGAAATATAGAATTTTGGCCTAAGCCACAAGCTAAGTCCAGCGCGGTGCCATTGGTGGGTAATAAGTGAGCATATCTTTGTAGGCCATAACTTACTCTTGGTAGCACGAAGGGTATTGAATAACGTTGGTTCCAACGCTCTGGCACGATTGTATACTCCTGTGGATAAGTCTGTTGATAGCTTGTGAAAAAACCTAGAAATACAGAACTTTAGTCACGCCAAAACATAGGTGTGAATAGTACTAATAAGGTAAAGACTTCTAAGCGGCCCAAAAGCATAGAAAAACACAGAATCCACTTTGCCGCTTCGTTAATGCCACCATAGTTTACCGCTACGTCACCTAAGCCTGGGCCAAGGTTGTTGAGAGTAGCCCCTACGGCAGACCAAGCAGTAACCTGGTCTAGGCCAGTAGCTAAAAGAGCAATCATCATCACAATGAACACGAATGTGTATACGGAAAAAAATCCCCACACGGCCTCTGCTACCCGATCTGGGATCGGGTTAGAGCCTAACTTTACGTGAATAATAGCGTTAGGATGAATGAGTCTTTGTATTTCTCGCATACCTTGTTTGAGTAATATCAGCACACGGACTACTTTTAAACCCCCTGCGGTAGAACCTGCACAGCCTCCCATGAAAGCTGCGGTAAACAAAAGGAACGAGAGCATGGCTGGCCACTGAGCAAAATCTGCTGTGGCAAATCCTGTGGTTGTAGCAATAGAAACCACTTCAAACACGCCTTGTCTGAAGCTGTCGTTAAAGCTCATATTATTGGTCAACCACAAGGTGCCCACGGTGATGAGGCAAATAGTTAAAATAACGCTTAGAAAAAAGCGCAGCTCTTCATCCTTCCAATAGTGCAGTAAGCTGGCTTTATAGTGTTTTTGCCTAATGGTGCGCGCGGTGTGAAAGTGAAGAGCAAAATTAACTGCAGCTAGCAACATAAAAATGATAGCGATGGTTTCTATCGCTGCGCTATTAAAATAGCCCAAGCTAGCATCATGAGTAGAAAACCCACCTATGGCGACAGTGGAAAAACTATGGGTTATAGCATCAAAGGCACTCATGCCTGCAAACCAATAGGCCAAGGCGCAAGTGACAGTAAGAGTTAAGTAGATAAACCAAAGTTGTTTTGCCGTTTCTGTAATTCTTGGTGTGAGTTTAGAATCTTTAACTGGCCCTGGGGTTTCAGCACGGTATAGCTGTGCACCGCCAATACCCAACATAGGTAAAATGGCGACGGCTAATACGATAATTCCCATACCGCCAAACCACTGTAAAAACTGGCGATAAAATAATAATGATTTAGGCAAATCATCAAGCTGGGTAATGACTGTGGCACCTGTGGTGGTAAGTCCAGAAAGGGATTCAAAAAGAGCGTCAACATATTTCCAATCTGGATTGAGTGTAGACAAGGGTTCTGAAAAATGGAAAGGAAGGGCCCCAAAAAGACCTAGAATTGACCAAAACATTACTACAATGACAAAGCCATCTCTGGTGCGTAACTCCTTGTTATGTTTTGAATATGGCAGCCATAGCAAAAACCCAGCACTGAAGGTAATGACAAAAGACATACCAAAAGCCCATCCAGCCCCATCACCATTAGTACTAAGGGCGATGATTAGTGATGGCAGCATGGATGCGCTAAAAGCCATTAGCAGCATACCAATAATTTTTAAAGTAACCCGAAAGTGCATATTAAGGCCTAAAAGAATCCAATAGTCACGGCAAATAATCGCTCAACTTCATTGATCATGTGCCTATCTGTTAAGAACAAGATGCAATGGTCGTCATTAGCGATGACAGTATCGTGGTGTGCAATAAGCACCTCTTCACCACGAACAATAGCGCCAAAGCTAGTGCCTTGTGGTAAGGGGATATCAGCCACACAGCGTCCTACTACTTTGGACGTCTTTGAGTCGCCATGTGCAACTACTTCAAGAGCTTCAGCAGCGCCTCGCCTTAGGGAGTGAACATTGACAATATCCCCACGGCGAACATGGGTCAGCAGGCTACTAATAGTGGTTTGTTGAGGTGAGATGGCAATATCGATGGTGCCATCTTCTATGAGGTCGACATACGCAGGGTTGCTGATCAAGGTCATTACTGTGCGCACACCCAAACGTTTAGCCAACATAGAAGCCATAATATTGGCTTCATCATCATTTGTTAAGGCACAAAATACATCTGTAGATTCAATATTTTCTTCTATTAAAAGGTCTCTATCAGAAGCACTACCATGGAGGACGATGACATCATCTAATATATCGGCCAAGTGCTCACAGCGTTCTAACCCGCGCTCAATCACCTTAACTCTAAAGTTTTTGCCTAAGTTCCGAGCCAACCTTGCCCCTATATTGCCGCCCCCTGCGATCATGATGCGTTTATAGGGCTTCTCTAAGTGACGTAATTCGCTCATTACCTTGCTAATGTCGGCTTTAGCTGCAATAAAAAACACCTCATCATCCACATGAATGCGGGTTTTACCAGACGGGACGATGGCTTTGTCATTACGGAAAATAGCGGCAACTCGAGTGTGAACGTTAGGCATGTGGTGACGTAAGTCAGATACGGGGTTGCCTACTAATGGGCCGCCATGGCGAGCTGTTACTGCTACAAGCTGCACCTTGCCTTTGGCAAAATCTAATACTTGTAGGGCTGTTGGATTTTCTATGAGGCGTTGAACGTGGGCGGTAACTAATTTTTCTGGACTAATAATGACGTCTATGGGAAAGGCGCGAGGCTCTTCCTTAAATAAAGCTTCGCGTTCCAATAAATACTGATGTTCGCGAATACGACTAATAATAGTAGGCGTTTGAAACATCGTTTTAGCTATCTGACAGGCCACCATGTTGACTTCGTCACTATTGGTTACAGCCACTAGCATGTCAGCGTCTTCGGCGCCGGCGCTAGCCAGAATGCTAGGCAGTGAAGCATGCCCACGAACAGTACGAATATCAAGGCGATCTTGTAAGTCTTTTAAGTGGCCGGCGTTTTGGTCCACCATAGTTACATCATTGGCTTCGTTGGCCAAGTTTTCTGCAAGGGTACGGCCTACCTGACCAGCACCAAGAATGATGATTTTCATACTAGAACAAAATGCCTCAAAAGCGGTTGATGGCCTTCATAATAGCAGAACACATGGCACAATAGTCCCCTATTTTTGCAACTATTAAAGTGCTTTTTGGAGTTTGGCATAGTAAAAACCGTCGTGGCTTGCTGGGTTAGGGAATAGCTGGCGACCTATGTCTAGTTCCATGCCCCAATCTGCATCAATGGTGCAATGCTGGGCTTGTGGTTGCTGCTTTAAAAAACGGGTCACAAGACGATCGTTTTCTTGGCGTAAAACCGAGCAAGTGGCATATAATAAATAACCGCCTGGTTTCAATAAATGCCACAAATTATTGAGCAGCTTTAGCTGCAGTTGGGCTAGCTCCAAAATGTCTTCGTTTGAACGTAACATTTTGATGTCAGGGTTGCGCCGAATGACTCCTGTAGCAGAGCAAGGTGCGTCAAGCAAAATGCGATCAAAGAGCTGGCCATCCCACCATTGATCTGGTTCACTGGCATCTGCACAAATAATCTGCGCCTGTAAGTCCATACGAAATAAGTTATCTTTCATACGGCCGATACGCCTTTCTTCTAACTCTACAGCCACCACAGTTACATCTTGGGCTTCAAGTAAGTGGCAAGTTTTACCCCCAGGGGCAGCGCACGCATCTAATATGCGTTGTCCAGGCTCTAATTCTAGTAATTGTGTGCACAATTGTGGGGCTTCATCCTGCACACTAAACCAGCCTTCTTCAAAGCCTGGTAATTGGATAACATCGCTAGGTTTTTCCAATTGCACGCCAACATGACTATATTGGCAGACACTGGCAGGGTGGCCAGCTTGCGCCAAAGCTTCTAAGTAATCCTCACGGCTAATTTTTCGAGTATTAACACGTAAGGTGAGAGCTCCTTGTGGATCATTAGCTGCTAAAATGTCTTGCCAATGGTCAGGCCAGTGATTACTAAGTTTTGAAATCAGCCACTGTGGGTGGTTATAGCGATAGGCATCATGCTCATTTAATACTTCTGCTAAGTCTGAGCCCCCGCGTATATAAGAGCGCAACACACCATTGATTAGTTTATCTGCCCAACGTTTACCGCTAGCTTTAGCGGCCTGCACAGTGGCATCTACCGCTGCATAGTCTGGGGTGCGCATAGCTTTAATTTGATATAAACCCATAAGGATCAAAGCATAAATATCTTGGTCTTGAGCCTTCATGGGTTTGTGTAATAGCTGTTGTGCTATTAGTTCAAGCTGCGGGAAATGCCTACAGGTGCCATAACATAGCTGCTGTATAAGAGCACGATCGCCGTGTTCGGCAGCTTCTAAAGCTTTGGGTAAGCTAGAGGCGAGAGAGCCTTTGTGTTCCAGCACTGAGGTCAGGGCTTGGGCTGCTAGTAAACGGGGGTTTGCCATGGCTATTTTTCCACCGCAAGGCAAGTAAACGTTTCGCCTAGGGTCATTTTTTGTTTTAGGTTCATCAGTTCACTTTGGCTTAGGGCTTTTCCACCAGGCCATTGTAACTGAGTGATTTTAAGGTGAGAGGAGCCACAAGCCACTTCTATGCCAGTTTTATCTATTGCAACTAGCGTACCTGCAGGTTGTTTGCTATGGGTTTCTACAGCATGAGCCATCCAAATACGTAAACGCTGCTCTTGCCAGTCACTATAGGCCACAGGCCATGGGTTAAGGCCGCGCACCTGTAGGCTAATTTGTTGTGCACTTTGGTGCCAATCAATAACGCCTTCAGCTTTAGTGAGCTTATTGGCATAGTTTGCCTTAGCATCATTTTGAACCTGTGGCACCAGGCTACCATCTTGTAGGCCAGCTAAAGCAGTAATAAGGCTACTGCAACCTAAGACTGACAAAGTGTCGTATAAGCTAGCACTGGTATCTATTTCGCTGATAGGAATTTGTGATTTAAGCAACATAGGCCCGGTATCCAAACCAGCTTCCATTTGCATAACAGTAACGCCAGAGCTGGCATCACCTGCTAAAATCGCCCGCTGAATGGGAGCAGCACCTCGCCAACGGGGTAATAAAGAGCCATGTACATTAATACACCCTAAGTTAGGGGTGTCTAAAACGGTTTGAGGAAGCAGTAAACCATAAGCTACTACCACCATAATGTCAGCTTTATAGGCCGCCAGCGTATTTTGCGCGTGCGCGTCTTTAAGGCTTAATGGTTGCTGTACTTCAATACCATGCTCAAGCGCTAGAGCTTTTACTGGGCTTGCAGTGAGTTTGCGGCCACGACCAGAAGGACGGTCTGGTTGGCTATAAACACTAACCACTTTGTGTGGGCTATCAAGTAGTGCTTGCAAGTGTTGGGCGGCAAAATCTGGAGTGCCCGCAAAGATAATTCTTAAACCCTTTTGGCTCACGCTTGGGCGTCCATTTTAGCTTTTGCTTGGGCTTCATATAAGGCATCTTTTATGTCATCGCGATGCTTCTTTTCAAGCTTTTTACGAATGCGCTCACGTTTTAGGCGAGAAAGATAATCCACAAAAAGCTTACCATTAAGATGATCTAGCTCGTGTTGAATGCATATCGCAAATAAACCTTCTGCTTGTTCAGAAATGGCTTCGCCATTTTCATCAAATGCACTCAGCTGTATCTGGCTATAACGTTCTATGTCGTCATAAAATTCAGGTACAGAAAGACAGCCCTCTTGATAGCTTTGCTTATCTTCGCCTAATGGCTCCCATGTAGGGTTAATGAGTACGCGCGGCTTGTCGCCATCTTCACTCACATCAATCACTATAATGCGCTGATGCACATTGACTTGTGATGCCGCTAAACCTATGCCTGGAGCATCGTACATAGTTTCTAGCATGTCTTTAGCAAGGGTTCGAACCTCGTCATTAATGTTAACCACATCTACTGCAATCTTGCGTAAACGTGGATCTGGAAATTCTAAGATAGGTAATAATGCCATGGGATTCTGTATTCGTTACGGGTTAGTGCAATAAACCTAAGGCTTATGCGCGCAAAATTAAGTTTGTTAACTATAATTATAACACTAACTGTCTTTAGTAATGGAATGATTATGGATGATCATCATTTAGCTTGGCTAGCTCTGAGTGAACTGAACTTAACCTTTAAGCAAAGTAGTAAGCTTGCACAATGCTACAGTAATGGTGCGGCTATTTTAGAGCACCAAAAGTCTGATGCAATAGCCGCTATTTTGAACCCTAGACAATGCCAACATTTAGCTAATATAACTTCTCAAAAAATCACGGTTAGCCTAGCTTCGCAGTTGCAATGGATAGAAAATAATAACGCTTTGTTATTATTGTATGATGATATTAATTACCCCGATGCCCTAAAAGAGATCCACCAACCCCCTGCTTTTTTATGGATACAGGGGCGCTCAAGTCTATTAAATGAGCCAAGTATAGCGATGGTTGGCGCTCGAAAAGCAACACCCAATGGCATGGCTTTAGCCAAAACCTTTGCGGGCAACCTTGGCGCTAGCGGTTTAACTATTGTTAGTGGGCTAGCGCTGGGTATTGACGGGGCGTGCCATCAAGGAGCTCTAGATGCACAAGCTGATACTATTGCGGTGCTTGGCTCAGGTTTAGGCCACATATATCCTGCAAAGCATCAGCCATTAGCACAACGAATACTAGCTGGCGCAGGACTCTTAGTGTCGCCCTGGCCGCTAATGGCTAAACCATTAGCTTATCGTTTTCCTGAACGAAACCGTATCATCAGTGGCTTAAGTTTGGGGGTGTTAGTAGTAGAAGCAGCCCTTCGAAGTGGTTCATTGATTACTGCTAAAACAGCCTTAGAACAAGGTCGAGAGGTGTTTGCTATCCCTTCAAGCGTACATAATATACAGGCGCAAGGTTGTCATCAGTTGATACGCAACGGAGCCTTATTAGTAGATCAGCCACAACAAATTCTGGCAGAGCTCGCTCCTCAATTACAGCCGCTAGTGGCGCGTTATCAGCCTACAGAATCACCTAACAAAGAAGATTACGCAGATATTACACAAGAATTGCAAATATTGATGCGAGTTTTTGGCTATGATCCATTACCAGTTGATATACTGTGCACTCAATTGGCTCAGCCCTATAATGTTGTTGCTGCTCAATTGGTAGAGTTAGAGTTACTTGGCCTTGTGCGTCTCACAGGTAGTGGTTATGAAAAAGTGTTTTAGGCACTTTTTAGGAAATTATGGCTTAGGAAAATTATGCGACCCAGCAATTTACATTTACAGTGTGCTACGCAGGCCTTAATCGCGGGAGGCGTTATTGCTTACCCAACTGAGGCTGTTTGGGGCTTAGGCTGTGATCCATGGAATGAGTCAGCCGTGGAGAAAATACTTAAATTAAAACAGCGGCCCATGCACAAAGGTCTCATCTTGGTAGCGTCCCAGTGGAGTCAATTTGAGCCTTTACTGGGTGAGCTAACTAGCTTACAAATTGAACAGTTAAAGTTATCTTGGCCAGGGCCAACCACGTGGTTGATACCAGATCCAAAAGGATGGGTGCCTCAGTGGATAAAGGGCCAATATCAAAGCGTTGCTATAAGGGTTTCGTCTCATCCCACTGTTTTGGGTTTGTGTGATGAGTTTAATGGTTTAGTAGTCTCTACCTCTGCTAATTTGGCTGGATGTGAGCCAGCCAGAACACAGCTGCAAGTGACCCAGACTTTTGACCGTCAGATTGACTATGTGGTGAGCGGCGATTTAGGCCAAAGTAAGCAACCCAGTCAGGTAAAAGATTTAGTTTCAGGACAAGTGATTCGCCCAGCATAAACTAACAGTTAAGGAATTTTGAGTGTCCAACGTTGATATCAATGCAGTAAAAACATACCTTCTTGGTTTACAGCAAACTATATGTGATGCCTTACAAGAACTTGATGGTGGTGCTCAATTTATTGCTGACCAGTGGCAGCGCGAAGCAGGTGGTGGAGGCATTAGCCGAGTATTAGCAGGGGGTAGTGTGATCGAGAAAGGTGGAGTTAACTTCTCTCACGTTATGGGCGAATCAATGCCTGCATCTGCTACAGCACATCGACCAGAGCTTGCAGGGAGAAGCTTTCAAGCTATGGGCGTGTCGCTGGTGATCCATCCTCGAAACCCATACGCACCTACTTCCCATGCCAATGTGCGGTTTTTTGTAGCAGAAAAAGAAGGTGAAGATCCAGTTTGGTGGTTTGGAGGAGGGTATGACTTAACCCCATATTATGGCAATCATGAGGACTGCCAGCATTGGCATGCCACGGCTAAAGCTGCGTGTGATCCATTTGGCGAAGCGTTATACCCACGTTTAAAAAACTGGTGCGATGAATATTTTTATATTCCTCATCGTGAAGAAGCCCGGGGTATTGGGGGGTTATTTTTTGACGATCTTAATGATCCTGATTTTGAAACCGCCTTCGCCATTATGCAAAGCATAGGAGATAGCTATCTTAAAGCGTATGGCCCAATTATTGAGCGCCGCAAGGATACACCCTATGGCGAGCGGCAAAGAGATTTTCAGCTACACCGCCGTGGCCGCTATGTGGAATTTAATTTAGTTTATGATCGAGGCACTTTGTTTGGGTTACAAACAGGAGGACGTACCGAGTCTATACTCATGTCATTACCTAGCGAAGTGCGCTGGAGCTATGATTACCAAATTGATGAAAACTCAGAAGAAGCAGTACTTGGACGAGATTTTTTACCCGCTAAAGATTGGTTGGAGTAGGTTATGTCTACTGATACTGCCATAGATCAATATCGCGTGTTTGGTAACCCTATACATCAAAGCAAATCGCCAAATATCCATAAAGCATTTGCACAAGCTACCGATCAACACATCAATTACCAGGCGCAATTAGTAAAGGACGGTGAGTTTGAAGAGACAGTTAAAGACTTTTTTGCCAAAGGCGGCAAAGGTCTAAACATTACTGTGCCATTTAAACAACGTGCCTTTGCTATGGCGCAAGTGCTTAGCGCTGCTGCTAAAAAGGCTGAAGCGGCTAATACCCTGTATCTAAATGCCCAAGGACAGCTAGTCGCTGAAAACACTGATGGCATGGGGTTGGTGAGGGATATCTGTCATAATCTCAAGGGTCAGTTAGCGGCTAAGCGCATCTTGATATTAGGCGCAGGTGGTGCGGTCAGAGGTGTGTTACAACCTGTTTTGGCGCAATTTCCAACACAGGTGGTCATTGCCAACCGCACCTATAGTAAAGCTTGCGATTTAGCCGCGTTATTTACAGATACAGGGCCTATACAAGCTACCCCTATGGCGCAGCTGAAGGGCCCCTTTGATTGGATTATTAATGGAACGTCTGCCAGTTTGGCTGGTGACATACCGCCACTACCACAAGGTTTAATCACCAACACTAGTCGCTGCTACGATATGATGTATAGTGCCCAAACTACAGTGTTTAATGAATGGGCACTCAATCAAGGGGCACAGCAAGCAGATGACGGTTTAGGCATGCTTGTGGAGCAAGCGGCCCAATCCTTTAATCTATGGCGTGGTGTATTGCCTCCAACAGATGAGGTGTTGTTAACTTTGAGAAGAGAATTGAAATCTTAGCTATTTAACTGCCGCAGTAAAGTAAGCATGCTGGAGCATTGAACTATGAAAACCATTGGCTTAATAGGTGGCATGAGTTGGGAATCCACCAGTCTTTATTACAGCGCTATTAATCAAGGGGTGAAACAAACCTTAGGAGGGTTGCATAGCGCAAAAATTTGCTTATATAGTGTGGATTTTCATGAAATAGAGCAGCTACAGCATCAAGGAAAATGGCAAGAAACTGCCAAAATCTTGGCCAAAGCTGCCCAAGCAGTAGAAGCTGGCGGTGCTGAGCTTTTATTGATATGCACTAATACCATGCATAAAGTTGCGGCAGAGGTTCAAGCGGCAGTGAATATCCCACTAGTGCACATAGCCGACGCTACGGCTGTGCAATTACTAGAAGATGGCATCACTAAAGTGGGCCTGCTTGGCACAGCATTCACCATGCAGCAAGATTTTTACAAAGGGCGGCTCACACGAAGCTTTGGCATAGAGGTCATCACCCCTAATGTTGAGCAACAGCAAAAGGTTCATGAGATTATTTACCAAGAACTTTGTCTAGGACAAATCAATACACAATCTAAACAGTATTATGTGGATGTCATCCAAAGTCTTTATGACCAAGGTGCTCAAGCGGTTATTTTAGGTTGCACAGAAATTGCATTGTTGGTGCAGCACACAGACACCCCTGTAACGCTTTATGACACTACTGCCATTCACGCTCAAAGTGCGGTGACGGCAGCATTACATAAAGATTGAGATAGCCTGAGCTTAGGTAAGTTTAGCTAAGTTCGGCGTTATGATAAATATTCTGAACGTCATCAAGGTCGTTTAGCATGTCCATAAAGGTTTCAAACATAACCGCATCATCGCCTGTGACAGGGCTAGTGTTTTGAGGGATGAATTGAATCTCATCGACTTCAAAGTCAAACTCACCCTTATCATTACCCAATGTGTCAATAAGCGCTTGTTTTGCCTTGTTATATTCAGTGTTAGGCGCAAAAACAGTGGTCTTACCATCCTCACATTCAACATCAGTCACATCGACGTCGGCTTCCATTAGCGCTTCTAGTACCGCATCTTCGTCATCACCGGCAAATACAAAAATAGCACTATGATCAAACATGTGACCTACACTACCGGAGGTGCCAATTTTGCATTTAGTCTTAGTGAAACACAGGCGCACATCGCCAAAAGTGCGATTAGGGTTATCTGTAAGGCAATCCACAATCACCATAGAGCTGCCAGGCCCATAGCCTTCATAACGTGCGGTAGAATAGTCTTCACCGCCACTACCTTTGGCTTTTTCTAAGGCTTTATCGATCACATGGCTTGGCACCTGATCTTTTTTGGCTTTATCAATAAGTGTGCGAAGCGCTAAATTGCCATCTGGCTCTACACCACCTGCTTTTGCACAAACGTAAATCTCGCGTCCATACTTGCTATAAACCTTAGCTTTAGCGTCAGATGTTTTGGCTATGTCTAACTTTTTGTTTTGGTAGGCTCTGCCCATGGTATCTGTCCAGTAGAAGAATTCACTTTAATTTTACCTTTATAATTGTTCTGGCGAAAGCCACAGGTGTAAACTTCTTCAATAACCCTAAACCAAGCCCTATTTAGCCTAGGATTCGACACCATGAACATCCGACAAGCCTCCGGCGATGATTTTGAAGCTATTTGGCCTATCTTTCAGCATATTGTGGCAGCCGGTGACACATACGCTTATGCTCGCCAAACTAGCAAAGACCAAGCTCGAACAATATGGTTAGTCTCACCTAAAAAAACGTATGTGGCTGAAATAGAAGGGGTGATTGTAGGCACTTATTTTATTAAGACTAATCAAGCAGGCCCAGGAGACCACGTTTGCAATTGCGGTTATATGGTGGCCCCTGCAGCAAGAGGCACAGGGGTAGCCACCTTGATGTGTGAGCATTCACAGAAACAGGCCACCCTTATGGGTTATAAAGCCATGCAGTTTAATTTTGTAGCAACCAGTAATACTTCAGCCATTTCCCTGTGGCAGAAGTTAGGATTTAGTGAGGTTGGCCGCTTACCAAAAGCCTTTGCTCACCCCAATCAAGGGTTCATAGATGCTATGGTAATGTATAAGTGGCTCGATGCTAACTTGATGTGACTTTTCTTTAAACCACTTTTGATGTTGTAAATGCAGGCCTAATTTTTGGAACAGTGATGATCGATAAAGCGACCAAATTTAAACAACTCCATACCCTTGGGGAAACTTTCATCATGGCCAATGCCTGGAATGCAGGTAGTGCAGTCATGCTTGAAGAGGCTGGTTTTGAAGCCATCGCGACAACTAGTGCAGGTGTCGCATACAGTCACGCATTGCCTGATTACGCGGGTAGACTATCCTTTCATACGGCGTTAGTTGAAACGCGCCGTATTGCTAAAGTGGTGAGAATTCCAGTCAGTATGGATGCAGAAAATGGTTATGGAGATACACCTGAATCTGTGTTCGAGAATATGCAAAAAATCGTCGCCACAGGAGTGGTTGGTGCAAGCATTGAGGACTACTCTGGCAACAAAGATAAGCCACTGTATAGCATTGACTTAGCAGTAGAGCGTATACGTAGCGCCAAGGCAGCGATAGCTGATTCTAATACTGCGTTTATACTGACCGCAAGGGCGGAGTGCTTTCTCACAGGTCACCCGAATGCATTTGCAGAATCAGTTAATCGGGTAAATCGATACCAAGAAGCAGGGGCAGATTGCCTGTTTGTTCCAGGCATCAGTAATATAGCCATGATTAAAGAGTTGGTAAAAGAAGTGAATGGTCCCATAAACGTAGTGATGGGTTTATCGGGCACACCTATTTCACTTGCCCAGCTCAAAGATGCAGGGGTGACGCGTATTAGCATTGGGGGCTCATTGGCTAGAGCTACATTTGCACTTGTTAAAAGTGCCGCTAAGGAAATGTTGGAAAAAGGTACATTTAAGTTTGCTGATCAGCAAATTGCAGACGAGGAGCTGGGCAGGCTTTTTTCTAAACCATCCGTTAAAGAATAAATTTGATATTACGCGCTAACAGTAGCGCTTAATGCAAGCTAGACTGACGTTTTTGTGGGCCCCATAAAAGGTAGCTTTATACCTAAAATAAGGCCATTGCCTAGCAATACAAGCACTAAACCGGTCACACTACTTAGGCTCCATAGGTATCCTTCAAACACAGTAGATAACGCTAATGCAACGACTGGAAACATAACGGTGGCATAGGCTGCTTTGTTAGCACCGATACGCCCAATAAGTGATAGGTAGGCGGTGAACCCAGCTACTGTGCCAATAATGGATAAGTAAAATAAGCTGCCAACGTATTGAGGGCGTGGATCCCAAGATAATGGGGTAGCGGTGATAACCAATAACATAGCTAAAAAACCAGCGCCATAAACCATAGCGTAAGCGCTGCCAGTAAGAGGTTTTAAGCCCTTTTTATTGTGCCTTACTGAAATCATGTTGCCCAGTGAAAACAAAAACGTCCCTAGAAAAGCAAACCCTATGCTGGCTAGGTCGACTCCTTTATCAGCATCTTTTACTAACTCTGGCCAAAACATTAAGCTTAGGCCAATAATTCCTAGCGCTCCTGCTCCAAACACTGAGCGGGTTGGCCTTTCTTTCCAAAAAATGCGATTGTTTAAAGCATTAAACAAGGTAGCAGAGGAAAATATAACAGAAAGTAAACCACTGGATATGGCTAAACCGGCTGTATAAAAGCACACAAAGTTTAAGGAAAACAAACACATGCCCTGCAATACCATAAATGCATGATCTTGTCGGGTGGTGGCTTGTAGTCGGCCACTAACAAGCACTAAAAACATCATTAAAATGGAGGCTAAAGCAAAGCGATAAAACACTGAGACAAGCACAGCAACTTCGCCAAGCTGCCAGTGAATTGCAATCCAAGTGGTACCCCATATAAGCACCGTGGATAAATATAAAAATTGTGTCACGCCGATTCCCTTTGGCTAAGCACCAGTTCTACGATTGAATGTCTGCGATGGGGGTTGCAAAACTTTGCGCCATATCCCACGGGAAACGAATCCAAGTATCTTGGCTTACTTCGGTAATATACAAGTCAACTTCAGCCTTTCCGGCAGGCTTTGCGTAAACAGTAGCGAATGTAGCTTTAGGCACCATTTGACGAACCGCAGCAGCGGTTTTACCTGTATCTACTAGGTCATCTATTAACAAAAAACCATCACCGTCACCTTCAAACCCTTTGAGTAACTTGAGCTGCCCTTGTTTGCTAGCTTCTACGCCAGCTTCAAGTTGGCCGTAACTAGAAATGCAAATAGTGTCAATCAAGCGAATGTCCAATTCGCGGGCAATAATTGCAGCCGGCACCAAACCACCTCGAGTAATCGCAATAATGCCTTTCCATGGGCCTTGATCTAACAAGCGCCAAGCCAGTGCGCGGGCATTGCGGTGCAATTCTTCCCAAGAGATAGGGTAATCTTTATTATATGGGTTGCTCATCGGTTTTCCTGTGCTAGATACTGGTTTTTTAAGGTCACATAGTTATTAGCCATGTAGGTCAAGCTTGCCAGCTCTTTTTCTGTAAGAGGGCGCTTCTGCCGAGCTGGGCTGCCGGCGTACAAAAAGCCACTGGCAAGTTGCTTACCTGGTGTTACTAAACTGTTGGCGGCAATCATAACATCATTACCTACTACCACATTGTCCATTACGGTGCTGCCCATGCCTACTAAAACACGATCACCAATGGTACAGCCGTGTAAAATAGCGCGATGCCCTACGGTCACTTGATCTCCAATGATCAACGGGTAACCTTGTGGGTTGTGAGCGCTTTTGTGGGTGACATGTAAGATGGATCCGTCTTGTATGCTAGTGGAGTGGCCAATACGAATGTGATTCACATCCCCACGCACTACACTGTATGGCCAGATCGATGAATCGGCACCAATGTGAACGTCGCCGATGATAATACACTGCTGATCTGCAAATGCAGTGGGATCAATCTTTGGTGTGGCGTGTTTTAGGGGTCGAATTGACATTGTTGTTCCTAATTTGCAGCAAAACGTTGGGTATTGCCTAAAGAGGCACTATTATAACCCCACTAAGATACAAAACAATCGATGAGATGCTATGACCGCCCTTTGTGTAACAAATGATTTACAAGATGTATTGCTACTGCCAGATTTTTCTTCCATCGCTCCAGCGCAACTGGCAGCCAAGCTGGACAAACAGCTGGCACATAACCAACACGAAATTGACAACCTACTGAACACTAAAAGCTTGAGCTATGAGCAACTTGTGCCCACATTAGAACAGTTAGGCGATGAGCTTGATCGGCTTTGGGGTCCACTGAGTCATTTACATGGCGTGAGCAATAAGGATGATGTAAGGGCTGCCTTTGATGAGTGTCTGCCAAAATTGACAGCCTATGCTACACAAATGGGACAAAACAAAGCCTTGTATTTGGCTTTTGTCGAATTGTTAGATAGCCAAGAGTTTGGCCATTTAAGTCAGCCTCAGCAGCAATTTGTTAAGCTCCAAATTAAAGACTTTCAACTGTCTGGGGTGGGTTTAAGTCCACAAAAGAAAATAGAGTATGGTCAACTAAAACAACAAATGGCAGAACTCTCTACACGCTTTTCAAATAATCTTATGGATGCCACACAGGCTTGGAGTAAACACGTAACAGATAGTGACGACGTCCTCGGGCTACCCGACTCTGCTTTGAAACAGGCAAAAGAAAATGCCAAATCTAAGAATTTAGAAGGGTATTTACTGAAGCTAGATTTTTCGTGTTATCACGCGGTAATGACCTTTGCTGCGCATACACAGCTACGACAAGAAATATACCAAGCCTTCAACACTCGAGCCTCAGATCAAGGTCCACATGGAGGGAAGTTTGATAATACTCAGGTGATGGAAGAGCTGGTGGGCTTACGACACAAAATGGCATGCTTAGTGGGCTTTGATCACTACTCAGATTATTCTGTAGCAACCAAGATGGCAGATTCTGGACGTGCAGTTGAAGATTTTTTATTAGATCTAGCTAAAGCGTGTAAACCACAAGCGCAAATAGACATGGCGCAGCTACAAGAGTTTGCAACTGATCAAGGTGGCCCTTCGCCATTAGCAGCATGGGATATAGCTTATTACAGCGAAAAGCTGCGTCAAAAGCGTTATGACTTATCTCAAGAACAGCTAAAGCCTTATTTTGCATTACCACAGGTGCAAAGTGGGCTTTTTGATGTAGTAAAGCGTATTTATGGAATCCAAGTGACACAAGTTCAAGGGGTTAGTACTTGGCATGAAGATGTTAGTTTTTATCAAGTAGCTTACTTAGGTAAAGCCATAGGGTATTTTTATTTCGATCTCTTTGCGCGTGACCAAAAGCGTGGTGGCGCGTGGATGGATGAGTGCCGTAACCGTCAGATTAAAGCAAGCGGCCAGCTTCAGCTGCCTGTAGCTTATTTAGTGTGTAATTTTGCCCCCCAAGTAGGGGATACACCCGTCTTACTCACCCATGGTGAAGTGACGACCTTGTTTCATGAATTTGGCCACGGGTTGCACCACATGATGACTAATATTGATGTTGCAGGGGTTGCCGGTATTAACGGTGTGGCATGGGATGCTGTAGAGCTGCCCAGCCAATTTTTAGAAAATTGGTGTTGGCAGGAGGAGTCACTGCGTTTGTTTGCTAAGCATTATCAAACAAACGCAACTTTACCAGAAGAAATGTTACAAAAAATGTTAGCGGCCAAAAACTTTCAATCAGGTATGTTTGTCATGCGCCAGCTAGAATTTGCCTTGTTTGATTTGCGCTTACACATGAACTACAACCAAGATGCGCCTCAGTCTGTGCAAGCGGTATTAGACCAAGTTAGAGAAGAGGTTTCGGTAATAAAAGCACCAGCATGGAATCGTTTTCAACATGGTTTCGCGCACATTTTTGCAGGGGGTTATGCTTCTGGATACTACAGTTATTTATGGGCCGAAGTGTTGGCGGCTGATGTCTTTAGCCGCTTTGAAGAAGAGGGTATATTTAACCCCAGCACCGGTGCTGCACTTTGGAAAGAGATCACAGGCCAAGGTGGAAGCCGTGATGCAATGGACTTATTTGTCCAGTTTATGGGGCGCAAGCCCAATGTGCATGCTCTAATGCGCCATAAGGGTTTGGCTAATAAAGTAACTCAGGGAGCTAATAATGAAAGTTAGATATATTGCAGGCATTGTGTGCCCTAAGTGTGGTGCACAAGATAGTGTGCGTATTTATATCCCTGAAGAAGGTGACATAGATGAGCAGCTCAGAGACTGTGTTACCTGTGGCCATGAAGAACGTATTGGCCAAAGCGCTGCAACACGTCAAGAAATGAGCACTAGGGTTAGCGAAAAAAGTACTAGCGCTGTGCAAGAAGTTGAGCCACAAATTCTTAAACTGCTTTAACGATTGTGTTAGTGGGCGATAAACCAGCTCTGTTTATGGCTTAGCCAAAGGTAACCCGCTAAGGCTACTATCGCCCTAACGCCACAAAAACCTAAAAACGCCCACCACAAACCTTGGTTCCCCCACGGCTCCAGCAGATGCCAAAGGGGTAAAAGAGTGCATAGGCTTGCTAGCACTGAGTAAAACATGGCTTGAACTTGGGTGGTGCCTACAAAAATGCCATCAAATAAATAGCTCCATACACTAATTATTGGCACCCACATCACCCAAAAGGCATTGTTGGTGGCTATTGTTCGCACACTTTCGATGGTGGTGAGCATGTTAATAAAGGCATGACTAAATAACCAAAATCCCACCGTTGCAGCGATGGCAACAAAGACCGAATAAATCGCTGCAGCATTACAAAGCTGATAAAACCGCCGTCTTTTTTTGGCCCCCACGGCTTCCCCACAGGCAGCTTCAATAGCAAAAGCAAAACCATCCAAAGCGTAAGCAAGCAAGGCAACGTATTGTAATAGTAACGTGTTCGCCGCTAACACATCATCGCCCATACGAGCGCTTTGTGAAGTGATAAAGGCAAACGCGAACAGAAGCATTAGTGTGCGCACAAATAAATAGCTGTTGAGGCGGATTAGCTGCCCAGCTAGAGATGAAAAAAGATGCCATTCTAGATGAATGGTTTGATCAAAACGAATCAGGTGACGCCACACCAATACCAGTGCTAATGCTAAACCGCAATAATCAGCTAAAAAACTGCCCCAAGCCACGCCATCGCTAGTCATATCAAAACCAACTACAAACAACAGGTTAAAACCGATATTAGTTACGTTGGTTACTACCAATAAAATTAAAGGACTTCGACTATCTTGACGACCCAGCAACCAACCTAAACAGACGTATGTGATGAGAACGGCAGGGGCACTATAAATGCGTATGGTAAGGTATTCTTCAGCCAAAATAGACACTTGTAAGCTTGCGCCCATAAGTGACACACCCAAAGGAATAAGCCAGCTTTGCAGCGCCACAATACCTAAGCCAATGACTAAAGCAAGTAACCCGGGCATAAGCAATAGCTGCATTAAACGCTGATGATCACCAGCACCGTGGGCTTGTGCAGTAAGGCCTACTGTACCCATACGCAAGAAGCCAAAAGCCCAATAAATAAAAGATAACAACGTAGCACCCAAGGCCACTGCGCCTAAATAGCTAGCGTGATCTAAATGCCCCATCACAGCAGCATCTACCAAGCCTAGTAAGGGCACACTGATGTTAGATATGATTAACGGCCAAGCAAGTAGCCAAAGCTGGCGCATATGTTTAGCTTTTGGCGCGTACCTAATTTGGCCTTTTGAAATCATTTCAAAAGGCTCGCAATGAGCGTGGAAAACTAAACAACAAAAAGAATAAAGCGCTGGCAATCAACACCACAGAAGGGCCGGCAGGTGTATCGTAAAACCAGGATAAAGCCAGGCCGCCAGTGACTGATAACATGCCCAGTAAACTTGCAAGCATGGCCATTGTTTCTGGTGAATTGGATAATCGACGTGCAGCAGCAGCAGGTATAATTAATAGTGAGGTAATTAATAAAACTCCCACTACTTTCATCGCTACGGCTATCACCACCGCAACCATCAGCATCAACAAAGTGCGCATCCACGCTACATTAATACCTTCAACCTGAGCTAACTCTTCGTTGACCGTAATAGACAATAAGGGCTTCCATATCCATATAAGTATAATCATTACCACGCAGCAAGCTAAAGCGATCCACATAAGATCTTGCTGTCCTATTGCGAGTAAGTCTCCAAATAAGAACCCCATCAAATCAATGGGTTCATGATCGAAAATACTAAGGCTCACCAAACCAAGCGATAAACTTGCGTGGGATAAAATTCCCAGCAAAGTATCTGTTGCAATAATGCGTCTGTGCATTAAAGTGCTCAATAATAGGGCCAATAACAAACACACCAAAATCACTGCCAAGCTAATACTTATGTGCAGCAAAAGCCCTAAAGCAACACCCAAAAGAGCGGCATGGGCGAGGGTGTCTCCAAAATAGGCCATTCTTCGCCACACCATAAAAGAGCCTAAAGGGCCCGAGATTGCAGCAATCATTAAACCCCCAAGCCAAGCCCATAATAAAAAATCAGCCATGATTACAATCCTTGTGATGCTCGCCCGCAATGATCTCGCCATGACTAGTGTGATGGTGGTTATGCTGGTGGTTATATAAGGCTAAATTACTAGCGCCTTGATGACCAAATAAATCTGTGAAAGCTGGATCCTGGCTTACTTGCTCAGGATGCCCAGAGCAACAAATATGCTGGTTTAGACAAATCACCTGATCTGTAGCTGCCATGACGAGGTGCAAGTCGTGGGAAACCATAAGGATGCCGCAGCCCAAAATGTTTCTCACCTGGCCAATAAGGTTATATAAAGACACTTGGCCGGTTACATCGACACCCTGAACGGGTTCGTCTAATACCAATAAATGGGGCTTTCTAAGCACAGCTCTTAGGAGTAATACACGTTGTGTTTCTCCACCAGAAAGCTGTTGCATGGGCCTATCAAGAAGCTTTTCGGCGCGACATTCATGCAACAAAGTGTGCCACAGCTCAGGGGTAAGCTGGTGCATTTTATGATGGCCCAAATCTAAAAATCTTGCTACTGTGAGAGGCAAGGTATCTTCTAATTTTAATTTTTGAGGCATGTAGCCTATACGCAAGCCTTTTACAGCTTCGATATTGCCACAGCTAGGCTTTATTAAGTTTAGTAAGCTGCGCACTAGGGTTGATTTACCTGCGCCGTTAGGGCCGATCACTGTAGTGATTTGGCCTGCCTCTAGAGAGATATCCACATCTTTAATAAGCCATCTATTGCTACGCTTTACTCCTAAGCCTTTGGCGCTAAGTAACACCTCATTCATAGGGTGGGCTCCAACAGATTAGGTTTTTCCAAGCACTCTTTACAGGTACCTATGATCTCGATAGTATGGCGCTGTATTTCAAAACCATGCTGATCGGCACTGAGTTTTAAAGCTAAATTAATGTATTGGCTTTCTAGTTCTTGAGCTTTATTGCAAGCCTCACATAATAGAAAGTGCCCTTGATGTGGTGTATCTGGATTACAACAACCTACATAGGCGTTAAGACTATCTAATTTATGTAGTAAGCCTTGCTCACCTAAAAACTCAAGAGCGCGGTAAACCGTAGGTGGTGCCGAATTGAAACCTTCTTTTGCTAATGCTGCCAGTAATTCATAGGCTCCAATAGGCTGATGGCTGCGCCATACTAGCTCAAGTACTCGTTGGCGCACAGGCGTGAGCCTTACGCCACGCTCAGTGCATAGGTTTTGAGCATGATCTATGGCGCTGCTTATGCAGTGACTATGGTCGTGGGGTGAAAATGCGGTAGCTTGCATGTGTTGTTCCGAGCAAGTTGACAGTTGTTATAATATAACATAACATCCCTAAAAATTCCTAATACTCAATTAAAAAAGGCGACTGATATGGTTTTTTCTTTTCGCGTGCTTATACAAACGGTCGTGTTTGTTGCATGTTCGTGCCTGGGCACTATAGCGTCAGCATCGCCGGCTGTATTGCCCAGCACACAAGCGCTTTCACTTGTCATAAAAGAGATTACCAAAGAGACTCTATTACCTCTTGTGCCTGCTAATGGTTCGCCTCATGATTTTAGCCTAAAACCTAGTCACATTATGCGAATCCAAAAAGCCCAGTTAGTGATTTGGCTTGGGCCTGAGCTTGAACCTTATCTTGCCAAAGTAATGTCTCGTATCCCCAGTAACAAACAATTTATTATCAACCACGAAGGCTTGCCATTAGGCTATGGGCGGCACCCATGGACAAATCCAGAATATTTATTGAAAGGTATGTTGGCGTTGAGCCAGCATATGGGCATAGCATGGGACAGCTCAGCATGGCAGCAGCAAATGGATGCCTTAAAAACACAGATCCAAAGCCATCAATCGCAGTTATTAAAAAATAAGCAGGGCTATTTGGTGTATCACGATGGTATCGATGGCTTCGAGTCATACTTTGGGCTTGAACACTTAGCTAGTTTCACTAACTCAGACGATCAGCCCCCAGGTGCTAAAGCGTTGGGGGCTATTGCGAAGCTTGCCAAAGAGCAAAAAGTAGCCTGTATCTTAACAGACCATGAGACTAAGCCTAAACTTATCAATGCGGTGATAGGTCCAGAGGTAGAGCGAATTCAAATTGATATTTTAGCCCGCAATTCAACTTCACTCACCAGTTATATCGCTAAGCTTGGGCAGGCAATGTTAGATTGCGGCCGTGTCATAGAGTTATAGAATACTCAGTTAACACAAAGGCACTAAGGTAGTGAGGGCAAGAGCTGAAATTGTTGCATACGATGACTTAAAATATCTCTAAATACATCAGGATCTTTTAACACGGTAACGCCTTCTTCGCGGTGATGTGCGTCTAAGCCATGGAAGGTTTCTAGGCGAGACAACCAAAACCGCATAGCGGCAGCAACTAGCATAGCATTCCAGTAGCGGTGTTCTGCCTCATTAAAGGTGCGTATCGATGCATACGCTTCTAAAAAGGCGTTGTAAAGATCAGGCTCAATACTGCCATCAGCAGCAATACACCAGTCATTTACAGTAATAGCCACATCAAATAATAAGTAGTCATTGCTGGCATTGTAAAGATCTATTGTGGCGCTTAACTGGCCTTGGTTAAAGAGTGCGTTATCGTGGAATAAATCGCCATGCACTACCCCTTTAGGTAAATCTGGCTGCTGGGACTGCATTGCTTCGTATTGCCCAATCGCCATCATCAGCATAGTAGCGCCTTCTCCATCAATGCACTTTGCAGCGCGAGGCCCCAGCTCACTCCACCACGCTTGGCCACGATGGCTATGGCGGGTTGTGGCGAACTTTTGGCCAGCTAAGTGCAAACGCGCTAGTTCTTTGCCCATAATGGCACACTCACTTACCCCAATCTCCGAGCGCGCTAGATGGTCGCCTGCAAAACGAGGAAATAAAACTGCAGGTTTGCCTGCTAATAAGTTTAAAGCAGTACCATTTTTATCTCTAAGAGCAGCCGGCACAGTGATGTCGTTGGCAACCAAATGATCAGTTAAATCAACGAAATATGGAATATCATCATAGCTTAGATCTTCAAAAAGAGTCAGTACAAAGTCTTGTTGTGGCTGCCCTGTTACTTTTGTAGTGACAAAATAATTGGTATTTTCTATACCGCCACTGATGCCCTTAAAATCCACCAAAGCACCTAGGTTAAACGGGGCTAGATAAGCGCTAATTTGGGCATTACTAAGGTGGGTGTATACGGCCATAAGGTGGTTACTTTATAAAGCTAATTGAGATCAATAATTTGGCTGCAAATAGTACGCTGCAAGACGTTTCAATTCAAGTTTAGCGGCCTCCATTATGGTATTCTTTACATCATCAGTAATCACAAGTATTGGTTTAGAAGACATCATGACTACAAAAGTTTCCACGCCTGTTGTATTGGTAGACGGCTCCTCCTATTTGTTTAGGGCTTATCACGCTATGCCCCCACTGAATAACAGTAAGGGTATGCCTACAGGTGCCATTAAGGGCGTAGTGAATATGATGCGTAGCCTGGCAAAAGATTATGCCAATGCCAATATTGTTGTGGTGTTCGACGCTAAAGGGCCAACTTTTCGAAATGAAATGTATTCAGAATATAAGGCAAATAGGCCGCCAATGCCAGATGATATGCGACCACAGATAGAGCCTATACATAACATTATTAAGGCCATGGGGCTGCCTCTACTGGTGATTCCAGGTGTCGAAGCGGACGATGTGATCGGCACATTAGCAGCACAAGCCACTGCGCAAGGTATTGATACGCTCATATCCACTGGCGATAAGGATATGGCCCAGTTAGTTAGCCCCCATGTTGGATTAGTGAACACCATGACTAATACCTATCTTAACGAAGAAGGGGTGATGGGTAAGTTTGGCGTAAGGCCTGATCAAATTATTGACTATCTGGCTATTGTAGGCGACACGGCTGACAACATACCCGGCGTCCCAGGAGCTGGGCCCAAGACTGCAGTTAAGTGGTTAGCAGCCTATGATACGTTAGAGGTATTGATGGAAAATGCTCATGACATTGGTGGTAAAATCGGCGAGAAGCTGCGTAATGCGCTTGAATTTTTACCTCTTTCTCAAGCGCTCACTACCATTAAGCTAGATGTAGAGCTTGAACAAACGCTAGATCAAATGACGCCTAAACCAGTAGATCAAGCGGCACTACTGGGTTTGTATGAAGAGCTAGAGTTTAGATCTTGGGCTAGTGTGTTAATTCAAGAAGGGGTGACCGCTGGTAGCTTGCCTGTGGCTGCGACTCAAGGGCACAGCAATCAAGAGGTGTTAGATTCTACCAAGGCTGCAGTGATTACGCCCAATAAGCCTGTTGCAGCTACCGTCACCACTAAAAATTACACCACAGTCTCCACTTTGGCGGCGCTTGAGCCGTGGTTAAAAGCATGCGCAGACGCGCCGCTGTTTGCCTTTGACACGGAAACAACTAGCCTTAATTATATGGATGCCCAGCTAGTAGGAATTTCCCTATGCATCGACGCGGGCACAGCTATTTATGTGCCTTGTGGACACGACTATGTAGGTGCACCAGAGCAAATTAGCAGGCCAGAACTGATTGCCGCTATAAAGCCTTTGTTAGAAGATTCCGGGCAAGTGATTTGTGGACAAAATTTAAAATATGACATTAATGTATTAGCTAATTATGACATCGCATGGCAGGCACAGATTATTGATAGCATGGTGCAATCCTATGTGCTCAATTCTACTGCCAGTCGACATAACATGGATGCGTTGGCGTTACATTACCTAGATTATCAAACCGTTAAATATGCCGATATAGCGGGCAAGGGTGCAAAACAGCTTACGTTTAACCAAATCGACATTGAGCAAGCTGGGCCCTATGCTGCTGAAGATGCCGACATTACTCTAAGGCTGGCGCAGCATTTTACTCAATGTCTGGCTTTAGAGCCTACTTTAGCAAAAGTTTATGCCACTATAGAACAGCCACTAGTAAGCGTGTTGTCACATATGGAGCGCACAGGAGCTTTAGTGGATGCTAAGGTGCTAGGAGAGCAAAGCCAAGTTATTGGTAAGCGATTGGTTGAGCTTGAACGAGAAGCTTATGAGCTTGCAGGGGAGGTGTTTAACTTATCTTCTACCCAGCAGTTAGGTGCTATTTTGTATGAAAAACTGGGCATTCCAGTGACTAAAAAAACGCCCAAAGGTAAGCCATCAACAGCAGAGGCTGTGTTACAAGACCTTGCACAAGATTATGAGCTACCTAAGTTATTGTTAGAGTATCGTAGTCTTAGCAAGCTAAAGTCGACCTATACCGATAAGCTACCGTTGGAAATTAATCGTTCTACGGGGCGTATACATACTTCTTACCACCAAGCGGTGGCTGCAACAGGGAGATTGTCATCTAGTGATCCAAACCTACAAAATATCCCAATTCGCAGCAGCGAAGGTCGTCAAATTAGGCAGGCATTTATTGTGCCCAAGGGCCAAGTGATGGTGGCAGCGGATTACTCTCAGATAGAGTTACGCATTATGGCACACTTATCAAAAGATGAAGGCCTATTAAAAGCTTTTGCTGCTGGCCAAGATGTGCATAAAGCTACTGCAGCTGAAGTGTTTGGTGTTACTGTTGAAGAAGTGACCAGTGATCAAAGGCGTAGTGCTAAAGCCATTAATTTTGGCCTCATTTATGGCATGTCTGCTTTTGGCTTAGCCAAGCAGCTAGGTATTAGTCGTGCCCAGAGCCAAGATTATATTGGGCGTTACTTCTCTCGTTATCCTGGGGTACAGGAGTATATGGACCAAACCAAAGCAACAGCTGCTCAACAAGGTTATGTAGAAACCCTTTATGGCCGAAGATTGTACCTGCCTGACATAAAAGCCAGTAACGGCATTGCTCGGCAAGCTTCTGAAAGAACAGCGATCAATGCGCCGATGCAGGGTACGGCAGCAGATATTATTAAGCGAGCGATGATCAAAGTTGATGAGTGGCTTGCCAATAGTGGCCTTAATGCACGTATGACTATGCAGGTGCACGATGAATTAATTTTTGAGGTAGATGCAAGCCAAGTTGATGCGTTAGTAGTTGGTGTGAAATCAGCTATGGAGGGAGCCGCACAGCTTTTAGTGCCACTCATTGTTGATGTCGGGATAGGTGAAAACTGGGACCAAGCCCACTAATTGTTAAATAATAGAATTATTTTGAACTAAATGGAAAACTAAGCGTCATAGTACGTAACTGGCTAAGCGTCACCAAGAAGATATTAAGACGCCCACCCTGAATACCGCTCCCCTCGGTCTTCAGGGTTTTTTTTGCGTCGCGTTTAATCTTCTTCTGATTCCGGTTCTTGCTCTAGCGTTTCATCAGTTGCTACAGGTTTCATCCAGATGACTAACTGGCGTTCTAAGTCAGCAATGCCTTCACCTTTAGAGGCCGAATAGCTTTGCATGGTGATTAAACCCTCAGGGTGTTCAGGCAAGCCTTTTTTCACTTCCATCTTGGCTTTCATTACCCCATTCTTTTTGAGCTTGTCTGCTTTAGTGAGCAATAAGTGCAGTGGTAGCCCTGATGCAATACACCAATCAATGATCATGCGATCAAATTCTTTAAGTGGGTGGCGTATATCCATCACTAACACTAAGCCTGATAAGCTCTCACGCACCTCTAGATACTGATTGAGGTGCTTTCGCCATCTCAACTGCATAGCTACTGGTACCTTAGCGTAGCCATAGCCTGGCAAATCTACCAAGCGGCATTGAGGGATATTAAGGTCGAAAAAGTTAAGCAGCTGAGTGCGGCCAGGTGTTTTACTGGTGCGCGCCAGGCCATTATTGCGTGTCAGTGCATTAATAGCGCTAGATTTTCCAGCGTTAGAGCGACCCGCAAAAGCGACTTCGGAGCCTATATCTGGAGGGCATTCACTTACTTTACTTGCGCTAGTGGTGAAAACGGCAGATTGAAATCTTAAGTGTTGGACTGTCATAGTTTGTGTCATCGATAGATTAGCGTGTATTTTACATGATTTTTACATAAATAAACCCTGTGAAAGTGGCTAACAGTGCACTAGCTTAGTGTTGTCTTATTGAAGTCAGGCTCTGCGCGCCCTATAATGGGCAACTGATCTGTTCATTTTATAATTTTTGCGGAAAATACACATGAAAAAAGTAATTGTATGTTTGATGATTGGCATGACCTGGATGGGCTTTTCTTATGCCGCAGGAGATGCTGCGTCAGGTCAAGGCAAGGCTGCAGTATGTAGTGGATGTCACGGAGGTGACGGCAATAGCATGATTCCTAGCTTTCCAAAGCTAGCGGGTCAAGGTGAGGTATACCTTACCAGACAACTGATTGATATTCGTGATGGTGCCCGTAATGTAGCTGAAATGACAGGTATTCTAACCGGACGCAGCGACCAAGACTTGGCAGATATTGCTGCTTACTATGCTTCTCAAAAGGGCACTGTTGGAGCAACCAACCCAGATTTGCTTGAACTAGGTCGTCAAATTTACCGTGCTGGCATTGCAGAAAAGGGTGTTGCGGCATGTTCAGCTTGTCATTCACCTACAGGTGCGGGTAATCCACAAGCAGGCTTCCCAGCATTAGGTGGTCAGCATGCAGCTTATCTTGTAAGTACATTAAAAGCCTACCGCACTGGCACTCGTAATAATGGCCAAGCAGTCATGATGCAGCAAGTTGCTGCTATTATGAGCGATAAAGAAATCGAAGCAGTTGCCAGCTATATTCAAGGCCTGTCAGAATAGTTGAGCTACGCAAGTAAAAAGGTGGCTAAGGCCACTTTTTTTATGGGTTAATATTATCTGAGTAAGACCTTGTAAAGGGGCTCGCATACTTTGCATTAGCCCTTATGATGAGATCTTACAGTTTACTTAGGAGATATAATATGTTGAAAAAAATAGGGATGCTTATTGCCTTAGTTAGTTTGCCCATGCTTGTGCAGGCTGCAAATTATCAGGCCGGTACTCACTATGTTGTGTTGGATAACCCCATCAAATCATCAACTACAGATACTGTGGTAGTGAATGAATTTTTTGGTTATACCTGCCCTCACTGCAATGACTTTGAGCCGCTTCTGCACCGCTGGGCTACTAAGCAAACTGATGATGTAGCCTTTATGCCCATCCCAGTAGTATTTGGCCGCAGTTGGGAGCCTTATGCTAAAGCTTATTTTGTAGCGCTAAACTTAGGCGTGTTAGAGCAGACCCATCAAGCAATGTACGATGCAGTGCATATTGATGATCGCCGTATGACTAATCGTCAAGCATTAGCCGCGTTTTTTGCTGAGCATGGCGTGAGCAAGTCTGACTTTGATGGTGCATACGACTCTTTTGACCTTCAAAACAAGCTTCGCCAATCTAATCGTCTGTCTGCTCGCTCTCAAATTACAGGCGTGCCTTCAATGCTAGTCAATGGTAAGTATATGGTTAATGCCACTTTGGCAGGAAGCAAGGAAGGTATGTTGGCTGTAGTTGACTATCTTGTAGCGCTAGAAAATCAATAAGCTTAATTAATTCCACGACAAGGTCACAGAGGCAAGGTAGAATGGGGTCAAAGGGCGCAAGCCTAAGATTTTAGACGGACACGCAAACACATGAGTGATCAAGGCCCCAAACCAACCACACATTTCGGTTTTAAAGAAGTTCCTACGGGAGATAAGGTAAGCGCGGTAGCTGGCGTATTTCATTCCGTAGCGGCTAAATATGACGTTATGAATGACCTAATGTCTATGGGGATTCATCGTATATGGAAGCGTCAAACCATTGAAATGAGTGGTGTTAGAGCTGGTGATTCAGTGTTGGATCTAGCCGGTGGTACGGGTGATCTTACCATGCGTTTCAGCGACCTAGTTGGGCCAAAAGGGCAGGTTATTCTAGCTGATATCAACGAATCGATGATTAAAGTCGGGCGAGATCGTTTAATTGATAAAGGATTTGTGGGTAATGTTAGCTATGTTCAGGCTAACGCTGAAGAGCTCCCGTTTCCTGATAACACATTTGATTGTATAACCATTGCCTTTGGTTTGCGTAATGTTACCGACAAAGATAAGGCCTTAGTTTCAATGCGCAGAGTGTTAAAGCCTGGCGGGCGGTTATTGGTTTTAGAATTTTCCAAAACAGATAATCCATTGCTGACCAAGGTCTATGACACCTACTCCTTCAACATCTTACCAAAAATTGGCAAGCTCATTACCAATGATGAGGATAGCTATCGCTATTTAGCAGAGTCTATCCGCATGCATCCAGACCAAGCCACATTAAAGGGCATGATGGAAACAGCGGGGTTAGTGAATTGTCGCTTTCACAATATGACAGGCGGCATAGTGGCTTTGCACTACGGCGTTAAACCGTAAGTAGCGCGAAAGGCCAACCCATGAAAGCAATCCTCCGCGGCTTCACAGTAGTTCGTGTCATAATCCGATATCGCTTAGACCTGCCCCTACTAGGCTATGCTTTGCCATTGCCCATACGTATTATTTTTTGGTGCATGCCATGGCGTCTATTAACCCCTGTGCAAGGCACTGTGGCGCAACGCATACGCTTAGCTTTAATTGATTTAGGCCCTGTATTTGTTAAATTTGGTCAGCTCCTGTCTACTCGCAGAGACATGTTGGACGATGAACTGGCGCAGTCTCTTGCTACACTGCTTGATAAAGTGCCTGCATTTGACAGCATAGAGTCCAAGCGTTTAATAGAGCAAGCCTTAAAACAAAGCGTATCGCAGGCATTCTTAGAATTTGATGATGTACCCCTGGCTTCTGCCTCAGTAGCACAGGTTCACAGTGCTCGTTTGGATAGTGGCGAATCGGTAGTTGTGAAAATCATTCGACCAGGCATTAGGCGCACGATCCAAAGCGATCTTCGATTAATGCGCTTGTTAGCAAAATGGATTAATGCAGCGGTTCCAGACCTTCGGCGCTTGCGCTTGCAGGGCGTCATCGATGAATACGAAAAAACGATCCTAGACGAACTTGATCTACAGCGTGAGGCTGGCAATGCTAGTCAGCTTAGGCGCAACTTTGAAAACTCTAATCTGCTCTATATCCCCAAAATTCATTGGCATTTAAGTAACGCTACAGTGCTGGTGCAAGAGCGTATTTATGGCATTCGTGTCAATGATATTGATGGGATTGAAAAAGCAGGCATTAGTCGACAAGAGCTAGCCAAGCGCGGTGTAGAAATTTTCTTCACACAGGTGTTTCGTGATAGCTTCTTTCACGCGGACATGCATCCAGGCAATATTTTCATTAACCCTGCATTACCTAATGACCCTCAGTATATGGCGGTAGACTTTGGTATCGTAGGCAGTCTGACGCAAGAGGATCAGGCTTACTTGGCGCGTATACTGTTGGCTTTCTTCAATCGTGATTATAAGCAAATAGCGCAGTTACATGTTGACTGTGGCTGGCTTCCAGCAGACACGAAGGTGCATGAATTTGAAGGCGCTATTCGCGGTGTAAGTGAGCCCATATTCTCCAAACCATTGGCTGAAATATCTTTTGCTCAGGTGTTGTTAGGCTTGTTTCAGACCGCGCGCCGGTTTGATATGCAGGTACAGCCACAGCTGGTGCTGCTGCAAAAGACCATGCTCAATGTAGAGGGCTTAGGCCGACAGCTTTACCCTCAATTAAACCTTTGGGAAACCGCCCAGCCTATTCTTGAGCAATGGTTTAAACAGCAAGTGAGCCCTAAGCAAATATACGCGCAGTTAAAGCAAGAGTGGCCTGACCTAGCCCAACAACTGCCCTTTCTTCCAGGCCTGGTCCACGATGCACTGCAGCAAGTGGCTCGTCCTGTGGTAGCCCCCGCTGTACCTGAAAAGGCGTTAAAGTCTAAGGGGCATTGGAGTGGGGCAATTGGTTTAGTGCTGGTTATGGGCGCTGCCATAGTTCATCCCATACCTTTTATGAGTCAAGTATGGTTTGCTCCAGTAAGTACTGCATTGGCTCTTGTTGGTATACTTGTGTTGTGGAATAGGGGGAATCGTTAATGTCTAAAAATTCTTGGTTAGATGAAATTAAGTGGGACGACCAAGGTCTGGTGCCGGCTATTGCTCAAGACTTCCAAACAGGTCAAATATTAATGATGGCGTGGATGAACCAAGAGTCTCTACTTTTAACCAAGCAAGAGCAGCGGGCAGTATATTGGTCACGCTCACGCTCACGATTATGGCGCAAGGGTGAAGAGTCTGGTCATGTGCAAAAATTACATAGCCTACAATTAGATTGCGATGCTGATGTCATCCTGTTAAGAGTAGAGCAAATTGGCGGCATAGCATGCCATACGGGCCGCCCACACTGCTTCTTTAGAACCTTGCAGGCAGATCAGTGGCATGAAAATGTTGCAGTAGTGAAAAACCCAAAGGAGATCTATAGTCATGACTGATGTATTAAGTGCCTTACAACTTGTGTTGGAAGAACGCAGGCAGGCTGCGCCAGAATCCTCCTACGTGGCTAGTTTGCATGCAAAAGGGTTAAACAAAATATTAGAGAAAATCGGCGAAGAGGCTACCGAAGTTATTTTGGCTGCCAAAGATGCTCAACAGTTAGCTACGACTAAAGACGTCATTGCCGAAACCGCTGATTTATGGTTCCATTGCTTGGTTATGTTATCGCATCTGGGCGAAGATCATAATTCGGTGTTGCAAGAGTTAGAACGTCGATTCGATCTCTCAGGTATAGTAGAAAAGGCTAATCGTAGCCAGTAATTTTTTCATAAGGAGTAAGTCATGGGTTTAGGTGGAATTAGTATCTGGCAATTGGTGATCGTTTTAGCGATTATTTTATTGTTGTTTGGTAGCAAAAAACTTCGCAACATTGGTGGTGATTTAGGTAATGCAGTTAAAGGCTTTAAATCGGCTATGAAAGACGGCACAGAAGAGCCTAAAGCGATTGATGACAAGCCAGCAGAAGATGCGAACTTTAGTGCGGATGTGGCTGTAGAGCAAGAACCTGAAAAAACTGAAAAGTAGCGGCCAAACCTATGTTTGATATTGGTTTTACAGAATTAGTATTAGTGGCTGTTATTGGTCTATTAATACTGGGCCCAGAACGCATGCCTGTGGCAGTGCGTACCATAGGTTTGTGGGTGGGAAAAATCAAACGCACTGTTAGTGGTGTTCAAAAAGAGATTCAAGACGAGTTAAGGATAGATGAAATCCGTAACAAGGCTGATGCAAACCGTAAGGCAATTGAAGGCCGTATGGCTGAGTTGTCGGCCGAAGCGGATATCATGGAAGCTCCAGTAGTTGCAGCACAAGAAAATAAAGCTGAACCAAAAGAACCCTCAATTGATGGGTCTTAACCGTTTTTGGAACATACTATGAGCGACGCAAAAGCCTACACAGGTGAGCAAGAAACCCAATTACCCCTAATGGGGCACCTTATAGAGCTGCGCAATCGCTTATTAAAAGCCGTATTGCTGGTGGTTTTATTGTTTGCCTGCATGTTCCCGTTTGC
>NZ_CP159832.1:47500-310000 GCF_047730155.1 Candidatus Njordibacter sp. Uisw_002
GATACCAGGTGGCTGCGACTGTTTATTAAAAACACAGCACTGTGCAAACACGAAAGTGGACGTATACGGTGTGACGCCTGCCCGGTGCCGGAAGGTTAATTGATGGGGTTAGCTTCGGCGAAGCTCTTGATCGAAGCCCCGGTAAACGGCGGCCGTAACTATAACGGTCCTAAGGTAGCGAAATTCCTTGTCGGGTAAGTTCCGACCTGCACGAATGGCGTAACGACGGCCACACTGTCTCCACCCGAGACTCAGTGAAATTGAAATCGCTGTTAAGATGCAGTGTATCCGCGGCTAGACGGAAAGACCCCGTGAACCTTTACTATAGCTTCACAGTGAACTTTGAACCTATTTGTGTAGGATAGGTGGGAGGCTTTGAAGCGGTGACGCCAGTCATCGTGGAGCCAAACTTGAAATACCACCCTGGTATGTTTGAGGTTCTAACTCAGGTCCGTAATCCGGATCGAGGACACTGTGTGGTGGGTAGTTTGACTGGGGCGGTCTCCTCCCAAAGAGTAACGGAGGAGCACGAAGGTATGCTAATCATGGTCGGAAATCATGAGGTTAGTGCAATGGCATAAGCATGCTTAACTGCGAGACAGACACGTCGAGCAGATACGAAAGTAGGTCATAGTGATCCGGTGGTTCTGAATGGAAGGGCCATCGCTCAACGGATAAAAGGTACTCCGGGGATAACAGGCTGATACCGCCCAAGAGTTCACATCGACGGCGGTGTTTGGCACCTCGATGTCGGCTCATCACATCCTGGGGCTGAAGCCGGTCCCAAGGGTATGGCTGTTCGCCATTTAAAGTGGTACGCGAGCTGGGTTTAGAACGTCGTGAGACAGTTCGGTCCCTATCTGCCGTGGACGTTTGAGATTTGAGAAGAGTTGCTCCTAGTACGAGAGGACCGGAGTGAACGAACCTCTGGTGTTCCGGTTGTCACGCCAGTGGCATTGCCGGGTAGCTACGTTCGGACAGGATAACCGCTGAAAGCATCTAAGCGGGAAGCCCCCTTCAAGATGAGATCTCACAGGACTTTAAGTCCCTAAAGAGCCGTTCAAGACTAGGACGTTGATAGGTTGGGTGTGTAAGCACGGTAACGTGTTGAGCTAACCAATACTAATTGCTCGTGAGGCTTGACCATATAACGCCAAAAGCGTTGTACAAGCTAATGGAATCGTATGCAAATGCGGTGACATGAAGTACAAACAATTAAGTTTACGATAGAAGTACGACGGGTAAGCCCTCGGTAAACACATTGTGTATCACCTAAACGAAGACATATCACAAATTCAAGGATGCTGATCGAAAGATTATCATTCAACTTTTTTTGCTTGGCGACCATAGCGAGATGGAACCACCTGACCCCATTCCGAACTCAGAAGTGAAACGTTTTAGCGCCGATGGTAGTGTGGGGTTTCCCCATGTGAGAGTAGGTCATCGCCAAGCACCTCATTCAGTACTAAAAAACCCCTAGCCCAAAAAGCTAGGGGTTTTTTATTGGGCGTAAGAAAACTGGGAAATAAACAATAGTATATTTTGGGTTCCTACGATGATGAATGCTCAAATATGTAGGCTTGAAAAGTATGCAAATGCTACAATTCGTAAGGACAATGACAAGGACGCCAACAATGCTCGAGCTAACGCTACAGTTTTTAGCTATTACCTTATTTTTAGAAGTAACTCCTGGACCCGCGGTTCTTTTTGTCTTATACCAATCAGCGTTTAGTTTTCGCAATGCGCTTGCAGGCATTTTGGGGTTACTGACATCTAATATTATTTGGATTAGCTTGGTCGCTACAGGCTTAGGATTAGTGCTAACTCAAACCCCGGTTATATTTAATGGCTTACGTTATATAGGTGCAGCTTACTTAGTTTACTTGGGTTATAAGATTATTCGCTACGGTATTGGCAAGCCCCACGCTGATGAAAATACCCAAGTAGGGAATTACAAAAGCACCGGATCAAGCTATAGGCGAGGCATGTTTACCTCATTATCAAACCCTAAAGCGCTATTATTCTTTATGGCACTATTTCCTCAATTCACTAGGCCAGAATTCTTTATCCATGATATTTTTTATTTTGGAGCCATAAAAATGTTATGTTTAGCCGTAGTGATGACCAGTTATGCTCTGATGGGGCGTCGCGTATTTAATTATTTGGGAGAGTCTCCATGGACAAACACTATTTCCCGAGTGCTTGGTGGAGGTATTATTGTTGCGGCTATTGCGGTTGCAAGAGGATAGTATTGTCTTGAATTTCCATGCTTGATCGAGTGTCCATGACCCTAGAGCAATAACCCTTTATACTAACCTTCTAATGGTTACCTTGGTGAAACACAATGTACTTCGACCAGTTATACGCTCCACTAAAAGATATGCAGGACTGGCAACAAATTGCGTTCTCTGCAGCACTTTGCGAACGCATATTTCCTCACTATGCTTTATTTGATAGTTTGTCAGAGGCTAATCATGTCCTGATTGCCAGAACAGCATTAGATCAAGTATGGAAGCAGTTATCCCTGCGCGGTAATATGAATGCCGACACCCAACTTACTAAGGTTGAGGCTATTGTTCACAATGAAGAAGATGAAAGCTTTGGAGCTGGGTTGGCATTTGATGCATTAGTGGCACTAATGGCCACTTTACACTGTGTGGATCATGCAAGTTATGAAGATGCCGCCAGTGTGGCTCACTTGTCACGTGAGAGTGTGGCGAAATTTGTTGAACTACACGCAGAAGATGAGCTTAGCGACGAACAACTTATTCGACACATATCAACCCATGAACTTATGGTTAAGGAACTGGCGTTTCAATCTGATGTGATGCAACTTCTGATCTCTCAAAATGTTGCTAAATCATCTCAGATTGACCAGCTTAAATTGATGGCAATGGCAGATGGTGTAAGTAACATAGGCATTAGTATGGATCATGGCTAAGACCGCTTAAACTTGAAAAGATATAATGGGTATTTAAATCCATAACTGTTGTATATGTATTGGTCACGGATAGTAAAGGTAAGGGACGGCATTATGAAACTGGCCAAAGGCTTTGGTTACCTGCTTCAAGGTGCAAAACTACTTGCCCATCCAGATTTAAGAATCTTCGTTTTATTACCTTTATTAGTCAATATCATTATGTTTGCCATTGGTCTTGGCCTGCTCATTTTTTTTGTCGGCGGTTGGATGGATGATGTTGTAGGCTGGTTGCCGCAGTGGATGAGTGGAATTACTAATTTATTGTGGTTTTTGTTTGCGATATTTTTTGGCATGGCTGTGTTTTTTAGCTTTAATATATTGGCGAACTTCATTGCAGCGCCTCTGAATGGTCTATTGTCAGAAAAAGTGCAACAACACTTAACGGGGGAAGATTTGGGTCAAACGAATTTTGGCGCACTCTTGGCAAGTATTCCTCGTTCAGTAGGCAGAGAGCTCATTAAGTTGACCTATTATCTGCCAAGAGTACTACTGCTTTTAATATTCTCCTTTATCCCCATCGCTAACATCATAGTGCCTTGGCTTTGGCTATTTTTTGCTGCTTGGATGATGGCCATACAATATGTGGACTATCCGATGGATAATAACGGCACAAGCTTTAGAAAAATGAAAAAGGCAGTCAGTAATGAACGTTTTTTGCACCTCGGTTTCGGAGCTGGAGTATCAATTTTGTTAATGGTGCCTGCAGTCAACTTTTTTGCAATGCCAATCGCCGTTGCTGGCGCTACAGCTTTATACGTCAATGAGCATAAGGCATTACAACAAGCTCAAAATGACCTACCAATAATTCACCAATAATCCAACCCAAACACTAAATGCTGCCCAGTGGTTATTGATAAACGCCTTAAAGTAATCATCTTTTTTACGGCTACGGCCCAACTTGTGTTGATAGACAAACATGCCTGACATGACAGCCACACCGATATAAAAAGGGCTATTAAGCTGGTTGATAACCCCTATCACACACAAAATACCTACACATGCAGCTTGAAAAAGCCCAATAATTCGCAAATCCCATGTGCCAAAAAGGATTGCAGTAGATCGTAATCCGATTTTTAAGTCATCATCTCTATCTACCATGGCATAATAAGTGTCGTAGGCAATAGTCATACATACAGCTGCTGCAAACGCTAACCAAGCGGTTGAATCTGTGCCTTGTGTTTGGGCAGCAAACCCCATGGGAATCGCCATCGCAAAAGCGGCTCCCAAAACAGCCTGAGGCCAGTGTGTATAACGTTTCATAAACGGATAAGCACTAGCCAACAAAAGCGCTAAAAGAGACAGTTTGACTGTATAACTATTGGTGAAAAGTACTAAAATAAAGGCGATTGAGCAGAGTCCAAAAAATAAGCCCAAGGCTTCTTTAGCGCTGATTTCACCTGTTGCAAGTGGTCTTTGGTTAGTGCGTTGAACATGAGCGTCTACTTTTCGATCTGCATAATCATTAATGACACAGCCGGCTGCCCTCATGACATAAACGCCCACCACAAAGATCACTAATACATCCAGCTTTGGCGTGCCTTTTGCCGCCAACCAAAGGCCCCATAAGGTGGGCCACAGCAGTAAATAAGTGCCTACTGGTCGGTCTAGCCGCATAAGGGTTTTAAATTGGGGCCAACGAAGAAATAACGCCATTAAAGTAAAGCTTCAACTTATATCAAAGACACCATGCTAACATATACGCTAATATTTTCGCTGTTCACAACCGTAACTAAGTTGCAATTATGCTAACAAAAACATATAAAATTTTATTTTTGTGCACAGGAAATACCTGTCGATCCCAAATGGCTCACGCTATGTCCAAGCAATGGGTCAAGCTACAAAAGCTTAATGTAGACATTAAGTCTCGTGGCATTCGTGCAAAATTTGGAGAGCCAACAACCAAAGAGGCACTTTTGGTGCTATCTAAAGCGCAAATCAACTGGCAAGGTACAAGCTCGCAGTTGCTCCTAGAAGATCTAGACTGGGCAGATCTAGTTTTGGGAATGACCCAAGAGCACCTAGATGTAGCCATAGAGCTAGGCGCTGGATTACGTCAAGACTATGGTCCCCTATACCAACTACTGGCGTATCAGGATGAGCTAGTAGATCCCTTAAACTGCGGCCTTGCACGTTATCAAGAGCTGTATGATAAGTTACAAGTCTTATTACCTAAACGTCTTGGGGCAATATAGAGGCCATGGGAGGCATAAAAACTTCCGTGACCAACACTCCTTTACTATCCAGGTAGAAAACGGATCGGCGTGCCCAATGCTTTTGTTGGTTGTGGGTTTGTTTTAGAACGGTGACTTCAAGATCGCCACGACTCATATTGGAATGTTTAAATAAGACTTCACCAAGAGGCTTAGTACCGATGCTTTTCAACAATCTCAAACGACCTTTTAGGGTGCTGTGAGGTATAATGCTGCGTGCACACACCCAAACTTGGTCATGGCATAGTAGTTCTACTTCACGAATAATGGCTTTTTGACGTGGTTTTAGGTTTAGCGCTTGAGCTTCTGATGGGCTTGGAATGCCCCACTCATTACTCACCACGCGAACTGAAAAGTGACCATTGCTTGCACGTATAAGCCTTTGTGTTAAAGAACCTTTGTCCTGTAGCCAAGCTTGCCAGTGGTGAGGTATCGTATGGTGCATTGCACGTTTATAGCTATGCCATGTGCAAGGGTAAGGCGTTTGGGAATGAACTAGAGAAATAGGCACAATAAGCTCATTAATTAGGCGTAATAGAAAGGGGACATTGTATCAATAAGTTTAACTCTAAGACACTCTCGGTAGCACATCAAGAGGTTATCCATACTATTCAAGTATGGCTAGAGAAAACAGTAGTAGGGCTAAATCTATGTCCATTTGCCCATACTGCGGTGGCTAAAGAGCAAGTGCATTTTGCTGTTTGTGATGAATCTAGCGATATAAAGCTAAAGCAGTTTTATGTTTCACAGATGAGTTTGTTACTTGATGCCGATGAGAATGATATTGCCACTAGCCTGCTTATTTTCCCCAAAGGTCTGGAAGTCTTTGATGATTATCTTGATGTGCTGGATTGGTTTCAACAACTATTGGAACAGGCCGATCTTACTCACCATGTGCAGCTTGCATCATTCCATCCTCAGTACCAATTTGAAGGAGTGGCGTTTGATGATTTGAGTCATTTCACTAATCGAGCGCCGTATCCAGTAATTCACCTTCTGCGTCAAACTCAAGTCACTAAAGCATTAGAACAGATAACAGACCCTCATAAAATTTACGAAGACAATATTGAAACACTCAATCAGCTTGGCCGAGAAAAGGTCGAATCACTTTGTCCATGGGGCAAATAGGAAAAGCTTTATGACATTACATATTTTGGCTATCGGCGGCACTATCGATAAAGTGTATTTTGATGCTTTGAGTGATTATAAAATTGGGCCCCCTGCTGCTGCTGAAATATTGCAGCGGGTGAAAGTAAACTTTGACTATGATGTGAGCCAACTGATTTCTAAAGATAGCTTGGAGATGACTGATAGCGATCGTGAAGAAATTGTTAATGCTGTGCAGTCGCATCCTGCTAATCAGGTGATTATTACCCATGGCACAGACACTATGGTGGACACTGGGCAAGTTTTAAAACAAGTATCTGGCAAGACTATTGTCATCATGGGAGCCATGCAACCTGCTATTATGAAGTCAACAGATGCTGACTTTAATCTTGGCGTAGCGGTAGCTGCAGTACAGGCGCTCCCAGAAGGGGTGTACCTGTGCATGAATGGAAGAATCTATAATGTTGACAAGGTTTCGAAAAACCGCGCTCAGGCGCAGTTTCAGGACCTATAAGCGCAAGCTTAATTGGTAATTAACAGCTCATTGAGAGAATAATGTTCATCTAGCCACTGGCCAATCACATTATTACCACACAGATGGTGGGCGTAGTGCATATGCAAACAACGTATCTGCTCCCAGTCACGTAATCCACCAATACCATAAGTGCTAAGTAGCTGGTCATAACCTAAGCTGGTTAGCTGTGCAAGATCTTCAGGTGAACAGCTTTCTAAACGCTGTGCCACATATTCACGCTGATTCTCTTGATAGGCGGCCATCCAGACTGGATCATCTTGCAAGCGCTGTTCTAGCAGCTTTACAGTGCCGATCATTTCTATCTGACTAATAGCCTTATGCAGGTCTCTAGAGGATAACCAATATAAGGTCGGAAATGGTTTGTCATCCACCAAAGGACGCATTTTAAGCACTAATGGCACGCCACTAGGAGAGCTAGCAGCAATGCCCTTTAAGCCCCTTGGACTTCGGCCTAACTGCTGTTGGATGACGCCAAGTTTAGCATCAAGTTCTTTGTTATCTTCAAGTGCGCAGCGCGATGAAGCTATTTGTGTCACGTTGCTACGCTCCTAAAAGTAACATCAGTAGATGATGTTTTAATGGCCTAAGATTTGGCTTAAAAATAACTTAGTACGATCGTGTTGTGGGTTATCAAAGAATTCATGCGGTTTGTTCGACTCGATGATTTCACCTTCGTCCATGAAAATAACACGGTCTGCTACTTTCTTAGCGAAGCCCATCTCGTGGGTTACACATAACATGGTGATACCTTCTTCAGCCAAAGACACCATAGTGTCTAACACTTCTTTGATCATTTCAGGGTCAAGCGCCGATGTAGGCTCGTCAAACAACATAATGTTTGGACGCATACACAAAGAACGAGCAATCGCCACACGTTGCTGCTGGCCACCTGAAAGTTGACCAGGATATTTGTTTGCTTGCTCAGGAATCTTAACCCGCTCAAGAAACTCCATTGCAGTAGCTTCAGCTTCAGCCTTTGGCGTATTACGCACCCAGATTGGGGCTAAGGTGCAGTTTTCCAATACAGTTAGATGAGGGAACAAGTTAAAGTGTTGGAATACCATGCCCACTTCGCGGCGCACAGCATCAATATTTTTTAAGTCGTTGGTCAACTCAGTGCCATCTACGATGATGTCACCTTGCTGGTGTTCTTCCAACCGGTTGATGCAGCGAATCATGGTAGATTTGCCGGAACCAGAAGGGCCACAGATAACAATCTTTTCACCTCTAGAGACTTCAAGATTAATGTTTTTAAGAACGTGGAAATCGCCGTACCATTTGTTCATGTTACGAATTTCAATACACAGATCGTTGGTTGAATTACTTTGTGCTTCTGACATGTTGAGAAACCCTTAAAATTAGTTGTTATCGCTTATGGCCGGTATTTAGCTTGTTCTCTAAGTACAGAGAATAGCGAGACATACCAAAACACGAGATAAAGAAGAAAATGGCGACAAATAGGTAAACTTCAGTAGACAAGCCTAACCAGGCCGAGTCGGCGACAGACGCGCGACCAATACCCAGAGGGTCTAACAAACCTATGACAATTACTAATGTACTGTCTTTATATAGGCCAATGAAGGTGTTAACGATACCTGGAATAGATACCTTTAACGCTTGCGGCAAAATAATGAAGCGCATGGATTGGCCGTAGTTTAACCCTAGAGACTCTGCAGCTTCTAGCTGGCCTTTAGGTAGTGCTTGTAAACCACCACGAATCACTTCTGCCATATAAGCTGAAGCAAACAAACTAACCATAATTAAAACACGCAACAATAGATCAAAGGTGCTGCCAGGAGGTAAGAAATAGCTGAGCATCGTTGAAGCTACAAACAATAAGGTAATTAAGGGCACGCCTCGAATAAATTCGATAAACCCAATGCAGAAATACTTAATTATAGGCAGGTTTGATTGACGGCCTAAGGCTAGCAAAATGCCCAAAGGTAGTGAACATACTATACCTGTCACACCAATGGTTAAGGTGAGCATCAAGCCACCAAACAAATGGGTGCTAACACTTTCTAAGCCTAATCCACCAAGCAACAACCACGCTGCGATGAATGGGTAAGCTAGAGCAAACCAAAGCATATATTTACGAGCAGGAATCTTATCCCATAGTACCGCAGCACTAGCAACAACCAAAAGGATCGCTGTTAGATTTACACGCCAGCGCAGCTCTGCAGGATAGAATCCATATACAAATAGGTTAAAGCGTTCGCCAATAAAGGCTAAGCAGGCGCCATCAGGGGCACAGTCTTTGCGAGATGTGCCAACAAACGTAGCATCAAGAAACAGCCAGTTGATAGCTGGAGGTATGGCTAAGTATAGAAGGTAAATCGCCAGTAGGGTAATAACCGAATTAGATAGCGATGAAAAAAGATTCATCTTCAACCAGTAGGCTATACCTGTGGTACCTTTTGGTGGTGGCAGGCTTGGGTGCGTGCCTGGTACGTAAGTTTGTTTAGTCATTGTCATGATCTTCCTTATCGCTCCACTAGCTGTATGCGGTCGTTATACCAGTTCATTACCGAAGAAATGAGCAATGACATGGCCAAATAAATAGCCATTACAATGAGCATACATTCCATCTCACGACCTGTCTGGTTAAGGGAAATGCCTCCTATGGTAGCAACGACATCCATGTAACCAATGGCTAACGCTAAAGATGAGTTCTTAGCTAGATTCAAGTATTGGCTAGTTAGGGGTGGAATAATTACCCGCAGTGCTTGGGGAATCACCACGAGCTTTAAAATAAAGCTATTAGATAAACCAAGGGCTTGGGCAGCTTCAGTTTGCCCGTGACTAATAGCAATAATACCGGCACGCACTATCTCACCGATAAAGGCTGCAGTATATAAAGACAATGCTAACCAAAGGGCAATAAACTCAGGGCGAAGAACGATACCACCCTTAAAGTTAAAGCCTTTAAGTGCTGGCACATCCCAAACGATAGGGCTGCCTATAAGGAAATAAACAGCCATTGGTAATAATACGATAGCGCCAATGCTAATCATACCTACAGGATAAATCTTACCAGTAGCGTCTTGGATTTTTTTAGCATAGCGCTTGAACCACAACGAAAAAGCCAAACCACCCACCAGAAAAGCGGCCACTACCCAAAATAAACTTTCAAACTCAGGGCTTGGCATCTGCAAGCCACGGTTGTTAAGAAAGAAGGTGTCATTGAGGTTGTAGGAAGACTTAGGGCGGGGCAAAGCGTTTAAAATCACGCCGTAGAGCAACAAAATATGCAGTAAAACCGGTACATTACGTATGTATTCGATATAAACGTAGGCAATTTTTTGTGTTAACCAGTTGCTAGATAGACGCATAATACCTAGGAGAAATCCAAGGATAGTGGCCAGAAAAATGCCAGCAACTGCAACGAGTAAGGTGTTAATAAGACCCACAATCATAGCTTCAAAGTGGCTAGAGGTGGAGCTGTATTCAATTAAGGTTTGGTTAATGTCATAACTGGCATTTTGCCAGAGAAAACCAAAGTTAATGTCTTTGCCAATTGCAGCTAAGTTTGTGACTGCGTTATTAATAATGTAGGCAAAGAATGAAATGATGAGCGCAGCAGCAATGATCTGAATGATGACTGAGCGAGTCTCTTTGTCGTACCAAGCGCGTAACAAAGGGTTGGTAGTAGGTGTACTCATAGTGTGAACCGTGTTGTGTAGATATCAGCAGCTAATGCAAAACTAAGATTAGCGTTTGATTGTTAATGAGTGATGTAGCAATCACAAATTATTAAGTTCCAGATATGAACTGGGGCGCCGAAGCACCCCAGTTTAACCTTGCTAATTCGTATTAATTAACGAATTGGAGCAGCGTAAAGTACACCGCCTTTATTCCACAAGTTGTTTAGACCACGTCCAATTTCTAGAGGAGTATTTGGTCCAACGTTACGCTCGTAGATTTCACCGTAGTTACCTACAGCTGCGATTGCTTGAGCAGCCCACTTAGGACCTAGACCTAGCATTTCGCCCATAGTACCTTCAGAACCAACCAAACGGTTGATACCAGGGTTGTTGCCAACGTTTGAAGCAAGGTTCATAGCGTTAGCTTGAGTGATACCCATTTCTTCAGCGTTGATCAAAGCGTTAACAACCCACTTGCCAATGTCAGCCCACTGGTCGTCGCCATGACGCACAGCGCCACCTAGTGGCTCTTTAGAGATGATTTCTGGCAACACAAGGTGTTGAGTTGGATCTTCGAACTTAGCACGAGTAGACGCTAGACCAGAAGCGTCAGTTGTGTAAACGTCACAACGGCCAGCTACGTAGTTAGTAAAGCCTTCTTCGTTAGTTTCGATTGCAACTGGCTCGTAAGACATACCGTTAGTGCGGAAGTAGTCAGCCAAGTTCAATTCAGTAGTAGTACCAGTTTGGATACATACAGAAGCGCCGTCTAGCTCTAGAGCAGAACTTACGCCTAGTGCAGCAGGAACCATGAAGCCCTGACCATCGTAGAAGTTAACTGGTAAGAAGCTTAGCTTCAAGTCAACGTCACGGCTTAAAGTTTCAGTAGTGTTGCGGAACAAAATGTCGCCTTCACCAGAGTTCAACATAGTAAAGCGAGTCTTACCTGTAGAAGGTACAAACTTAACTTTATCGCCGTCACCTAGAACAGCAGCAGCTACAGCACGACAGAAGTCGGCGTCAAAACCTTCCCAGCGGCCAGCAGCGTTTGGTGCAGCAAAACCAGCCAAGCCAGTAGTTACAACACACTTTAGTTCATCTGCAGCGCGCACGTCTTCAAGAGTAGAAGCTTGGGCAGCAGTTGCAGTCATGGCTGTAAGAGCCACGCCAGTTAAAACCTTATTGATTAATTTCATAGTAAGGAGCCTCCTAAGGGCTTTGTCATTTTAATGCGGTAAATTAAATAATTTTTTATTGTTGTTACAGAAACTGTGATTACTTAATGCTCAATATTCATTGAGGCTATATCCACAGCTCAGTAGAGTGATAATAGACGAATCTGACCAATTGTAAACCCATTAAATTACAAATTGTTTAGAAAACGACAAGGAATTGATATAAAACGCAGATGATTAGCGGGAAAATATTTCCGATAGTAAATATTTTCCCTTATTGGTAAGTTAGACTTTAGCAAATACTTGATTATCACCTACCCATCTTTGGATAATTTGAGCCGTTTTTTCTGGATAGGCTGCATAACTTGCCGCAATCTGTTGAACTTCAGGCAATAAGTGGGCATCGCGCAGTAAATCGGCAATCTTTAAACCTATGGCGCCCGCTTGCCTAGTGCCAAGCACTTCACCTGGCCCTCGCAACTGGAGATCTTTTTCTGCAATCACAAAACCATCACTAGATTGGCGCAAAATGTCTAATCGTTCCCGGCCCATGGCAGATAAAGGTGCTTGATACATAAATAAACAATGGCTTTGTGCTTGCCCACGGCCAACGCGACCGCGTAATTGGTGCAATTGTGCCAGCCCCAAACGTTCAGCATTATCAATCACCATGAGATTAGCATTGGGTACATCAACGCCCACCTCCACTACAGTGGTGGCTACTAAAACTTGTACATGTCCTGCTTTAAAGAGTGCCATGGACTCGGCTTTTTCGGTGCCGGTAAGGCGTCCATGTACCAAACCTACGTTGATGCCTTCAAGTTGCTGGGTGAGTAGGGCGCAGGTGTCTTGCGCTGCTTCACACTCTAATGCATCTGAGGCCTCTATAAGGGGGCAGATCCAATACACCTGTTGGCCACTTTCACAGGCCAGACGTATGCGTTCTATGACCTCTTCACGTTTAGTATTATTAAGCAACACACTATTAATAGGCTTTCTTCCTGGTGGAAGTTCATCAACGATAGAGTGATCAAGGTCGCCATAAGCACTCATTGCAAGGCTTCTCGGGATAGGTGTGGCGGTCATCACCAATTGATGAGCCCCGCAACCCTCTGGCGCTTTTTTCACTAAGCTGTGGCGTTGAGCCACACCAAATCGATGTTGTTCATCGATGATCACAAGACCTAGGTGTTGATAATGCACCGCCTCTTGAAATAATGCATGGGTGCCAATAATCACTTGTCCCTCGCCGCTTGCAATGGCTGCAAGCGACTGCCGTCTTGGTTGGGCTTTTTGTTTGCCCGTTAACCACACCACATTAATACCTAGGGGGTCTAACCAGTGACTAAAGCTGTGCAGATGTTGCTCTGCCAGAATCTCAGTAGGGGCAAGTATTGCTACTTGGCAGCCATTATCAATGGCACGACAAGCCGCTAAGGCTGCCAACACAGTTTTGCCTGAACCTACATCACCTTGCACCATCCTCACCATGGGTGCTGGCGTTTCAAGGTCTGCCAACACTTCTTCCCATACGCGTTGTTGAGCAAGGGTTAGCTGAAACGGCAGGCCTTTAATGAGTGCTTGTTCCAAACTCTTGTGAGCCGCCATTACAGGTGCCGGTAATTGCTGACTATTTTGTTTGGCTTGGCTTAGTGTGAGTTGTTGGGCAAGAAGCTCCTCTAAAACAAGCCTCAGTTTTGCAGGTGTCACTTGATGCTGCAGCTGCTCTATGTCTTGAGCCAAATGGGGATAATGCAGTTGCCTTAAGCTCTCTTCTAGGCTGGGCAGTTTATACTTGGTAACCAATTGGCGGGGTAATAGCTCCTCTAAAACTACTTTACCTTGCTCAAGCTGCTCCCACGCTATGGCAATAAGTTTGGCTATGCGAGCTGGGCCTAATCCTTCAGTGGTAGGATATATGGGAGTTAATTGCTCTGCTAAAGCTGGGGCTTGGGAGTCAAACAACACATACTCTGGGTGCACCATTTCTAAGCCTTGAGGCCCAGGGCGTATTTCTCCAAAACAACGAACGTTTCGGCCACTAATAAAGCTTTTTGCTTGGGCTGCATGAAAGTGCATAAAGCGAAGACCAAGCTTGGCACCATGGTGCTCAATAGTTACACGTAAACTTACCCGTCGCCCCCTTTGTAAGGTGCAGCTTGTGATCTTGCCATCTACTAAACAAGCTGTGTTGGGGGCTAGCCGGTGCAGTGGCACCAACTGTGTTCTGTCTTGAAAACGGTTAGGTAAATGGAATAACAGATCTGTGACCGTATGTAACCCTAGTTTGGCTAGTTTGGCAGCCAGTGCAGGGCCAATGCCTTTGAGGTGACTAACTTCCACTTGATAGGGGCCTTAGGTACGGTTAAGACGAATAACGCCTGGAATTTTACGCATAGATTTAATCACTTGCGCTAAATGGATACGATTGAGCACTGATATTTCTAGGTTAACTACTGAAAGGCGAGCATCCTTTTCACTCACATCAATCTTTTCAACATTTGCATCGTCTTTTGCCGCGCTGGTAGCAAGGCTTGCGATGATGCCACGGCTAGCAGACACTTCAATTTCTAGGCACACATCAAAATCACGATCACCCGTTTCTGCCCACACTAAGGCTAAGGTTTTATCCTTATCTTTGCCAATGTCTTGAATGTTTTTGCAAAAGCCTCTGTGCACTGCAATACCATGTCCAGCATTGAGGTGGCCTACAATCGTGTCACCAGGGATAGGCCGGCAGCACTTTGAGTAACGGATCATTATGCCTTCGGTACCATGAATTTCCATAGGCCCAATACCACTGGTTTGGCCTTCGGTATCGGATGCGTCTCTGGTTAAAGATGAAGCAACAATATAGGCTAAACGCTTACCGGCGCCTATTTCAGCTAGCAATCCATCTAAACCAACCAGCTTATGCTGGCTGATGTAGGTATTTAATAAAGAGGTGTCAATGGACTCGATTGTTAAAGCGCTGCTGCCTAACTCTTGATTAAGTAAGCGGCGGCCTAAGTGCACCGCATCATCTGTGGCCTGATACTTTAGGGAGTGGCGAATATTGCTATTAGCCTTTGCGGTCGCAACAAAATTTAGCCAGCTCATATTAGGCTTAGCACTGGCTGTGGTGACGATCTCAACCGTATCGCCACTAGCTAGTTTTTGGCTCAATGGAGCCAGGCGACGATTAATACGACAAGCAATGCAGGTATTACCCACATCAGTATGTACGGCGTACGCAAAATCAACGGGTGTTGCTCCGGCAGGGAGTGAGAAAACACCACCTTTAGGAGAAAACACATACACTTCGTCTGGGAATAAATCATGTTTAACATGATTGATAAATTCCATTGCATTACCGGAGCGTTTTTGCATGTCGACCAGCTCTTGGATCCATTTTTGAGCGTGATTATGGGCCCGCTGAGCACGTGTATTGGTGTTTTTGTAAAGCCAGTGGTCTGCTACACCATAGTTTGCAATTGCATCCATTTCTTCGGTGCGTATTTGTATTTCTATCGGGGTATGTACACCAGATCCAGCACGATAAAGTGTGGTGTGAATAGATTGGTAACCATTAGACTTAGGGATAGCGATATAGTCTTTAAAGCGACCAGGCACCGGGCGATATAAATTTAAGTGGTGCACTGCACCCAAAATGCGATAACAGGTGTCTACTTTGTCTGTGACGATACGAAAAGCAAAGACATCCATGATTTCGCGAAATGATTTTTTTTGCTCATGCATTTTATTATAAATGCCAGCTAGATGCTTTTGGCGACCACTTACTACACCTGGCAGTTCTTCATGTTCTAAACAGTCTACTAAAGCGATCTGCACTTGCTCCAACAATGCTTTTCGCTCACCTCGTGCCGCAGCTACTGCGCGTTGAATATATTTGTGGCGCATAGGGTGATATGCGGCAAACGCTAAATCTTCTAGCTCTATTTTTAAGTCGTGCATGCCCAAACGTCCAGCTATAGGAGCATATATATCCGTGGTTTCTTTGGCAATGCGGCGACGACTATCAGGCCGCATTGCACCAATAGTGCGCATGTTGTGAAGGCGGTCAGCCAGCTTAACTAATATAACGCGGATATCTTTAGCCATCGCAATGGCCATCTTCTGGAAGTTGTGAGCTTGGCTTTCAGCGCGGGTTTTAAATTCTAAATGAGTGAGTTTACTGACGCCATCTACTAAGTTTGCAACCGTTTCACCAAATTGAGATTCAAGTCCTGGCTTGTCTACCTGTGTATCCTCAATGACATCATGCAACATAGCAGCCATCAAGCTTTCATGATCCATGTGCATACTGGCAAGGATACTGGCAACTGCCAGAGGGTGAGTTACATAAGCTTCACCACTTTTGCGCATTTGGCCATCATGGGCCTGCTCTGCATAATAATAAGCTCGCCTAACAGCTTTCACCTGAACAGGATCAAGATAATCGTCCAAACGCTTAGCGAGGGCGTCAATGTTAGGCATAGTTCAGCATCGTATTTGACTCATACCCCATGGTAACGGAAAATTATCTAAGCGTGGCGCTTTTGTTGAAAATATTAACAAAAACGCACAAAAAAAGAGCCCTTAGGCTCTTTTAGTTAGTGCAATTTAGTAGCTCATATTTAGCTCTAAAATCACTCGTCAATTTCTGGGCTACCCTGAACTGTTTCTTCAGTGGTTTCAGCTACAGTTTGTGTCACTTCATCTAGCACTTCTTGGTCTGCTGGAATTTCCGTAAACTGTTGGTTGATTTCGTCGTGATCGTCCAAAATGCTTGCGTTAATGTAACCTTCAGCAATTTCGCGCAAAGCAACTACAGTGCACTTGTCATTTTCCCATTCAATGTGGGCTTCTTTACCGCCCGTTGCAAGCTGACGAGCACGTTTGGTGGACACCATGATTAGCTCAAAGCGGTTATCAACGTTTTCCAAACAATCTTCTACGGTTACGCGAGCCATGTGGTTTACCTGTTATTTATGATCAATGCAGAAATGCGGTATCGGCTTTAAGTGCAGGCCGTAATTTAGACGCGCTAGTGTACAAAATTTAGTCACCAGTTGACAAGAGTTCTGACAGTAATTGGTGGTTTTTAAGCGCTTGTTGGGGGGTTTTTAAGCGTCTGCAGGTAAAAATGCACTGCAAATCGTCCAAAGCCTTAGTAAAGTCATCGTTTATCACTAAAAAATGACTTCCCGCGTAATGACTGATTTCGCTATGGGCTTCTGCCATACGTGTAGCAATCACAGACTCGCTATCCGTTCCTCGCCCTTGCAAACGTTTTTGTAAGGCATGCTGAGACGGAGGCAATATTGTGACGGCGATGGCTTGTGGGAAAATAGCCAGTACTTGATCGCGGCCTTGCCAGTCGATTTCTAAAATTACATCCTTACCTTGTGCAAGGCTAGATTCAACCCATTGCCTAGAGGTACCGTAGCTGTTTTCAAACACCGTAGCATGTTCAAGCATCTGTTGTTGATCTACCAAATGTGTAAAGATTTCTTGAGTAACAAAGTTGTAATCAATGCCATCTTCCTCGCCATTGCGCATAGATCTTGTGGTATGAGACACAGACACGCACACATGATTGTCTTGTGCCAATAGGGCTTTTACCAATGTGGTTTTACCCGCACCTGAAGGGGCTGAAAGAATATAAAGTGCGCCAGAAGCGTTGGACATAGAAGACCCGTTGTATTGAACACAGTAAAACAAGGCACAATTATATGCGCGCTTAGAGTGAATGTCAGCTTTACCTTGCTTAATATACTCACCAGAGGTGTCATCTCATCTCAACTGGATTAAAATAGTGGCATATCATCAATAAATTAAGGTTAGCCATGACATCCACCATTACCGATCAGCTTAAAGGCCTCAAACTCCCATTTACTCGCCCTAGTGGCCGAGCAACTGATCAATTACGCGACATTAAAATCACCCGTGGCTTTACCAAGCATGCTGAAGGCTCGGTGTTGATTGAATTTGGCGATACACGTGTTTTGTGCACCGCTACAGTTGAGCGCGGCGTGCCACGTTTTTTACGTGGGTCTGGCAGTGGTTGGGTTACGGCTGAATATGGTATGTTGCCGCGTGCCACTCATACTCGTAACGGACGTGAGGCGTCGCGTGGTAAGCAAGGTGGGCGCACATTAGAAATTCAGCGTTTAATTGGTCGCTCTTTGCGTGCTTCATTAAACTTGGAAAAATTAGGCGAAAACACCATCACTTTAGACTGTGACGTATTGCAGGCTGATGGCGGTACTCGAACAGCTTCTATCACGGGTGCTTACATTGCGATGGTAGATGCAATTAATGTATTAAAGAAAGATAAAAATGGTGCCATGAGAGGCAACCCTCTAAAACGCCAGATTGCTGCTATTTCTGTAGGTATCTATAAGGGTGAGCCAGTTCTTGATTTGGACTATGATGAAGACTCTAAGGCTGAAACTGACATGAACGTGGTGATGACAGCAGATGGAGGTTTTATTGAAGTGCAAGGCACCGCAGAAGGAGCTCCTTACTCTGAAGAGGAAATGACAGCGATGTTAGCGTTAGCGCGTAAGGGTATTATTGAGCTTACTGCTTTGCAAACGGCTGCTTTGGTCTAGTAATGAGATTACTGTAAGCCCAAGCAGCGTAGCTTGAGCTTACAGGTCGCAGTTATAATCGATAATCAATGGAGCGTGGCTAGAGAAGCGCTGCTCACGATAAATGCCCGCATTAAGCACGTTGCGGCGTAAGTTAGGAGTGGTGATTTGATAATCTAATCGAGCACCTTCGTTTAGCTTAAATGCGCGGTTGTAGTCTGGCCACCAAGTAAACTGACGTTCGTTTTGGTTAACTTGGCGAAAGGCGTCACAAAAATCCATTTGGAAAAACATTTCATCCAACACGTCACGCTCTGCCGGCAAAAAACCAGAATTCTTTTGATTAACATACCAGCCAGATAAATCTTCAGGCTTGTGGGCTGTATTTATAGTGCCACAAAAAATAAAATCTCTACGTTTGCGCAAAGTTTTACGTAGATGGTTGCTAAATTGCTCCATGAAGTCATCTTTAATATCTTGCTTATCCTCGTCCCCTAAACCAGAAGGCACTGATATGGAAGCAATACTAACCTTTTCGAAGTCCGCTTGAATAAAGCGTCCCTCAAAGTCACAACCAGGAAAACCTAGGCCTGTCATAATGGCTTTTGGCTGGTGGCGACTATAAATAGCGGTGCCACTATAGCCATCTTCAAAGGCGTCAAAAAAATAGGCATGCCAGCCATTTGGATGAAACATCAGATCATCAAGCTGGTACTCTTTCTCGCGGATATCTTGCAGGCACACTACATCAGCGTCTTGGGTTACCATCCAATCAAAAAATCCACGTTCTGCTGCTTGGCGCAAGCCTTGAACATTTAAAGTAATAATACGCATGTTTTGGTTTGATTACTCGCGTAGACGGCGCAGTAAAGCGCTAGCTCTTTCGCATTAATAGAGTTAATTTTATTATTCACTTTAAATTGTACCACGATCTTCCCTTTTGACCCACAAGAGGTGGTCTTAAACCTATGGCGATTTACTTATATTTACTCTTATTAAGGCCCTCCCAGAGATAGGGCTCTAGTGTATAATATGGTCAGTTAAAAACAGCCGTACAAAACTTAGAGAAGATTATGAAAGACTACCAAAGAGAATTTATAGAGTTTGCAATAGAGCGTGATGTATTACGTTTTGGTGAGTTCACTTTGAAATCTGGTCGTCTAAGTCCTTATTATTTTAACTTTGGCTTGTTTAACACAGGCTCTGCTCTTGCTAGGTTGGGGCACTACTTCGCTCAAGCGCTTGTAGACTCTGGCATTGAATGTGATGTGATTTTAGGGCCTGCATACAAAGGTATACCGCTTGCTACAACAATGGCGGTGGCATTAAGTGAGAAACACGCAATTGACATGCCCTATGCGTTTAACCGTAAAGAAGCTAAAACCCATGGCGAAGGTGGTTCTATAGTAGGCGCACCGCTTAAAGGTCGCGTAGCTATTGTTGATGATGTGATTACTGCTGGCACAGCAATTAGAGAAGTAATGGCTATCATTCAAGCCCATGACGCGACACCTGTAGCAACCTTTATCGCCATTGACCGCATGGAAAAAGGCCAAGGTCATTTGTCAGCTATACAGGAAGTAGAACGCGACTACTCCATGAAGGTAGTGAGTATTATTAGCTTCACTGACGTGTTGGAGTATTTACAAGAAAGTGGCAACAAGCAACAACAAGTTGCTGCAATGTTGCAGTATCGACAAGACTTTGGCGTATAGTCTTTAATGTTTAGCGCATAAGACTTTGGCTAATAAGCGCCCACTGGTCAGACCAAGTTGCTGTGGGCTTATGGCGAAAGTTAGTGCGACTGTATTGTCTGATCCTACCTTCTGCTATGGCAAGTAATAAATTAGCGCTGCTAGTGGGCGTGTCTTGAGTGCGCAAGCCTTCGCGCATTTCTGCTTCTCTTAAGATCTGCTTAAGCTGCGTTTCTAGCTTTTCAAACAGCTGATTCACCCGATTACCTAAGCGTTCATTCTCTCCTACAAGAGCCTCACCAGTTAAAATACGGCTGATGCCTGCGTTACGCTCTACAAAGGTAAGCAGCAGGGTAAGAATTTGCTGACATTGGGTTAGTGCGCTTAGTTCTTGTTGCTGAATCTTTTTTGCCCGGCTAAATATAGTCTCTTCTACAAATTCAATGAGTGCGTCGTACATTTGCGCTTTACTTGCAAAGTGCCTGTATAAAGCAGCCTCAGAAACTCCTACACGTTTTGCCAGGGCCGCTGTAGTGATGCGAATATTGGGGTCTTCCAACATTTCCATTAGGGCCTGTAAGATTTGTTGTTTACGAGATACTTTAGCTTCTGTCATAGTGTGGTTATGGCTTCGTTATAGAGTTTTAGTATTGTGGTCGGTGTCAGTAATGAGAGTGCCCACACCTTGATCAGTAAAGATTTCTAATAGGGTAGCATGATTTACCCTGCCATCAATAATATGAGCACGCTTTACTCCGCCTTTCACAGCATCTAGCGCACATGCAATTTTAGGCAACATGCCACCATATATAGTGCCATCAGCAATCAAATCATCTACTTGAGCGGTAGATAATCCCGTTAATAAATTACCTTTTTTATCGAGCAAACCTGCAGTGTTTGTTAGCAGCATAAGCTTTTCGGCTTTAAGTACCTCTGCCACTTTACCAGCGACTAAGTCAGCATTGATATTATACGAATTACCTTTACTATCCACGCCGATGGGTGCAATCACTGGAATAAAATCACTATTACGTAGCATGTCCAGTACGTCAGTATTAATAGCGCTTACTTCGCCCACATGGCCAATATCAATAATCTCAGGGGCCAGCATCTCAGGGCTTTGGTGCGTCACTTTTAACTGTTTGGCCTGAATAAGCTTGCCATCTTTGCCTGTTAAACCAATGGCTTTGCCGCCGTTTTGGTTGATTAGATTAACGATGTCCTTATTAACAGAGCCACCAAGTACCATTTCCACTACGTTCATTGTGGCGGTGTCTGTGACACGCATGCCATTTACAAAGTGAGAATCAATATTAAGCTTATCCAACAGTTCGCCAATTTGGGGGCCACCGCCATGCACTACAACTGGGTTCATACCTACTAATTTCATCATCACAATGTCGCGCGCGAAACTGTTTTTAAGGTCTTCGTCTATCATGGCGTTGCCGCCAAATTTAACCACGATAGTTTTGCCAGTGAAGCGCTGGATATAAGGTAAGGCTTCACTTAATACTTGTGCTACATTGATAGCAGCTTTGCGATCTAGTGTCATAGTGATTGGTAGTCCGGTACGGTAAGTTTGGCATCAACGGCATATAAATGACGTTGAAATTCATCTTGAATACGTTGTAATACAGCTTGGCTTTGGCCCTCAAAGCGTAACACTAAAACGGGGGTGGTGTTAGAGGCTCTTACTAAACCCCAGCCATCTGGATAGTCTACCCGAATGCCATCGATGGTAGACACTTTGCCAGTGGGGAACTGCGCTTTTTGCAATTGCCTTACCAGCTCAAACTTTTCATCTTCTGTCACATTGATGTTGATTTCTGGAGTGCTTACATCTTCTGGAAAGCGCTTAAATAGTTCACTTGCAGATTCAGTGCTGTTAGCCAAGATTTCACACAAGCGCACTGCGCTATATATACCATCGTCAAAGCCGTACCACCTTTCTTTAAAGAAAATATGCCCACTCATTTCACCAGCAAGTAAGGCGCCAGTTGAAATCATTTTGCTCTTAATAAGCGAATGTCCAGTTTTCCACATAGTAGGCACGCCGCCTATATTTTTAATAAATGGTTCTAGTAGGCGAGTACATTTTACATCGTAAATAATTTCTGCGTTAGGGTTGCGGCTTATCACATCTTGCGCAAACAGCATTAGAAGCTTGTCTGGGTAAATCATTTTTCCAGTGTCAGTCACCACGCCAACACGGTCGCCATCACCATCAAAGGCTAGGCCTATATCTGCCTTGTGCTTAGCAACGGCGGCCTTTAAATCCACCAAATTTTCAGGCTTGCCTGGATCTGGATGATGATTGGGGAAGTTGCCGTCCACTTCGCAATATAACTCAATTACTTCACAACCTAGTTGTTTAAATAGCTTAGGTGCTATATCGCCTGCAATACCGTTACCTGCATCTAACACCACCTTTAAAGGCCTACTTAAAGAGATGTCTTGGCTGATTTTATCTTGATAGGCTTGATCGATAAAGTGGTCTTCAATACTACCGGTGCCGCGCTGGTAATCTTGATGTTGGATAAGATCGTGCAACGCGGTAATGCTTTCGTTAGCTAAGGTTTCTCCACCAATCACAATTTTACAGCCATTATAATTAGAAGGGTTATGACTACCTGTAAGCATAATGCCAGATTCAGTGCCTAAGGTTTTAACACCAAAATATAACACTGGGGTAGGCACCGCGCCTAAGTTAAACACTTTACAGCCAGTATCAGATAAGCCTTTCATAAGTGCACGGCCAAGTCTTGGGCTAGATAATCTTCCATCTGCCCCAACGGCAATGCTATTTTCTCCGTTACGAATCACTTGTGTGCCTACGGCTAAACCAATGTGGTAAAGCATGGACTCACTGAGCTGCTCGTCGACGATGCCACGAATATCGTAGGCCCTAAAAATACTGCTTGTTAGAGGCTGTGGTGGTGCAAAGCGTAAGCGATCCATGCTGATAATGTCCTATTAGGTTTAGCGGGTATGTAATTAGTAATTAAAAAAATGTTATTGACGACCAGAGTGTCCAAAGCCGCCTTCGCCGCGAAGGCTAGCGTCAAAATCATCCACAATAGTCAGCTGTGCTTGCACCACTGGCACAAGCACCATTTGGGCGATGCGCTCTGAAGGCTCAATAATAAAAGGCGTATCTCCGCGGTTCCAGCAAGACACCATCAGTTGACCTTGGTAATCAGAATCAATTAGGCCCACTAGATTTCCAAGCACAACGCCATGCTTATGACCAAGACCTGAGCGGGGTAATAACATGGCACAAAGATTGGGATCTTCTACGTGTATCGCCATGCCCGTAGGGATTAACTCGGTTTGGCCTGGATTTAGTGTAATAGCATGATCAATACAGGCGCGAAGATCCATTCCTGCAGAACCTTCAGTGGCATAAGTAGGTAAAGGAATTTCTTGGCCTACTCGTGGATCTAGTATTTTTACTGCTAATTTTGGGCGTTGAGTCATTTGATTGATGCCTTATTTGGAAAGTTTGGAAATAGCCAAGATGAGTTGGCGCGCCAGATTATGCTTAGACAATAGGGGTAAGCTTTCCACCCCATTGGCAGTGACTAAAGAGACTTGATTATCATCGCTATTAAAGCCAATACGGGTATCAGATACGTCATTGGCAATAATCATCTGCACATTTTTGCGTTTTAGTTTGGTTTGCGCATGGGTGATTATATCTTGTGTTTCTGCAGCAAAACCAACAGTGATGGCGCGGGGGTAATGCGCAGACATAGTGGCTAATATGTCTGCGTTTTGCACCAACTCTAAGGTAAGGCCATCATCTGCATTTTGCTTTTTAAGCTTTTGTTCGGACACCTTGGCTGGACGATAATCAGCCACTGCAGCTGTGGCAATAAAGACATCGGCATCATCTCCAACATTTAGGCAGGCTAAAAGCATGTCTTGAGCACTATTTACGCCAATAAATGTAACGTCTTCAGGGGGAGTAAGGTGTGTAGGGCCACTGATAAGAATGACTGTGGCACCTTGGTCTTTTGCCGCTTGGGCTAAGGCATATCCCATCTTGCCGGAGCTATGGTTACTGATGAAGCGCACAGGATCTAACGCCTCTCTAGTAGGCCCAGCAGTGATCACTACTGTTTTACCTGCTAATAGCCCTTGGTCAAACTGTGCATTAAGTACACTTACTAATTGGCTAGGCTCAAGCATACGGCCAGAGCCAGTATCGCCACACGCTTGTTCTCCGCTAGCTGGGCCATGTACTTGTATATTCCTGCCTAGTAGCGTTTGTAGATTGTCTTGTGTAGCTTGATCTTTCCACATGGCTTGGTTCATTGCAGGGGCAATGAGCACTGGAGCATTGGTGGCTAAGCATAGCGTAGTAAGCAAGTCATCAGCTTGGCCTTGGGCTAAGCGGGCCATAACATTGGCGCTAGCAGGGGCGATGAGCACTAGGTCTGCCCAACGGGCAAGTTGTATATGGCCCATGCCAGCCTCAGCTTTAGGGTTAAGTAAGTGTTGGTGTACAGGGTTGCCTGACAAAGCTTGGAGAGTGAGTGGGGTAATAAATGCCGTGGCGCCAGAGGTCATGACAACCTGAACCTTAGCGCCAGCTTTTATTAGCAAACGCACTAGCTCTGCGCTTTTATATGCAGCTATGCCACCACTAATGGCAAGGATGATATGTTTGTTGTTGAGGCGGCTCATAGGGTGACATAACCAATAAATTGGATAGTTAATTAGATGCCTACTTTAGCATAAATGAAGCCAAAATCTCATTAGCTTAGTGGCATTCCTTGCAAATGAAATCATGCACAGCAATAAGTATATCTTTGCGACTTACTTGGCCAATTAACTTTCCATCTTCAACTACGGGTAAGCGGCGGCGTCCACGTTGGATAAACTCCTCTGCCACAGCAATAATGTCAGTGCTGCCGCTTACTGTGTCTACGTTTTTGGTCATAAACTCACCCACCGTGCCTCCCACTTCTTCTTTGTGGTATGTTTTGCTTAAAATGCCTCTCAAACAATCCACCTCAGACATTACTCCTACCACATGGCCTGCTTTATCCACTACAGGGGCACCTGAAACAGGATGCTCAGAAAACACTTTAATAGCTTCAAGTAAAGGGGTGTCCGCACTAAAGGTGATCAGCTGGCGGGTCATATAATCGGTAACTTTTACTGAAACAAGCATATCTCTCTCTCAAAAAGGGTGTTGGTTGGCTTCTACAATAACCTTTTCATAAATACTGTCAATAAAATTGGACATAAAATAAATAAAAGAGTCAATAAAAATATATCCGTAGACCATTGAAATGGCGAAGGTTTCGTGGCTTTATGGGCAGATAGAAATGTAATGAAATAATAGAGATGCATCGATGCCAGAGTTGCCAGAAGTAGAAACGACCCGCGCAGGTATTATGCCGCATATCCAAGGCCAAACCTTGCAGCAAGTTATCGTCAGAGACACTCGTTTACGCTGGCCTGTGCCTGCTGATTTGGCAGCTAAAGTGGAAGGTGAAGTGCTGCGCCAAGTGGTAAGGCGGGGTAAGTATCTACTATTTGAATTTGATCATGGCGCCATTATTGGTCATCTAGGTATGACGGGCAGTATGCGTATAGTGGGCCATAGCGAACCGCCTGCATTTCATGATCATGTGGATTTGGTGTTCCCTAATGTGACCTTAAGGTATAGAGACCCTAGGCGCTTTGGCTGTATGTTATGGCAACAAAACCCAGTAATGGAGCACTCACTATTAGCTAGCTTGGGGCCAGAGCCGCTAACCAATGAGTTTAATGCGCAGCACTTGTTAAATGCTTGTACGGGCAAAAAGCAAGCGATTAAAAGCCTAATAATGGACTCTAAGCAGGTGGTGGGCGTGGGTAATATTTATGCCAATGAAGCATTGTTTATGGCGGGTATTCACCCACACAGACAAGCAGGGCGTATTTCAGCTGCACGATTAGCTAAGCTTGTAGAATGTTGCAAACAGGTATTATCAGCTGCTATTAAACAAGGAGGCACTACGTTGCGAGATTTTGTAGATAGCGAAGGCAAGCCAGGTTATTTCAAACAGCAGTTGCAAGTGTATGGTAGAACAGGACAAGGGTGTGTGAACTGCGATCATCCGTTAACAGAAAGCCGATTAGGGCAGCGCAGTACAGTATATTGTAAGCGCTGCCAGCGGTAAAAACCTTGCCGTAAGCAAGGCTTACCTTAATTAGGCTGCGGTGAGCTGGATGTACTTATCCATCAGCTGATCTTGAGTTTCAACATTGTCAGGATCAAGTGGAATACAATCTACTGGACAAACTTCCACGCACTGTGGCTCATCATAATGACCCACACACTCAGTGCATTTGTTCATGTCAATTTCATAGATCTCTTCCCCTGGTGAGATGGCCTCATTGGGGCATTCCGGTTCACATACATCGCAGTTGATGCAGTCGTCGGTAATAATTAAAGACATGTTACTTTTCCTATTTATAAGCCAGTTAATCTTATTAGATGTGCTGGCAATGCTTAATTTTTTGACTTGCTCAAGTGCATCCTGAGCTCTTCGGCCACCAAAGGGTGAACAAATTGTGACACGTCGCCACCCAAAGAAGCGATTTCTCGCACTAGGGTTGATGAGATGAAAGAATGTTTTTCCGCAGGGGTTAAAAACATACTTTCTACATCTGGTGCTAACACGCGATTCATTTTAGCTAACTGAAACTCGTATTCGAAATCCGACACGGCTCGTAAGCCCCGTAGAATAATATTCGCACCCTGTTGAGTAAGCAGTTCCGTTAGCAGCCCAGAAAAACCAACTACACTCACATTGCCTAATGGCGCAGTAATAGCACGTGTTAACTCAACACGTTTTGCTAAATCTAGCATAGGGCGTTTTGATGGACTTTCGGCCACCGCAACCACTACGTGTTCAAATAATTTAGATGCTCTTTCAATAAGGTCAACGTGTCCATGTGTTACTGGATCAAACGTGCCTGGATAGATTGCTTTGTTCATGCCAATAGCACCTTTTTTATACCCGCTGCTTGAAGCTGTTAGCTTTAAAACAGCGGAATACTAAATGAATTATATAGCCGATACAACTAAAATTAAATAGTTATAAGAAACTGTTTTGATATAACCTTATCGCATAAGCTGTTTATTTCTATTTTCCCACCATTTTGTAGCCAGCTCTATGGCATCTAATTGCTCTTTCGCCTTGCCTAAAAGCACCAAGCAACTAGCTAAAGTGCTTATAACAGCTGCTTCTCCATACTTATCGTGCTGCTTGCCTTGCCACAGCAAGCGCAGTCGATCTGGATCTAATTTTTGCTCTAGAGTATCTCGCTTAATAAGATGCCTTTGCCAAATTTGGGTGTGACACGTTTGTTCGTCCACCCACTGCAGCTCACACTCGCTATCTGGACGCACTTCAGCCTCGCCGCCATCCCCACGAATGGTTAAGCTACGCGGGTGCTTTAATAGCATGGCCGTTTGTTGATGCAACGGGCCATAAGCAGGATGAAAAACCCCATCTATCGTATGTTTTGCAGCCAATGGGTTAAGTAGCCTAGTGAGCGTGTGTACAGGAGAACGCAAACCAAAAATAGAGCGCAAGCCAATTAGGTGTTCCAGCGCAGGGCTCATGTGCCTGAGGCTCATAAAGCTAAAATTATCACTATTAAGCTGCGACTCCACTTGTGAAAAGCTCTCAGCCACAGGTAAACCTAATTGATGTAATACATCTTCACTATAAATACGCCCAGCAGTATGTCCTTTGGCACCATGCATAAATACTTTAACACCTTGGCCTGCTAGGGTAAGTGCAGAAAGTAAAAACCAAGGTAAATGACGTTTTTTTCCAGCATAACTAGACCAATCAATATCTACTTTAATATTACCCACCTGAGCAGGGCTGTATTGATGGAAATGGCGCACAGCTTCTACAAAACCTGCTAGTTCTGAGGGAGTTTCTTCCTTTAGCCGAAGCAACATTAAAAATGCTCCCAATTGTTCTGGCTCAACTTGCTGCTGCAAAATCATACTCATGGCATCAAACGCTTCCTTTTGACTAAGGGAGCGGCTGCCACGCTTGCCCTTTCCAAGAGCGCGTACGAAGGGTGCGAATGCGTGTTCAACTGCCATGAATATTGGCCACAGCTGCACTAAGCTGGTTAAGATGCTGTATTTCTTGGCAGGCAGGCTGTTGACCAGTAGGCCAAGCCATTTGGTTTGGGTTCATCCAAATAGTGCGCATGCCTACAGACTGGGCTCCAGCAATATCGTGACCTGCATGATCACCAATATGGATAAAGTTTTCTGCACTGTGGCCGGTGTGTTCTAGTGCTTTAGTAAAAAACGCTGGGTTTGGTTTACTAAGGCCAAGCTGGGCAGAATTGAAGTAAAAATCAAATAAATCATCGATGCCCACCTGTGCCAAATCGGCGTTGCCATTGGTCAGAGCACCTATTTGATACGTTTTCTTTAAAGCCTTTAATGTAACTCTAGCGTCATCAAATAACACCACGTCATTGCGAGATTTAAAATACGCAGCATAAGCCTGCTGTGCTAATGCTAAAGAGTTGGTATAGCCACAACGAGAGAGACCTAGCTCGATAAGTGTAAGGCGAATTTGACTCAAATCATGCAGCATCTCAGGGTGATCTGCCATCACTTCATCTCTTAGTCCATTAATCCCCGCCTCATCATATGTACGGCCAAACTCAGGCGCATGTTGCTCCATCCACTCCAGCATTTTTTGATTAGCCTTTTCTATAACAGGCCCTATTGCCCATAATGTGTCGTCTAAATCAAAAGTAATCACTTTAATCATGGCTAGGTTTCTCTTTAACTAGGGCTTTAGTTTGGATGCTTTGGGCACGAGGATGAGCTTGATCATACACCTTGGCTAAGTGTTGATAGTCTAAATGAGTATAGACTTGGGTGGTGCTAATATTACTGTGACCAAGCAGCTCTTGCACGGCCCTTAAGTCTCCACTGGATTGTAATAAATGGCTAGCAAAAGAATGGCGCAGCATGTGCGGATGTATGTGCTGACCATGGGCTGCGGACATAGACGCCATACGCATTTGAATGCCTCTTGCGCCCATGCGCATGCCCCTATGGTTAATAAACAATGCATTAGCATCTAAGCATTTTAAATGAGAGCGCTGCTGCAACCACGCATTAATGGCGCTAATAGCATGGCGACCTATAGGTAGTTGACGTGTTTTATTGCCTTTACCTGTGACGATCAGGCTAGCGTCTGCAAGGTCAATATCAAAAATATTAAGGCTAGCAAGCTCGGCTAAACGTAAACCACACGAGTAAGTAAGCTCCACCATAGCTTGGTCGCGCATGGCCATAGGGTCATCTGCTGCAATGGGAGTGCTAAGCACTTGAATAATTTGATCTGGCTCTAGGCTCTTTGGTAATTTGCGCGCTGACTTAGGTGCGCGAATGCCTTCTACTGGGTTAATAGTGACCACGCCTTGCTGCAATAAATAGGTGAAAAAGCTACGCCAGCTAGATAAAATACGCTGAATGCTTTTGGCCGCTAAGTCAGCTTTTTTGGCAGCCACCATGGCGCCGCGTATGGTATCGGCTTGGGCATCGCCCCACTTGGTATATCCATGCTCTTCAAGAGTGTTGATTAGCCTGTCTATATCTCTTTTATAGGCGCTGATCGTATGAGGTGAATAGCGCTTATTATGGGACAAATAGTCTAGGTACTTTTGCACTATTTGGTTAAGAGGCGCGTAGTGATGTGTCATGTTACAACCGTATACGGCCCAAACAGGCAGCGGTTACTGAGGCTACATGATTTAAAAATAACGTATCTAATTGATCGTTATAATGATCTTTATTATCACTGGCAATAATCACCACACCTATGGCTTTATCAGATAAGTATAAGGGCACAATAGCACTAGATTTTAGCTTTTTATGGTCAGGGAAAAGTGCAGCCATAGTGACACTTTCAAAGGCCTGACAGTAGGCCCAATTCTTAGAGGCAAGTGCTTGAATTTGAGAATAATGCTCATTGTCATCAGCACTGTTCACGCTGCTCAGATCAATGTGGTCATCCATCTTTTTAAGAGGTGAAAATAACGCTAAATGCACAGCACTTGCATTAAATTCTTGTGTAAAACTTTGCTTCAAGGCTTCAGTTAAGCTGTTAAGGTCTGCTGCTGCTGCAAGCGATATTACTAAACGTTTAGTTTTTTCAAACTGCACATCATTGCGTCTAGCAGTGGATAAGATGTCAGACATTCTTGCTGCATTGTCGGTAATTTTTTTACGCATTACTAACGTTTGGCGTTCAATCAGTGAGGTGGCTTGACCACATTCATGGGCCAATTCAATGTGAGCTAAAAGGTCTGGATGTTGTGAAATAAAGGTGGGGTGTTCGCGTAAATAGCCAGCAACACTATGCTCATCTAGCTTTACACTGTCAGTTGCTTGGGTATTAGTGTCGATTTTGCTCATAATTTAATTTGACCTTCATACACATGGGCCGTGGGCCCATTCATAGTTAGCGTGTGGCCTGGGCCTTGCCAATGAATCGCAAGGTTTCCACCGGTAAGGTGTGTAGTCACCGCAGAATCTAGGTGGCCTTGCTGCTGGCCCACGACCACTGCAGCGCAGGCGCCAGTGCCACAAGCCTTCGTTTCGCCTACGCCACGTTCAAAAACACGCAGTTTGATAGTATTGCGATCCACTATTTGCATAAACCCTATGTTGGCTTTATTAGGAAAGCGTGGGTGTTGCTCTAGCTTAGCACCTAACTCAAGTACAGGTGCGCTGTCCACGTCATCTACCATGAGCACAGCATGGGGGTTACCCATAGAGACTACTCCAACAGTATAGCTTTGCCCTTGGTGCTCTAGAGTATAACTTGTGGCTTGGGCTGGTGCATCAAATGGCACCATCTCAGGGTCAAGGATAGGTTCGCCCATATCCACCTCTACCCAATTGTCTTGAAGCATTTTTAATACGATGCGTCCATTGCTGGTTTGCACAGCAATTTCACGTTTTCCAGTGAGGCGTTGGTCGTGCACAAATCTAGCAAAGCAGCGTGCACCATTGCCGCAGTGTTCCACTTCGTTGCCGTCAGCATTAAAAATACGATAGCGAAAATCTACATCTGGCGACTGCGGCGTTTCTATGAGTAACAGCTGGTCAAAACCCACGCCAGTGTTTCGATCACCCAATTGGCTGATTTGCTCAGTGCTAAGGTGCGCGCGCTGGCTTATAAGGTCAACCACCATAAAGTCGTTACCCAAGCCGTGCATTTTGGCAAAGCGTAATAGCATTTTTGCCTTTTCCTTTAGTTTTCTGGTAGTAGGCGTTCTCTTGCCCACTGTTGTGATAATTCTTCACGTTCACCAATAAGATGAGCTTGATCGCCATCCACCATCACCTCAGCAGCACGGTTTCGACTATTGTAGTTTGATGTCATAGCAAAACCGTAAGCACCGCTACTGCATACAGCCAGCAGGTCGTTAGCCTCTATAGCGAGGTTGCGGTCTTTACCTAAAAAGTCACCGGTTTCACATATAGGGCCAACAATATCAAAATTATTCTTTGCTGCTTTGGAGCCTAAATTAATGGGGATAATGTCCTGCCAAGCACTGTAAAGCGCAGGACGAATGAGGTCATTCATGGCTGCATCAACGATAGCAAAATATTTATCTTGGTTGTTTTTGATGTATTCCACACGGGTGATTAAAACCCCAGCGTCGGCGCAAATAGAGCGGCCAGGCTCAAATACCAAGGCTAATGGACGATCACCAAGATGGGCTCTCACGCGGGCCATAAAATCGCCAATGGCAGGGGGCTCTTCATCGCCATAACACACGCCTAAACCGCCACCCAAATCTAAGTGTTCAATGGCAATGCCTTGTGCAGCGATGGTGTCAATTAATACAAACAAACGATCCATCGCATCAAGGTAAGGCTCTATAGAGGTTAACTGCGAGCCAATGTGGCAATCTACGCCAATCACTTTGATATTGCTCATAGCCGCAGCTTGAGCGTAGGCAGCAGGGGCTTGGTCAATGCCAATGCCAAACTTGTTTTCTTTTAACCCGGTAGATATGTATGGGTGAGTTTTGGCATCTACATCTGGATTAATACGCAGCGATACAGGGGCTATGCAGTTCATACTGGCAGCCACGCTTTGCAACCGCTCTAGTTCGGCTTCAGATTCTACGTTGAAGCAATGAACGCCTACTTCTAAAGCTCGCTGCATTTCGTGGGTTTGTTTGCCAACACCAGAAAACACAATGCGCTTAGGGTCTGCGCCAGCTACCAGCACACGTTCAAGCTCGCCTACAGAGACAATATCAAAGCCTGCGCCAAGTTTGGCTAATACGTTTAATACTGCGATGTTAGAGTTGGCTTTTACAGCATAACAAACCATATGCTCACAGCCTTCTAGGGCTTGGCTATAGGCCACATAATTACGCTCTAAAGTGTCTCTAGAGTATACGTAAGTAGGGGTGCCAAATTGCTTGGCAATTTGGTTTAGGTCGATGTCTTCGGCGTGAAGTGTCTCGCCGCGGTACTCAAAGTTATCCATTGTTGGCTCATTCATTACTAGTTTGTGCATCAGTTTGCGCAGGATCAGGAATATACAAGCTACCGGCTTGGCCACAACTGGCAAGTGCGAAGCTTAGCGTAAGCATACAGAGTATTTTTTTCACGTAATAACGCTCTTAGTTAACATAGCTGTAATATACTAAAGATTATACCCTTGATTCAGGTTTGGGCACTAGCTAAGACAGGTGCAATGCTATATTTTGAAGGCATAATTACTGCACAGCCTAAATATTAGACCCGTTGAAAATCAATTTAAGACCAATGTAAGAGAAAAATATGAGCGAAGCCCAATTCCACGAGACAGTTGATCATTTGTTTTTGCAGGTGGAAGAAATATTAGATGAAGCACAAAGCGACATAGATTTTGTGAACAGCAGTGGCTTATTAACCATTACTTGTGAAAATAGAAGTCAGGTCATATTGAGCCGCCAACCTCCCTTGCAGCAAGTTTGGTTGGCATGTATGGCCGGTGGTTTGCACTTTGAACTAGTGCAAAACACGTGGGTTTTAACGACAGACCAAAAGCAAACGTTTGGCCAGTGTTTAACCTTAGCGCTAGAGCAGCAAGCCGATGAAAGCCTAGACTGCAGTGAGCTAGATCAGCTACAAAGCTAGCGCCCAGACACCAAAGCATAGGCCCTGTCTGCTGCAGCTAATACTTGCTTTGGCGCAGTGCCACCTATGTGATCTCTAGCACTTACTGAACCCTCTAAAGTGAGCACATCAAAGACTTCGTCTGTGATTAAGTCACTAAAGCCTTGTAACTCAGACAAGCTCATTTCACTTAAATCTTTGCCTGTGGAGATGCCATAGGCGACAGATTTACCCACTACTTCGTGTGCATCACGAAAAGCCAAACCCTTACCCACCAAATAATCTGCTAAGTCTGTGGCTGTAGCAAAACCCTTAAGGGCCGCCGCGCGCATTTGCTCGCGCTTTGGCACAAGTGCAGGCACCATATCTGCATAAGCTCTTAGGCAGCCCTTGACTGTATCAATGGTGTCAAACAAAGGCTCTTTGTCTTCTTGGTTGTCTTTATTATAAGTAAGGGGCTGGCCCTTCATCAAAGTAAGTAGGCAAATAAGATGACCATTTACGCGGCCTGTTTTGCCACGCACAAGCTCTGGTACGTCTGGATTTTTCTTTTGCGGCATGATGGATGAGCCTGTACAAAAGCGATCGGGTAGATCAATAAAATCAAACTGGATAGACGTCCACAAAATCAGCTCTTCTGAAGCGCGAGATAAGTGCATTAAAATAAGGCTGGCTGCAGCGCAAAACTCAATGGCAAAGTCGCGATCACTTACAGAATCCAAAGAGTTTTCTGTAGGGCGATCAAAACCTAGTAATTCACTTGTCATGTGGCGATCTATTGGATAGCTAGTGCCTGCCAAAGCCGCCGCGCCCAAAGGTGAAATATTAACGCGCTTGCGAAGGTCTTGCAGGCGTTCGTAATCACGCTGTAGCATTTCATTCCAAGCCAAAATATGATGCCCAAAAGTAACTGGCTGAGCGGTTTGAAGGTGAGTAAAGCCAGGCATGATAGTGGCGTTTTCAGCTTTTGCTTGAGCAATAAAGCCCATCTGCAAACGGCTAATTTCTTCTGCAATAATGTCTATTTCATCACGCAGATAAAGCCTGATATCTGTGGCTACTTGGTCGTTTCTAGAGCGCCCTGTGTGTAGCTTTTTACCCGCCATACCTATTTTTGCAGTAAGTGCTGCTTCAATGTTCATATGAACATCTTCCAGCGCCACAGACCAAGTAAAGTCGCCGCGTTCTATCTCAATACGAATCTCTTCTAAACCGCGTAAAATGTCATCTCGTTCATCAGCACTTAACACCCCAACATGGCATAACATTTTGGCATGAGCCACAGAGCCTTGGATATCTTGGCGATACATACGCTGGTCAAAATCTACAGAGGCAGTAAAGCGTGCCACAAAGGCATCGGTAGGCTCACTAAAACGGCCTCCCCATTGTTGGTTGGTTGCAGACTCTGTACTTTGGCTCATGGATTTACCTATAAACGATGCTTTGAATAATTTAGGGTAGCTATTGTAGCGAGGGGCTAGGTCTATAACAAGGATTTAGGCGGTTTGGTTCACTTGGCTTCATATTGGCCTTGGTTAATGCCAACCGACTATAGCTTTTCACCTTTTACTAAAAATGAAACCCTGATTGATTCTTCTTTTAGGTGCAAGTATTTTGTTCTTTGTTGATCCACCATAAAGGCATTGAAATCTGCTTCAGTATTGAAGCTCACAAGATGAATTTCGTAGGGTACTTCCATTGGGCCAATTTGAATAATTGAACTGGGTTCTGGACGAATTCGCAGTGCCAGCTCACCATTATAGTTAGCAATAATGGGAATGGCATGAGACTCAAACTCGTTGAATATATCCTCCTTACCTTCGTTGATATAAATTAGTTGAGTGATGTATATCATAGGCATCCTTGTTTAGGTGGCGAAAAACTAGGGTATTATAATATCAAATTAACTAGTAATAGTGATGTATTATGATATTTTATCTATCTTTATGCAAAGGTCGTGATTACTTAATGCTTTTTACAGCTCTCTATAAACATAGCCTTTATTTTAAAAAACGTTAAAAAATAACTAAATTTCTTAGTGCCCTCCTAAAATACATAAAACAGACTATGCTATATATGTATACGTAACCCTCCACTTTATAGAGCAACAAAAAGCAGGTAAGTAGCATGAGCCCCATAAAACATACGTTTAGGCTATCCCTTATATTATGGTGTGCCTTGGCTTTTTTTATATCGCCTATAGCGGGTGCGCAATGTCCTGTTTTACCTGCGCAGATGATGGAGACAGCAAAGCACTGGGATGATCAGCCTGTGGTGGGGCGCACTTACAAAGTGCAAAGCTGGTATGTACAAGATGGTGACAGCTTAAGTTTGGCAGGTGGGCATCGTTTGCGCTTGGGGCAAATTAACACCACAGAAATGGCTACTAAAAAACAGCCCATCCAAGCCTTCGCGCAGCAGGGCAAAGATCAGCTAAAGCAGCTCTTAAGCAAACACCAAGCTATTTATGTGCAGCTATTACCAGAGGAAAAAGACCACTATGGTAGGTGGCTGGTGAGCCTTTATGATGGTGCTGGAAATAGTGCAGAAGGCGCATTGGTAGATCAAGGTTTAGCGTATGTGATTAGCATGAATGAGCAAGGTGCAAAGCAATGCTTGTGGCAGCAAGAAGCTATGGCACAAAAGCTTGGCCTTGGGTTATGGCAAGCACCTAGCTCAATAGCAGCTGTGCGAAATGTCGCCACGCTAAGCGCTGCAACAGGTGGGTTTATGCGTGTTGGTGGCTTGGTTGCAGATGTTAGTGAAAGCCAGCAAGATTGGTATATTTCTTTGGCAGGCTTAGAAGACTTAGGCGGCTTTAAAAGCCAAGTGGCCTTAAAGGTATCCAAAAAGCTGTTGGCAGCTTCGACGCTCAATATTATTACTGAGGCACAATTAGAAAAGTGGATAGGCCAAGAAGTGACAGCCAGAGGTTGGCTCACATGGCGTAGATTGAGTAAAAAACAGCGCAAAAAAGGCTTTAAGTCAGGGGTAATGACACTCTATCATTTAGATATGTTGGAGAGAATCCCTGGAACTAACGCTAGTTAAAAAACCTGTTCTGGTCTGGTTTCTTGCTCGTCTATAGTATCGCTTGCGTCACCTGTTTTAGGTAACGCAATGGTTTGGGGCGTGCGTTCAGCTCGGAAAATCTCCTCTATTGCCGAATCATCTCCAGGCCTTGCCAGCTCTCCTGTGGCAGCATCTATTTTAACGGTTACCATTTTGTCAGGCTGTGGCCTTTGTGTTTGTGGCACATCTTTTAAGGCGATCTCCATAAAATCTATCCAAATAGGCAAAGCCGCGGTGCTACCAAATTCATTTTGCCCTAAGGTTTCAGGTTGATCAAAGCCTACCCAAGCTGTGCCAACCATTGAGTCTACGTAGCCTGAAAACCAAGCGTCCTTTTGGTCGTTGGTGGTGCCTGTTTTGCCAGCTAAATCATTACGTTGTAGTTTTTGAGCTCTGCGAGCCGTGCCCTTTTTCACTACGTCTTGCAAAATAGTATGCATAAGATAGTTTACCCGCTCATCCATAATACGCTTGGCGATGGGTAGGTTAGTAATAGGGCGAGCAAGCTTTTCAACCTCAACACCCGTTTGATTTAACTCTAGTTCTTGGTCTAAGGCTTCGTTAAGGGCTATGATAGCGCCAGAGGTAATATCAACAACCTCTTGGTCAGGTTGCTCTAAATTTACTTCATCAGTGGGCCTTACATAGTCACAGTTTGCGCATACAGTGTCAGGCTGTGCTTGGTATAACACCCTGCCAAAGCTATCTTCTACACGTTCTATAAAATAGGGATTTACCTTATAGCCTTTGTTGGCAAAGCTTGCGTAGGCTGCGGCTACGTCGATAGGTGGCACACTGGCACTGCCTAATGCTAGGGATAAGTTGCGGGGTAGCTGTTCTGGTTTAAAGCCAAAGCGGGTAGCGTAATCAATGGCTGATCGAATGCCTATTTCTCGCAAAATCCGTATTGATACAAGGTTGCGCGATTGATATAGAGCTTTGCGCAAGCGAGTAGGGCCAAAAAATTTGCCACTATAGTTTTCTGGGCGCCATGAGTCTTCAAGACTGGCATCATTAAATACCACGGGAGCATCATTGATTAATGTCGCTGCAGTAAAATCTTTCTCTAAAGCTGCAGAGTAAATTATAGGCTTAAAGTTGGAACCGGGTTGGCGCAAAGCTTGGGTGGCTCGGTTAAATTTGCTATGTAGGTATTCAAAACCACCCACTAAAGCGATCATAGCGCCATCTTTTGGGTCTAAGGCTATGAAGGCGCCTTGGGCGTCTGGCACTTGGGACAAATACCACACATTGGCATCATTATAGGCTTGGCGCACCCTGACTTGGTCTCCAATTTTTAGAATGTCGCTAATGCTTTTAGCAGCGCCACCTAAGGCGTTTATTGTAATGCGCTTTCTAACCCAGTTCATGTCACTAAAATTAACGGTAACCATTTGGCCGTAACGAAGCAATAACTCGGCAGAGTCTTGATTAACTTGGCGCACAATAGCAGGCTGCAATGGGCCAAGTACAAAGGTGCGATTGAGTAATTTTTCAGCGGCTTCTAACGTTAAATCTGGGCCGTGGTTTTTTTCTACACCACGAAAGCCGTGACGCCTGTCATAGGCTAATAAACCTTTTTGTACTGCCAGTTGTGCGGCGTCTTGTAGCCTACTGTCTATGGTGGTGTACACCCGATAACCGCCGGTATACACGTCTTCAATAGGGAAAGAATCAAATAGTTCGCTACGAACCATTTCGGCCACATAAGATGCAGACGTTTCTGGCTCTAAGCTATGAAAGCGCGCAATAATAGGGGTAGCGACAGCTATTTGATGCTGGGTTTCATCTATATAGCCTAGCTTTAACATGCGGCCCAAAATCCAATCTCTGCGCTCTTTGGAGCGTGTAGGATTAGAGATAGGGTTGTAGCGTGATGGCGCTTTATATAAGCCTGCAAGCATAGCCAACTGAGGCAGTTCTAAGGTGCTAATAGGCCTACCATAATACACCTGTGATGCAGCACCAATGCCATACGAGCGATGGCCCATAAACATTTTGTTGAAATACATCTCTAATATTTGCTCTTTACCGAGTTCTTGTTCGATTTGAAACGAGAGTAATATTTCATTAAATTTACGGATAAAAGTTTGGTCAAGAGTAAGCAAATAATTTCGTGCTACCTGCATGGTAATAGTGCTACCACCACCTTGAATTGTGCCACCAGCTTGAGCCATTCGCACGGCTGCTCTTAGCAGAGCTTTAGGGTCCACGCCGTAATGGTCATAAAAATTTTCATCTTCAGCAGAGATTAGTGCGTTTATATAATGCTTGGGCACTTGGTCTATACGCAAAGGAATCCTGCGCTGTTCGCCAAACTCTGAAATAAGCTTGCCGTCACGGGTCATTACCCTAAGGGGAGTTTGTAAGTGGTAATTTTTTAGGCTTTCTACATCGGGCAGCTTGGGTATCAAATACAGCCAGGTTACCGCCGTCAAGGTGAGCGTGGTAATGGTTCCTAGTATAAAAGTCCATTTAATCAGGCGGCGTATTAATGACATGCTATGCTTTAACTCTAAGGCAGCGACGGTAATAAACGAAACGACGAAAAATAAAGTATATAAGATCTACTAAGTTTCGCCACCCAAGGATGGGATTAATGTTAAAGCATTTCTTTAGGCACCAGTTTAGGCGCAGATTAAAGCCATTATACTTAGGCATCGACTGGCAAGTGGATGACCTAAGGTTAGTCTTGTTAGGTTACGACAACCTAGGTCATAAAGCTTGCAAAAAAAAACATTCCTTAGTGTTGGGACAGTGGCATTTGTCACTACCCATGCTTTTGGGAAGTGATGGCACAGTAGCACACCCCGTTTGGCAAAGTTTTATTACACAGCTTGCACCGCTTGTAGGGACGGCCCCTGTACATATCAACGTGGGCATACCTAATCGATTATGCACTTGGCTACACTGCCCAAAAGCACCCACTGCGCATTGCAAATCCTTTTTTACTTTGCAGCTTTATTATCAAAGAATGGCCGCAACAGCACTTAATATAGAGCCCGTTAATCTGCGTGTTTGTCACCTAGAGCTTAGCTCTAATCTTAGTTTTTTAGTGGTGACTAAGCGCCGTTATGATGAACAAATAAGCCAGCTGCTTGGCCACCTGCATAATGGTATTAAAGGTAATGTGGCTGCTTGTGCGCAGCCTCAAGGTCTAACCCAAATAATACATCAAGTACCAAGCGATTCGGTGGGTCTAGATGATGCAAATGCCATGGCTTGGTATATGGCTAGCCAATTGATGACAAATACCCCAAAGGCCACGTCATGTTAGTTTGGTCTCAGCCCAAATCTAATGAGGTAAATTTTTTACCTTGGTTTGTGCATTCTATGGCACATAAACGGCGCAAAAGGCTTTGGTTATATTCGGGTTTGGTGGTATTTATTGCCTTGTGTATTGCATGGTTTGGGGTGGTCTATACCCATTTATTGCAGGCGCAAGTAGGTCTGCAGCAGCAGCTATCAGCAAGCACTTCGCATCTGCAAAAGCAGCAGCGCATAGTGTGGGCAGGCTCTTTAGAAGAGCGCCAAAAGCAGTGGCGCCAAACCATAGATGAACAGAGGCGCTTTAATGCTTGGTTGCCAGCTATGCAGTTGTCTAAGCTTTTGGGGCAGCTGCATAGCCATTCTCATACACAGCTTGTGAGCTGGCAGTGGCAGGCCACAAGCGATGAGCGTTTAGACACACACTCAGTGCTATTCATTATTACAGGCCAAGAACCTTGGCAAGCATGGTGGCAGCAGGCCCTTAAAGTGTGGCCCTCTATACGTATGGAAACGCTAGAGCCTAAAGGTAAAGGCTGGGCGTTGAAAGCAAGCTATATTGTTCAATCCGACACCAAAGTAGAGCCTAAGCCAGAGATTCAGCTAAGCTCAGACCCACTTACCAGGGCTGTCGAGCAGTCTCCAGCGTTCACCTTGCAGTTAACACCGCCTAATATTACTGATGCCACTTATGGCACAAATACAGATTTACAGGGTGAGCCTTTTGCGGATATGGCTAAGCAGTTACAAAAATATGGCCAAGCTTTGAATATTTCGCGTAGCCAAGGTGTGCAGGCAAGTGCTGTATTGCCATCTGCTGCATGGGTTTTACTTGCACCACTACCAAGTGCTCAGGGCTTTTGGCTGCAGGGCTTGTCTATTGAACAAACACCTTCTGATCAATGGCAAGTGTCGATGCAATGGGGGCTCAATAATGATGCGCCTCCTTTGACCTTTGCGCCAAGCGCTAATGCTTTAACTACACAAAGTATCCAAAGCATAAAGCTTTCCGCCCATCAGGGCATTTTGTACTATGCAAAAAAGATTGAGCAAGCTTACCTAGCGACTCAAAAGCCTTTATCCAAAAAATCTGTGCCTTTTTCGATTAAAAATCATCGACAGGCTATCAAGCAGCTGGAATTCATAGGATATAGCACACAACAAAAAAACATATCAGAGGTTTGGCTAAAGTCGCTCATGACTGGGCGTCTTATAAAGGCACAGGTTGGGTCTATGATTTATGGGTGGCGGGTGTCTGATATTGGCCCTCAAGGAGTGAGTTTTACGCTAGGGCAGCAGCACATTAAGCTGCTGCCTGCGTGCTTTACAGGAGTTTGTGAATGATGAATAAACTAAAATTAATGTTAATAATAGTGCCAATGCACTTAGGTTTGTTGGCGTTATCACCTGCAAGTTTCGCTAATGGACATGCTGGTAATACCATGCAAACAGTCACCATAAATGTACACAAGGTCACCCTTAGAGATGTGTTGTATGAGCTTGCACAAGCAGCACAAATCAACTTAGTGCTAAGCCATGATGTAGATTTTGAAATAAGCCTAATGCTACAAGAAATCGATCCCTATACAGGCTTAAAGCTGATGTGTAATACGGTAGCTATAGATTGTCAATTTACACAAGAGGGCCTTGTAGTAGGTGCGAAGGCTGAAACTATAAATACTAAAACATTGCCCTTACATACGGTTAAATTAAGCTATGGCGATGCAGACGCTATATTGCTTGCATTGCAAAGCGCCCCGTCAATGCTCTCTTCCAAGGGCCAATTATTAGCTGATAGTCGCAGCCAGCAGGTGTTTATTTATGACGATAACGCCCACGCGGCTACCCTAATCAAAGCTATAAAAGCATTAGATCAGCCTCTTAAGCAGCTTTTAATAGAGGGTAGGATTGTGATTGTAAAGTCTACTTTAGGCACATCTCAAGGGCTAGATTTTATTGGGGGACTGGGCCCGCAGGTGGTTGGCAATGGTTTAGCTACGCAAGCAAACCAAGCAAACCAAGCAACTGTTAGTTTTAACCAGCTAGGGGGTGGGCTGCAGCTAGGTTTGGTGGGAGCGCATGTCATGTTAAATTTGGAGCTTGCGGCACTTGAAGCCAGTGGTCAAATACTCACCTTGTCCCAGCCACAAATATTAGTACAAGAGGGCTATGCAGGCAGCATTTATACAGGCCAAGAAGTGCCCTATACAGTGGCCACAGACAATGGACAGCAGCAAGAATGGAAAAGTGCGGTGCTAGGGCTTACAGCAACACCTAGAGTTTTGCCCAAAAACCAGGTGCAGCTAGACTTGCTAGTAGTACAAGATTCTATAGGAGATTTATTGCCCAATGGAGAGCTCGCGCTAAACACCCACAAACTTGAAACTAGAGCAGTGGTGGGCTTGGGGCAAACGCTGGTATTGGGAGGGGCTTTATATCAGCAACAATTAGATCGATTACTGTCTAACCCAGCAATTTCAAGCCTCCCCTTAGTAGGACAATGGTTTGAACAACAAAAACAAGAGTCTGAGAGGTTTGAACTATTGATTTTTGTCACCCCACGCATAGTTAACCCTTGATTATGTTAATGTTAGTCTCCATAATTTAGCAAGTCTACCCGGGTTGAGCAGTGAGTGCTTAATGACCGGGTTTTGTTGTTGCTGTTCCTAAAAGGAATCTCATTGTGAATATATTTTTAATTGGCCCAATGGGTGCTGGTAAAAGCACCATCGGGCGCCAGCTTGCACGTGAGCTAAAGCTAGAGTTTTTAGATACTGATAGAGAAATCGAGGAAAGGTCTGGTGCAGACATTCCTTGGATTTTTGATGTAGAAGGCGAAGCAGGCTTTCGTAAGCGTGAAGCAAACATTATTACCGAGCTAACCGAGCATAGAGATTTGGTGATGGCTACAGGTGGTGGTGCAGTAGAGCTAGCTGAAAACCGTCAACATTTATCGGCCCGCGGCACTGTGGTGTATTTATTTGCCACAGTAGAGCAGCAGTTAGAGCGCACATCAAAAGATAAAAATCGCCCATTGCTTCAAAATGAAGACCCAGAGCAAGTGTTGCGAGATTTATTTGCGCACAGGCATGCGTTATACGAAGAAACAGCTGATATTCAAGTGGCTACAGGCGCACAAAACCCACGTTTGTTAGTGGCAGAAATTATTAAGCAAATTGAAGCTATTCGGTCCTTGTAGCCAGAATAGTCCACCAAGCCCTGCAGGATGTAGGGCCAAGCAACGATTGAATCAAAGGCTTAGCCTAACTTAAAGCCTTAGCCAAATTTAGAGCCCTCCATTATTCCATGACTAGCATACAACACACCCTAACCGTTGAATTAGGAACGCGCAGTTATCCCATTTATATTGGTAGCGGGCTATTACAGCAAGCGCAGCTTTTAGGGCAACATATTACTGGCAAACAAGTGATGGTGGTGACTAACACCACTATAGCGCCACTATACTTACAAGCAGTAATTGATGGATTAAAAAGTCTGCAAGCTAGTGACTTGCAGATAGATACTTTAGTGCTTGAAGATGGCGAACAACACAAACATCTAGATACAGTAAGCTTAATTTTTGATCACCTATTAGAGCAGCGTCATAATCGCACCACTACCCTTATTGCATTAGGTGGTGGCGTGATTGGTGATATGACAGGTTACGCTGCAGCAGCTTATCAGCGTGGGGTTAATTTTATACAAATCCCTACTACCTTGTTATCTCAGGTTGATTCTTCTGTAGGTGGTAAAACGGGCGTTAACCACCCCCTTGGCAAAAACATGATTGGCGCATTTCATCAGCCCCAATGTGTGATTATAGATACCCATACTTTAAAAACGTTACCTTCGCGTGAGCTATCCGCAGGGCTAGCTGAAGTGATTAAATATGGCCTTATAGCGCAGCCAGACTTTTTCTCTTGGTTAGAGCAAAATATAGTTGGGCTGCGTGAATTAGAGCCTCAGCTTATTAGCCAAGCTATCTATCAGTCTTGTTTGAGTAAAGCGCGTATTGTAGCCGCCGATGAGCGTGAGCAAGGCCAGCGGGCTTTGTTAAATTTTGGCCATACCTTTGGCCATGCTATAGAAACGCAAATGGGTTATGGCAACTGGCTGCATGGCGAAGCTGTAGGTGCTGGAATGGCCATGGCGGCAGACTTATCATGCCGTTTGGGGTGGATTACTAAGTCACAAGTTCAGCGTATTCAAAACTTGTTAGAAGCTTCTGGATTGCCTTTATGGGGGCCGCCAAAGATGCAAGTAGAGGCTTATTTAGCGCACATGCAGGTAGATAAAAAAGTCACCGATGGCACTATTCGTTTAATACTGCTCCAGCAATTAGGCCATGCCATAGTCACGTCAGACTTTGACAACCAACTATTGCAGCAGACTTTAGCTGTTTAGGTGATAAATTGTGAGCCAGCTGCGTAAAAAAGCAAACAATCAAGCAGGCCTCCATGCCGCTTATGTTGCTTATGCGCAACAAGTGGACGAACAAGAAATTACTCCCCAGTCGGATCGCTTAACAGCCTTTACATATCATTCCAGAGCCCGTGGGCGCCAGTTAGAAACTTTGCTTCACTTAAGTCATTTTTCTGATCACTTGGTGCTAATAAGTGCGCTGTCAGGTGCGGGTAAAACAACCTTTATTGAGCAGTTTTTACCCGCCACACCTACTCAAACATCTATAGTGCACCTAGCATTAAAAAAGCCTGTAACAGCCTCATGGGTTGCGCGTGCGCTAACCCAGCATTTGGCTGTGCCAGTGGAACAAGATGCAGGCTTAGAAGGCAATGTTGTATCTATACAAGGTTTAGCGCAGGAGTTAGCAGCGCAAAAAGAAGTGCTGTTAATTGTAGTAGATAATGCCCATTGGCTAGATGAAGATGCGCTAAACCTATTAGCTAATACATTGGCAGGTAGTGAACAGCTAGAGGCTCGCCCTCACGTTATTCTTTGTGCTGATAACACTATGGTAGAGCGCATCGAAGCGCCTGCATATGCACAGCTTAAACAAGATCGTTTTTATCACTTGAAGCTTGCGCCATTTTCGCAAGAAGAAAGTGCGGACTACTTGCGCCAAAGGCTACAGCACATTGGCTTAACCCACGGCCTTGCTCCTATTCAGTTATTACAGTTACACCAGTTAGCCAAGGGCAACCCTGGCTACCTTAATATGTTGGCCAATAAAGCCCTAAATAAAGGCGGCTTTGTGCAGCAACAAGGCTTGCCTTGGCTGCACATAGTAGCCACTACATTGGTGGTGTTGATATTGGCTAGTATTTGGCTTACAAATTACTATTCTGATCGTTCCTTTAAAGACGTAGCGGCATATGCCAGTAGCTTCTCAAGCGCCCTGTCAGACTCAAACCTAGAGCCCACCAATATAGTAACGCCACAGCCTGCGGCTGCAATTATTAATGCTCCCGACCCTATAGCGGAGCCTGTGCAAGCAATAGAGGGGCTTGTTTTATATCCTCTATCAACGCAACCCATGCCAAAGCCTTTGCCACCTTTGCAGCCTATAGAGCTGTCACCTGCGTCAAAAAACATATCTCTTGAGCCAAAGCTAGAGGCAAAGCTTGCCCCAGCAACCGCGCAGCAAATAGCTAGGCTTTGGCCTCAATTTACCGCCATAACTAATCAGCCTTATCACTACCAAGCGATTTTAGAATTACCCAGTGATCATTTTAGTTTACAGATTCTTGGTGCTCGCTTAGAGGCTACCCTTGAAGCCTTTGTGGCTAAACAAAACATCACCCAGCCTCACTACGCTATACAGCTAGTGCGTGGTGGGCAGCCTTGGTATATGTTGCTAGTAGGTGATTATGCTAGCGCTAGTGACGCCATGAATGCTGTTGCATCATTGCCTGTGGCTTTGCAAAACCAACAACCTTGGCCGCGACCAGTATCTAGAATTCAGCAGCAGATTCGTAATAAATTCAACACAAGTGGTGAATAACTTTTACAAATGTAGCGAACGTCGCCAATTGTGTAGACATTCTCTCCTTTATACTCTGAATAGTTTGTCTGTGATGGTTTTCTCAGGTAGTATGTTCCTCCATTTGTTGATTCAATAAACTTATAAGCTCTTATAAGAGTTTGTAATTAAAGCAAGTGTCCTGCTGATCCTTGTTTCTTCTAAAGCGTTCATCTAGCACTTGTTAACACCCCGGTGGCTTGAAGCCCCGTAGATTAGCGAGAAAGATACGATGAGCGCTGGCTTTTTTAATCCCAAAGAATTTAAAGATAATTGTGGTTTTGGTCTTATTGCACATATGCACGGCGACCCTAGCCATGACTTATTGCAAAAAGCGATAGAATCACTTACCTGTATGACCCACCGTGGTGGCATAGCCGCTGATGGTAAAACCGGCGACGGGTGTGGTTTATTGCTACAAATGCCAGACGATTTTATGCGTCGTGTTGCACAGGATAACTTTTCAGAAGAGCTGACAGAGTCTTATGGTGTGGGAATGGTGTTTTTATCCCAAGATGAAGACAAAGCTGCTCACTCGCGTAATGTATTGAATCAAGCTATAGAAGATAATGGCCTTGAAGTTGTGGGCTGGCGTGAAGTGCCAGTAGATCCCTCTTGCCTTGGGCCTATTGGCGCAAACTGCCAGCCGCGCATAGAGCAGGTGTTTGTAAACAGCCCAGGTCTTCGGGGAGAAGTGTTAGAAGCGCGCTTATTAGTAGCTCGTAAAACCACCATGTATGCACTCACTTCAGATGAAGAATTTTATGTGTGTAGCTTATCCCACCGTGTGCTTTCCTATAAAGGCCTAATGATGCCGGTAGATCTGCCGGTGTTTTATAAAGACTTAGGCGACCCAGCATTAAAAACGGCTATTTGTACTTTTCATCAGCGTTTTTCTACCAACACATTGCCGCGTTGGCCGCTGGCCCAGCCCTTTCGCTTTTTAGCCCACAATGGTGAAATTAACACCATTGAAGGCAACCGTAACTGGGCTAAAGCCCGTCAAAATGTATTAGCAACACCGCTTATTCCAGAGCTACAAGAGCTTGAAGGCGTGGTAAACACCACAGGTTCAGACTCATCTAGCATGGACAATATGATAGAGCTGATGGTGTTGGGTGGTATGGATGTATTTCGTGCCTTGCGTTTGATTATGCCGCCAGCGTGGCAAAACGATGAGCTGATGGATCCAGAATTACGTGCCTTTTATGAATATAATTCTATGCATATGGAAGCATGGGATGGCCCTGCTGGCATGGTATTAAATACTGGACGTTATGCGGTGTGCTTATTAGACCGCAATGGTTTGCGCCCTTCACGTTGGGTGATGACCAAAGATGATTACCTAGTGACTGCCTCTGAAATTGGCACCTTTGAATATGACCCGCTAGATGTTGTGGCTAAAGGTCGCGTAGGCCCTGGGCAAATTTTGGCGGTAGATACTCATACCGGCGAAATCATGCACACTAAAGACATTGATGACCGCCTTAAGGCGTCTCAGCCTTATAAGAAGTGGTTGCGCAAGTCTGCCATCCGTTTGGAAGGCACCTTAGATGAAGAGCAGTCTTTTGAAGACTTCACAGAAGGTGAATTAAAGCGTCACATGAAAATGCATCAAGTGACCTTTGAAGAGCGTGATCAAGTGATTCGCCCATTAGCAGAAACAGGTCAAGAAGCTGTAGGCTCTATGGGAGATGATACTCCTATGGCAGTGTTATCTAGCCGTGTGCGTTCAGTTTATGAATACTTTCGTCAGCAATTTGCTCAGGTGACCAATCCACCCATAGACCCATTGCGTGAAGCTGTAGTGATGTCGTTGGAAACCTGTTTAGGTAAAGAGCGTAACATCTTCCAAGAAGGCCCAGAGCTAGCTAAGCGCATTGTGTTAGGTTCGCCCATATTGTCGGCCAGTAAATATACCAACTTATTAAACATGAACGTGCCTGGCTTTAAGGTGCAGTCCATTAACTTGAACTACGACCCTGAAGTAGGCTTAGAGGCCTCTATTAAAGACGTTTGCCAGCAAGCAGAAGAAGCTGTGCGTAGGCGTGTTGGCATAGTAATACTTAGTGATCGTGAGATTGAAAAAGGCAAATTGCCTATCCCAGCTAGTATGGCTACCGGTGCAGTGCATCATCACCTAACGAACACTGGGTTGCGTTGCGATGCCAACATTGTAGTGGACACAGGCAGTGCAAGAGACTCTCATCATTTTGCCGTGTTAATTGGTTTTGGTGCTACAGCCGTTTACCCATACCTAAGCTACCGCGTGATTAACGACATGGTGAGCTCTGGCGAAATTATTGGGGATCCGGTAGATTGCCATAAGTCTTATCGCAAAGGTATCAACAAAGGCCTGCTTAAAATCATGTCTAAAATGGGTATCTCTACCATCGCTTCATATCGTGGCGCACAGTTATTTGAAGCCATAGGAATAAGCAGCCCTATTATAGACCTTTGTTTCCATGGTGTGGCTAGCCGCATAGAAGGTGCAAAATTTGCTGACTTCCAGTCAGACCAACAAGTGCTCGCCGCTGAAGCTTGGATAGATCGTAAGCCTATACAACAAGGTGGCCTGCTTAAATACATTCATGGTGGTGAATATCACGCCTATAACCCAGACATCATCACCACCGTTCAAGCTGCTGTGCAAACAGGTGATTATGGGGTGTATAAAAAATATGCCAAGTTAGTTAATGAGCGTGGTGTTGCCTCGCTTCGTGACTTACTTAAGCTCAAGTCATCTGATGCGATTGATATCAGCGAAGTAGAGCCTTTAAGCGAAATATTTAAACGCTTTGATAGTGCGGCGATGTCTTTAGGAGCATTATCCCCAGAAGCCCATGAGTCTTTGGCTATGGCCATGAATGAGCTAGGTGGAAGGTCTAATTCTGGTGAAGGTGGTGAAGACCCTGCACGTTATGGCACTAACAAGCGCTCTAAAATTAAGCAAATCGCTTCGGGCCGTTTTGGCGTAACACCTGCCTACTTAGTGAGCGCAGAAGTGTTACAAATAAAAGTGGCCCAAGGCGCCAAACCAGGCGAAGGTGGTCAGCTACCAGGGGGCAAGGTAAACGATCTGATAGCGACGTTGCGTTACTCTGTGCCCGGTGTGACTTTAATATCACCACCACCACACCACGACATTTACTCTATCGAAGATTTGGCCCAGCTTATTTTTGACTTAAAACAAGTGAACCCAGAAGCGCTAGTGTCAGTGAAGTTAGTTTCACGCCCAGGTGTAGGCACCATTGCTGCTGGTGTGGCTAAAGCTTATGCAGATCTTATCACTATCTCTGGTAACGACGGCGGCACGGCTGCTAGCCCACTGACTTCTATTCGCTATGCCGGCTCTCCATGGGAGCTTGGCCTTGCTGATGCTCATCAATCTTTGCGCGGCAATGGCCTACGTGGCAAAGTGCGAGTGCAAACAGACGGCGGCCTTAAAACAGGCTTAGACGTAGTGAAAGCGGCATTATTAGGTGCAGAGAGCTTTGGCTTTGGCACCTTGCCCATGGTGGCATTAGGCTGTAAATACCTACGTATTTGCCATCTAAATAACTGTGCCACAGGAGTGGCCACACAAAATGAACAACTAAGAGATCATCACTTTCGCGGCACTGTAGAAATGGTAAAGCACCTATTTACCTTTATCGCCGAAGAAACTCGCGAAGTAATGGCGCAGCTAGGCGTGCGCAGTATCGAAGAGCTAGTAGGCCGCACAGACCTGCTAGAGATCAGTGGTGGGCTTACACCTAGGCAGAGCAACTTAGACTTATCGCCTTTGTTAAGCCAAGACGGCATCGACCCAAGCCAGCCAAACACTTGCCAGGTGGCTAGCAACCCGCCATACGACCCAGGCGCTATGAGCCAAACTATGTTGGATGAAATGGCTGACGCCATTGCCAACTCTACAGGTGGCACGTATAGCTTCAATATTACCAACTGTGACCGCTCTGTAGGTGCCAGAATATCTGGAGCTATTGCTAAAGTGCACGGTAACAATGGCATGTCTGAACATCCACTAGAAGTGCATCTAAAGGGTATTGCAGGCTTAAGCTTTGGTGTGTGGAACGCCGGTGGTTTAAACATGTACTTAGAAGGTGATGCTAACGATTACGTAGGTAAAGGCATGGCAGGGGGTAAGCTAGTTTTATTCCCACCTAAAGGGTCTAGCTTTAAATCTAACATTACTTCCATCATGGGTAACACCTGTTTGTATGGAGCAACAGGCGGCAGCGTAATGGCAGCAGGCTGTGCCGGAGAGCGCTTTGCAGTGCGTAACTCGGGAGCTCATGCGGTCATTGAAGGTGCTGGTGATCATTGCTGTGAATATATGACAGGTGGTGTGGTCACTGTGCTTGGTGAAACAGGCTATAACTTTGGTGCAGGTATGACGGGTGGTTTTGCATTCGTATTAGATGTAGACCGCACCTTTGTGGACAAATACAACAGCGAGCTGGTAGAAATTCACCGCATTCGTGGTGAGAACATGGAAGAGTATCGCAGCTATTTGCGCTCTATTTTGCATGATTTCCATGAAGCAACGGGCAGCCGTTGGGGCAGAGAATTAAGCCGTCATTTTGAAGATTATGTCAGCAAGTTTTGGTTGGTTAAGCCTAAAGCTGCCAACTTACAGCAGCTTATGTCGAACACCCGAACTAAGACTGAATAATTCGATCTTTTAAAAAATACATTACCAAGTATACGAGGCTATTATGGCTCAGCGATTAGAAAACCATTTCCAGTTCATTGACGTAGGTCGTCAAGACCCAGCGAAAGTGCATCCAGACTTACGTAAACGCCAGTTTGCCGAAATCTACCAATCCTTTACACCGGTAGAGGCCAAACCCCAAGCACATCGATGTTTGGAGTGCGGCAACCCCTATTGTGAATGGAAGTGCCCAGTGCATAACTACATTCCCAACTGGCTAAAACTGGTGTCTGAAGGAAATATTTTAGAAGCCGTAGAGCTATGTCATCAAACTAACTCATTGCCAGAAGTGTGTGGCCGAGTATGCCCACAAGACCGTTTGTGTGAAGGTGCATGTACCTTAAACGATGGCTTTGGCGCTGTTACCATTGGTTCGGTAGAAAAGTATATCACCGACACTGCCTTTGCCATGGGCTGGAAGCCAGACCTAAGCCATGTAGTGGCAACAGGTAAAAAAGTAGCTGTCATAGGTGCTGGCCCTGCAGGCTTAGCCTGTGCTGACGTGCTAGCGCGTGGCGGCGTTTCTGCTGTGGTATTTGATCGTCACCCAGAAATTGGTGGCCTACTCACCTTTGGTATTCCAGAATTTAAGCTAGAAAAGCCCGTTATGGCAAAGCGCCGTGAGATATTTGAAGGCATGGGTATCGAGTTTAAGCTGAACATGGAAATAGGCAAAGACCTTACTCTAGATCAGCTAATGGCAGACTATGACGCTGTATTTATGGGCATGGGCACATACAAATCTATGCGTGGTGGTTTTCCAGGGGAAGACTTAGAAGGCGTGCATGAAGCTTTGCCATATTTAATATCCAATATCAATCGCCGTATGGGTTTTGAAAAAGATCCTGCTGATTTTATCGATCTAAAAGGCAAGCAAGTAGTCGTGTTAGGTGGTGGTGATACTGCTATGGACTGCAACCGCACAGCCATTCGTCAAGCCGCAGCCACTGTGTCTTGTGCTTATCGTCGTGATGAAGCCAACATGCCAGGCTCTATTAAAGAAGTAGCCAATTCTAAAGAAGAGGGCGTGCAGTTCTTATTTAATCGCTCACCTGTTGAGATTATGGGTGAAGATGGCAAGGTAACCGGCATCAAGCTAGTCACTACTGAGCTAGGCGAAGCTGATGAAAATGGCCGCCGCCGCCCTGTGATAGTGCAAGGCAGTGAAGAGATTGTAGCTACCGATGCCGTGATCGTAGCCTTTGGGTTTAGCCCAAGCCCAACACCATGGATGGCAGATGCAGGCGTGCAGCTAGATGATCGCGACCTTGTAAAAGTGCCGCGCACTTCAGACCTAGTGGCTAAAACTTATGCTTTTCAAACCACCAATGAAAAAGTGTTTGCTGGTGGCGACATGGTGCGTGGCTCAGACCTAGTAGTGACTGCCATTGATGAAGGCCGCAGAGCCGCTGATGGTATTTTAGATTACCTACAAGTTTAAGCTTGTAAGTAAACTGTAAAAGCCATAGAAAATCACCTTTAGATCACCTGTATACTTGCCACAAACCGTGACAATTACACAGGTGATCTATATCATTAGCACCTATATCTAATATATCCAAAAAGGCTAATTGCCCCCTATGTCTGCTACCAAACCTGTATTAAAAAACGACCGTTTCTTACGTGCTCTTATGGGCCAGCCTGTCGACGTCACTCCAGTATGGATGATGCGCCAAGCGGGTCGTTATTTGCCAGAATATCGTGCTTCAAGGGCAGTGGCAGGCGACTTTTTAAGCCTATGTAAGAATGCAGACTTTGCGTGTGAAGTGACTTTGCAGCCGCTACGTAGATACGACCTAGACGCTGCTATCTTATTCTCAGACATACTCACAGTGCCAGACGCTATGGGCCTAGGGCTATATTTTGAAGCAGGCGAAGGCCCTAAATTTGAAAAGCCAGTACGCACCGAAGCCGACGTTGCAGCACTAAAAGTGCCAGACATGGATGCAGATTTAGGCTACGTGATGAATGCCGTAAGCACTATTCGTGGGGCTTTATCTGGCGATGTGCCACTGATTGGTTTTTCGGGTAGCCCATGGACACTAGCCACCTACATGATTGAAGGCGGCTCTAGTAAAGACTTTCGTCATATCAAAGGCATGATGTATAAGAGCCCAGAGCTATTACACCAAGTGTTAAGTGTGTTGGCAGACTCTGTGATTGGCTATCTAAATGCCCAAATTGCAGCAGGCGCGCAAGCAGTGCAGATATTTGATACATGGGGCGGCATTTTAAGTGGCCCTTGCTACCAAGCGTTTTCTCTCGATTACATGCAGCGCATTGTGAACGGCCTTACTCGCGAATCTGAAGGCCGGCCAGTGCCTGTGATCTTGTTCACCAAAAATGGTGGGCAGTGGCTGGAAGCTATGGCAGCTACTGGCGCAGACGCACTAGGTTTAGATTGGACCATAGAAGCCAGTGAAGCACGTGATCGTGTAGGCGACAAAGTAGCACTGCAAGGCAACATGGACCCATGTGTATTATATGCAGATGCACCTACCATACAGGCAGAAGTAGGCCGTATATTGGCAGACTTTGGTAAAAACGATGGCCATGTATTTAACCTAGGCCATGGTATTCATCAGTTTGTAGACCCAGAAAGTGCCAAAATATTCGTTGATGCTGTGCACGATCAAAGTGGTCAGTATCACTAAGCGCAACAAGGCTACCCTTAAAACAACTATTAGGAGCGCACATGCCACATTGTGTCATAGAAATTTCTAACCAACTTAGCAGCAGTGTGACACCCACCCAGCTGTTAAGGTGTGTGTTTGATGCCCATGTAAAATCTGGTTTGTTTGAAACAGACCACATTAAAGTGCGCTGCACAGGCTATGATCACCATATTGCAGGCACCGGCTCAGATCGTTTTATCCATGCCACATCACACATTATGGCAGGCCGCACAGGTGACCAAAAGCAACAGCTAAGCAACATGATAGTGCAAGGTTTGATTGATATGGGTATCACCTCTGCAGCCATGAGCGCACAAGTAGTAGACCTAGACCCTACCTACGTTACTTTTACTGACTAGTATTGCGCCTTTGCATCATTAGCGCGCCAGCCAATGGCCAGCGCGTCAGTTGTGCTGAGTGAAACCTTGAGCTATTCAAACTCCAACATTGTAAATATAGTGGCTGCATTTCTTAGGGCCAGCTGCCTGTAAGTTTTCCACTGCATAAACGCAGATTGATCTATGTTATAGGCGTCAGTTAATTCGCCGTCTTCTTCTAAAACTATTTCCACTTGCTCAAGCATATAGCTCAAATAATCTTTTGTGTAATAAGTGACAGTGTCTAAATCTGTCACACCACCATGGCCTGGAATAATTATCTGTGGATTTAATGCCACCAATTTATCCCAGTTTCCTATCCATTCTCTAATATTAGTATGCTCTAGAATAGGCAGCAATCGCTCATTAAAAGCAAAGTCTCCAGAGATTAAGAGGCTGTCTTCAGGTAGCCATAGCTGAATATCATCAGGGCTATGGGCGTTACCAAAGTGCATTAATACAATTTTTTTGCCTTTCACTGGAATAATGTATTGATCTGAAAAGGTGCGGTCAGGCATTACTAAATGTGATTTAAAGTATTTATCTTTTAAGCTATTTTTCGCCCGTGTGATCACTTCTACTGAGGAGTGTTCCAAAATTTCAGGCATGTTTTCATGGGCAATAATTTCTACACCTTGCTCTTTCCAGTAGCTTCCGCCTTGCACAGCATGGCCCTGTGCATTTTCGTAAACTAGGTATTTAACGGGGAGGTGGGTCACTTTTTTAATTTCTTCATGCATGGCTTTAGCCAGTAAATAACTACCGCCGCCGTTAAATACCACCACAGCATCATCAGCCACTATAAAGCTTAAATTATTATTATGGCCCGAGTTTTCATAGCTAGGCGGCTGCGGGGCACCAATGGCAGAGTAAACACCATCAACCACTTTTTGAGGGCGTTGATACAAAAGTGAGCTGCTATCTAGTGTGCCTTTAAATACGTCAAAGCCTTTTTCTTGCCAGTCAACATAGCCTCCACTGTAATTGCTTACATTGGTGTAGCCCATATCCATTAGTGTAATTGCAGCCGCGGGGCTGCGCGCATTGGTGCCACAATAAACCACTATGGGCGTATCAAAAGACGGCGCAGAGTCTGCTACACGAAACTCAAGCCAACCTCTGGGAATATTTATATTTTGATATAAGCCTATGGTGCCTAGCTGCTGTATTTCAGAGGGTGTTCGCACATCAATAAGCAGGGTATCAGGGCTTTTTTTGATTAGCTGTGCTATGTCATCAGCGGAAATATCACTAATGGTTTTATGGGCAGCATCTAAAGCAAGCGCAGGGTAGGCCAATAGTAGGCAAAGCAAAGGCAATAATTTTTTCATGTGTAATGTAGCCCGTATTAGAGGAGGTGATTACTGTTTCTTATATATTAGCAGAAAATTATATAATATATTGTGGGTGGTGATGAATGGGTGTTTCCTTACTAACTGTATTTGTTATGTATTTTTTGACGATAAGATCACGATTGTGAATGAGATTAGCCCGTCGAATAAAGTTGATTAATTATTTCTGCACTATCTTCCAGCGTTTGGTATGGCCATGGAGAGATACTGGAGCTGCCGTGAGCGTATGTGTTTCTAAAGTAAGGGATGTGCTCTTTTAATACTGTTAAGTAATCCCAGTATTGTGGCTCTTCTGGTGGTTTAGTATCGAGTACCTTAGCCAATTCAACGTCTTGCTTATACCGAAAGGCTTTATGTTTTGTAACTCTTTGCCACTGTGAAAATTTTTCGTTGGATAACCACTCTTCATCAATAGAACGTTGAAGTAGTTTTTTAAACGGAGCGTTTCTATTACCAGTTTTTTCTCTAAGTGCGAACTCTATGGAAATGAATGCATGTAACTCTGCTACTGGAATAAATCTGTATACGTGCCAAGCGAAGAGCGCAAGATTCTTTGCTGTTTCGAAATGAACCACTACAGCCTCTGGGACTTCACCATTAAGGCATATCTCCTGAATGGGTTTTGCGTATCGTTCGAGAGAAATTGACTCAATACCATTTGGTGTGGAGCGCCCAAAGGATTTCCATCTGGGATCAGGAGCTTGCATATGCACTAGTGGGCGCAAGTGTTCAGCGTGGAATTGGGTCATATGTTCTTTTCACACATAACGCCGCTGTACGGTCCGGGCGCAGCAAGCGTATGGAGGAGCGATTTTGGCCCACTTTCTTAGGCCATTCTTAGTAAAAATTTCATATCTTCATCTATTTTATTTGCTTCTTCCCTTAGTCTAGACTTCTTATAAACACAATTATTAAATAACTCCTTTTGTTCAAAACTACCATGTAGTTCTATAATTGTTTCTGAAAGCCTATTAGCTTCGCTAATAATAAACTTTTGTCGTGCTGCTAGAGCAATAATTTTATTAGAAATTTGTTGTTTTTCTAACTGGATCTCTGAATATTTTTGCTGCTGCAAGAGTTGTTTATTTAGTGCAAGAGCTTGCTCATTTAGTGCAATAGCTTGCTCATCTTGAGCTTTTGTTGAGTCTCGTAATTCTTTATTTTGATAAATAATTGCAATCAAAGCCAGAACCACAGTAATTGATGAAAACAAACCGTTTAACAAGCCCATCGAATCACCAAGCTCAGCTGTAGAATTAGGGAGCTTCAATGTTAAAAATGGGATTTCAATGACCCCTATGTAGTATAAGCTCGATAATATCCATAAACTTAAAAATAGTAACGTTGATATTATTATGAAAAATCTCATTGTAATCCTTAATTGCAGCTTAATGTCGCTAGCAGTGGCAGAGCGCTAACCACTGCCGAAACTCGTTAGCCTCTTAACATTTCGTATGGGTTTTGCCACCCTTTTTGCTCTCGAATTCTTCCCAACCAGCTTTCTGCATTTGTAGGCACTTTAACTTGTGCTTCATTTGCATACATCAAGTATGCACACAAGGAAAAATCTGCAATGCTGATTTGCTCACCTAGGATATAAGGCTTATCCATAAGTTCACGGTCTAACACATTAACGTCATTCTTATACCTGCCATATAGCCAATCATAGGCACCCTGCGACAGCCGAAACTGGGGGTGTTTATTGGAAAATTTCTCATGAGCTCTTAATTGTGGAAGACACATTCCAATTTTATTTGCTTCCCAAATCAACCATTCGAAGCATTTTTTGTTATTGGTTTCATTTAAAAGTCCAAACCTCTTACTCAAATAAGCAAGAATGGCATTGGACTGAATATAACTTTGTCCATTATCAATTAAAGTTGGCACTTCAGAAAATTTTGATGTGCCTAAAAAATCTGCGCTTCTTGTGCTTCGGTCAGAAAATATATCAATACATTCATACTCATGATCTACCCCAACCCAATCTAAGAAAAATTTAACTTTAAACGCATGCCCTGAGTCTGGGTGTCCATACAATTTCATCGTTATCTCCATAGGACTAACGCCCTTACCTGACGCAATTTTGCTGTTGATTTTTTTCAAGTGACGACATAATTGTCTTACTGACTAAACTTGTTAAGTGTTTTTAGTGACTTCTAGGTTTAGCATCAAATTATCAATTATCTGTGTGCAGGCTAGTGATGCTTGAAGCGAACGCTGAAAGTTTGAGCAAGGGCTGTCATAGTCTTTTTTTTCTGATGAAAGATGATCCTTATAACACTTCCAATAATAGCCAGCCTCACCTAGCAGAGGCTTAAAATCTTTTTTATATTCTTGAAAGTATAAAGAAAATGACATCATTAGTTCGGCGATTAGTTCGTTTGCTGAATCATAGTTGTCGTTAAACCACCTTAGATCGTCTTTACCTTCAGCCATATCTGCCTTTGAAAATGATAGCCTAGTTGATAAAAGGTATAGATTTTTCAATGCTTGCTCTCTTTGGTATCTGATGTTTTGTAGTTCAGATAACTTTTTATCTCCTTCGGTTTTAATTCTCGCCAAGTAGAATCCAACATAATTGTTTATTATGCTAGCCAAGATCACTGCAATAAAAGTTATGACTCCTACTAGAATCCTAGGGTCTAAATCCATAATTTTTCCTTATGTTTAATTGCCTTGTAATATGCCTTTGTGTGTTGATAATTTCATAGAAGGAGCAACTATAGAGTTTAATTTATATAAGAACTCTAGACTTTTTGGGCCTGCATGTTTTTTAATAATCTCTAATAATAAAAACCAGCATAACTATTCGCTTGCTTGTTAACTTGTAACAATTTCATTACTACAGATACGGCCATACTATTCTAATAATATGCAACTTATAGTAATAATGCAAATTAAGAATTATCCCTATATTTATGAATAGAAATTTAGGCGAGCTTATCCACAGCAGTATTTAAGCGCTGTGTTGTATTACAGAGGGGGTGTGGGTAGTGGGTTTTATTTAGGTAAGGCCAGCAAATTTGGCGTTTGTGGCAGTGGCTAGGTCTTGTGCAGCAAGTTCTATTTCTAGGCCGCGGTGGCCGCCACTTACATACATGCTTTTATGGCTTAGAGCGCTTTCATCTATCACCGTGGGCAATGGGCGCTTTTGCCCCAAAGGGCTCACACCGCCCAGCACATAGCCACTGCTGCGGCTTACTGCGGCAGGGTTTGCCATGCTTACTTTCTTTGCGCCTATGGCTTTGGCCATGCGCTTGAAGTTTAATTGGTGGCCCACAGGCAGCACAGCTACGGCTAGGGTATTGGTATGGGTTTCCACTACTAAGGTTTTAAACACGATGTCTGCATTCACGCCTAGTTTGGTGGCGGCTTCCAAGCCATAGGAAGCTGCACTCGCATCATGTGTGTATTCATGCAAGCTATGGGTTATGCCTAGTTTTTTAAGCTGATCAATGGCTGGAGTCATGGATTTTTTGCTACTTATTGGTGAGTATTGCTGAGTGCTGGTGGGCCAAAACTATAGCCTACATGTTACCCCTAAGTGGCTTAGGAATCGAGGCTCAAGCATCACATTACAGCGCAGCCACTATGGCATTATTAAAAGGCATTGTTGGTGGTGAGGTGAGACGATATAATGGTGTTTAAGAATGTTTGATATCTGATTGATAAGGAATATAAAAATTAATACCACCTTGCTGAAAAGCTCACTACACCTTCCATGCGGCCTGTTATTAAAAAACAGGTTGGCAAAGTCTGCTATGTCAGACTCTTTGGCAAATGGCAAAGGTGACTCTACACCAGCCCAAGCCAAGCTATATGAGCGCTGGGCAAAAGGTGGTATTGGCTTGTCTATCGTAGGCGAAGTGCAAGGTGATGCTCGCTATCCAGAAAAGCCAGGTAATTTGGTATTTCATGATGCATCACACCAAAAAGCTCTACAAACGCTGGTTAAAAAAGCCACGGTTAATGGCGCACATATTTGGGCTCAGTTGGGCCATGCGGGGGCGCTTTCTCACCCACCTATTAGCCAGCCTGTAGGCCCATCGGCATTGGATGTGTCAGGCATACAGTGCAGGGGTTTACTGGTGAATGAGGTGCAGCAGCTACCTAAAATGTATGCAAAAACAGCGCTTTTTGCAAAAAATGTAGGCTTTGGTGGCGTGCAGATTCATGCTGCCCATGGATTTTTGCTTAGTCAATTCCTTTCGCCTTTGTTTAACTCTAGACAAGATAACTATGGTGGCTCTATTGAAGCTCGCTCTAGCATTATCATTGATATTATTAATGAAGTTCGCAAAACCGTAGGGCCAAGATTCCCTATCGGTATCAAGATCAATTCTTCAGACATGCTAGAGGGCGGGCTAACAGAAGCCGACGCCTTGGAGTTTGTACGTATACTTGATGGCACTTCAGTAGATTTAATCGAAATTAGCGGCGGTACTTATTTCCCGGGCACTAAGTCTAGCTCTGACGGTGGCGGTGGTGGGCCTTATTTTCTGGGCTTTGCCGAGCAAGCACGTGGGGCAACGAATATCCCGCTCATGCTAACGGGCGGGTTTAAGTATCACCAGCAAGCCGCGGATGCCTTGGCAAGTGGGCATGTAGATATCGTAGGTTTGGCGCGGGCTTTAGTGGTAGAGCCCAATGTGGCTAACCTATGGCTAGCCAAAGATCCCAGTGATCCAAGCTACCCTAGTTTTGAATCAACGCCGCAGGGTGGCATAACGGCGTGGTACACCATGAGAATTAGCGCGTTAAGCCAAGGCTATGAGGATGACTTTGCTCTAAGCCCCGCTGATGCTCTAGCTATTTATGAGCAACGCGACAAATTGCGCTGTGTGCCCTGGCTAAAGCGCTTTAACCAATAGGTGTTAAGCGTCTTTTTGATACATTAAATCCCACACACCATGGCCTTTACCTTCACCGCGGCGCTGAAACTTAGTGCTAGGGCGAAAGTCTGGCTGTGGTGAATACTGTTGTGGCCCCGCTTGGTTGCTATAGCCTGGCGCAGGCTCCATCACTTCCATCATATGCTCTGCATAGGGCTGCCAATCTGTGGCCATGTGGAATACACCACCTGCGCTAAGTTTTTGACGAATATCTTGCGCAAAACTAGGCTGCACTATGCGGCGCTTGTTGTGCTTTTTTTTGTGCCATGGGTCTGGAAAAAATAGTTGCACCCCACCCAAGCTGTCATCTTTAATGCATTGTTCCATCACTTCAATGGCGTCATCACAAAACACGCGCACATTACTTAGCTCTTGAGTGGCTAGGTTATTAAGCAGTCGGCCTACACCTGGGCGATGCACTTCTATGCCAATATAATTATTTTCTGGCATGGTGGCGGCCATGGTAGAAAGCGAGTCGCCCATACCAAAACCAATTTCCATAATCACTGGGTGGTCATTGCTAAATAACTCAGTAAAGTTTAGTGGGCCTTTATCTAAGGTTAAACCATACAATGGCCAATAGTGCTCTAGGGCGTGTTCTTGCGAGGGCGTCATGCGGCCTGCACGTTTTACAAAGCTGCGAATACGGCGTGGGTTTTCAATATCAGGGGTTAAATCAGAATACATAAATAAAGTCTTAGTAGATATGGGGCTGCTTGGTGATCATTTTACCTATTACTGATGAATAAATCAGCATGATGATGATGTCTATATTACATACTATCTCACACAAAAAGCAGAGCAATTTGGTACACTACATCATCTTCTAATATTTAATGATTTTCTTACCTATGACAACCATTCGCATCGCCACTCGTGAAAGCCAGCTTGCCCTTTGGCAGGCTTATTTTATTAAAGCAGAATTAGAGCGTCATCATCCTGGCATCATCATTGAGATTTTGGGAATGAAAACCAAAGGCGACAAAATTTTAGATGTGCCTTTGGCTAAAGTAGGCGGTAAGGGTTTGTTTGTAAAAGAGCTAGAGCATGCCATGTTAGAGGGCCGTGCAGACATTGCCGTGCACTCTATGAAAGATGTGCCAATGGATTTCCCTGAAGGTTTGGGCTTGTCTATTATTTGTGAACGTGAAGATTCAAGTGATGCGTTTGTAAGTAATCACTACGCCTGCTTAGACGATTTACCGCAAGGTGCTAAGGTGGGCACCTCAAGCCTGCGTCGCCAATTACAAGTAAAAGCGCTGCGGCCTGATCTGCAATTATTAGATTTGCGCGGTAATGTGAACACCCGCTTAGCCAAGCTAGATGCAGGCCAATATGATGCCATTATTCTTGCCAGTGCGGGCTTAATGCGCCTTGAGTTTCACGAGCGCATTCGTTCACGCTTAACAGATGAGCAGTGCTTGCCAGCGGGTGGGCAAGGTGCAGTGGGTGTGGAGTGCCGTGTGGATGATGCCCAAACTATGGCGCTACTTGCACCCTTGCACCACGCAGACACTGCAGATCGTGTGATCGCAGAGAGAGCATTAAATAAACGCTTAGAAGGCGGTTGCCAAGTGCCTATTGCCTGTTTTGCGCAGCTAGAAGGTGATCAATTGTGGCTGCGTGGTTTGGTAGGTGAGGTAGACGGTAGCCGTGTGCTCACTACCCAAATCAGAGGCCCGCGCGCACAAGCCGAACAACTTGGCATCCAAGCTGCAGAAGATCTATTAGCACAAGGTGCTGGTGAAATTCTGCAGGCTATTTACGCCGATCAGTAAGCAGCCTATGACCGCTATAAAGGTGCTTGTCACACGTCCCGTTGCGCAAGCCAAAGCCATGGTAGAGCTGCTGCAAAAGCAGGGTTTCCAAGTTCAGCATTTGCCTTGCTTGGCCATTGAGCCTGTGCAGCTTATAAGTGAAGATGGTTTGCAAAGTAAACGTTTGGCTATGGAGCTATCTACTTTTGATCATGTGATTGTGATCAGCACCAATGCTGCGCAACATTGGCTAGACTTAGTACAAGACTATTGGCCTCAATGGCCTGTGGGCGTCAACTGGTGGGGCATGGGCGAGTCTACCCAAGCCATGTTAGTGGCTGCGGGAATTGACGCCGGTAGGCCTGCAACAGGAGACACCAGTGAAGCCTTGCTTGCCCATTTATTACCTCAAATTAGAATGCATGACAAAGTGCTTATAGTGCGTGGTCAAGGGGGTAGGCAAACACTGTCAGATGCCTTAACTGCAGCCGGCGCCAAGGTAGACTATGCCCAGTGCTACCAGCGCAAAATGCCACAGTTAAGTGCGTTGCAGCTTTTGCAAGTGGATGAATTTGCCCCACAAGCAGTGATTTTACAAAGCGGTGAAACCTTAGAAAATTTTGACGCATTATTAGCGCATAAACCCTGGTGTGATAAACACAATATCGTGTTGGTGTTACCAAGCATGCGGGTGGCAGATCAAGCCCGTGCATTAGGCTATAGTGTATTACTCACTAGCAGTAGTGCCAGTAACCAATCTATGTGCGATACTTTGCTACAATCAATGTTGTTACCGATACAAAAATAAGCACCTTGCCCTGTAGTTAATACAAGTGTTAAAACAAGTGGTAAGATGCAGTGAAAGCAGGCCTTACGGCCGCACAAAAAAGGATGCTTACGCAGTGACACAAGATCAAAATAACGCTAATAGCAAAACGCTAGAAAAAGGCGCGGGTCTCAAATCTTCCGCCACCAAAACAGCTAAAGTATCCAAACCAGCAGATCGTGCTACGGCATCAAAAACAAAGCCAGCAGGCCAAGCTAAGCAAGGTTTGTTGTGGCTGCTTGTGCTAATATTAATCGCAGCCGTGGCAGGCTTGGGTTATTTGCAGTGGCAAACTCAGTCTTTCACGGCGCAGCTTACCTCAGGCCAAAGCGGCCAATCTAAAGCCCTAGAAAATTGGCAACAAAAGCAGCAATCTTTGTCACAAAAGCTAGATGACGCCACGCTTGCCAATGCTGCAGCACTTAGCAATATCAAAACCGAACAAACAGATATAAAAAATAATCAACAGGCCATGGATGATGCCCTTGTAGTGGCATTAGAAGCCATGGCAAAAGCACAATTAGATCAGGGCCAAGTGTTACCTAAGTGGCAGTTAGCAGAAGCAGAATATTTATTGCGTCTAGCCAACCAAAGATTAGCCATGGAGCAAGCTAGCGAATCAGCTATTGCCTTGCTTAGCGCTGCTGACATCATCATACGAGACAGCGAGCAAGTAGGCACCTATGGCATTAGGCGTGCCATTGCCCTAGATTTAGCTTCCCTTACTGCAGTGCCAAGTGTGGATGTGCAAGGGGTGTATGCCCAGCTTGCAGCGTTATCTTCTTTGGCATCTAAGCTTACCTTTATCCCCCCTCGCAGTGAGGCGGTGGCGGTTGAAGCAGTACAATCTACTCAAGATAGCACTCTACCGGTTTCTTCTGCACAGGGTGTTACATGGAGTGAGTCTTTATGGCTTGGCACTAAAAGTGCCAGTGCTGGTATTTTCTCAGAGCTAAAGCAGCTGGTTAAAGTGCAATCACGCACACAAGAAGACCAACAATTACTCACTCCAGCGGCGCAGCTTTTAGTGCGCATGCGTATTGAAATGGCGTTAAGCCAAACGCAGGTGGCTCTTTTGCGCCGCCAACAAGGCATTTATGATCAATCCTTGGAAGGTGTGCAGCAGCTTTTAACCCAGTACTACCGCCCAAGTGACGCGGTGGTTAAGGCCATGAATAAAACAATTGACGAACTAAGTGAAGTAAAAGTGTTGGTTAATATGCCCAATATCAGTGGATCTTTGGTGGCGTTGCAAGGCTTTATTGCGACCTTGCATGACACTCCAGCGCAGCCATTGGTGGGAGAATAACTCATGCGTTTTTTCATCCTAGTCATCTTATCGGTGTTAATTGCAGGTGCAGGTTTAGGTGCTTTAGCTAATATAGATCCAGGCTATGTGTTACTAGCTTGGGGTGACACTAGTGTGGAAATGAGCATTTGGATATTACTAGCAGCTATTGTTCTGCTATTTGTGGTGATGTCTTTTAGCCTACGATTGGTTACTTCGCTCAATTTGCCCTTTAAAGTAATCGGCAAATGGCAAGAGACTAGCCGCACCAAACGCATGCAAGCTCAAATACGTTTAGGGTTGTTAGCTTTGGCTGATGGCCAAAACTTGCGCGCACAAAAAAAATTTGCTGAAATATCCTCTACCACAGACCAGCCCTTTGTAGTGTTGCCAGCGCTGGCTCAAGCGCTAGGTAGACAGGGCAAGATGGAAGAAGCACGTAAAGTGTTAAATCAACTGGTGGCCAAATTTCCAGATGCTCAGCAGTTAGTTTATTTAAAGCTTTGCGAAATATGTTTATATCAAGGTGACCATGAAGGTGCTCTTGGCGCATTACAAAGCCTGCATAAGCTTAGCCCTAAACATGCAGAAGCCAATCAGCTACTGCTAGATTTATTACAGCGTCAGCAAATGTGGCCCGAGCTGATTAGTTTATTAAAGGTGGTGGGTAGTTGTAATCAGCTAAGTGAAGAACAGCTAGCTCAGCAGCAGCAGTTGGCCTATGGGCGTGCTTTTAGTACAAGCCAAAACCAAGCAGGTAGTGCAGCAAAAAGCAGCTTAGACCAGCTCCAAGCCTTGTGGAAAAAAGCCCCTAAAAGTGTGACTAATCACACCCCAAGTATTGTGAGCTACGCTAAAGCGATGGCCCGTATTGAGGGCGATAGCGCCGTTACAACACAAACATTCATAGAGCACACACTCAAGCAGCAATGGTCAGATGAGCTAGTGCTTGAATATGCACACCTGCCTTTAGCAGATTTGTCTAAAAGTTTAAAACAAGCAGAAGCTTGGCAAGCCTCTGCAAAAGACAGTGCAGCCTTGCAGCTCACATTAGGCCGCTTATGCGGTGGCTTAGAGCTTTGGGGCAAAGCCCAAGACTATTTGCAAGCCAGTATTAGCTTGCAAGCCAGCAAAGAGGCGCATGCCGAAATGGCTCGATTACAGTATAAAATGGGCCATGTTGATGCTGCTATAGAACATTATCGCTTATCCAGCGTATTTTAAAGTTGACAGTTGGCGCCGCTTAATACAGACTGTAAGCAATCCAGCAAGACCTTCTGTCTTAATCGGCTGTATTTTTACCGGCTAACTTAGCCTGACTATTCCACTAATTTCATTTTCCTCGCTAGCGCGCACTGACGCCCCTTCGCTTATTACTTATGAATCTAACTGAATTAAAAACTAAAACAATGCCTGAACTTGTTGAAATTGCCCAAGGTATGGGTCTCGATAATGTAGCTAGGTCTCGTAAACAAGAATGTATCTTTAGCATTCTTAAACGTCATGCTAAAAGTGGCGAAGATATTTTTGGCCAAGGTGTGCTAGAAATATTGCAAGATGGCTTTGGCTTCTTGCGCTCAGCAGACGCTTCTTATTTAGCAGGGCCGGACGACATTTATGTCTCGCCAAGCCAAATACGCCGCTTTAGCCTTCGCACAGGCGACAGCATAGACGGTAAGATCCGTCCACCCAAAGATGGCGAACGCTATTTTGCCCTGCTTAAAGTGAACAGCATTAACTATGGGCCACCAGAACAAGCAAAGCATAAAGTGTTGTTTGAAAACCTAACACCTTTGTTCCCTACGGAACGTTTAAGCATGGAGCTTGGTAATGGCTCTAGTGAAGACTTAACGGCCCGTATCATCGATTTAACAGCGCCAATGGGCAAAGGCCAGCGTGCCTTGATTGTGTCCCCACCTAAGGCTGGTAAAACCTTGATGCTGCAAAATATTGCGCATTCCATTACGCGTAATAATCCAGATTGTCATTTGATCGTGTTGCTTATTGACGAGCGTCCTGAAGAAGTGACCGACATGAAGCGCTCTGTGCGTGGCGAAGTAGTGGCTAGCACGTTTGACGAGCCACCTTCACGTCACGTGCAAGTAGCTGAAATGGTCGTTGAAAAAGCCAAGCGTTTGGTAGAGCACAAAAAAGACGTGGTCATCCTTTTGGATTCAATCACTCGTTTGGCTCGTGCCTACAACACTGTAATCCCTTCTTCTGGCAAGGTATTAACCGGTGGTGTTGACGCCCATGCATTAGAGCGCCCTAAGCGTTTCTTTGGTGCGGCACGTAATATTGAAGAAGGCGGTAGCCTTACCATTATTGCTACAGCATTGACCGATACTGGCTCGAAGATGGACGAAGTGATCTTTGAAGAATTTAAGGGCACAGGTAACTCAGAAGTGCACTTGGATCGTAAAATTGCCGAGCGCCGTGTATTCCCTGCCATCAACATCCGTAAGTCTTCCACTCGTCGTGAAGAGCTATTAACTCGTGATGAAGAGCTGCAGCGCATGTGGATTTTGCGTAAATTGCTTGATCCTATGGAAGATGGCCAAGCGACTGAATTTTTGTTGGATAAGCTTAAAGGTGCTAAAACCAACGAAGAGTTCTTCATGTCTATGAAGCGTAAGTAAGACATTATTTAGTATTATGAATAAAGGTGGCTACCTAATGTAGTCACCTAATACAGTGGAGAATGGGTAGGCTATGGCCATGAAATATAAAGACCTACGCGACTTCATCGCAAGCCTTGAAGCCCAAGGTGAGCTAAAACGCATTACTAAAGAGGTGGACCCACACCTTGAAATGACTGAAATCTGCGATCGCACTCTGCGAGCAGAAGGCCCCGCCTTATTATTTGAAAACCCCAAAGGTTTTGACACTCCCGTATTAGCTAACCTGTTTGGCACACCCAAACGTGTGGCTCTTGGTATGGGCGCTGAAAGTGTAGAAAGCTTGCGTGATATAGGCCACTTACTTGCCGCGTTAAAAGAGCCAGAGCCCCCTAAAGGCTTTAGAGACGCTTTAGACAAGTTGCCACTTTATAAACAAGTGCTCAACATGGCTCCCAAGCTCATTAGCAAACCACCATGCCAGCAATATGTAATGACAGGCGATGAGGTTGATCTTGCTAAGCTACCTATTCAAACCTGCTGGCCAGGTGATGCTGGCCCTCTAGTAACATGGCCTTTAGTGATTACTCGCGGGCCTAATAAGAAGCGCCAAAACCTTGGTATATATCGCCAGCAAGTGATCGGCAAAAACCGCTTAATCATGCGCTGGTTGTCTCATCGTGGTGGTGCGTTAGATTTTCGTGATTGGAAAATTGCCCACCCAGGTGAAAATTTTCCAGTGGCTGTAGCTTTAGGCGCAGATCCTGCCACTATTTTAGGTGCTGTTACACCGGTGCCAGACAGTTTAAGTGAATATGCTTTTGCAGGGCTTTTACGTGGTAGTAAAACAGAAGTAGCCACCTGTATGACAAGTGATTTGCAAGTGCCTGCCAGTGCCGAATACATATTAGAAGGGCACATCAAGCCTGATGATATGGCAGATGAAGGCCCCTTTGGTGATCACACCGGTTACTATAACGAAGTAGACAGTTTTCCAGTATTCACTGTAACGCGCATCACTCACCGTAAAGACCCTATTTATCATAGTACCTTTACAGGCCGTCCGCCAGATGAGCCAGCAATACTAGGTGTGGCCCTAAACGAAGTGTTTATACCTTTGTTACAAAAACAATTTCCAGAAATCACAGACTTCTATCTTCCCCCAGAAGGGTGCTCCTATCGCATGGCGATAGTCACCATAAAGAAGCAATACCCAGGCCACGCCAAGAGAGTGATGATGGGCGTATGGTCTTTTTTACGCCAATTTATGTACACCAAATTTGTCATTGTTACTGATGATGATATAAACGCCCGTGACTGGAAAGACGTGATTTGGGCCATGACTACGCGCATGGACCCAGCACGAGACACGATGCTAGTAGAAAATACACCGATTGATTATTTAGACTTCGCATCACCCGTATCTGGTTTAGGCTCTAAAATGGGTATGGACGCTACCAATAAATGGGAAGGCGAAACCACCCGAGAATGGGGCACTACCATCACTATGGACGAATCTGTAAAGCAGCGTGTGGATGATATGTGGGACGAGCTGGGTATTTTTAATATCACTAGCCCTGAGGATAAATAATGGCTGACAACGCTTACCTTATCACCATAGATCAAGGCACAACAAGCTCACGCTGCATTATCTTTGCTAAAGATGGCTCTATTGTAAGCAGCGCCCAAAAGGAATTTGAACAACATTACCCACAAAATGGCTGGGTAGAGCATCACCCTCAAGACCTTTTAGATACGGTTGTGGCAGTGTGCCAAAAAGCCCTTGAAGATAGTGGGCTAAAGGCCTCTCAAATTGCTGGTATTGGTATCACTAACCAGCGTGAAACTACTTTGGTGTGGGACAAAAACACAGGCCAAGCTATCTACCCTGCTATTGTATGGCAAGACCGTCGCACTGCTAAAGTATGCGATGCTCTCAAGCAAAGCGGCCATGAACCGATGGTTAACGCCAAAACAGGGTTATTGTTAGATCCTTATTTTTCAGCTTCTAAACTGAGCTGGATATTAGATCATGTAGAAGGCTCTCGTGCGCTAGCACAAAAAGGTGAGCTACTATTTGGCACTGTGGATAGCTACCTTATGTGGCATTTAAGTGGTGGGCGTATTCATGCCACAGATGCTACCAATGCTTGCCGCACTTTAATGTTTAACATCCATACTCAAATGTGGGATGAAGACTTACTAGCGTTATTTAATATCCCCAAACAGATGTTGCCAGAAGTTAAAGACACGGCTGATAACTATGGGCTTATTGAAGCAGATATTCTAGGGCATCCGTTACCGATCTATGCGGTAGCAGGTGATCAACATGCTGCTCTTTTTGGTCAAGCGTGCTTTGCCTCAGGCATGGCTAAAAGCACCTATGGTACAGGCTGTTTTTTAATGCTAAATACAGGTGACAAACCACAAAAATCCACGAGCCGTTTGTTAACTACTATGGCATACCGCCTTAATGGTAAGCCAGTGTATGCCTTGGAAGGTAGTATTTTTGTAGCAGGCGCAGCTATTCAATGGCTAAGGGATGGCTTAAAAATTATTGGCAGTGCAAGCGAGGCTGAGAAGCTCGCAGGCTCAATAGCCATAGATCACGGCGTGTATATGGTGCCGGCATTCACTGGCCTTGGTGCGCCTTATTGGGACCCTCAGGCACGAGGGGCCATATCCGGTTTAACCCGTGATACTGGCATTGAAGAGATTGTCAGTGCAGGTGTTCAGTCTGTGTGTTACCAAACTAAAGACCTACAAGAAGCGATGAAAAATGATGGTGTGTTACTTGAAACCTTAAGGGTAGATGGCGGCATGGTAGTGAATGACTGGTTTTTAAATCACTTAGCCAACATGTTAGATGCGCGAGTTGATAGGCCTACGTGTGTAGAAAGTAGTGCCTTAGGCGTGGCTTATTTGGCAGGCTTGCAGAGCAAGGTGTACGCTTCATTAGATGAGATTAGCCAAATGTGGCAGTGCGACCGAAGCTTTGAGGCGACTATGCCAAAGGCCAAAAGAGATCAACTGTACGATGGTTGGCTTAATGCTGTGAGTAAAGTACAAACCCAGCCTGCTTAAGCAGGCCAAGCAATATTGCAAAATGCTGTTTTTGTCTTATTGTGACAGTGCATCTCTGGGTGACACGGTCACAGAAATTTGGCTTCCCCGAAGGGTGCCACGCTTAATCTGAATGGTAGCCACACGGCTGCCTTTTTCGTAGGTCAGCACTGATACGTCAGATTGCACAGAGGTAATGTTTAACCAGCCTTGGTTAGGCATATTTTTTAAATAGTATTCAAATGCCTGCACCGGATCTAACTTAGATTTAAGCACTGCGCGCCCAATCCATTGTTCACCTGTGTTTAGTAACAAAGATTTATCTACGGCAAGCTCATCGTTGGCAGAGATAGGAATGTCTGCGTAAGAATTTGTCACTGCTGGGCTGTTGCCCGCCAATGTATTGCCATCTGCAGTGGGTATAGTGGTAGCAGGCAGGCTACAAGCAGTCATCAATAGCAGCCCAAACACTAAACTTGCTGCTTTAATAATTTGTTTTAACATTGCTCAAGATCCTTTTAACACGTTAATTTAATCGTTATAGCATAAGTATAACTAAGCCAAGCTATGAAAGCAGCACTTTAGCTAGATTACCTGTATTGATTGGTGGTTATGGTTGAGTGAGTTGCAGTTGCTGCCATTTTTTTGCAGCTTTAAGGGTAAGCATACCATTGGGGTTTAACACTTGAGCTTTTTGTAATCGTTGCTGCGCCAAGGCAAGCTGCCCACTTTCCATATATCCAAGTGATAACTGGGCGTATATGTCTGCAGCTAATTGCTGTTGCTGAGGATCAATCTTTGGGCCAACACTACATGCCGTAAGCCATGTTAATGCAATGGCCATTATAGCTGTGGTGGTTAAGTTATTTTTTATCATGACTAAAGCTTAGTCTAAAACTCACACATTGCTGGCGTTTTAGTCGAAAATTAAGTCAGTCATTAATTGGGTCAGCTTTTGGTTAATATTTGCACCTTCTTTCGCTAGGTCAAATACGATGTCAAAGTGGTTTTTAGTATCCACCTCAAAACACTGGCTGGCTGCACCGTCGCTCAATAGCTGTTGATGGTACTCTTGGCTTTGACGCTTAAACTCCTGGGTTTCGTTGCTGCCATAAGCAATAATGCAAGGCGGTAAGCCTTTATTTGTAAACAGCCCTGGGCTTAGATCTGTGGCACTTTGTGGAGTGAGGTGCAGTGGTTCGTTGATGTAAGTGTTTACCAATGGGCGCAAATCATAGACACCACTGATAAGCACTGCACCTCCAATAGACTGTGGGCTAAGGCCGTGAAGGCTTTGTTGGGCCGCTTGTAATACGCTGGCACATAAATGTGCCCCTGCAGAGCTGCCTGCAATGATCACCCTGTTAGTATCAAAGCCTAGTGTTTCATTTTGTGCGATTAGCCAAGCCACTGCATAGCAACACTGGGCGATCATTTGGTTAATGGTAGCTTCTGGCGCAAGGGTGTAGTCGACCACAGCTAAGTGAGTGCCTTGCTCGTTTAATCCAGGGGCCATAAAGCAGGATTCATCTTTGCTAAGTTGCTGCCAATAACCGCCATGAATATAAATGACTAAAGGGCCACCAGTTTTGGCTGCAAAGTAATCTAGTCTTTCGCCTTTCGTTGTTGTGGCATCACCGTAACTAAGATTGGCTTGATAATTGAGTGTATCTTGAGCCATCTGTGAGTGGCTTATGTAGTCATTGATATACACCATAATGTCTTCTACACAGGAGCTGGGAGAGTACTCTTGCTCAATTTTTGCAAGGCTCATGTGTTTCCATGGCATGGGGAATCTGCGCCTTAAAGGCTCCACTTTTGCGGGTGTTTGGGCGCGGCGATGGGCTTTAAGTAAGCTATTAATAGGGCGATGGCAATTACCACAATCTCCAGCCACGCCAAGGGCTACCCGTAGTTTACGAAAGTCGTCATAGCCTTTTTCAATGGCTTCGTTGACACTATCTTGATGTACGTTAAAGCAAGTGCAAATAACAGGATTATTGCGCTCAAGCTTAGTCATTTTGCTAGAGCCTTAATGGCATCACTTAGTCCACTTAAAGTCATAGGGAACATTTTGTCATCCATAAGCTGCTTGGTCATGCCCACAGACTGGGTATAGCGCCAATGATCGGGTGCCACTGGGTTAAGCCATGTCACTGTATCAAAATGATTGGTGAGCCTTTGCATCCAAACATGGCCAGGCTCTGCATTCATATGCTCCACACTGCCATATGGGCTATTTATTTCATAGGGTGACATGGAGGCGTCACCCACAAAAATAACCTTATAATCACGGCCATAGGTGTGAATAATGTCATACACACTAGTGCGTTCATGTTGCCTGCGCATATTGTTACGCCAAAGGCTCTCATACACAAAATTATGAAAGTAAAAATGTTCTAAATGTTTAAACTCAGAGCGACAAGCGGCAAATAATTCTTCACACACTTGGATATAAGGGTCCATAGACCCACCCACATCAAGCATAAGTAACACTTTTACAGCGTTGTGCCGCTCGGGCACAAGCTTAAGGTCTAGCATGCCAGCATTTTTAGCTGTAGCGCTGATCGTATGATCTAGATCCAACTCATCTGCAGCACCTGTGCGGGCAAATTGGCGCAGCTTTCTAAGGGCTACTTTTATGTTGCGAGTGCCTAATACCACGCTATCATCAAGGTCTTTAAATTGGCGCTTTTCCCACACTTTTGCAGCGCTCTTATTGCGGCTTTCACCGCCCACACGGATGCCCTCTGGATGGTAACCACTGTGACCAAATGGAGAAGTGCCTCCAGTGCCAATCCACTTACTGCCGCCTTGGTGGCGTTTTTCTTGCTCTTTAAGGCGTTCTTTAAAGGCGTCTAATAGCTCTTCTAACCCGCCTAAGGACTCAATTTTTGCTTTGTCTTCATCACTAAGCTGTTTCATAAACTCTGCGCGCAACCATTCTTCTGGAATGAGGGCGCTTAGCACATCTTCTAAGCTTTCTAACTGCTTAAAATACGCACCAAATACACGATCAAATTTATCGAAGTTGGCTTCATCTTTTACCAGGCAGATGCGTGCAAGGTGATAAAAGTCGTCTATGTCTGCAAAAGCTAGATGATGTTGCAGGGCTTCCAGTAATATCAAATATTCTTTGATTGAAACAGGAATTTGAGCACGCTTTAAAGTGTAAAAAAAGTTAACCAGCATAGTAACTAACGCTGTTCCCTGCGGGCCATAAATGCCAGCCGCTCTAGTAGAGCAACGTCTTGTTCATTTTTTAACAAGGCGCCGTAAAGGGGAGGTATGGCCTTTGTTGGGTCACGGTTGGCTAATAAATCTTCAGGGATTTCGTCTGCCATAAGCAGCTTTAACCAATCAATAAGTTCAGAGGTGGAGGGTTTCTTCTTTAGGCCAGGGATGTCGCGCACATCAAAAAACATCTGCATAGCTTCTGCTACAAGGGCTTGGCTAATGTCTGGATAATGCACATCCACAATGGCCTTCATGGTTTTTTTGTCAGGGAAGTTAATGTAATGGAAAAAACAGCGTCGTAAAAAGGCATCAGGCAGTTCTTTCTCATTATTACTAGTAATAATAACCACAGGACGATGTTTAGCTTGGACGCGCTGCCCTGTTTCATAAACATGAAACTCCATTTTATCCAGCTCTACCAATAAGTCGTTAGGAAATTCAATGTCGGCTTTATCTATTTCATCAATCAACAATACAACACGTTCATCCGCATCAAAGGCTTGCCATAGTTTGCCCTTTTTAATGTAATGTCCCACATCATTAACTTTCTCATTGCCTAGCTGCGAGTCTCGCAAGCGTGACACTGCATCATATTCGTATAATCCTTGTTGGGCCTTGGTGGTAGATTTCACATGCCATTGCATTAACGGCATACCTAACGCTTGGGCCACTTCTTCTGCGAGCAAGGTTTTACCGGTGCCAGGCTCGCCTTTAATTAATAAGGGGCGTTGCAAGGTGACTGCAGCATTAACAGCCATTTGTAAGTCTTTGGTGGCGACGTATTTCTTAGTACCAGTAAAATTCATAATCTAAACTCAAGCATTTGCTAATGAGGCTATTTTGGCATGAATAGCACGACTAAGCAGCAAAACTTATAAGTCACTTAGTCGCTAACATTAATAGATGATCCGATGCACAGGTGAATTGCTTTGAGGCTGTCAAAATCCAGTGGTATAATTTATTTATGACAGACTTCCCCCACACAAAGCTTAAAGCTCAGATTTATCCCATAGAAGCAGCGTGTACTCCTGTCACCAATAAACATGCAGGGGAGCTTCGTAACTTTTGCTTTTTCTTGCAAAATAATTTCTCCATGATGGCGCTGACCTCTGCACTTGACGCATTGCGAACAGCTAATTTACTCAGTGAAGAACAGCTTTACACTTTTCGCTTGGTGAGTATAGATGGGGGCCCTGTGTGCAGTGACTTAGGCTTTGCCGCAATGGCAGATGAAGGCTTGGATGATCTTAATCTTAACGATCTTGACGCGTTTGTGATTTGTGGAGGGCTGCGGGTAGATCTACATGCTCCCGCTCCACTGATCAAGTTTTTACGGCTATCTGATCTGCGTAAAAAGGCATTAGGGTCTTTGTGGAATGGGTTATTTGCCTTAGCCGAAGCTGGCCTAATGGAGGGTAAAGCAGGTGTGGTGCATCGGGGAAATAAAGCTAGCCTTAGAGAGCGATTTCCCAGTGTAGACCTCAAAGATAAAGCGTACATTATAGGTGAGCAATGTTTTAGCTGTGCCGGTGGAAATAGTGCGTTAGATATGATGTTAGAGCTAATGCTTGAGCATCGTGGTAAACCTTTTGTAAGAGGTATTTGTGACATTCTTACCTGTGATCGTATTAATGACACAGGCGAGCCTGCTTTTTTAAATAATCAGGCTGATGTGAGGTTACCGGAAAATCTCAAAGACGTGATCGCACTAATGGAAAACAATATGGAAGAAATGCTGTCAGCTGAAGAGATAGCTTCTTTGGTGGGCATTTCTCGACGCCAAATCGAGCGCCAATTTCAACGATATCTAGATAGTACACCTACCCGATTTTACCTGGAGCTGAGGCTTAAGCGTTGCCACCAATTACTAACCCAAACGGCCCTTAGTATGAGTGACATTTCACTGGCTTGTGGGTTTGTGTCTTACCCTCATTTTAGTAAATGTTACCGGCAATATTTTGAAGTAACACCGTCCCAAACGCGCAGGAAGTCTTAAGATTTAAGCAGTTTTAAGTGATTGATTCCCCAATCAGTCATTTGAGGCCATGAGTAAGTTTCAGATGTATCAATATGTACTGTGGACACTTGCGCTGCTTTACCTGCTTCTAAGTCGAATAAATAATCGCCAACCATAACACTCTCGCTGGCTTTAGCTCCCCACTGTTTCAGCAACAAAAGAATACCGTCAGGCTTGGGTTTTGGCTCACAAGATGCCCGATCAAGAATATCCTCTGGTGCAAAAAACTGATCTAAATCGCAAGTTTTAAGGGTATGTAAGGTGGCAGGCATCACATTGCGGGTTAATACCCCTAAGCTGACACCTTTTTCTTTCAAGTGCTCTAGCAATTCAAATGCTCCAGGCATCGGTTTGGCTAAGCTGGCAAAATAATATTCCAATTCATCAAGTTTGGCCCACAGTGGCGCAGCTTGCTGCGCACTCATAGACTGCATGGTTTTTAAGATATCTGCGTCTGGCGCTAAGCCAAGCTCTCGTCTCATTAGGTCAAAGTCATGTACACCAATAGTTAAGGTGCCATCCATATCGAATATCCAGTGCTTACTAGCCAGAATACGTTTGTGATTTTGATTTGAAGTATTATTCATGCCGCTAATTTAACAAATTTTGTTAGAAATAAGCTAGTTTTACTTTCCATTGTTTTGCCCAATGAGGCCTTGTGGTAAAGTGGAAGCTTCATTATGGGAGGATAATTAATGGGCGCACAAGTAGCCGTTATCATGGGGTCTAAGAGTGACTGGCCATGTATGCAAGAAGCCACACAAATTATGGATCGTTTGGGTGTAAGTTACGAAGTAGAAGTGGTTTCTGCTCATCGCACTCCAGACAAGCTTATGGAGTTTTCGTCCCAGGCTGCAGGCCGAGGTATTCAGGTGATTATTGCAGGTGCCGGCGGCGCAGCTCATTTGCCTGGTATGGTGGCCTCAAAAACACGGCTGCCTGTACTGGGTGTGCCTGTGCAAAGTAAAGCCTTAAGTGGGGTGGATAGTTTGTACTCTATTGTGCAAATGCCTCGTGGAGTAGCGGTAGGCAGTATGGCTATAGGTGGTGCTGGTGCTTTTAATGCAGGTTTACTCGCTAGCCAAATCTTGGCCAACCAAGACCCTGAGCTGGCTGCGCGTATTGAAGATTTTCGTACGCAGCAAACGCAAACTATATTAGATAACCCTGATCCTAGGGAAGGTTAATTCAAACATATGAAGCCAGTAAGTAAACGCGTGTGGGTATTAGGTGCAGGCCAATTAGGTGCCATGCTTAAACATGCCGCTCAGCCTTTGGGAGTGGATCTGCGTCCAGTGGATATCGAATTGGATGCAAATCTGCCTTTAGAAGATGATGACGTTATTACGGCAGAGCGTGAGCAATGGCCCTCTACAAAGGCTACGGATCAGTTGGCAGCTCACCCTAATTTTGTAAATCAAAATGTATTTGGTTTAGTGGCAGATAGAGTGACTCAAAAACAGCTGTTAGACCGTTTAAAGCTAGCTACAGCCCCTTGGACTTTGGTAGAAAATAAGCACACTGCCACTAGTCTCCATGCCAGCTATGGCGAGCGAGTATTGCTTAAACAGCGCACTGGCGGTTTTGATGGACGCGGGCAGCACTGGTTGGTAGAAGACCAAGATAGTGCTATTCCTGATGGATGGCATGGCAAAGTCATTGCTGAGCAAGCGATTGGCTTTGATGAAGAAGTGTCTATTGTAGGTGTACGTAACCGAGCCGGTGAATGTCACTACTACCCCTTGGCACTTAACCGTCATCAAGACGGTATTCTTACAGTCACTTTGGCGCCTTTAGCGCGCTTGCGCAATCTTCAAAGCGAAGCTGAATCTATGCTTGGAAAAGTCATGGATGAGCTAGATTATGTCGGCGTAATGGCTATGGAATTATTTCGAGTTGGTGAGCACTTACTTATTAATGAGCTAGCACCACGTGTGCATAATAGTGGCCACTGGACTCAAGCAGGCGCTAGCATTAGTCAGTTTGAATATCATGTACGAGCCACAGCAGACTTGCCTCTTGCTCCGGCACTTATTAAGCACAATAGTGTCATGATTAACCTTATAGGTATCGACTACAATTTAGCGTGGTTGGCTTTGCCTGGCGCAGAGGTATTTTGGTATGGCAAAGAAGTGAGACCGGTTCGTAAGGTAGGACATATCAACTTTTGCATGGCAGATAAGGCACAACTAATTAGTGTATTAAAGCAGCTGCAAGCCACTCTTAACGATTGGTATCAGCCGGCGTTAGATTGGGCCATACAAGAGTTGGAAAACTCATAATGCAAGTCATCGATGGGCCAACTACGCAAAAGCTGTTGCCTTATCCTGCGCTTATTAATGCGTTAGATGAAGCTTTTGCTAAAGGTGATAGTGCGGCTACCGCGCCGCCTCGCCTACATTACAGTGTGCCTGAGCCTTTTGATGCTAAAAACCAACAAAAACAAGCCGATCGCACTCTGCTTATTATGCCCTCGTGGGCACAAGATGCAGGTGTTGTTGTAAAGTTAGTCAATGTGGTGCCAAGCAATAGTGCTCGCAGTCTTGCTGCTATTCAAGCTCAGGTGCTGGTGGCTGATGCTCAAACGGGCGCTTGGTCTACTTTGATTGACGGTGCAACACTTACGGCACGAAGAACCGCTGCTGCCTCGGCTTTAGCCGCGCAATATTTAGCTCCTAAAGAGTCCAGCACATTACTCATTGTAGGCACAGGGCGGCTATCTTTAGAGCTAATTCAAGCGCATATGGTTGTGCGCCCATCTATTAATAAGGTGCTTATTTGGGGTAGAAACCAAGCAAAAGCCCAGTTGCTAGCAAGTGGGCTAGATTATGCTCACGCGGTGAGTGATCTTGCACAGGCGTGCGGTGAGGCGCACGTCATAAGCTGCTGTACTTTATCCAGTAAAGCCTTGGTAAAAGGGGCGTGGGTAAAACCCAATACGCATATTGATCTTGTAGGTGCATACCGCCCAGATTTACGCGAAACAGATGGTGAACTGGTGGCTAAAAGTGAGGTGTTTGTAGATACCTACGCTGGTGCCCAAGGAGAAGCGGGTGACTTATTACAAGCTGTAAAGGAAGGCTTTTTTGATATGGCTAACATCAAGGCTGATTTGCACAAGCTTAGTATGACTGGCTACCAAAGGCCCAAGGATAGTATTACCCTATTTAAATCTGTCGGGGCCTCTATTGAAGACTTTGTTGCTGCACGCATGGTTGCGGAAGCAACAAGATAACCATGCTAGTCAATAAAGAGCGTCTTTATAAAACAGACCAATATGGCATTCGTAATTATAGCTTATTGGCACTAGGAGCTGCTGGGGTCTGCTTGCTTTATAGTATCATCGCGATATTTGCCTTTGCGTTACTTCACTTTGAGTCAGGCTCAGATAACAGCAATATAAATACCTATGTTGATGCTTTTTGGACCTTACAAATGAGTGCCAGCACGATTGGTTTTGGAGACCACTATCCTGTGACTATTGGTGGGCGTGCGGTGGTGGCTTTAATGTTTTACGTGGGTGTGGGCTTAGTGGGTTTTATTGGTGCTTTAATTGCTGAACGGTTGCTTGGTTTTGCGGATACAAACGTGAAAAATCGTGAACTACGCCAACAAAACAGTGATATTTTGGAGCGTACTAAAATTCTAGAAAAGAAAATAGACATACTCACCAGTCGCATTGAAGACACTAATAATTCGCAAAAAAATCATGGTTAATTCAGCCTTTAAAATGCCCAAATATCTGCCACACATGCAGCATAAAGACGTCATTTCTATGGGTATGCAATCTTTACATCCACAAAAATGGATAGAACCAGATGAAGAATATCCTCGATACCTAGAACATAAACTAAGCTTAAGTCAGGCACATAAACAGCGTATTTTTGACGCGTTACCTAGTGCCTATGATGCGCAAGTAGAGCTGGCATTTGAACTAAAAAACCATCTGTTACAGCATCATAGTCAGCTATATTGTTCGTTAGCTGATGGCTTGAATTATTTACCCATGGGTATCCAATTACCTTCAGTAAGCCCCCACCCTTTGTGGCAAGCATCCTTGTGGGTCGCAGATGATTTGCTCATTATGCAAAAACTAAATGGACAATACTGCCTTACAGCAGCCAGTTTATGCAGCCCTAGTAATTGGCATTTGTCAGAAAATATAGGCCAACCTATGGCCAGAATACATGACCCTGTGCCCACTTTGCATGCCAAACTAACACCTAAAATAGATCGATTTTTTGACCATCTTTGTGTTGGAAAACCGGTTCAGAGGTTTAATTGGTCTTTGCAGGCAAATACACAGCTGGCACAATTTCCTGAAAAAAAAATCATTCATGCGGCAAATACGCCGTTATATTATCGCTGCGAACGACAAACCCTTACCCGATTGCCAAAAACCAATGCCATCGCTTTCACTATTAGAGTTTATGTGTATCCTTTAATGAGCCTTACTCAAGTGCCCAATGCACTTACGCAGCTGCAAGTGGTCATTAACGCTATGCCTAAACCTGTGGCAGGCTACAAGGACATTATCTATTTTGCTCCAGCATTACAGAAGTACTTTAGTGACTTGAGCTTACTAAAATAATTGAATAGGATTTTTGACATTAACTTGCTCAACAGTCTTGCAATATAGGCTATTTTTAGTCTATATTACGCCTACTATGACTTGTCGGGGTGCCTAGTTAATTTAAATTAACGTTTAGGCTGAGATCACTAAAGTGAATCCCGTTGTACCTGATCTGGATAATGCCAGCGTAGGGAACAAGGATAAGCATCTAAGTAAGCCAGCCTTACGTCGCTCCCTCCTCCTAATAGTGTCAATATCGTATTGGCCGTCATAGCAATTAACTAGTTAATTTTTAGGAGTAATTATGTCTCACTATACGGCACCTTTTGCCGCCTTTTTTCTCACTTTTTGCATGGTAAATACACCCGCTTTAGCTACAGACACAGCCAAACCGGAACTTACAGTGTATACCTATGACTCATTTATCTCAGAATGGGGTATGGGCCCTCTGATTAAGCCTACCTTTGAAGCGGACTGTGGGTGCACATTAAATTTAGTGGGCATGGAAGATGCTGTTTCCATGTTGCAAAGACTTAAATTGGAAGGTGTATCCACTAAAGCTGATCTGGTTTTAGGGCTAGATTTAAACCTAGTGGATGATGCTAAAAATAGTGGCTTGTTTGCCACTCACAAAGTGAATACTACAGCACTAGAAATGCCTATTAATTGGCAAGATGATACTTTTGTGCCTTTTGATTATGGCTACTTTTCGTTTGTTTATAATACCCAACTGATGCCCAACCCGCCTAAGAGTTTGGATGAGTTAGTGAATGCTGGCCCAGAATTAAAAATAATCATTCAAGACCCACGTTCAAGCACGCCAGGCTTAGGTTTATTGTTGTGGATGAAGGCTGTTTATGGGGATGATTCTGATGCAGCTTGGGCTAAGTTGTCGGATAACATATTAACCACCACTAAAGGTTGGAGCGAAGCTTATTTTAGTTTGTTTTTAGCAGGTGAAGCGCCTATGGTATTAAGTTATAGCACGTCTCCAGCATACCACATGGCTGTAGAGGGCACAGACCAATACCAGGCGGCTGCATTTGAAGAGGGGCATTATCTGCAAGTAGAGGTAGCCGCTAAACTAAAGTCATCTAACAATGAATTGCTGGCTGATGAATTTCTTAATTTTATGGTCAGTGAAGATTTCCAAAAACACTTACCTTTAAGTAACGTGATGTATCCAGTAAACACCCCAAAAGATATGCCAGAAGCTTATAGCAAACTAATTGTGCCTAACAAAGTGCTGCAGCTAGACACCGCTGAAATTAATCAAAGCCGCAAGCAATGGGTAAGTGATTGGCTTAATGCGATGACTCAATAATTTAAGCACAATGACCTATTAAGTTGCCATTAGTGACTAAGCTAGTTACATGACCTTGTAGGCATTACTGCTGTTGTAGACTCAAAAAGCGCACTTTTTCTGGGCTTTTTGAGTATTACTAATGGATGCTATTTAAGCTAAGTCTACCAACCCTTCACTGCCTAATACACCAGTAATCATTTTTAAAAAAATGGCTAGAGCAATAAGTGCTATGCCAGCTTCAGTGAGTTTTTTATATTGCTTTGTTGATAATTAGCTTTTTCAAATCACTTGCACCACCTATCAAGATGCCTTTAACAAAAACTTGTGGATAGGTTGGCCAGCCACTCCACATTTTAATAGCTAAACGCTCTTGCCACATACTGCCATATCCACCAAATTCTAAATAAGTTACCTTTAAACCATGCTCCTCAAGTAACTTACGTGCTTTTTTAACAGCAGGATTTAGAGCCATACCAATCACTACGGCTTCATTATTTTCTACAGCATTAATGACTTGGTTCACCGTGTCACAATGATGCTGCGCCACATTAGTGCAAATGGCTGGGTGTACTTTGTTGCTGTTTAAGATTGGGCGACCTGTCATCTGTATAAATCTCTGGTGGTTAAAGGCCGGTATTATCTGCCTGATAAAGTGATTGCACAACTAATAAAAATATATATTATATTAGTTGTAAACGATGCATTTAATCGGACCAGAGCCACCTAGCTGTGGTTCGCGTGGGGTGTATTACTAAAGGCTAAATAAATGAGTAAACCTTTCTCTCAAGCTTGTGCTAATAACCAAACTATTATTTTGGATGTGTTAATACCCATTTTTGAGCATAAAAAATATGCTTTGGAAGTAGGTAGTGGCACAGGGCAGCATGGGGTTTTTTTTGCTCGAAACATGCCCCACTTAAGCTGGCAATTAAGTGATAGAGCGCAAAACCATGCAGGTATCAACCTGTGGGTTGATGACTTTCCATCACCTAATTTACTACCACCCATCTTACTAGATGTGCTGCAAGACCCTTGGCCCATATCTGCCTACGATGCCGTGTATTCGTCTAATACAGCCCATATAATGCCATGGGAAGCTGTGGTGGCTATGTTTTCTGGTATTGGAAAGTCACTTTTATCAGGTGGGATATTTTGTCTTTATGGCCCAATGAAGTATATGGGTGTTCTTGAAGCCCAAAGCAATGTTGCTTTTGATACGATGCTGCGCCAGCAAAATCCTTGTCAGGGTATTAGAGAATTTTGGAATATTAATCGTTTAGCCACGCAGGCTGGGCTAGAACTTATGCAAGATAATGCGATGCCTGCCAATAATCGATTAATTGTTTGGCAAAAAAATTGATCACTATTTAGGAAGGTTTTTGTTATGAATAAGCATTTTAGCATCGCTCAAAAAACGGGTTTAATGTTTAGGTATGATCAAGACTTGCCAGAAGACATGAACGCATGGATTCAATCTCAATTGCAGGCGGCTTCGCCTGCTTTAGGTTTGGCTACAAGCTACGCAAAAGTTGCACAGTGGCCTGATGAGCTGCAACCTGATTTATCCCGCCGTGCGTCTATGTGGCGGCGTTATCGTGATTTAAAAAAGCAGCAGCGCGAAGGAAAAAATGGCCAAGAGACTCAAGCTGCGCGCCAAGCTAATCGACATGAAAATTTAATGCGTGATATGGATGAACACAAATTTGTGCAGCGAAATGTTTATGGAGCAGACCAGGTAAAGCTTCGCTTCACTGCTTTTTGGGCCAATCATTTCACCATTGGTAATACCTTTGATACTGGACAAATGATTGGCCATGCTATCGATGAAGGCATTTTAGCCAAACTTAACGGTAGCTTTGCTGACTTGCTTTATGGCATGACCACTCACCCTGGAATGCTCACTTATTTGGATAATGTGTGGAGTGCTGGCGAGCGTTCAGAACAAGCTAAAGGTTGCGCCCGAAAACCTAATTGCCAAGCAGGTTTAAATGATAATCTAGGGCGCGAATTACTAGAGTTGCACACCGTTTCTGTGGCTGCAGGTTATACCGAAGACGATATTCATGCGGCGGCCAACGTCTTGGCAGGTTGGGGGATCGATTTTGGTGAAGAGTTGCCCCAGATGCGCAAAACTGCAGGGGGTACAAACCATTGGAATGCCTACAAAAAGCGCTGGGCGGAGCCTGGCAGCAAAAAAGTAATGGGCCAGAGTATCTATGCTGGCCGCAATGGGCTTCAGCAATTAACAGATTTTCTTGCAAGCCATGACGCTACCATTCACCATATATCCACTAAACTATGTCAGCACTTTGTGAGCGATAACCCTTCTACCTATGAAGTAGATGCGGTTAAATTGGTGTGGCGTGAAAGTAAGGGAGACTTACAAACCATCCACACTAAGGTACTCGAATTAGCTATTAATAGCCCTGAGGTTAAATTTATTTGGCCTATGACATGGCTGTTTCAGGTAGTACGGCTTTCTGGTGCAACTTATTTTAAAGGTTGGGAAAAGGTTCATGACTATGACGATAGGCTAATGAGCACTAAAAAGGTGTTTGAAGAGTTGGGCCAGTCGTTTTGGAGCTTACGCCAACCCAATGGTTACTCTGATGATAAAGATGAGTGGATGTCTGCAGAAATGTTTGAGCGGCGATTTCGGTTTGCTGATGCAATTTATAGAAATGGCAAGCCGCGTCAATCTGCGAATGAGATTATGGATAGGATAGGGGCTTCACAGCAAACTCGTGCTTTGGTGGCAAGTGTTGGCCCCTCAGGTAGAGATCGGTTCATCACGCTGATGTGTAGTCCAGAATTGATGGGGTTGGAATATGTCTAAATTAACCGTAGGTCGGCGTAATATCCTTAAAGCAGGTGCTGCATCACTTTTTCTTGCAGGTATGCCAGTGACAGGGTTTGCAAAAGCAAAACCGCCAGGCAGTATCTCTGTAATTATTTTAGAAGGCGGCATGGACGGCCTTGCTGCCATGCCCCCGATTGGCGACCCAGATTTAATGCGTATGCGCCAATCTGTCACTCCAGATAATTACTTGGCATTAAACGATTTCTTTGGGTTACATCCATCACTCAAGTTTTATGCACAATTGATGGCCAGTGGCCATGCTAGCGCGGTTCATGCGACCGCGTTTCCTTACACTAAACGCTCTCATTTTGAAGGTCAAAACCTTATTGAAGGTGGAGGTTTGTCACCCTTTAGTGAAAAAACGGGTTGGTTAGGGCGTGCGCTGGATTTGTCAGGTGTGGCTGGTAGGTCGTTGTCTTTGGACATGCCATTAATTTTGCGGGGATACCATGAAAACGATAATTTTTATCCTGCCAGCATTAGAGGCTCAAAGAAACCCAATGCCAACTTGTTAAACATGATTGCTATGGGTCATCACATGGATGCAGCACAACTGTTTACCAAGGTGGCCCGCAAAAGTGAAGATAATGTACAAGTGCCAAGAGATCCTGCTAGTTTAGCTAAATACGCAGGTCGTGCTATGGCCCAAGTGGATGGCCCGGTGGCTTCTGTAATTAGAGTGGGTGAGTTTGATTCTCACTCTAGCCAGACTGAAGATGGCAACACAAATGAAGGACGCTTGGCTCGGCAATTAAGCGTGGTTGACGATGTAATAGCAGGCTATAGGCGCGGTTTAGGAGAAGCTTGGGATGACGCCATTATTTTAACACTCACTGAATTTGGCCGCACTGTGGCAGTTAATGGAACCAAAGGCACAGACCATGGTTATGCTAGTGTGGGCCTGTTAGCAGGAGGCTCATTATCTAATAGTGGTGTTATCACAGATTGGCCTGGGTTAAGTAAAAAAGATCAGTTTGAAAAGCGAGACTTGATGGCTACTATTGATTATCGATCAGTGTGTGCTGCTTGCATAGAAAAGTCTTTAGGCCTTGATCATGATCTGATTGCTCAGCAAGTATTTCAGCAACCAGATCTGCCCCGTATGTTTGACCACTTATTTACTTAGTGCTGCTTTAAGGAGTTAATTTGTCCTCATTATCTTTTATTGGCCATTATTGCAAAGGAGTAGGCGCATTTTTTTGTAGTGCGCTGCTTGCCAGTTTGTTGTCTTTTCCTGTTTGGTCTGCCGATATGTCTGGTTGGAGTGATAAAACCTTATGTCGGTTAATGGCTTCTGCAAGTGGCAATGCCGACTATTTGGCGGAAGCCAAAAGGCGTAAGTTAGATTGTGATTCGGGTGTGAGCGCTGGCAAAAAGTCTAGTAAATCCATATCTAAGCAAGGGCTTTTGCCTAAAAATAAGGGTATTGTATTTTATCCACTGAAACTAGATCCAAAGGTTAAGCAGCAGCTTTTAGCTAACCCTATTGATAAAACAGCATTTGACTTTAACCCATATCAACTGGCTTCATTAGTGAATCCTATTAAGTGCCAATTTAACTTACGTAGAGTGCAGTATACAGACGATGTGAAGGGCAGGGTTGAACATTGGGACATGGCCAATGGCAACATGGTGCTGACTAATGATGGGGCCAAAATAAATGGTAATTGGCGTATGAAAGGCCTATCAAAAGATCCCAGTTATCTAAAACATGAAGTTAACCTGAAGCTAACTAAGGCCGGTCACTTAGTAGGGAAAATGGCATATTTCCATTTAATGGTAAGTGATGGTGAAGCGTTAGAAAACCCCGTATATGTAAAATTTACGCCCCATCAGCGCAGCAAACCACTTGATGTAAACAACCTTAACAAAGGTGAATTATGGGTAGATGTGGAAGACTGGGCAGGGGGTGTCTTATATCTAAAACGATGTAAAAATATATCTCCTAGTAGCTAAGCAGTGGGATGGTTAGGTGAGCTAGATATGTTTGCGCTTATGCAAAATAGGCTGTAATATTTTTACTTATCAAGATTTTTATATGGAACAGTTATGTTACGAATTTTATGCTTAATTACGCTGCTTGCCGGCAGCACTGTTGCTCAAGCACACGGGGATAATGATTCAGTTGTCCATCGCGCTTTTTGGTTTTCTGGTAACGGTACCCCTGTGTTAGATGGTTTTGGGGACTGCGTGCGTAATGGCTCGTGGGAAGCCTTAGGGGGCCCTAAGTGTAGCCTTGAAACTGCCGAATTAGAATTAGAAGTAGTAGAAGTCGCTCCAGCTGAGGCAGTGGTAATTGAAGAAACTGTGGCTAAAGTAGCGCCAGTGCCAAAACCTGAAGTAGTGGTAGAGCCTGAAGTAGTGGCAGAACCTGCAGTGTTGGTGAAACCTGAGGTAGTGGTAGAACCTGAGGTAGTGGTAGAAACAAGCACAGAATCTTTGATGGCCTCCCAACCTGAGGCTGCTGTAGTGACTTACAGTTATCCAGTAGAGCAGATTACTGCTAATGTGTATTTTGATTTTGACAAAAATAATTTACGCGTAGACCAACAAGAAAACATCGAGTTGGCCATGATAGATGCCAGCAAAGCTTACAAGATATTTAAAGTTAGCCTAGGTGGGCATACGGATAGTGTAGGCACAGATGAGTATAACTATGACTTGTCGCAAAGGCGTATTAATACCGTCGTCAACTATTTAAACTTACGAGGTGTAGAAGCCAACTCTACTATGGCCTGGGGTGAGCAACAGTTAGTGTTTAACGCTGACGGTAGTGAGAATGATGAGTTAAGCCGCCGTGTAGAATTGGTGTTCAAAGTACAACAAAAAGTCGCTAACTAGTAATAACTTTGGAGCTGCATACATTGCGGCTCCACACTAGCTCGCAATATACTGCCACTCTACCCATGGAAGCATTACACAGGTAAATCGCGACTATCGGCTATGGCTTCCATAGTGATGTAAGAGGTCACAGCTTCCAGCTCTAGCTTTCTAATCAGCCTTTGATAAACCTGATCAAAATCATTCATATCTTTGGCTACTACTTTAAGCATGTAGTCATAGTCACCTGCAATGCGGTAAAAGTCGATCACATTCTCCAACGCCAGTACCGTAGTGCGAAAATGCGCTAACCACTCTGCACTATGATGACGTGTGCGCACCATAACAAACACCGCCAAATTCAAGCCAATTTTGGTGTGTTCTAGGCGCAACGTTTGGCCAGTGATTACCCCCATTTCTTTAAGCCGTGCTAGTCGGCGCCAACAGGTGTTTTGTGAAATACCTATTAAGTCTGCAAGCTCGCGCTGTGACAGTGATGCGTCTTTCTGTAGGGCACGTATAATTGCTTTGTCGTTATTACTTAAATTATTATCAATTTTGTCGTTCATATGATCTTTTAATAGGCCTATGATGTTATCAGATGTGTGCATTAATCTACAACTATAGTGATAAAATTCTCAATTATCAAGTCACGTAATTGAGTGCAATTTATGCCTACTACTTCTGCCACCTGTTTGTTGGAAACCTTCCAAGAACAGTTTTTTCGTACCGACCTCACAGCCTATTTGTCCCAAGGTTTGATTGGCGAGGGAGTGAAAATACCCGGGATTAACGGCGTAAAAACACTGATTTATGCAGACTATGTAGCGTCTGGCCGCGCACTACAACAAGTAGAAGAGTTTATGCTTAATGAAGTGTTGCCCTATTATGCCAACAGCCACACAGAGGCGTCATTTTGCGGGCAGTTTATGACTCAGCTGCGCCAAAGCTCACGTGAAACTATCGCTCAAATCTGTGGTGCAGATAGTCGGCATGCTGTGGTCTTTACGGGTGCGGGTGCTACCGCGGGCCTTAATCGACTTGTCCATCTTTTGGGTGTGAATAAGCCAACTAAACAAGTGCCCCTAGTGATTACAGGCCCCTATGAACATCATTCAAACATCTTGCCTTGGCGTGAAAGTGGTGCGCAGGTCATCCAGCTACAAGAAGCTGTAGAAGGTGGTCCAGATTTAGTTCAATTAGAAGAGTTGCTTCAAACCAATAGCGCACGTTTAATTGTGGGTGCTTTTTCAGCAGCTTCTAACGTGACGGGTATTAAAGCAGATGTGTGTAAAATCACTAAACTGCTAAAGCTATATGAAGCCCTAAGTGTGTGGGACTATGCTGGTGGTGCTCCTTACATGAACATTGACATGGCAGCAGGTACAGACTTTGAAATTGATGCAGTGGTTATGTCTCCACATAAATTTATTGGAGGCCCTGGTGCATCTGGAGTGATGATTGTGCGCAAGGCCGCTGTCACAGCTACCACCCCCACTAACCCTGGAGGTGGAACGGTAAGTTTTGTATCGCCGTGGGAGCATCATTACTCAGAAAGTATTGTTGCCAGAGAAGAGGCAGGCACCCCTAATGTGGTGGGTGATATTCGTGCCGCCCTTTGTTTTATTGTTAAGGCAGCTATAGGCCAAGATTACTTTGATAAGCGTCTGGAAGAGTTACGTCTGCGGGCCATAAAAGTATGGGCACATAACCCCAACCTTACCCTATTGGGCAACCCCAATGCTCACAACCGCTTGCCCATTTTTTCATTCCAAATATATGACCCAGACACTACCAAGTTGGTACATCAGCAACTGATTACACGTATGTTATCTGATGTTTATGGTATTCAAGCTCGTGGTGGCTGTGCATGTGCTGGGCCTTATGCCCATCGCTTGTTAGATATTGATCAGGCCCGCTCAACAGTGCTTAAAGAGGCTATTTTACAAGGTGAAGAAATACACAAGCCAGGCTGGACTAGGCTGAGTTTTTCGGTACTTATGAGTGATGAAAAAGTGGATAAAATCATTCAGGCAGTAGACCAGCTAGCTAGCAATCCAAACCAGCACAGTGGTTCATATCAAGTAGATGAACCTAACGCACGTTTTGCATTGAGAAGCTGAGTTCAAACACACAAGTGTTGCCTTGCTTGTTTGAAGCTTTATTTTAACACTTCTCTAAATTTGGAGGCGCAGTGCTTTCACGAATAACCAAAGACACTGGCAGTATTGCGGTATGGTCGTGAATATCTTTATCTGGCGATTCAATTCGCTGCATCAACATGGACGCCGCGGTCTCACCAAGAAACAACCTGTCTTGGCGTATGGATGTGAGCGATGGGATGTATTGTTCTGAAAAATCAATGTCATCAAAGCCCATCACAGAGACGTGGTAAGGCACGTTGTAATCATGGCGAGACAATTCGGCAATGAATCCTAGGGCAAGTTGATCCGATGCGCAAAACACTGCAGTGGGGCGATCATCTAATGCGATCCAAGCCTGCGCTGCAATACAACCTGCGGCCAGTGAAAAATCGCCACTGATGATCCATTGAGATTTTAATTCAAGCTTAAGCGTTTTTAATTCACAAATAAATGCATCTTTTCGAGCCTGAGCAAGGACATTATTTTTAGGGCCAGTCACATGGCCGACCTTACGATGGCCCAAGCTATGTAAGTGCTTAACAGCTTTGCGTGTACCTTCCTCGTTTTCACTACGTACAGATGGGAAATTTGCTCCCTCGATCCATTCACAGGCGAACAAAATGAATTTGGCCTTTGAAGCTTTTTCCAAAGACTTGACCACCTCAGCATCCAACCCACCATCAAGGATAATCATGCCGTCAGCACGAGCGTCATCAAGGTAATCAACGAGTAGCTCACCACTTGTGTGCACTTGGTTAGTGCTGGCGATTAACATGGAGTATCCCTTGCTTGAAAGATAGCGAGAAATGCCTTCAAGAATGTTTGAAAAGAATGGATTAGCCAAATCTGGTAATAAAACCAATATTGAATGCGCACGTTGCGTGCGAAGGTTTCTTGCTGCTCGATTAATGCGATAGCCAGTTAATTTCACGGCGTCAAAAACACGATCTTTGGTTGATGTAGACACAATATTAGGGTGAGACAAGGTGCGTGAGACTGTTGCCGTTGAAACCCCTGCAGCGCGTGCAACATCTTGGATGGTTGAATTTTTCAGTGTCGTAACCTTATATGTAGCACATCTAATACAGGGTGGGCTTTCATTGTAATCGTTTACATAAACACTTGACAAGATTAGTGTTGATAAAGTTTAATGTAATCGATTGCATTATAAGTGATCAGAAAAATAACTGGCGAAAAGCCGCATTTTTGGAGTATAAACTCATGTCTAAAATATTGAAATCGCTACTAATTGGTAGCGCGCTTGCAGCCGCCCCTGCGTCTCAAGCAACTGAATTGGAAGTAACTCATTGGTGGACTTCTGGAGGCGAAGCCGCGGCTGTATCAAAGTTTGCGGATGCTTGGAATGCTACAGGCAATACATGGGTCGATGGAGCCATTGCTGGATCTGGTGGCACAGCTCGCCCAATCATTATATCGCGTATTCTTGGTGGTGACCCTATGGCAGCAACACAGCTAAACCATGGCCGTCAAGCTGAAGAGCTGATTGAAGCAGGATTATTGTTAGACCTAACTGACGTAGCAGAAGCGGGTAACTGGGCAAACATCGTTAACCCCAAAGCATTATTAGATTCATGTACCCTAGATGGCAAAATCTTCTGTGTACCTGTTAACATTCACTCTGGGCAGTGGATGTGGTTATCCCACGCTGCATATGAAAATGCAGGTCTTGATGTTCCCACTGATTGGAACGAATTTGTAGCTTCTGCTGGCAAACTTGAAGCAGCTGGAACATTGCCACTAGCGATGGGTCAACAAGGTTGGCAACAAAATCTAGCGTTTGGCGCAATCACCATAGCAGTTGCTGGCACTGAAGCTTGGCGTGAAGTGACAGTTAACAAGAATGCTGAAGTGGCAAAGGGTCCAGAATATAAGGCTGTATTTGAAGCCATGGTTAATGCACGCGAGCTTGCAGCTGGGTCTAACGTTCAAGACTGGAACCAAGCGACCAACATGGTTATCACAGGTTCTGCCGGTGCACAGTTGATGGGTGACTGGGCGCAAGGTGAATTTGCTGTTGCAGGTAAGGTTGAAGGCGTTGACTATTCTTGCTTACCAGGTCTAGGTTTGAATCAAATACTGGACACAGGTGGTGATGCTTTCTACTTCCCAGTAAATGATGACCCAGCCATTACAGCGGCTCAAAAAGAGCTAGCTGCTTTGCTAATTTCACCTGAAGTTCAGGTATCTTTCAACCTTGCTAAAGGTTCCTTGCCAGTGCGTGGTGACATTGATATGTCTTCTGCCAACGGTTGTATGCAGAAGGGTCTAGGCATCTTGGCCGGTGGTAACATTCTGCCTTCAGGTGACCAATCTTTGTCTGCTGATACGCAGACACAAATCGAAGACTTGATGGCACAGTTCTGGTCTGGTGACATGTCTGCTGCCGATGCACAGGCAGATTATGCTCAGCTAATCAAAAGCGCTGACTAAGTTGCTCCTTGGCCCGGTGGCGTCGCTGCTGGGCCATTCTCATTTCTCATATTTATAGCTGGAGCCTATACGATGGCTGTCACTACAGATTCTGTCATCAAGACTGCAAAACGACCTCGTCGTTTGTTTAAGAACCTGATGGCTAAGCTTGCATCGATCCCAATGATTTTAACCGCACTTGTGGTTTTTGTGGGCGGCACAGGCTGGACGATTTTATATTCTTTTACCGGTTCACGGATGCTACCCAAAACTAAATGGGTTGGACTTGATCAATACGAGCGCCTTTGGGACTCTGACCGTTGGATCATATCAATTACTAATCTTGGAGTTTATGGTGTTTGTTCCTTGGTTTTGACACTAGTGATTGGTTTTTGCCTGGCGGCTTGTCTTGATCGAAAAATTCGATTCGAAAGCGCCTTTCGTTCTATTTTTTTATACCCCTTCGCGCTTTCCTTTGTAGTCACAGGTTTAGCCTGGCAGTGGATTTTGAACCCTGATTTTGGTCTCCAAAGTGTGGTGCGTGGCTGGGGCTGGGAAAGCTTTGCATTTAACCCACTCAATGACGCTAACACAGTTATTTATGGCCTTTTGATTGCGGGGCTATGGCAGGGGACAGGGCTAATCATGTGTATCATGTTGGCCGGCCTTCGTGGCATTGATGAAGATATTTGGAAAGCAACCCGTGTTGATGGCATTGGCACAATCAAAACCTATCTTGTGGTTATCATACCTATGATGCGGCCTGTATTTATCACTGCCTTAGTGCTGATCGCCGCAGGCATTATTAAGCTTTATGATTTGGTCGTCGCACAAACGGGCGGAGGCCCAGGCCTAGCCTCTGAAGTACCCGCAAAATATGTCATTGAATATATGTTTCGTGCTCAAAACTTAGGCCAAGGTTTTGCGGCTTCTACAATGATGTTGTGCTCTGTTGTGATCGTTTTGATCCCATGGGCTTACCTAGAATTTGGAGGCCGTAAACGTGGCTAATATAACAACAAGTTTACTTGATGGACCTCGTGGCCCAAAGCCCAAAAAGGCCTTTTCACGTGCCAATATTATCCTTTATGGCACGTTAATTATGGTTTCTATGTACTACCTTCTACCCCTTTATGTGATGATTGTTACTTCATTAAAGGGTATGCCAGAAATTCGCATGGGTAATGTGTTTGGGCCTCCTATGGAGATCACCTTTGCACCTTGGGTTAAGGCGTGGTCAGAAGCTTGTACTGGAATTAATTGTGATGGATTGTCACGAGGTTTTGGTAATTCTGTGCGTATTCTGATCCCCTCGGTTTTACTGTCTATTACTATTGCATCCATCAATGGTTATGCATTGTCAAATTGGAAGTTCAAAGGCTCTGAAGTGTTCTTTAGCATTCTGATCATTGGTGCGTTTATCCCCTATCAAACCATGCTGTACCCGATTGTAATATTGCTTCGAGAGCTGGGGTTGATGGGCTCTATAGGGGGCTTAGTTTTGGTACACACCATTTTTGGCATGCCCATACTTACGCTATTGTTCCGTAACTATTTTGCATCGATACCTCAAGAACTGTTTAAGGCAGCCAGAGTGGATGGGGCAGGGTTTTGGCAGATTTATTTTCAGATTATGATTCCTATGGCATTGCCCATTTTCGTAGTGGCTATCATTTTGCAGGTCACAGGTATCTGGAACGACTTCCTGTTTGGGGTAATCTACACCAAACCTGAAACTTACCCGATGACGGTTCAACTGAACAACATCGTCAACTCAGTCCAAGGGATTAAAGAATATAACGTCAATATGGCAGCCACCTTGCTGACGGGCCTGGTTCCTTTAATTATTTACTTTGCGTCTGGCAAACTCTTTGTTCGCGGCATTGCCGCTGGCGCAGTCAAAGGCTAAATGACTCATGAATAACTCTGTAGAAATAAAAAATCTAGACCTGAATTTTGGTGCTGTAAAAGTACTTAAACAACTAAACTTAGATATAGTAGAAGGTGAATTTATCGTGCTTTTGGGTTCGTCTGGGTGTGGTAAATCTACCCTGTTGAACTGTATTGCTGGGCTTTTGGATGTGACCGATGGTCAAATATTCATCAAAGGCGAAAACGTCACATGGGCGGAGCCTTCTGATCGTGGCATCGGCATGGTGTTCCAATCGTATGCGCTCTATCCACAGATGACCGTGCGTGGGAACCTGAGCTTTGGATTAAAGAATGCCAAGGTGCCAAAGCCTGAAATAGCAAAGCGCATAGCGTGGGCAGCTGAAGTGTTGCAGATTGAATCACTTTTAGATCGTAAGCCTGGTGCATTGTCAGGTGGACAGCGCCAGCGAGTTGCGATTGGCCGCGCGTTGGTGCGTGATGTGGATGTGTTTTTGTTTGATGAGCCCTTGTCCAACCTCGATGCAAAACTACGTACCGACCTTCGGGTGGAATTAAAGCGCCTTCACCATAAACTTAAAAATACCATGATCTATGTAACCCATGATCAGGTCGAAGCCATGACGCTTGCCGATCGAATTTCAATCATGAAAGATGGTCTAATAGAACAGTTGGATACGCCAGAAGTTATTTACGCAAAACCGTGTAACAAATACGTTGCAGACTTTATTGGGTCACCCGCAATGAACCTCTTTAAAGGCCATATAAGAGGCACACAATTCTCTTGTGATGGGTTTGAAGTGGACGTTACAGGCTACGAATTTGATAATAATGACCAACAAGATGGATCAGTATGGCTTGGTATTCGGCCAGAACACATGCTCACAGGTGATGCTGCGGACAAAGCGTCTTTTAGTAGCTCCATCGTGGTTGATATTGTTGAGCCCATGGGCTCTGATACTTTAGTTTGGGTTAACTTTGCTGGTCAATCTGTGCGTGTGAGAACTGAAGGTTTAGCGGTCATTAAAGCAGGTGACACGCTTAAAATTGGTTTTGATGCAGCTCGAATACATTTATTTGATATGAACTCTGAAGTTCGTCTCTAATTGAACTGGAAAAAAATTATGACTTTATCTATTCAACTTTATTCAATGCGTGATTATGAAGACCAAATTGGTCTCTTGGATGAATTGGCTGCGATTGGAATGACACAAGTGGAAGGTTATGGCGGAGTGTATGGCGACCCTCTTGCCTACCGCGCAGCGATGGACGCTAATGGCATTTCTATGCCCTCTGGGCATATGGGATTAAACGACATTGAGGATGACTTTGAAGCCACATTGGGCGTTGCTAAAACACTGGGGATAGGCTTTATTGTCGCACCTTATTTAGAAGAGCAAGATCGCCCTGGCACAAGTGTTGGATATACCAGGCTAGCACACCGTCTAAATGCAGCAGCAAAAAAATACGCCAAACACGGCATTTTATTTGGTTGGCATAATCACGATTTTGAATTTGTGGCTCTTGCAGATGGCGGTATTCCCATGGATATTATTTTAGAACAAGCCCCTGATATTAAATGGGAGGCTGATCTAGCTTGGGTTGCGCGCGGCGCAAGTGATCCTTTGCAATATATCCAACGTTATGGAAGCCGTTTGGCTGCCATTCACGTAAAAGATATCGCCCCTGTTGGTAAAAATTTAGACGAGGATGGCTGGGCTGATTTGGGTGCAGGCACGTTGGATTGGGCTGCACTTTTGCAAGCCTGTCGCAGCCAATCTAACCATTTACTCTATGCGCTGGAGCACGATAAACCTAAGGATCCATTAGGTTATGCAACTCGCTCGGTGGTTGCTTTTGAAAAATTATGGGATAACACACATGACTAAGCTATTAGGTGTGGGTATTATTGGATGTGGGAACATTTCGGCCGCCTATCTGCAGTTGGCGCCTATGTTTAAAGGTTATAAAATTTTGTCTGTGGCAGACATCAACATGGATAATGCCAACGCCAAAGCCAAAGAATTTGGCGTGCGTGCTCAGACAGTGGAGCAGCTATTGCAGGCCAGTGATATTGATCTGGTGATCAATTTGACAATACCTGCTGCGCACCTTGAGGTTTCCCGAAAGATTTTAGAGGCGGGCAAACACGTTTATTCTGAAAAACCATTTGTGCTTAGCCTTGCTGAAGCACAAGAGCTCGGCGCGGTGGCCAAAGCCAATGATGTGCGCATCGGATCTGCTCCAGATACGTTTATGGGGGCTAGTCATCAGCTTGCACGTAATCTTGTAGATAATGGTGTGATTGGAGACATTACCTCAGGTACAGCCGTGGTGATGTCATCGGGAATGGAAGATTGGCACCCTAACCCAGACTTTTTCTTCCTTAATGGAGGGGGCCCAATTCTAGACCTTGGGCCTTACTACATCTGCACCCTAGTGCAGATTCTTGGGCCTGTAACGAAGGTGGCCAGTTTTACAAATTCAGCAACTAAGACACGCACTATCGCCAATGGCCCGCGCAACGGTGAAATCATTCCGGTGGAAACACCCACCACCATTCATTCGGTGCTGTATTTTGAAAATGGTGCAATTATTACATTACTTGCCAGCTGGGATGTTTGGGCTACTGCACATCCCATTATGGAACTCTATGGCTCTAAAGGAACAATGAGCGTGCCTGATCCAAACTTCTTTGGCGGCATCGTAACGATCACCGAGCAAGCCAATGACCCAGTTGAAAAAACATGGGATCATCCCTTTGCCATACCAAATTTTGAAGACACTAAAGCCAATTATCGTGGCGCTGGCTTGGCTGATATGGCGTTATCGATCAGTGCGAATACCCCCCACCGTTGCAATGAAGCCTTTGCCACTCACGTTGTTGAAGTGATGACGGCTGTATTGGAAGCAGGGCAAACACAAGAAGTAATGACAATGACAACCACCTGCCAGCGCCCAGAAGCATTGGGTCCAGACCAAGCAAGAGCTTTACTGGTGTAATCGATATACACGGAGAATAAGATGAGCAGTTTAATTAAAGGCCCTGCAATATTTTTGGCCCAGTTTGTAAGTGATGAAGCGCCGTTTAACACCCTGCCCTCTATTGTTGAATGGGTGGCAGGTTTAGGCTACAAAGGGGTACAAATACCCACCTGGGATACTCGGTTGTTTAACCTAGAGGAAGCGGCCAGCAGTCAGAGCTATTGCGATGAAATTAAAGCCATTTGTACTTTACATGGGGTCACTATCACTGAGCTTTCTGTGCACTTACAAGGTCAGCTTGTTGCTGTTAATCCAGCGTATGACACTGCATTTGATGCATTTGCACCAGAACATGTGCATGGTAAACCAGCAGAGCGCCAAGCTTGGGCAGTGGATCAAGTGATTAAAGCTGCAAGTGCATCACAAAAACTTGGCTTGACGTGCATTGCAGCTTTTACTGGCTCTTTGGCCTTCCCCTATGTATATCCCTGGCCGCAGCGGCCTGCAGGATTGGTGGAAGAAGCATTTAGCGAACTAGCACGTCGGTGGAAGCCCATTTTGGATGTTTATGATGCGGCAGGTGTTGATGTGGCTTTTGAAATCCACCCTGGTGAAGATGTTTTTGATGGCACTACCTTTGATCGCTTTCTTGGCGCTTTGGATAATCACCCGCGTTGCAAGATTCTTTATGATCCCTCACACTTTTTATTGCAGCAGTTAGACTACCTCGCCTTTATCGATATTTATCACGAGCGAATTGGCGCCTTTCATGTCAAGGATGCCGAATTTAATCCAACCGGGCGACAAGGTGTTTACTCTGGCTACTCCGACTGGACAGATCGTGCGGCTCGTTTTCGATCCCTTGGCGATGGCCAAGTGGATTTTGTGAGTATCTTTTCCAAGCTTGCCCAGTATGGGTTTGAGGGCTGGGCTGTGCTGGAATGGGAATGTTGCTTGAAGCATCCTGAACAAGGTGCTGCAGAGGGAGCGCCGTTCATAGCAGATCATATTATTCGCCCTACAGATAAGGCTTTTGATGATTTTGCAGGTGGAGCCACAGACAAAGCAGCGCTGCGCAAAATGATGGGCTTCTAACATGACTCCTCTTAAGCTGGGTATGGTAGGTGGTGGCCAAGGCGCATTTATTGGTGGCGTTCATCGCATGGCCGCAAGGCTTGATGGGTGTTATCAACTTGTTGCAGGGTCGTTTGCATCAGATCCTTTGCGTGCCCATGCTTTTGCTGGCGAACTAGGTGTCGATAAAGATCGTTCCTATGATGATTACACGCAAATGGCGAAGATGGAGTCGGCTAGGCCAGATGGTATAGATGTCGTGTCTATTGTGACACCAAATCATCTGCATGGACCCATAGCCGAGGCCTTCTTAGCTGAAAATATTCATGTAATATGTGACAAACCCATGACAGCCACCTTGGCTCAGGCAAAAAGTTTAGTCGCAGCTGCTGCTGTGTCTAAGGCGTCTTTGTTTGTGACGCATAACTACACGGGTTATCCAATGATTCGTCAAGCCCAGCAGATGGTGACAGAGGGGGTGCTGGGTGACATTCAAATTGTCGAAGCGAATTACCTACAGGACTGGCTGAGTAAAGCCCCCAATCCTGACAATAAGCAGGCCGCATGGCGCAATGACCCCTACCAATCTGGCGGCGGTGCGATTGGTGATATTGGCACCCACGCATACAACCTTGTAGGCTTTGTTACAGGCCTTCGTACCCGCACATTAAACGCGACATTACACACGCATGTAAAAGGGCGCTTAGTTGATGATGACGCCCGCATTAATTTGCACTTTGATGGGGGTGCCCGTGGGCATATTTGGGTGAGCCAAGTGGCTATTGGAAACGCAAATAATCTAACATTGGCTATTTATGGCACTAAAGGATCGATCAGATGGTCACAAGAAGACCCTAACAAGCTTTGGTACACTAAATTGGGTGAGCCACCAGTCATGTACACTCGTGGTGGTGGCTTCGCATACGCGGCGGCTGCAACAGTGACGCGTATTCCAGCGGGCCACCCAGAAGGCTACTTGGAGGCTTTTGCGACGCTTTACAAAGAGGTGGCGCAAGTGATCATTGCCAGCGAAACCACCCATCCAAATACAGTGATTGGTATCGAGCAAGGGTTTGATGGCGTGCGCTTTGTTGATGCTTGTCAAAGATCATCAAAAGCAGGCGCAGCCTGGGTTGAGCTATAGTCTGTTGTTTGATTAATGAATGTTAGCACTACCTCAGCTAACCACTGAGCAATACAAAGGATATTAATATGGCAGCACATATTGGGCTTATTGGCCTTGCCGTTATGGGTGAGAACTTAGTATTAAATATGGCGAGTAAAGGGTTTACAGTGGCCGTATTTAATCGAACGATGGGAAAAGTAGGCCGATTTATATCAGGTCGAGGTGCAGATAAAAATATCATTGGATGCCACAGCATTGAACAACTTTGTGAAAGTCTAGCCCGTCCGCGCAAAATAATGATGTTGATAAAGGCCGGTGAAGCTGTGGATGACGTCATTGAGCATCTGGTTCCGCTGCTTGATAAGGGTGATATTATTATTGATGGAGGCAACAGCCGTTATCCTGATACTGTTCGTCGCTGCAGTTATGTTGAAAGCAATGGTCTTTACTATATTGGTGTTGGCGTCTCTGGTGGTGAAGAAGGTGCACTTTTGGGGCCCTCTATCATGCCTGGGGGTTCAGAAGCCGCATGGCCTTTGGTAAAACCGATCTTTCAAAGGATTGCTGCCAAGACAGATAAGGGCGAAGCTTGCTGCGAATGGGTTGGCAACGATGGTGCTGGGCACTTTGTGAAAATGGTTCACAACGGCATCGAATATGGCGACATGCAGATGATCTGTGAATCCTACCAAATTATGAGGGATGGACTTGGGTTATCCAATGAAGCCATGCACCATGTATTTAAGCAGTGGAATAAAGGGGTGCTTGACTCTTATTTGATTGAAATCACCGCTAATATTCTAGGTTATAAAGACAGCAATGGTGAAGCCGTCATCGATAACATTCTTGACGCTGCAGGACAAAAGGGAACTGGCAAATGGACTGCTGTGACGGCCCTAGACTTTGGTCAACCGGCAACCTTGACTGGTGAAGCTGTATTTGCGCGCTGCTTATCTGCATTGAAAAACGAACGCATAGAAGCAGCCAAACAACTCAGTGGCCCAGAACTGAGTTATGAGGGAGACACAACGGCATTTATTGATGATTTACAGCAGGCATTATATGCTTCAAAAATTGTTTCCTATGCACAAGGTTACCAACTTTTGCGAGCCTCAGCCATTGAGTATGGATGGCATTTAAATTATGGTCAGATAGCTCAGATGTGGCGTGGTGGCTGTATCATTCGATCTGTATTTCTTGATGATATTAAGCTCGCCTTCGATACTAATCCGGAGCTAGTCAATCTAATGCTAGACACCTTTTTTAAGGGAGCTATAGAGACTGCACAAGCTGCTTGGCGCCGGGTTATTATTCAGTCAGTTAAGCTTGGCGTTCCAATGCCAGCCATGGCGGCGGCATTAGCCTATTACGATGGTTACCGTACTGAGCGTTTACCCGCTAATCTACTGCAGGCCCAGCGTGATTATTTTGGTGCTCATACTTATGAGAGGCTTGATAAACCAAGAGGTGAATTTTTCCATACTAATTGGACTGGTAGGGGAGGCACAACTTCTGCGTCTACCTATCTTGCTTAATTAGGTTTAAGCCACAGTGTCAATTAACGTCTTGGCTGAGGAGGAATTGGGCAGAAATATTTGACTGAGCACTAATTCCTTCTAGGAACTGGCGATAGTTTAAACGCACATCATCAATAACTGCTTTAATTCCCATCGCCTCTAACTTAGAAGCATTGTTGTCGTACTCCCAGTTCCCTACGAAGCCATTACACCCCCGAGAACTATGCTCATACTCCTCGACATCTCCCCAATCGCCTCTTGTAAATGAAACACGTGGTGCTAGGAATTTATATTCTGGGTAATATTGAACACATAAGTTGGTCGATATATCCTGGTTGCCATACTGCAGGTGTATTCTCGCTTTGAGCCACGGACTGTTATGTTGTCGGTCAACTTCTATATCTTTAAAGCCCATAATTAAAGCACCCGATGTGGTTAAACTAATCGGAATTTCAAATGCTTTAAACGCATCTATACCTTCAAACTCTATCGATGGTAGCTTTGATAACGCTTTAGAGAAATTATTGGAGTGGGCTGTGTCTTTAGCAACTGCTTGCTTTCTTGCATAATCAAGGTCGATCAGGATTTTCTTTTGACTACCATCTTCAAAATATTGCGTCGATTCACTAGGACTTAATATTTCAAATTTGAATTCCCCATTGTTAATCAAAGTTGCCCCATTAGTTTTACGTGACCCAGAAGACAAATAAATGTCACTGTCACCATCTTGGTCAAAATCTCTGAACATAATGTTCTCTATAAAATCATTCCACTCATTCCCTTCTCCAATCGGTTTAAAATCAGATGGAGCCTCGACTAAAGGAAATATGCCGTGATCTTTAAACTGCTTGTTGCCTAAGTTTTCAATAATTTGTATTGCAGTGCCCACATATAAAACGCCCGCTCTACTATAAACAATATCTAGATCACCATCATTATCTAGGTCTGATCCTGAAACTTCAGGAATGGTTCCCCATTTCTTTTTGTGTTGTGGGAGTGCGGTTTTTTGAGAAAAGTACCCTTTGCCGTTATTCCAAACAATGCCAGTAAATGCTTGGTTTCCTCCATATTCGTGAGCGCCAACCAGTGCGTCTAAATCGCCATCACCATCCATATCTGCAAGTTCTAACCCAAAAGCGTTACTGCCACCACACTTACGTTTTTTTAAAAAGCCACTGCCATCATTCATCAAGCACCAAAAAGAGGTGCCATTCTTTTGGTGATGCAGTTCAGTTATAACAATATCCATATCACCGTCATTATCAATGTCACCAGTAGCACCGCCGTGATCAAAAACCCTAAAGTTAGAGTGGCTTAAATGTGTGTCGGATGACTCTATCCAAGTGCCATTAGGTTGACTTAGAAAGTAACTATCCCTAACACCCTTGTGGGTGCCAATTCCGTGATCGGCGACATAAAAGTCCAAGGTGTCATCGCTATTGAAGTCGGCAACCAGTAATTGTCGACCTAACGACATACCACTGTCTTCTCGCTCGTCAATTAACAGTTGAGGTGAGTAAGTCAATTGTCCGTTTTTATCCCCCAGATACAATGATGGTAGTGGTTTGAATCCTGAGCAAGCCTTTGTCCCACAGATATCCCCCGTATCTTCTGATCCAGAAACAGAATTTTCTGCGTTCATAGTGCCTATGTAGAGCACATCGGAAATTCCATCATTGTTATAATCTGCGACTTTCCACATTTTCCCAAACCAGTACAATTGATTCGTTGGTTTCGGCGCCATTGGCGGTTTGAAGAAGTCAATATTGGGGTCATTTTCAATATCAATGCCAGCAAGTGCCTTGGCTACTTTTGCTGAGGAAGCACTGATGCTATTTTTGTTTGAACCACCGCAGCTTAGCCCTCGGCTTGCTGACTCGGTTTGATATTCAATATTATCAGGAGTCGCTTTCGCCAGACGGCAAATAGTCTTATCAGACCAAGATGAAAAGTGGTCATTTGCTAATGAATGTATAGGCGTCAACAAGACACATAAAGCGATCAAATTTCTAAGGTGTCTGTTCTTTGATGGTTTGATCAGTGTTTGAAGAGAAAGAAATAGCATTGTGAGGGCTCCTTGTTGTCATAACTATCACTATTAATAACATCAGGCGCAGCTTGGGTTGCGCTATAGTCCGTCTGTGTCGATCAAGGCGTGCTTTAGTGGGCCCAACACATGCAAGAAAAGCAGAGGTATCCACAAGTGTGAAAATAACTCATGCATCAGTTGTAACGCTTTTTTTAAGCTTACCAGAGTTATTCAATTACTTAAATCACGAAAGTCTTTGACAAAGTCTTTTAATTTTTTAACCAGCTTACTGCGCTGTTGGGTTGTTAATGTTTGGTTTAAATCAAATATTAACTGTAGTACTAAGCGTCTGTTTTTATCAATAATCTGGCGATAGTTAGCTGACCTGAGCTGGTCGGGATTGGCGAATAATACTATCAGATGTTTTTTCAACTTCTTTTTATTTTGGCGATCAGCCATTGCTGACTGCATTGTAGTTCGCCATTGAATGGCCTGAATTAATGAAAGCTCTTTAGTGGGGCTCATGCTGCCTGCCCATCGCGTAATTAAGATATTTTGCTCGTTATTTAACTTACCAATGACGCCAACGATCTTCTTCTCAACATAGCGCTCACGCTCTTCTATAGTTCGTATGTTAGTGCCATTTTCAATATCCGTGGCATCATCAACTTCTTTTTCAATTAACATCTCAAAAAAACTATTCACTTGTTGGTCATTCAGGTCTGAAATGATGTTGACGGCAGCAGGTAAGGTTTTAATGACAATTCTCTGCCAGCTACTTTTGAGATTTTTATATACAAATTCTAACTCTTCAACATTCATTCCACTCTCTAGTCCAATAGAGAGTTCTTCTAACTGGTCGGCGTACTGAGGTAACTCATCACGGCGATGCCAGTTAATTAATTGGGAAATCTCATCTTTGACTAGTAAGCGCTGGTCTTGATTAAATTTAACATACTCTTTTAATTCCCAGTACAAACCCCAGTCTAGAAAATTGTAAGCAAGTTTAGTGGTGCATCCGCTAGCAGACACGCTAATCACAAGTACGGCAAACACAGCACGCAAAGCCTTGTAATTTAACTTTAGTATTTCCATTGCTCCAACTGCCTGGTTAGTTGTCAATAACTCAAATTACACCCGTGTTGAGGAGTTTACTTAAAGCAAACAAAGTGGTCAAAGAAATAGATCGGTGTTACAGGTGCGATGTTTGATGGTAATGTTGAATGAAGGAATTATTAAGGTTTGCAGTAGTTTTTACATTATAGTTGCTTTAAGAAGGTGGATATTTCTTAGACACAGAGCTAGGTTTTTTGAAACAATAGGTTGATCTAGTAAATGGTGCCCGGAGACGGCAGTCTTACAGTTCCTTTCCTATGAGTGGCGCTAAGACGCTTAATAAATGCGCTTCACGACGTTACTATGGGGCCTGTAGCGACGTCAAGCTTGCGCTTAGGTGCTGAGTGTTCCATAACAGCACCATGCGGTCACCCCTGGGTAGTGCGTTGTGGCTGCTACTCTTTTGGATCTATCGGTTTTGGTGGGAGTTCTTGAAGATAATCGCCACTTACCTAATAATATATACTACAGATGATTAAGGCCGCAGCAGTTCTGCTGTCCAAGCCGAATGAAAATTATAGCCATCACTATCACCTTTGAAATAACACACAAAGGGGTGGTGGTCTTTTAGGGCAAGCTCAGCTTTGCCTTTTTTGCTTTTTAAAATGACTTTGATGCCTGTAATATTAGTTTTGCAATTGGCCTGTTTACCGTTGCCACTCACTTGAGATGGGCGTACGAAGCCATAGTAATTGGCGCACAGTTCGTTTTTGCCTAGCTTAGTTTGGGATACGTCATATCTAGGCTCATAAGTATAAAGCCCAGTGCCCTGCTGCCAAGTGGATGGGTAGGCAATGCCTGGGTAGCCTTCTAAAACCCCATCTAATCCTTTTAAAAACAGACTTTTAGTGCAGCTTAAGGCTAACTTCTGGTCTATGGCATCAGTGGCTAAGGCAGTCAATGGCATGCTCAACACTATTACCAAGGTCATCAGTTTAATCATGCTTTAATGCTTCCATAAAAAGGGGCTGAGGTTGTCTGCAGTGCTTGTGGTGAGCCGCTTGCAATACTGTCACTGGTTGATTAAAACTATTTTACCATTATGTGTCTGCTTTTGGGCCTTTTAGGCTGAATGGATTTAATTTTACATCATTGATTTATATTGAATATTTAGCAGTATCAAGGCCCCATCGTAAATTTTTACATAGTTTTTTTTACTTTTGAATTTCACTTTTTTAAAGGTGCTCATGACTATCTGCAGCGTCTTGGCGCAGCCAAGACAAGCTTCTTAGAATCGATAACTGATACCTAATTTAACTACTGGATAAAAGAGCTTTCTATCAAGGTCATTATTTATCGTACTCATCTCCGCCGCTACATCCGATTGTAATGCTGAACATTGGGAACTGCTCAATCCACTGCCACATTCCACAGCTAAGTCTACACTACCTGTTCCAACATCAATTAGGCCTGCTTCAAAAGAAAAAGCGACCCCGGATGAACCCTTGTTCCGGTTTGACCAACCAAGACCTAGATAAGGTGCCATTGAATTACTGAAGCCAGCATTACCTGTAAATTTGGCCACATTAGCGTAAGCATAAGATGTTCCATTAAAGTTAAAAGCCGAAATTGACGGATTACCCTTTAGTTCAAAGTTAAAATTTTGACTTATTAAACCTCCAGTCAGATAAAATGTATTTGAAAAGGGATGAATATCAACGAACAGCGATTTTATATCTGGATTAAATGTTATGTCATAACGGTTGTTCTCTAATGTTAATTTTCGATCAACCTTTCCATTAATATTCATTTCACCACGCACTGAAACATAATTATTGAGTGGTGTAGATATTTCTATATTTGTACCAGTTAGACCTATCGTGACGCCTACATTAGCCTGTTGCGCGTTTTTAATCTCATCTGAGAAGGCTGAGTTTGTAAATAGCACTGAAGCTGCAAGTGCAATGGATTTTAGTGCGCGTTTCATATTGGACATTCCTTGTTTTATGCTAGAAACTATTTTTATACCAGCTAGTATTTTAGTTTTTTCAGATAGATATAGCAACTGGCTATAACAACAGGCAAAGTCATGCAGAGAGTAGAAATTAGAAAAAAGAAAGTCAATCAAACCTTCACGCAAGTCAGAGTTATAGAAGCAAAACCACTCTACTGTATGTTTGAAAAGTTACAAAGTTTATAGCAGAACCAATCCCATCAAGATTGAGATAAAACCAACCGTTAACGAATCTACAGATCCTCAAACTTAAGGACTTGGTATTTAACACTGTTGATGAGCTAAAGCGGGCTGACATACCGTGTTTGACAGTCCATGATTCTATTATTGTTCAGAAGAATCATCAGGGGCTTGTTAAGTTGCTTATGGGTTCCACTACATTTCCTGATCCAGACCTGTTTGAGTGGCTTACTTAGCGTTCACCAGCACCGTAGTACAACTTAAAGTCGATATCTTCTTATTGATCGTCAGTGCCAGTGCTTTGCCGATACCATTCACCATTATCTAACTTGTAGCGACATAGCCAAAGTGGACTTTTAGGTCGCTTATACATGGAAAGTTTGTTGGGGAGTAGGTTGATGCTAGACACTATTTAGATCCAATATGTTGGAGTCAATTCAGTGTATTGGGAATGCCGGTGGGGGTCAGCGCGGTTGTTGAGTGTGCTACGAGTGAGTGAGCCAGTCATTCGTACAGATACATGATTAGTATTTAATAAAGTGGAGGAGTAGAGTTATATCGAGCCTGAGGAACACATGTCTAGTTAGGCTTTATATATTGGTCTTCAAATGACGAAGCCAGCAATTTTATAAGGAGAGTAAAATGTCTATCTATAATCCATTAATACACGCTATCAATGCAAAAGATATCGATAAAGTCATGGGGCTATACGCCGATGACTATGCGTTGGTCCGTCACCAAACCAATAGCACGATGAGTAAAGCGGATATGCGTGCTCAATTTAAATACATGATGGCAAGTGATAAGTTTAAAATATCGGCATCAAAGATGCTTATATGAAAACGAGGAAGTATTAGTAACTCACCAGTTTATTGATTTCCCAGATGGCCGTCGTGAAACACTTCTGATGATGCACTCTCTTAGAAATGGAAAAATTGTTCGAATTGAAACAGGTGCAACACCACTTTCAGTTTAATGAGCGTGGGCGGCTATACAACTTTGTGTACGAAAGGACAGATGTTGGTTATTGAAGACTGGTTGTAGTATCGTCATTATGTTGCGACCGCTTTTTTTCATATAAAAGATGTATAAACGGATAGGTTTAAAAATGCTAAATTGTATTTTTAAGTTCCATATTTTGATAATAACATGTCATACGCCCCCAGTTTAATAGACACTCCAGTTGGTTAGAACTTAACGCAATCGGAGGCCAACAGAAGTTAGCACTTACAATTGAAATTATTGTAACGCGGGTACTAATAAAATTATGATTTATTGGAGAAAAGAATATGGCGCATATATTAATTACAGCTAATATATATAATGGTATTACAAGTTGGGAAACAACAGATGTTGCCCCAACTACTGCCAGATTGTCTGGAGGATTACTATGTCTCAATTAAGTCCAGATTTACAGAGTAAACTCTCTCATATCAAGTCGGCAAAAACAGACATCAGTGCCGACACTCGTGTTATTGAAGATGCCGTTAAGGATATTATTAGGTCTGTTTGTGACAGTGGTGATAAAGCGTTGCAGCATTATTCAAAATTATTTGACAAGGTAGACGTCGAAAGCTTTGAAATAACCTTGGCTTCGCGTGAAGCGGCGGTTCTCAACCTAGATCCACAGACTCGTAAAGACTCAGAGTTTGCGATTGAACAGGTTAGAAACTTTGCACAGGCTCAACGTGACACTATTCTTCCGCTGGAGATTGAGACTTTACCTGGTGTGCACTTAGGGCACCGAGTTATCCCTATCGAACGCATTGGTGCCTATGTGCCTGGTGGACGTTACCCTATCTTGGCGGCACCTCTTATGACTATCATTCCAGCTAAAGTGGCAGGTTGTGATGAAGTTATTGTCTGTTTACCACCTACAGCACACGAATCGATGATCGCAGTGTGCCACCTATGTGGGGCAGATCGAATTTTTCGTGTTGGTGGTGCCCAAGCCATTGCAGCCATGGCTTATGGCACCGAGAGTATACCGTCGGTTGACAAAATTGTTGGCCCTGGTAATGCCTATGTGAATGAGGCAAAACGGCAAGTCTTCGGTCCAGTCGGTATTGATGCACTGGCTGGGCCCAGCGAAATATTCATTGTCGCCGACGAAACTGGGAATGCCGAAATGATTGCTACTGATCTTCTTGCTCAAGCTGAGCATGATGTAAGGACACGCGTTGGCCTTATTACGACAGACCGTGCATTGGCGCAGGCTACTCTAATAGAAGTAGAACGGCAGCTTGAGAGTTTGTCAACGGCTGATGTTGCAGGGCCAGCATGGCATGATTATGGTGAGATTACGTTTTGTGACAGTGAAGAAGCTATGATCGCCTATTCTGACTATATTGCGGCTGAGCACCTCCAGGTTCATACGGCAGACCCACATGCTACAGCTGCAAAATTGAGGAACTTCGGATCACTATTCATTGGTGAGTTAGCAAGCGTTGTATACTCAGACAAAGGTTGTTGTGGAACCAACCATACTCTGCCAACTATGAGCTCTAGTCGCTATACAGGAGGTCTGTGGGTCGGTGCTTATCTGAAAATATGCACACATCAATGGCTTGATAAGGAAGCCGTTGAGATTGTTGCACCGTCAGCAGTTCGACAAAGCGCGAGCGAAGGTATGGAAGGTCACCGCAGAGCTGCAGCTTTGCGTTTAAACGATGTAGAGAAATAATGACCACACAACTTCAGCTTTATTGAGCCTTAGTGTAATTACTAGTTGATTTAGTGAAGTGCAAAAAATAGTAGCTCCTGGGGATAGCCTTTTGGTGGCCACGTCATAATCACCCCTGCTTGTCTAGGCATGTATGTTGACAGAGATGGCCATCCCCGTCTAATAATTGCACCTTCAAGGGGTCCACACCTATGGCGCCTTAGATGCGCTGGTAGAAGTCATGCATTCAAGCCAGAGCGATTCAGCTTGGATGGCAGCTGCTACTGCGATACTTGATTGGGTGTATGGCAAACCGTCAATAACTCAAATCGATGACTCAGTTGCACATGAAATTAAGGCGTTTGAGGTTGTGGCTGATTGTTAGGTGTATTATGAAAAAAATGGTCTGAAGTAGGCCATGGGTAGACCGCGAGTTATTTAGTTTTTTCTAATTTGGCTGGAAGCCTTGTGTAATGGTGCCCGGAGACAGCCTCGATTCCTTAAGAAGGTCTCAAAACCTTCAAATACATGCACTTACAACGATATCAGTGCCTCTCCCGCTGGTCAAGAGGATCTCACCGGTCTACAGTTTGGTCTACAGTTATAACAAAGCCATACATTGCAGCCTCTAATGGTTGTAATGTATGGCTTCATTTTTGTATTGATAATCCCAATACCCATAGCCCCTCACACCACCCAACTCCTGTGATAACTGCATGACTTCACACACGGTAAAGCACACTAACCGTCAACACGTTCAGCAGGTTCTATTGAGTAGCGCAAAAGCTGTCTAAGCGTAATGTATGGCATAACTGACAGACTAGATATGGGCCTCAGGAGGCTCAATAGATCCTGAGGGAGGGGTTTATAGCTGCAGCATGTAACTTATTGATATTCCTAGACTTAATGATGGACCCCTTGACCCCAACATTAGCTCTTACACCTTGATTTATATCCCTAATGCTCTTGCTTTGGTTAGTATTATAGCGTCCCTCAGGAGGCTTGTATGGAGCCTCAGGGGTAGTTCTGATGGTGGTTGTTTCGTGTCTAACTAGGGGGTCTAGAAGCTATTAAGGTACCCCTAGTATGTGAGTGTCTTTGTGGTGTTGTTGAGGGGGGAGCGCTATAAGTCATCCCCTATAGAACTACTTGAGGATAACTGTAGATCCAGAGAAGTCTTCTGCTGGTGGGGGATGAGGGTAGACCAATAAGGGTAGGAGCATATAGGCCCTTAAGGGTCCACTGGGTATATGGAAGATAAGACATAAGAAGATGGTTGTATAGTAACCTTCCCGTGTTCTCAGTGGAGCCTTAAAGGAGACATCTAAAGCAGCCTACTTAAAGGAACCTACCTTAAGGAACTCTATAGGGTTCCTATAGTATCCCTAAGGTATTAACTTATATGTGTATTGATAAAGTAGTCTGTAGGTAGACCTTAAGGGGTTAACAGCAGCAGATACTATAAGCCTACATCAATAGGATCTTCCCCATGTCTTTAATGGAGCCTTAAGCTTCTAGGAACCTAACTTAAGAAGTCCTGAGGAGTCTGTGGGGAGACCTTAAGGGATAACAGCTACAGATACCTTAACGCACTATCTTGAAGTGTGTATTGCCCCTTAAAGGTAATAACAATATTAGCCTGCATCAATAGAATCCTCCCCCATGGTTCTAATGGGGCCTTAAGGGAGACATCTTCTACTACCTACTAAAATGCTGCTTTAGGGAGCCACTTAGAAATTATGAAGAGTCTGTGGGGAGGCGTTAAGGCATATAAGAATCAGATATTACTAATATATCAGAATTGTTCCTACAGTTTTTTCTGTAGTATTGCCCTTAAAGCGTCCACAGACTATGCAACTAAGTTAGGTGGGTATAACAATAAAGGATTCACATGAATGTATTGCCAAGGTTAATTTTATCGACTGCTTTACTCATCTCTTCTAACACTCAAGCTCAAGACACAAGCAGTTGGTCGGATAAGACCATTTGTCGACTGGCAAATAGTAGCGGTACCCAAGCGTATGTCGATGAAACGGTCAGGCGCAACTTAGACTGTGTAGCTTCAAGCTCTGGCACTAGCACTCCTTCCCTAACAGACCCATTAAACGAGCTGTCGTTACCCTCCGACTGGCAATTATCTATGTACCCTGCTGTTTTTGATCAAGAAAGGCGTCTGATTAGCGCAGCGACGATAGGTCAATCTACAGACCATTTCTGGCGACCCTTCGCCAAAGGTTGTTATGATGTGATGAGCAATTGGCAGAAGAGTTTAATGTGGTATGTCAAAAATCAGGAAGCTGCAGAACGTTCTTCCGCAGTAACGGCAGATGCTGCATCTTATAGATTGGTTCATGTAAATACTTGTTTAGATTACTATGCTCAGCTGCCTGGTATGCTGGGCGATACACCCGACGAGCTGCAGTCTTTGATTTTAGGCTGGTCTAAAGCAAACCCTTTTAAACTTCCCAGCACCAACGACCGTTATTACGATGGTAAGTTTTATGAAACGGTCTCTGTCCTATCTGTGCTGAGTGCATATTATGCGGTTTATTACGATGAATTTGACTACACAGCCAACGAACGACAGCAAGTAGACAGTTTTTTAAGTGACTGGATGCTAAAGCTAAAAGTCCGAACGCGACCAGAAGGTGGGCGCAAGGCATGTCATAAAGGCAATATCCAAACCCACGTTCGCTTAATACGTAATCATAAAATAGACGAAGACACTTGTGGTAGCTTGGTATGGAAGGAAATGGTAGGGCAGTTGTTGCTTGGCTTGCGATTAGGAAATGAAAAACTATTTAAAGCTGGCGTGGCCACTACCCAGTGGCAGCTTAACTTCTTTGATAAAACGGGGATTTTTATTTCGTGGGCCTCAAGAGGCGCAAGTTCAATGCAATACACTGGAGACTTGCCAACTTTTTTAGGCCTATTGACGGAAATCTTCGCCTCTATTGGTTATGACTTTATGCAACACAAAATACCCAACGGACTAACAATTAAGCAAGTCATGGATCGACAGGTCGATATTCATCAAGACCATATGGTGTTGGCTGACTATGCATTAGTGGGTGGGGCCTATAAAGGTGTTGATGCAGATGAGTTTAAAGAATGGGACTCGCTTACCGCTTTGCATCTTGCAGGTACTAATATGAAAACCATGGTGCGGGAGATGGCGCGTTATGTTGATCAGTATCGTCCTGATCTACAGCACTTAAGGGATCGTAGCTATCGACCCTCTGACATGAATGCTCAAAGTATTCAAATTTTAGCTAGTTTTCATGCAATTGAACCTTACAAAATGTACTTGGGTTCCACTGAAACACAGATGGTTCGTGAAGACCTCATACCGCCAAGACCAAAACGATTTGATTTTAAAACCAAGAAAAGCCTAATCGCAGCATTTAAGTCCTTAGTGCCTGAAGTTCATCACTACGACATTTTGTATGGCAACTCCAAAAGCATGATGGCTTCAGGCCATGATGGTCGCTACAAAGTGGAGTGGTTCTTCCTTAATAAAGATGGCACGACGCAGCTGCGAGCAACTGATATGTTGGAGATAGAAGGTGGGCGCATTACCTTCACCCCTAGCGGCGCTTCGATACCCACAATAGCGCAACGAAATGGGCTAAATTTCAAACTAAGTCTAGGACAACTAATCACGGCCAAAGGTCTTGTGAGTAGTGTGGAAGGAAGTAGCCCAGAGTCAATTAATATTCATGTTAACCTCAATAATTCAGCAGGTTACGGCGTGTCAGAGTCGGGGAAAATTGCTTACATTTGGCAGTTGACCAAGTTAGAGAATTAAGCTCGGACAGACAGTCGTCCCTAGGAGAGCCTGGGGGCCTTTAGCCTGCGGCTTCTGGTACAGAGTCTGTGGTTAATCCCTTAACTAGTTCTTGATTAGGGAATGCTGCTATATCTATAAGGAACCTAACACCTCAATATCTTGGTTCAACAAGAATACAATCATTGGCCATAACGCACGGTATATCCCTGCAAGTTAGTTCACCAACGATGCTACACCACAGGTTCCAGTTAACTGACGTAACCTGCCCGTCCAATCACCTATCTTAAAGTGTGACTCTTCATTCGCTTGGGTTGTTAGCCAACCATTGATACAGCTGTCCAAAGAGTCTCCATCAACCCCGATTTCAATCTGCTCACTTAACTCAACACCAACAATCTCAAACCCAGTTTCATAATCATACTTGCGAACTATCCAACCTACGCAAGCACTGGCACTGTTGGTTACATCATCATATGGAAGCCAGTCATTCAGTACAGGAGGCTGCTCGATCTTGTCTCCTGTGTATTCCATCATGGCATTTGCGTTCCGCCAGTTACGCCAGTCCGTAGTATCTTCAGGATTAATTAGTCTAAAGGGTGTCGCTGCTGATTTAAATACAAAGCCTCTTGGTGACACTTCAGACACCGTTTTGTAGCCATCATTACATCGGTCACCGCTTGGGGTTCGGAGCCAAACTGTGTATTTATTCTTGTCTACCTTGCCCCTTTCTAAGAATACTATCGAGCTGAACGCCCCTGAACCACCACTACGTATCTCCACTTCCAAGAGTCTAAAATCTCGACCTGTAGACGCTGAACCGCTCTTCGCAGGGTAACTATAATGGATGCTTTGCCTATTTCCGTAGCTGGCACTAACATTGTTGTCATTCTGCTTAACAATAGATAAGTCGTAATCTGAGCATTCAAATGTATCTGAGTTGGCTTTATTCCAAGGCCCAAGGAACTCCAGACACTGTGGATGGATGAACAAGTCATTACCAGGTTGCACAGGGGTGGGGTCAATTTCAGTCTCAGTCTCTAGGGGAGGATCTATTGTCTTCTTACTTTGTGGAATGGACAGGAACAAAACCAATAGGAGGAACACCCCCATGCAACTAAAAAGTACTACCTTGATTAACTTAAAGAATATGTTGATATTTGCCTCTTAGGTATTGACTTTTCACCTGTTACAATTTTTAGCATATAGCAATAACTCGAGGAATAGTTATTGATTTATTATCCTTCATGAAATCTTCATGGTTGACCTGATTAGATTTGCTACACTGAGATTTACCACTTCAATAAAGCGCAAATATATTTTAGGGTTATCTTCAAATGCTGTGCCATTATGAACTTCAATTTACTCTATGAAACCCTTGCCAAGACAACTCAGCATATAAAAACTAAAGGCGCTAATTAATGAACCAGATAACGATTCTCCAAGCAGCCGAAGCTCCAACCAAGCGCCTGTCTAAAGTATTTATGCTGGATCCTGATAACAACATACAGTCAATTGGATATGACAAATGTAAACATTTTAAAATAAAGCTTCGTAAAGTTAGCAACATTAAAGACCTCAGTAATCTACTGCTGAAGCTCGAAAACAGGTCAGATTTGATGGTTATTCGCGGAGTCCCAAGGGACGATGTTGATCAATCAAAGGTAGTCTTTAGGCAAACCTATGATCCAAGAAAAGGCTTCACTAACCAGCCCCCTGAAGAAAAGCCATTTGAAGATAAACCAATCAGCTGGGTAATGATTGACGTGGATAAGCAACGTCTGCCAAGTGGAGTGGATCTTATTAAAGACACAGATATGGCTATTGGTCACATTGCGTCTCAACTCCCACTTGAGTTCCAAGGGGCTTCCTATTACTGGCAGTTGTCCAGTTCTGCAGGAATTTATAACACTGACCATATTTCAGTTCATTTATGGTTTTGGTTATCATCACCGCAGACTTCGATGGACCTCAGAGAATGGGCTAAAACCTTTAATTTAACCAAAGGCAAAAGCCTTATAGATACCGCATTATTTCAAGCGGTTCAACCTCACTATACATCAGCACCTGCTCTACATAGTGGGATCAGTGACCCTTTTACGAATCGTTCAGGGTTGGTCAAGTGTTCTAAGGCATCAGTTGATATAGATTTCAGCATACAAGCCCCGTCAATGACACAAGCCACTGCTAACCCTCCTGTTATCCAGGGAGGCCGTCGCTTACTTCACCATTCAACGACAACTGGCTTTGATAACATATTAGCAACAATGGGTGACAACAAAGAGGGTTTCTATACGCCAATATTAAGGGCAGTAGCTTCGTTTATGTCTACAAATGGCGGCCCAATGTCGAATGATGACAGTGCTGCGTTAAAACAAGTAATCCGTGAACAGGCATCAACTGCAGATAAGTCAGCCTCAAGGTTATCTGATGGGTCTTTGGCTAAATATTTGTCAGACAGTCATTTAGATAAAATGATTATAGATACAGCTTTTAAGCTGGACTTTGGCAGCACTTTGATGCCCCCACACTTCGATACCAAGCGCCTTTCACTGTCAGAAGCAGAGGCTAAACTACACGATACAATTGATCAGTTTACAAACAGTGTCTTCCATTTCAATCGGTCTGATAACCCTTATATTGAGACCCCTTCGATAGCGATAAAGGCCTCAGCTGGCTTGGGGAAGACGAGTAGTATTATTACCCGCTGCCTGGATAGTGGAGCTTTCTCTGGAAACATTGAGTTTTATGTTCCTTCACATGCTCTGTCTGCGGAGCTTGAGGTCGATCTAAAGGAGACCCTGGACATCGATTTAAGCGAATATGAAATAAATGACTTTAGCAGAGTTAAAGTTATTTCAGGGCGTTCACAGGTCACTAAGAATGGCATCCCTCTGTGCATGAAATCAACACAAGCTGATAAGGTTGGGAAACTTGGGCTAAGCGTCCAAAAGACCTTATGCAAAGACTCAGGTGGAAACACCTGTGAGTTTTACAATGAATGTTTTTACCAAAAGCAGTTTGTTGACGAAGCTCCTCCAGTATCCAAGAATCCAGCCATTGCAGCAGAGATCGAAGTGCAAGGGGGCTTAACTATGATTGAAGACTTTAGGCCTGCTGTGCGTGTTATGGCACACAATCACCTCTTTTTGCACACAAGAGATAACCTACCAACCCCAGAGTTAATTATCATAGATGAAAGTTTCTTTAGTGTCGGTATAGAACAAATAGATATAGAAATTCTTGAGCTTCTTATGTCAGAAGGAGACATCCCTAAAACTGTGCTGAATGCACTGCTGACTAAAAACCCTCTGTTTACCCATCTCAGATTATTGGGCGTTACACCTCTCAAACTAAGAGCTGAGGCAGATAAGTATGATCAAACTATAGCGCTGAGTATTAACCCTTCAACCTCCATCAGTGACCAAGATAAATCGATTAACCAAGCTGAATCCGGTAGTAAGCTAGGGTCAATGTTTAACACGTTAGCCGATGAAATGAGCTTATTTGATAGGGGCATTTGCCACAGCGTACGCTTAGCCGGTGAAGGTAAAGACGCATATATCAAGCTAAGCCGCCGCATGCCCTTGGCCATTCCGCGCGATGTCCCCGTGCTTTTTATTGATGCAGATATAAATAAGAACATTCTAGATCAGTTTAGAGGAGGTGTGCCTGTAGTTGATATCCCCGTAGAAAGGATTTGTACAGTTGTTCAAGTGACAGATAAAACGTTTAGCCTCAAGGATGTCACATCTGATTCAAGTCCAACCTTGTTTGATCAGACTGAAGACTTCGTTCAGAGAATAATTAAAACTGGCAGCACTCTGATTGTCACTAACAAGGCCGTTAGACTCAAATTAACCGGTGAAAGTACATCCGACATAAAAAAGATAGGCAATTATCAAGGTGCCAGTATTATTCATTTTGGAAACCTGAGAGGTCTAAATGAGTTCAAGGAGTTTGAAAATGTCATCATTATTGGCAGAAATGAACTACCTCAAGACGCAATAGAGCACACAGCAGGCGGCCTGTGGTGGGACTCAGAAGATGAGCTTGGGCTATCAGCACACAGTGAAGACGGGCTTAGTTATGAAAAGAGAGGGTATTCTGATCAACAGAACTCAGGAAAGTACTCTGGGACAAGGGTTCACCCAGATAAGCGCGTTCAAATGGTTCAAGAGCAGAAGCGTGAATGTGAAACTACTCAAGCAATCGACAGGCTTCGGTTGTTAAGGCCAAATAAGCAAGGGACTAGGCGTAAAGTGTTCGTATTATCAAGTGTGCCACTAGACCTAGTTGTAGATCACTTAGTCTCTTGGAAGAAGTTGCAGGATTTTACTGAATGCTGGAAAGCTGGCGGTGGCATAGTGCCACTCAATACGCAGCATCTTAAGAAAGTCTGTAGAGCAAATAAGAGTGATACGACTCTTGATACTTGGGTCGCATCCTTTAGGACTATGCTTCCAGTTATATCAATGATAATGGCCGATGATGAACCAATACTCTCTGATTATAGAGTATCTAAGGCAAAGTTATCTTCTGCTATTCACTCCAAAGACCTGGAAGACCTTGCTTTGACGATAAATAAACATTTGTAATTGAAGCGGCCCAAGGATACCAAATAGAATACCCCAGAAATCCTGATAATATACTTATTAGGGAAACTGGGGTTTTCTCCTCACAATGAACCCATGATTAGTTCGATGGATCCCCAAGTAGCTAAAGTTCATCGGGATCTGTGGTGTAACTCATCTCAACAATACATTAATTAAACCCTGCTATATGGGGTACCTGAATAACTTCAACACCCCCCGATGTTCAAGTATCTAGCCCAGCAAATACCAAAGGTTAGACACGGTTTAGCCACCATCAGAACCACCACTGAGGTTCCATACAAGCCTCCTGAGGGGCGCTATAATACTAACCAAAGCAAGTACATTAGGGATATAGATTAAGGTGTTATGGCATCGGTGATGAACTAAGTTGTACGGACCAGCAGCAGGATCAAAGAAATCAAAGATAACTGGCTTGCTGAAGGGCTGGCATTTCCATTGAAATAAACCAACCGTTAACGAATCTACAGATCCTCAAACGTCAGGACCTAGTAATTAACATTGTCGATAAGCCAACCCGTGCTTAGAAATTAGCAGCATTCAAGGCGCGACGCGCAAACCTTTTAGGTGCGCCTTATTTAAGTCATACCTAACCAACACCTGACTCAACCAATGTGCCAGGCGCTGGTTAATTAGTCTTAGAAAAAACCAAGTGGATTGGTGTCGTAACTAACCAATACGTTTTTGGTTTGCTGATAGCTGCCTATGGCCATCTTGTGTGTTTCACGGCCAATGCCTGATTTTTTATAACCACCAAAAGCGGCATGAGCAGGGTACGCATGGTAGCAGTTGGTCCAAATTCGACCCGCTTCTATCTGGCGGGCTAAATGGTAGGCACGATTCATGTCTCGAGTCCATAGACCGGCCCCCAAGCCAAACATGCTGTCATTGGCAATAGCAATGGCTTCGGCCTCGTCTTTAAAGGTGGTCACACCAACCACCGGACCAAAAATTTCTTCTTGGAACACGCGCATGGAGTTGTTGCCTTTTAACAACGTAGGTTGCACAAAGAAGCCTTTATCGTAGGGCATTTCTAAGTTGGCTGGCCCACCACCGGTTAAAACCTGAGCGCCTTCTTTGCGACCTAGATCGATATAATTTAAGATCTTTTCGTATTGTGCGCTAGAGACCTGCGCGCCAACTTGCGTATCTGTATCTAAAGGGTTGCCACGGACAATACTATTGGTGCGCTTGATGACCATTTCCATAAATGGCTCGTACACGTCTTCTTGTATTAAGGCCCGTGATGGGCAGGTGCACACTTCGCCTTGGTTAAAGAAGGCCAACACTAACCCTTCAACACACTTGCTCAGGTAGCTGTCTTCAAAGTTCATGATGTCGTTAAAGTAAAGATTAGGTGACTTGCCACCAAGCTCTACCGTTGAGGGAATGACGTTTTCAGCAGCACATTTTAAAATTTGAATGCCCACTGGAGTTGAACCAGTAAAAGCGATTTTAGCAATGCGTTTGCTGCTCGCTAAGGCCTGACCCGCCTCTGCACCATAACCATTGACCACGTTTAGAACGCCCTCTGGTAGTAGATCAGCAATGAGTTCTATTAACACTAAAATAGAAGCTGGTGTTTGCTCTGCAGGCTTAAGTACCACGCAATTGCCCGTCACTAATGCTGGCGCTAATTTCCATGCGGCCATCAAAATGGGAAAGTTCCACGGAATGATCTGCCCCACAACGCCCAGTGGTTCGTTAAAATGGTAGGACACTGTGTTGGCGTCTAGTTCACCTAGGGTGCCCTCTTCGGCGCGCATACAGCCAGCAAAATAGCGAAAGTGATCCACGGCTAATGGGATGTCGGCGTTCAGCGTTTCACGGATGGCCTTGCCATTGTCCCATGCTTCCGCCACTGCTAGTAGCTCAAGGTTTTGTTCCATACGGTCAGCTATTTTTAACAGCACATTTGAACGTTCAGTAACCGATGTGCTGCCCCAGGCCTGCTTAGCTCGGTGCGCCGCATCTAAGGCGAGGTTAATGTCTTCTTCAGTTGAGCGGGGAATCTGACAAAAAGTGGCGCCATCAATGGGGCTAATATTGTCAAAATATTGTCCTTTAATAGGTGCCACCCATTGGCCACCTATGAAGTTTTGGTATTGCGTTTTAAAGGTCATTAAACTGCCATTGGTACCAGGCGATGCGTAGATCATAATATTTCCCTAAAAGTGAGCTATAGTTATTTGAATAAGACCTATGATTAATACTATATCAACCATGTGTCTGTTAATTTGTATTATTAATATAACGCTGGCCTGCTAGTGGTTGGTTGCCTGTGAGTACACAACGCTTGCCTTAAAATCCGATGTTTTAGTAAATGGAAAGCACAATGAATGACCTGAAATTAGCCAATAAGCTGGGTTTAGACAAACCGAAAACCTTAGTTGAAAACCGCGTGAGTTTTGCTGGGCCTCATTCAGAACTTAGCATTTACGACACCTACCTACCGGCAGAAAATGTGTTGTTGCATTCTTCTGGCTTACTTTATTGCGGAATGATCCAAGGCCGAAAGTTATTGCACGGCGCCGATGCCAGCACCAATTCAATTGATTCTATGGAGTTTATTCCCAATCAATCATTTGTGATGGCGGCAGACACCACGGTGGCTATTGATTTTCCAGAAGCACGCATTGACCACCCAACACGTTGTTTGACCGTAGAAATTGACAGTGAACGGGTGACGGAAATTAGTGAACGGTTAGACCAACAACTGGGTAGTCCACTGGAGCTGGAGAGTTGGCAGGTTTTAACACAGCAGCATTTGCATACGGCCCATTCGCAAGGCACACAAATGTTACTGCAGCGATTATTTAACAGCTTTATTGAAAATGAATCAGAGCGAAATATCGCCATTGAATTTGGCGTATCTGAACTGATTACGCGCATATTACGTCACCAAGCGCGTGATTTTATTCTACAAAACTCACTTGAAAATTCAGATAAAAGTGGTTTACAGCAATCGATTCACTACATTAAAACCCATTTAAACGAGGGCCTTCATATTGATCAATTATGCAAATTGGCCTGCATGAGTCGCTCAAGTTTTTATCAATCGTTTAAACAAAAACTGGGCTGTACTCCCTTGGAATTGCAACAGCAGTTGCGGCTAGACACTGCAGCGCAGCGGTTGACTGGAGGCGAGTCTGTGAGTAGTGTTTGCTTTTCTTTGGGATATAGTAGCTTGAGTCATTTTAACCACCGCTTTCACGGGCGTTTTGGTATGCCTCCATCTCATTATGCAGGTAAAAAACTGCACCACTAGAATATCATCCCTAAGCAGTCGACGAGCCAAAACGAGGGTAATCCAAGCACCGGTTCGCTTTGCTTAATAGTCAGAAGAATTAACATTAGTAGAGCGGTCAAAAGCTTTGGCTACTTCGATAGCACGATCTAAACTCTGACTATTCTCATTACGAAGGGCCTCACGATATACATTAGCCAGCAAGCCAATCCCTTCACTATTTGGTATGTAATAAAAATCAGGGTTAAGCATGTTCCCAGACCTAACCAACTCATCCTTAGCTAGCTGTTGTATAAAATAAAGCCTCAGCTCTCTTTTGATGTCTGTAATACCCATATTTTTTACCCCTAAAAATGACACTAAGTGTAACCTTTGCAGCATAAAGGGGTTATTGGTAAACCTCAGCTCATATAGAGAAGACACCAAAGTAGCTGCAATACTGCCATTATCTGCAACAACAAAAGTAACGTTAGTTCATCAGAATCTTTGGTGTAACTCATCTCAACAACACATCAGTTACACCCTGCTATATGGTGTACCTGAATAATTTCAACACCCCCCGATGTTCAAGTATCTAGCCCAGCAAATACCAAAGGTTAAACACGGAATAACCACCATCAGAACCACCGCAGAGGCCTCCATACAAGCTCTCTGAGGAACACTAAAATACCAACCTAAGCCTGTGTATTGGTGATATAAATCAAGGTGTAGGAGCTAATGTCGGAGATTAAGAGACCCATCATTAAGTCTAGGAATATCAATAAGTTACATGCTGCAGCTATAAACCCCTCCCTCAGGATCTATTGAGCCTCCTGAGGCCCATATCTAGTCTGTCAGTTATGCCATACATTACGCTTAGACAGCTTTTGCGCTACTCAATAGAACCTGCTGAACGTGTTGACGGTTAGTGTGCTTTACCGTGTGTGAAGTCATGCAGTTATCACAGGAGTTGGGTGGTGTGAGGGGCTATGGGTATTGGGATTATCAATACAAAAATGAAGCCATACATTACAACCATTAGAGGCTGCAATGTATGGCTTTGTTATAACTGTAGACCAAACTGTAGACCGGTGAGATCCTCTTGACCAGCGGGAGAGGCACTGATATCGTTGTAAGTGCATGTATTTGAAGGTTTTGAGACCTTCTTAAGGAATCGAGGCTGTCTCCGGGCACCATAATCCCCTAAGAATCCCTCTGTAACCCGCATTATACCTGCATTTCCATCAATTTTACTTGTGGGTGTGTGTCTAAGAAGCCACTACCAGTTTCCCCTCATCGACTTTTATGCCCAACAGTTTTATGGCGTAACACTCAAGCTCCAAATAGCTAGTAATCCTGCCTGCTTCGTTTGTAGGGTCATCACAAAGTTCAACATCAGCACCCACACAAATTTCTATACTTGTACTTGGATTCGAGTACGCAGAGAACCAAGCAGAAGTCTCATTAGGCCCCGCTATGCATAAGGTGTGGGCTACCTTCGGATTAAGGCATCCCTTCATTGTGGCAGCTGTTGTGTAAGTCAGGCCAGCTCTATTGCCTTCAATAATACGAGGGTCACCTCCTCGTGCTCGATCACCACACTGGATGCGTATCGCAGGTTCAAAGACTGTAGGCGAGACTACTACGCCTCCTACAATCGAGCCATATTGCCTGCCTTTGGTGTCGTCAATTAACACCTCAAGGAGGACGCTACTTTTCGTGACTGGTTTTATAACCGTGGGCAGTCGATAACCAACTCTGAGAGGTTTGTCGTGTCCGAGTTTTGTGTACTCAGAGTATATGAACCCATCATCATTATAGACTTCTACGCCTTTTGCTTGTCTTGTGCAATCAACCTGAGGCATGTTGGGAATACCCTCTGTCAGCACGAAAAGTAGACAGTACGGGTGAACTTGATAATCTGTGTTGTTCATAAATTAATTCCTTCTAGATCGAAAAGCACCCTCGATCTGGGCGCTTTATTAACGTTAATTCGATACTTCAAAGGAGCGGTGCAGTTCTACTCAATCAGTTTGACCCACCTGTGCAACACATCAATAGGATAGCCAGAACCATAGTTTTGACCAGCGCCAGATTTGCTCCAGCCACCAATTGAATCCACTATATCTGTAGGACACTCAACAGCTCGAAGTCTGTCGCGCATACTGTGTCTGAATGAATGAATGACACAGCCATCATCAACATAGTTTTTCATCCACTTGTTTAAAGCTGCACTGGCTGAGTTAGCGTTACACTTGCCACCTTTAGTATATCTGGGAAAGAGGTATTCATCTTTCCTATAAGGTACTTGAATGTTTTGTGTTGCTTGAGTAGCTGCCCAGAGTGCAGCACCCACAAGGGGAACTTTTCGCATACTGGCTTGTGTCTTAAGGCTTCGGCATTCATTGGGTTGAATTATGATGTATGGAGTCGGGCTATCCAAAATGACATCGGAACACTTAAGGCCACAGGCTTCCGCTAACCGAACCCCTGTGTTGCTTACTAAGGCGATAATCCATCTAAGGTCGTCATTAATATCGACACATAATGATTGAACGTGCCTAATCGTGGGCAAAGGGATAGGCTTCCTTTTTTCCATTAAGGGGCCTTCGGGCATGTAGGTCTGTGCTAGAGGATTAGTAGCCTGTAACCCGTGCTCTTTAATCATCAATCCGATAATTGGCTTTAGAGAAGAAAATACTCGCCTTATTGAGCTAACCGCTAAACCACGTTCAAGTAGGAAGTCCCTAAAGACAGCGCCATGCGAGGTCGTGTATTCGTATAAGTCACGATTACCCACAGCATCGATGAGGTAATCGACATTGCGCTCAACAGTGCGCACAAAGACGTGATCCTTACCTTCAGCTTTGAGCTGTATGTAGTGCTCTTTTGCATCCAGTAGGTCATACCCGCAGCCATCTGGCGTGACTGTAGCCACTGGAGCACTAACTAGTCCTTTGGTTATTTCTTCGACGCGAAGAGAACTCCAGTATGTCTCAAGCTGGAAGCTAATCTGATTTGAAACACGCAATGCGATTCGTTTTGTTCGGGTCTTTAGGCTTTTAACGATTCTTTTAGAAGCGTAATGGCCTTCCATATCCAAAGGGACACGTCTAGAAAAGTAATAAATATTATTTCGAAGGTACAGATAGCTATTTTGGTCTACAACCATGGTTTACACACCCACAAGTAAAATTGATGGAAATGCAGGTATAATGCGGGTTACAGAGGGATTCTTAGGGGATTATGGTGCCCGGAGACGGAACCGACACCACGCTTCATGATATATCACTAAGTAACATTATCTATTCAAATTATTGTTTTATATGCTTATTATATACTAGCTTGTATCATTGCGCTTCATTGCGTACCATATAAAAAGATGGGTAAAAAAGTGGGTAAGTGATGAGTGCAAAGCATAGATTGTTAGCAAACGCAGTACGTACAATTCCAGCGGGCATGCATTGCGATGGCAATGGTTTGTGGCTCAAGAAGCGGAAAGAAGGTGGCCATCAGTGGGTGTTGCGTTATCGCATAAATGGTAAAGTGGATGAGATGGGTCTGGGTGGCAGTCATGTCACGCTAAAAGAGGCCCGAAACATTGCAGACGAGTACATGGCTATTGCTAAGTCGGGGACAAACCCAAAGCATCACAAGAGAAAAGTTGGCCGTGAAAGGTCAGAACAAGATAACACCCTTGGTAGAATTACAGAGTTAGCTTTTGAAGCTAAAAAACACAGTCTTAAGGGCGAGGGTACTTCAGGACGGTGGCTATCTCCTCTTACAAACCATGTCTTACCCGTGCTGGGTAAAATGCCAATTGATCAACTCAACCAGCATGATATTAAAGCTGTGTTATCACCTATCTGGCACACTAAGTATGCAACGGCTGCGAAAGCCATCTCTAGGTTAAAAATAGTTTTTAAACATGCAGCTGCAATGGATGTGGAAGTTGACCTTCAAGCTATTGAGAAAGCTAAGTTATTGTTGGGCGAGTCCAGCCATGTTGAAGAACATATAAAATTCCTTCCTTGGCCCGAAGTTCCGGCTTTTTACCAATCACTATCCGAAAGCAGTGCATCCCACCTAGCACTTAAATTGCTGATATTAACTGGTGTGCGCTCCGCTTCAATTCGACAGATGCAAACTGAGCAAATACAGGCTGGCAACTGGATTATTAGTGGTGCTTCAATGAAAGGTCCCAAAGGTAAAACAGCAGACTTTAGGGTGCCGTTGTCAATTGAGGCTAAACGAATAATTGACCTAGCGCTGCCATTTGAACGTAATGGCTACATTTTCACAGGTACGCAGGGGATGCCCATAAGTGATGCGACTATGCCTCGAATTATGCAACGTATGGGCATGGATGAGAGACCTCATGGGTTTCGGACAAGTATACGGATATGGTTGTCAGAGGCAGAAGTTTGTTCTTACGAAGTTGCAGAGACGATAATGGCTCATTCGGTAGGGAACAAGGTCACAAAGGCCTATAACAGAACTGACTACCTATCACTGCGAGGGCAAGCTCTGGAAAAATGGTCTGAATACTTGTCGGGGGAGCGTCACTATGAGTAATAATAGAAGCACAAATTTGGGTTTCATAGAAGGCCCAATGTCAGTAGACGGTTTATTATCTGGGTCAGCTGAATTAGATGCCCAAGCCAAGCAAGAAATCTATCTGAGTACGTGCGCAGTATTTCAGGCAGAGTATTCTGAAGATGATTCGTTGATGTTTAAGTTACTGGATATGGGTATCGTCAACGAATACATGGCCGAGTATATAAAAACAAGATTATCTGGAGCTAAGCAAGGATCGATACTCAATCCGATAAATCTGGGGAGAAAAACGAATCATAAGCCAAATAAGATTCATTTTTCATGGTATTTGATGGTTAGGCACGCTGAGTTAATTAATAAAATTCCCAAAACCAGAGCTTTGAAGCTGGTCGCAGACACACAACTAAAAACTATAAGTCCTGAAACAATCAACTCTTCCATTAAAAGAATCAAGAAAAAGGTTATAGCAGCGCTTGGTGAGGAGCCTGATCTAGATTTGGTCACACTCTGGTGCAAGAATACCAACACTATTATTGCACCCAAAAACGAGAAATAATGGTGGTAATTTGTTGTCTCACACCACAGCATGAGGCACCAAATGAAATTATTATCATTCAAGGAAGTTCAAGTCATATTAGGCGGACGCTCGCGGTCAAGTATTTATCGTGACATTGCATCTAATACTATCCCCCAACCATACAAACTCGCTGGAAGAGTATTTTGGCGAGATGACGAAATATTTGATTTCATCAAATCTCTGACCCATACATCCTCAGATTCGCTTGGGGTTAAGCATGTGCAATCATAACTTAGCAGAGCGTTGCGTTGCCCTTTCAAGGTGGAACGCACTAGAGAATGGGTTCTATAAAGCATCTCGCGTTGGTAACGATGTCTAGTACACCATCGGTTAAAGACTTATTGACTCGAGGTGATGAGCTAGAAATAGTGGATGGTCGCCTTAATATCATCGCTGAAAGTGGACTTCCTGTTACTGCAGAATGGTTAAAGCTGCACGAAGATAAACTGGTTTATGAGTTGGTTAGCCAGATGGCTATTGATGTCCTAGTTTATGAAAGCTACAGCACTGGACGGTATGGGGCGGAGCGCAACAGCGGTGTTAACCTGCAATTCATAAACCTATTAACTGATGATAGTCGGTATGCAGTTTTTAATGCTGACTTAGATCGCGTTAAAGCCACTAAAAAAGGCCCTATTGGCTCACCCCTGCCTAGCGGCCAGTTTCGTGTGGGAAAGCGCAGTAGATTCTGTAGGTTCTGGTTAAATGCAAACCAACCACTTCCCCCAAGGTTGTCGTCATTCCATGACTATATGGGAAACCTTAAAGGCACGTTATTTACAGGAGTTGTTGTTAGAGAAGAGAGGCTTGATAAGCAGTCAATTAAGCTGCTGAACATTACTTATGTGCAGATTGCTGCTGCTTTTTTTCCAAGTGTCTTGCCAGACAATCCACATACACCATCCATACACAGCCCATACAAATACCACACAGCAATGCCATACAACGAAAGCATGAAGCGCCTTATGCAGCGTGGTTTAGAGCCAATTCAAACTACGGGTAATTGCAACTACGGTACAAGCTCATTAGCCAGTAAGGTAACAAGGGGGAGAAGTATTGTGCCTACAACAAAAAAGATACCACAAGATCAAACTGTTGAAGAATGGTTAGAAGATTATGATTTATAGCTGTTCAATTTACATTCGCTTCATGTGAATGCGCAGAAGCATTTTTACAGATGCTCATACTTGGCAAAGGTGTGAGGTAAGGGCTATGGCCAGCCAAGTAGTAATAACTACTCAGCTAGATGGGTTTAGATTTTGATCTGATAATTTGCATATCATGCTATCGATAAAAATCTTGGTTAGTTGACATTGTTTTCAAGGCGTTTAAATATAATAGGGTATTAATTTAGGAAAAATTCTTAGACTTTTCAGTGTAAGTTAAACAACTAGCTTGATCAATATCCACAGTAGCAACCAATATTTTTGCCCATAAATAGATTAGTTTTTCTAGTCAAATATGATTACTGTGTCGAAAGGTATTTAATTTACAGGAGCAGTTTAATGCGCGCATATGGATTCTTATTACTAGCAGTATTTTCCCAAACCTCCGCGGCTTTAGACGTAAGCTCTTGGAGCGATAAAACGCTCTGTAGAGTAGCTAAAGAACAGCCAGAAAACGAAGACTTTAAAAACGCCATAGATTTGCGTGGATTGAGCTGCATTGTTGCAGTTTCAAAAGCTAAGTCACAAGGTGTTATCGCAGGCGAGTACAACACACGCTTGCTTCCACAATACCACAAGTACAAAGACATAATTAAGACACCATTGCGCGGACTGAAGGTGCCTAGTGGGTTTACACTAGTAGACGATTATACTTCGTTTATGAATTGGCATTCTAAAATCACGTACGACAATATGAGGGACACTGAATTTGAAATTGGATATCAAAGCCAGTTTGTGGATCCTGATGTATGCGTAGACGACGTTATTAGTACAATTACATACAAATCATTGTTCAACAATGTCAGCGGAGAATCAGATCAAATGACAACTGCAGTAACGAAATGTCATCAGATGATGTCGCAGAGATTTAGTAACAATCCGAAAACGGGCATTATTGCATACAAGCGTGTTCTGACTTCTTGGCTAAATGAAGGCACATTGAAGAAGGCTAACAAATACAGACGAAGGTACGACCAGCCATATGATTACGGACTGCGCCACAGTGTCTCAAACATAATGGCGCATTATGCAGTTTACCACCGTAGCTACAAATTTACCCCAGCAAAACATGCTGACATTGTGAGTATGTTTGAACAATGGATTACTACATACAAGGCGTATCCGGGCAATGACCGTGTGGGCGGATCATTAAATGTATGTGACTTAAAAAACCCACACACAGGTCATAAGCGCATGCACGTTGACTCAAATCGACGAATCAACCAAGACCATTGTGGTTCTATTAATACTCGAATGGCAGTCTCAGGTATATATTTTGGTTTAGAGTTTAATAGCCAAGTAATACTTGACTCGGGCATTCGTTACACAGAAATGTTCATGGCAATAATGGATAAAAACAAGATGTACAGTAGTCAGATTAGTCGCGGACTGTGTGCAATGTCGTATGCTGACCAAATGAGTCCAATCATTGATCAATTAGACTACGCCCTCAATAAAGCATACGACATTGATTTTGTTAATCTTAAAAACATTCATGGAGTTACGTTAGCAGAAGTTTGGTACAAGTTATATGATGTAGCCAAGGATCCTAAACAGCTGCTTCCATATCATAATCCCCGCCAAACGCAAGATTGTCAGCCAAATCTAACAGGTGGTAAATCACTTGCCACACTAATAGAGAAAAAAAACAAGCGAGCAATATGGGGTGCATTTCATCCAGAACCTTACATACTGAGGTCTCCTAAGGTTGCATCAACTCTTAGACCAAAGCTATGGAATACATATAATAGCGACTCGTTTAGCGTCTTTTTAGGTGGAGCGTTTGCAGCAGGTAACAGTGCAGTTGGCATATCACCACTAGTGTTAAGAAAAGCTACAGGCTGGAAAGCCCACCCAAACTCTAAGAAGCAGTAGATAAGAAAGCCAACCCAGACTCTAGGACTGCTGTATATCCACCGAGTGATTTTTTGAAGGTTAGCAGTGACTTAAAAACACGTATTGCCAATTTAATGGCCAATACGATGAAGATGGAAGTATCTCTTGAAGATTTTTTGAACAATGTATCTAAAGTAGATAAAAAAACTTTTAAGGGTGAGCTATATGGAAGCTACCGGCTAGACTGGTTTATTATCGGTACAGGGCCAAGTGGTGGGTATGATAAAGGCGCAACGGATTACGTTACAATTAATGGAGATGGCATGATCTTTGATAAAGTTGATCGCTCGAGGTTCCCCACTCCAGATTTACGCAAAAAATTGGGATTCACAATGATTGGTGATGGCAACTTTACCCTAAAAGGGCCGTTAGGTACGTTTAATTTAGAAGGTAGATCTTACCCAACAACTATCTTTGGTAATATTCACCAAAAATTGGGCCTTGGTATATGGCAAGAGGGCGATCCGATTTTAGTCAGGTTGACGAAGCAGTAATAGTGCATTGGTCAAGGAGCCTGACTACAGAATAAAAGACAACTCATCTATAGTAATTTAGCTGTGATACTGAACATAAATACGATTAGCCTTGGTCGTAATTGGTTCAGGAAGACTTCTGATTTAAGCCTTACAGCAATTTCTAAGAAGAGCTAATGAGCATTGGTAGCAATGTAGTGCTGGATGAGCGAACGCAGCTTACAGTATGGCTGTAAGGTGCTTAATCGATGTTAGAGCGGAGGGTTAAGAGTGGTGCCTATAGCTCTAGGTAGACTTTAGTGTGATTCCTATGCTAAAAGAGATTATCAAGGTTATGTAGTTGTTAGCCAGCAACATAAATACGTATTAAAGGGCCAAAAGATCAAATCCTTATAAAGGAACACCACCGAACCAATTATGTATTTGCCGTGGCACAGCATTTAGGAATAATTCCTAGAGAATGTATGTTAAGTTTATTTATAGTCAAATTTTTAAGGGTCATCAACAGGAAGTTATGTATTTTAGAGTGTATTTAAATTGAAAGTTTTACATATAAAATCTGATAAATTTTTAGACGGGTCCACATGGCGCCGTAAAGGTTTAGAGATTATAAAAGGAACTAAACCTCTGCAATATACCTCATGTTGTTGGGACTTTAAGCTAGATGATATTAGCGACGTCATTGGGGGCAAGGTTTTTTTGCATCACACAAAAAACAAGCCTTCCTATGTTGGTGGTGTAGTTACTAAAATTGAAGAAGTCACTTTAAAAGATGGCACTAAAAGAGCTGATCGTGTGAAATTCACCTTTATCTCTGAGGCTGAAGGCAAAGGGGCTGAGTGGAGAGGGGCATCTCACTCTATGGCTTGGAACGGAGGATTAGTCGAGGTTTAAATATGAGATCTATTCGGCCGCTCTCAATTTATTACCTTGTTTTAGGATTTATATGAAATTGATAATATTTAGTTTAATTCTTTGTTTCGTGGGTATTGGAATATTCAATGACACTGAATATAAAACATCTGGTGGGTTTCTAACCCTTGGGGCAACATCATGGCTATTATATTTAGTAATTATGCGGCCAATTATTCATCTTATAAAAAAGATTTTTGGGAAAATCCCGACTAAAAAGAAATTAGAGCCAAATACAAATGAACAATTGCCAACAGATTCTAGGTCAAAAACTGATCTTAAAGCCAAACCAAAAAATAACGAAAACATAGAGAGACGTTATATGAAACACCTCATTCCAGCCCATAATCTTCTTGTAGTTTCTATCAGCAAATCAGTTTCTGAGAAGGCTGATATTTATAATGCCGCTCGCTATGCATGGAGGCTGAATGTTGCCCGAGCGCGCCAAGCTGATTATGTAATAGCGCATAAGTCTGGTGAAGTTATTGGTGTGTTTGAAGTTGACGAATGGTTAAATGCGACTGATGTGGCTTTTAAAGGAATGGGAGATGCTGACGAGAGCAGGTGGGGCTTCCATGGGCGTGTAGCTCCATCTGAAGTGTTAATGCAGTACTTTGGTAAGCAACTGCCAGAAGGTTTTATTAAGCGTGGTGCATCTAATCCTGTGCGGTTTATTTTTTTAGATGATGCTGAAAATACAATAGACAAAGTATCAAACACTTCCAAACTAGCGAGATCAATCGAGCATGTAACTTCAGCAATAGTTGACTCAAGTGGCGAATTTTCTGCTGTAGTTGAAATTCAAACTTCAGATTTTGGAGATGATACAGATACTGTATATGTGGAGGCTGATGTAACTGCTGAAATTAACGGAAAAGTCGAACAAGAAGTTGTTTGTGAAAATATAGAAATTGGCGATGGTCCTATTGAGATAAATTCAGGTTATATAGAAGTCCCTAAAAATGTTGATCTTAAATACTCTGTTACAGGCAAAGTGGACATGGTGAAGTTTAGTCCTCCCAATGTGACAGAATTGTCAATTCCATCTAAGAGTGGGGATATAGACATAAAAACCGAGATGAATGGTGTAATAGTGACAAGTATGAGAGGCGAATTAGACGAAGATTCTTATAAGGTTACGTTTAAAACAAAAGGCTCTGCCCCTTATGGTGTTAGTACTGCAATCTGCAGTGAGGATGAAGACCCGTCGCCAACTTATAATATTTCATATGAAAATGAAAGCGAATATGAGGAAATTATCTTCGATATAAAAGCTGGAGATACAGTTAAATTAGTAATCAACTTTTCTGAGACTATCGGGTTTGGTATTGATATAAGTTCAAAAGGCTCTGCCGAAGATTATCGACCCGATGGTGACGGTCTTGGCGAATCTTATGATGATGCAAATGAAACCTCTGAAAGTTCTACTGAATTTGACCAGATTTTCAGTGGCTCAGTTTGCGCCATTACTGTTCAAAATGTTTCCTCAACTATAGATAGTGATTGGGTTAGTGCGTCAAACGGAAGTTTAGAAGGACCTCTTCAAACATTTTATGCCGTGTATAATTCAGATGAAGATGATTATTATTTAATAATACAAGGGGAATCTATATTCTTAGCTTCATCTGATGAATATGGATTTGAAGCTCTTAAATATGCATTAAAAAATATAGAAAATTTATTACAAAAAGAGTTAAAGCTGAAAGATGAGGAGATTGACAGTTTACTGTTCTATCTTGAAGCAAATATCACGGATGAAGCTGAAGACATAGATGATTCCGCATTTACCCATGAAGTGTCAGAAGGTGGACAAGTAAGTAGTGAAGATTATTTCTCTTCGGCTTCGGACATGGAGAATCGAATATGGATAAGTACATCTCAAAGCCTTAATTATGGCGACATTACTCTAAATGAAAATGAAAAAACTTTTGATTTTGATTTTGATCTCTTAGATGAAAAAGAGGTAGTATCTTGGTCTATATTCAACACCAAAGAGAATGCTTAAACAAAAATTGTAAATTTCATGCTCTAAAAAAGTATCAAAATCCTGATATAATTTACTTAGCAAGTGTAAGTAAGGTCAATTGAATCAGGCATGTTCATTCCTTATTCTTATCGCTCCAGTTTTCACGTATTTCTCGAGCTAGGCGTGACCTTGAGTATGTGTCTAATGCTCGCTGCCCACTTAACATTGAAGAAAAAATCATATCAGTTTTTTTTCCATTTTTTTCATAAGTAAGTGTGGTTGAGTTTGATTGAACATCTTTAAAAAAAATTTCCTTTATGCGCTTGGATGCTCCAGCATTTGCTATGACCAATATGTCTGGCATGATTTTGTCAAAAAAAGCTTTTGTAGCTTCGTCTAGACTCTGACGTAAAGAACTATCTCCTAAGAATTTCACAAATTCATTTTGCTGAGTATGCCTTATTGGATAAAGATCATGAAATATGGGATTCACTAAGTCGTCAATGCCAACGTCATTAGCAAAAAAGTCTTTTGCTGTTTTAAAATATTGGTGATTCTCATGCATGTTTCTTTGATCTTCAGCTAACTTTTCAATAAGACTATCAGTTAATTTAGAGTTTCGCGTTAAAATATCACTGTGCTTATCATCAGACTTTACCAAGCTAGGGTTCATGCCTATAAGCCAAACTGGTGATTCATTCTGAGTGATATGAAAACAGGGTTGGCTGAATTTAACTGTGTTTTTATTAGAGGCATTTATGGCTTTTTTGAATTTAGATTCCCATAAATTCCTGATGGTATTGTTATATTGTTGAACACTATTTCTATAATTCATAAATCTTCTAATTAGTTCGAATTGAACCTGCTAGCTAGGTACTCCAAACTTAGACCTAGTCGCCTGATTCAATCTCTTAAAACGTATGTGAACTCATTTATAGACCTTACTAATGTATTTACGAAATAGATATACGTAAATGTCTAAATCTAATTGCAGTAAAGGCCATTAATAAGTGTGGCATTCTATTATTGAACTAAGTCTGGCAGATTAACAATGGGATCAAGAATATTTAAGGGATCATTCCCAGAATCTAGGTAGACAAATTACGTTTTCGGTACACGCATATTAATTATTATATTAAAATACTGCTGTATATAGCCATTAAGGTTATTTTCGACTCCCCCCCTCCACCAATCACGAGTTTTAAGCGTTATTATTGAGACTCTCAATTAGCCTCGGTACCCTTATAAAAGGGTTTCGGGGCTTTTTATTGCCTAGAGGGCATCCTAGACCATACGTGCCAAAGCGCTGCTTTTATAAGGTACACCGCGGTAATGACAAAGCATTTGGTGAAGCGCTTTATAGATGCTCATACTTAGCCAAGGCGCGAGGTAAGGGCTATGGCAGTTTGGGTGCTAATAACTACTCGGGGAGTCGAGTTAAAATGATGACTCGATAATCTACCCATCATTAAAGCACACGATAACTAAGCTTAAAAAACACCCTTACAGCAATTTCTAAGCACCGCTAATGAGGATTGGAAGCAATCTAGTGCTGGATGGGCGAACGCAGCTCAGAGTATGGCTGTAAGGTGCTTAATCGACGTTAGAGCGGGTATTGAGAGTGGTGCCTGTAGCTCGAGGTAGATACTAGGCTGGTCATGTATGCACATAGTCTAATGTGTTAAAATACACCTGATAGATTTATCAAAAGGAGATCAACATGGCATCACATGGCGGCATTCGTATAGGTTCGGGCAGGCCAGCAGGAGCTGTTAATAAGGCTACCTCAGAGCTTAAGTTGAACCTATCAGAGTTGGCTAGGGAGTACACCAGTGATGCCTTAGATACGCTTGTAGAAGTCATGCAATCAAGCCAGAGCGATTCAGCTAGGATTGCAGCCGCTACTGCTATACTTGACCGAGGTTATGGCAGGCCAACAAAAACCACATCGCTTGAAGTTAATGCACCGTTTGTGCCTACTAAAATACAGTTGGTGGCTTATTCAGGTAGGGCGGATGGTAGTATTGTAGATTAGGGGTAAAGTCTGTTTAAAAGCACCACCAATTTATTAAGCACGGCGCCCATAGCCTCGCAGTCATTTGTAATCATGCTCGCTCAGATTCTTCTTCGGCGGGCGTCTATATGATTTAGCATGTAAACTTTCATTTCATCAGAGTCGTAAAAATGGCCACTAGCATCCAAGTCAGCCTTCTGTAGTAGACGGAACGTCGCCATGAGCTGTAAGTGTTGCATTTCTCTAGCTTTTAAAAACTCGTCACCAATTTTTAGATAAATAACTAAGATGGAAATTAGCAAAGTGACTAATACTAAAAAGAATCCGGCAAATACAAGTTCGTACATCAGTAATATCTCCATTTAAAACACGATAAAATATACCACACTATTTTCACTACACGAATCTTGCCCAATGGATCAAAATATTGGTAACTTACGACCATAATCATGACTTTTTGATAGAACTGAAGAGAATTAATTACTGGATGAACTGGCTAGGTGGAGGGAATTGACAGAAGTATTCATGGACGAGGTATGGAAATATTTTATGGCAATAAGAAAAAAATTGGACGGCTGATAAATTGTGGTTAGTTATATGAAGCAGGATCGAACATTCGGTGCAATGTTTGGGCTAGCAGTTGGTGATGCCATGGGCATGCCTGTTGAATTTCGTCCCAGAGGCAAGTTTGACCCTGTAACAGAGTTTCGAGCAGGTGGGCCATTTAAGCTACAAGCTGGACAGTGGACTGATGATACAGCGATGTCGTTGTGCTTAGCCTCAAGCTTAATAGAATGTAACGGCTTTGACGCAGCACACCAGATGAAGCAGTACAGCCGTTGGATTGATGATGGCTACCTTAGCTGCACTGGCAAGGCAGTGGGTATAGGCCAAACCATCTTAAAAGCCATGATTCGTTACCACAAAACCAAAGACCCTACTCAAGGTGATACAAACCCAAGACGATCAGGCAATGGCTGTATTATGCGCTTGGCTCCAGTACCTATTTATTTTAGTCATGACGCAGCCCTAGCTATCCATCACTCTATCCAATCTGCTACTACAACACATGGCAGTGAAATGTGTCTTCAAACCACAGGTTTTTTCGGAGGTATGATCTGGGGGGCTTTAAACGGTGTAAGCAAAGAAGAGCTATTGTCTGACAACTATTCACCTGTTAAAAACTACTACCAGCAGCAGCCTCTGTGTGATGAGCTACTAAGTCTTGTCAGAGGCGACTACAAGGCAAAGCAAGAAGGCGAAGTGGATTCTACTGGGTTTGTTATAGCTGCCCTAGAAGCAGCTCTGTGGAGTTTTTACCATACAAGCACCTATGCCGAAGGCTTGCTGAAAGCAGTTAACTTAGGCGGTGACGCGGATACTGTGGGAGCCATATACGGGCAGTTGGCAGGAGCTTATTATGGCTTTGAAGCAATCCCAACTGAGTGGGTACATGGCTTAGCGTCGAATGAGAAGATTGATGCGGTATGTAACGAGCTAATAAAAAAATACATCGCTTGAAGTTAATAAGCCTTTTGTTCCTACTAAAATACAGCTGGTGGCTTACACAGGTTCAGCTTAAGGCAGTAATATTAATGTCTGTATGAAAATATTATTTATTTAATGCTGTAATCATAAAGTAATAAAACGCTCCCCAAGCTTTTACCTGTCCTATTCGATCTTTGGGAGAAAGATGCCCACGAGTATGCTGTAGTTGAGACAATACATTGTTAGTGTATCGATCGTCAGCTTTGAATAAAAATTGCCTAACATCATGTTTTGTAGGGCTAATATTATTTACAGCCACAGTGACTCTTTTCCCAAGATCGCCTGTTTCATCAAAGAGCTTATCGCTAATTGAGATATTGTTTTCGTACAGCTTTTGTAACGTGATTTCTAGGTCAGGATTTAGGCTAATTAGGGCTACCATGCCAAATCCATGCCAGTCAGCATAACCACTGTATTGCCCACTACCCCCAAGCCTTGAAAAATAATCTAGTACTACTTCTTGGGTCAGTTGTATTAGCTGATCTGATTTATTGTTTGCCATTATGGTTCCTTTCAAAGGGTGAGAGTTATCTTGAACTTCGCATGTCAGGGTTTCTGGCTCAAAGGTACTACACTATAACTATATTTCAAGCATTCGTTGGTAAATCAGGAACCTCATCAGTGCCGTGTAACTTAGTGCAGCCAGCTAGTTGGTAAAGTAGGTTTAGGAAGTGTAAGGTTTATGGCTGGAATGCTTATAACGCCAAAAAGGATAACTGATGATTGCTTGGCCATTTAAACAACTTGTTCAAATAATAGTGCGTTACGTGGTCGCATTGCTCGTAGGCATAGTCTTTGTTAGCTTAGCCCATCTTTTTATCATCAGTGCTTTAAGTAACAGCTTCTTTTCCCAGACAATGATCCTACCTTTGTTTTTACTGATGATGCCTTCAGTTCTTGTCTGGCATTTAATAGCTCAATTCTCACCAATAATGAGACGCTACAAAAGGTATGTTGAAATTAAGTCAGCATCAATAACTGTGGTGTTAGTCTTGGTTGGTATTGTAGTTTGGTTGCCTGAACTTGCTCCTGCAGCCACAATAGATATAACCTTATATGTCAGCACGTTCACAATCGCTGCTGGTTTATGTGGCTTTATAATGGACTGGCTTAAAACCAAGGAATGGATGTTGTGCCGTTTCATCATTACTTAACACCTGAGCTGGTAAGGTTCGTAGTCCGTCAGTTTAAACTGTCACACTCAGGCGTTCATGGGCCAAGCCACTGGATGCGTGTGCGTAAAAACGGTTTGGAGTTGGCTCAGAAGACTGGAGCAAATACTGGGGTTGTTGAGCTTTTTGCTTTGTTCCATGACAGTTGCAGAGTTAATGAAGACACTGATCATGGGCATGGCTCAAGAGGTGCAGACTTCGCTCAGCAGTGCTTTGATGATGGCCTGTTAACGTGTAGTTTGGATGATTTAAAGCTCCTTAAGGTAGCCTGTCAGCAGCATACGGGAGGCACTTATGCTGCTAATGAAACGGTAGCTACTTGCTGGGACGCAGACAGGTTAGATTTACCCCGAGTCTTTATTAAAGTCAATCCACAGCTGCTTTGTACTCAGTATGCAAAAGACCCTGTAATGATTGAGGCAGCAAATCAGCGGGTACAAAGGTGGCTTTCAAAGCGGGATAATCATCATTACAGCGAGGCTGATAATTGGTCAATCAGCAAACCTCGTAGGGTCAAAACGGCATGAGTACAGATCAGATAGTCATTTATATTACAGGGCGTGGTGGAGATGCTAACAAAGGTTTAGGCGCATACTTAAAAACTATTGACCCTCATCGCATAGGTCTTTCAGTTAACAGCATCTTTTTGTCATTGCCGTTTGAGCAACAAATATCAACCATTCACGATTTACTACATAGGTTTGATAGCCCTAACACCAGTATTATTGCTAACTCCTATGGTGCTTACTTACTAACGTCCGCGCTCATCGATCAGCCATCAATAGCTAGCCAAGTGTTACTTTTGTCGCCTGCGTTAGGCTTAACGTTAGTAGAAGAAGAAATGTTCTACTCAAGACCCCCGAATCAAAGACTTTGGTCAGAGGCTCTAGAGCAGGGCAGGATTGCTAAACCTAAATATTTGGCTGTATGTTCTGGTGAGTTAGATGCTGGTTCTTGTAACCCAATTATGGTGCGAAAATTTAGTGAGTTAATAGAAGCTGATGAAGTGCAACTAATTCCAGAACAGGGACATCAGTTAGCTCCTACTGTTGTCCAGTCGGTTGTTGGGCTATTCTTAAAGCCTAGTGGCTAAACCAATTCCAAGGATGCTTTATGACAACGTATCAACATACCATTACCGTTAATGATAGTGAAAGCATTATGCTGGAATCAGCTTTACAGTTTATGATAGAACGGTGTGAGAAGGAGATGGCAACCAATCCAAGAGCGCCATATTATGCCCACCTAAAAAGTGCAAAAGCAGTAATGGCTAGACTAAACGATGACATGGTTCTGACCAGTAAATCGGATTTTAGTGTCTAGTTAAGTTGTACTGCTGAGATAAACTGTTTTTTCAATAAGATGGGTAATAACGTGGGTATTTTTTTCCTAAAGTAGAACTAATCGTTTAAAAACAAAAGGTTCCGTCTAGTTAATGGTGCCCGGAGACGGAATCGAACCGCCGACACGAGGATTTTCAATTGACGCGTCAAATATAACATTAATTATATCAATAGTTTATATAAGTTTATACCTAGTGTGTCAGGTAGTGTGCTATGGATATTGGTGCCTTTATAGGGCAGTGACTAAGTTATATTGTGTTTAACACGACATAACTACTTCCTCTCACGCTTGGGAAATTGACCCTTTCCAGCATTCTCAATGTACTGCTTTGCTATAGTCAGGTGGCGCTCTACAAGGCTGGTCTTACGACGAAGTACTACCTTTTGGCTGTATGCCTTAATAGCATCTTCTTGCCCTTCATCTTTTCGGATCATTATTACTCGCATTGTTGGGTCGACCACCTCATTAACAATCAAGCCGCACTGATCAGCCAACTCCCAATAACTCAATTCGGGTTGTGCCAAATGCTTATCGTAAACATCTAAGTGTTTGGACAGTGAATAGATCACCGCTTTAGTGTGGAGTGGATATTTAGCGCGAGATCCGTGACCACGACCCTTCTTCTTATGCTCATTCAGTGCTCGCTTAAAGCGGCTAATGAGGTAGGTTTTATCTAATTCTAGCGGAATGGTCAGCGTGATGGTATTTTCATCATTAATAGCAGTATTGGTCACTTCTATTTTTCGTTGAGGTGGTTCCATAAAGATAGTGCGATGACGATCCCACCAATCCAAAAAATCATCCTCCTCAAAGATGTTCCCCCAATGCTCATACAACTCAGCATACTTCTTTGGCTTTCCTGTACGACAAAATTTTTCATAACCTGTATTGCGCTTTAGGTACTCAAACCAAAAATAATACGCATTACGTTGATAATCCGGAGCGTCACGATACGGCTGGTTTAATGGTCGTCGTCGCAAGGACACCGCTTCTCTAGGATATGTATGAAGAAAATTCCCTTCATCTTCGTATAGAACACAAGTGTGCTTCACATTATGGGATTTAATGTCCACGTCTATTACCTATAACTAGTAATCAAATTAACTCATAACTTCGCATATTATATAATAGTTATACGGTTTGAGGCAAAGCGATGAACGCAAGCCCTCCGTAAACTAAATAGGTATGAAATTATGAAAAATGTTAAAGCAGTAACTAAGAAGCAAATCGCAAACGCAGCCGCCGCAGTGATCATTCAATCATTAGATACGATTGCTAAAAAGCAAAGTAAGTGGTCTAAAAAGTTCGATAATGTGAATGACAGTTTGTATAACATTCTAGCCGAGTGTTATGAGCAAACAGCCACCATCCGAGCCGCAAAGCGAGATGTTGTACTAGCGTTCAATTCCGAACTAAAAAATCGAGGATTTAAGCGCCTTGATGCGACTAAGTTAGAAACGAAAGTGACTCGAGTTGTGTTTGGCGACATCGGCGCCAATCGTGCTTCTGGTTACGCTAAAGTGCTTGTGATCGCTCGCAAAGAAAGTGTTAAAACCGTCGATCTTGTCGATTGGATCAAAGATGCTGGTGGTGTAGAGGAGGTGCGTCGAACAGATGCTTCAGGAAAAACCCCTACAGTCAGTCGCGAAGATGCCATCACCAATGTGCTCAAAGCGCTTGATCAAGCACCAGAGTTCGATATGAACAGCGTTACTAAGCACGAAGGACTTGAATATAGCGTTATCGTTGTGCGCCGAAATGCTGACCAGTCGGTTGTCCCAGTCGCTGAAGTAGATTCATTGCCTACTGTTAAGAACGTACTAGCAAGCCTAAAGAGCCTTGTCGTTGACCAACAGTCAAAAGATGATAATCAGTTCGCTGCTGAACAACGCAAAAGCCAAGCCCAAATCATCGCTGCTGTAGTTCAGCAGATGACAGAAGCGAGTTCTTCAAACGATCAACTCCCATTAGCAAAAGTAGCATAAGGAAAAGCAGATGAGTTTAGAAAATATCTTATTTGCTGATCAACTGGTCAAGGATGACTTGCTTATGATCATTGACGCAAAAATAGCCACTAACGTATTGCTACACGGAAGTAATGGTACGGGCAAAACGATGATTGCTAATCAAATAGCGACAGACCTCGGACTGAGCGATTGTATAGAGTTCAGTTTTGATCCAACTAACTTTAACGTTGGTAAGTTAGTTGGCACGCTCAACATTCAACGAATGAGCGTTAATGCGAATGGTTTGATTGTCATAGATGAGATTGATCGCCTAAAGACTGAAGCACAGTATGAACTACAGAATTTTGTAGATACATACTGTACAGATACAGCAGAAAAATCTGCTATTTGCAGTGTGATTTTGACGACCAATAATCTGACGAAAGTGATCCCTGCGCTTACCAGTCGTTGCTCTACATATCATATATGTGGTCCGACGCCAGATCAGTTGTTATTGACGTTTTTGTCACGCTTAACCAATGAGAGTGTAAAGATGTCACCGACTGCTGCTTTAGAGTTGTTAACGTCAGCGCTCAGTCCGCATTGTAAACAGTTGTCCTACAGAAATGTAGCACTACAGTTTAGGAAGACCGTATATGCTGCGACGAAGAGAATCGCTCTGTGGTGATCACAGACCAAACAAAAAAGCCGCTATCTTTAGCGGCTTTTCTTTATCTAATAATTACGTCGTGTTAAACACGACGTAATTTGTACTCACAACACAAAGTCATCATAGGTTTTGTTGATATCAGCCTGCTCCAAACCAATGTACCTCATCGTCACTGCTGGCGAACTATGATTTAGCACACGAGCAATGATTTCCAGTGGGACTCCTGCTGACCACATCGCATAACCGCGTGTCTTCCTCATACTGTGCGTACCTAAATGAACACCAATAATCTCACCGACTTCTGCGAACTTGCGAGCAACAGTTTCTCTGCTTAATGGCTTTTGTAGTTTCTTTGCACGGTTTCCAACAGACTGAAATAGATACTTATCGTTTTGGTTAAGTACCTGACGCTGTTTAACAATAGTCTGTGCTTTTTCGTTCAGTTTTATAGTGCGAGATTTACCTGTCTTCTGTTCAATAACAGTGATTGTTTCCCCACCAGCAAAGTCCAGGTAAGTAAGGTTGAGCAAATCGCTAATACGCAAAGCAACATTTAATCCTAATTGCCAGATGTCCTTGTAAATTTCACCGCCGTGCTTTTCTAACATATGACTAACAGTTGAAATTTGTTCTGTTGATTTTACTGCTGAGACTGACTTCATTGCCGTATTCCTTAATCACATAAACATAATATAAGTAATATTATGTGACCTAAGAATGGAGGTCAACCGATTTTGTAAGGGATTGCTGAGTTTGCTAAATCACACAATACTATTCTGTGACTATGGTGGGTTTCATTGTGATTGTTTAAGGTTGGCTTTCTCAACTTCATAACTCAAACCTACATTTCTGAATACCCGCTTTAACAGAACAATCAATTGAGCCTTCATTTCATCTTTATACATTGCGTTTGCTTTACTAATCATTTTTTTATCTATGTCGGACAAACCAATATCAAAAGAACTGAGCATCTGTGCTAAGTCGGTAAAGTCCTTATTGTGCTTGGTGGCTTTCATCTGCTGAATTTTGCGTCTTCCACCTTCAGTGTTGAGGAGGTCTATGTCGTTATATCTCATTTGCCATACCTCAAATTAAAAAACAAACGGTATGCTGGTATCGGCATTTGTTTTGCTTTGGTACAAATTAACGACTGCTTTTATTATGAGATTTCTCACTTGATTGTTTAGGGTGTTGTGATTAGTACTCGTTCTCTCAGCGAGTTCAGTTGTGAGATTTTTTTGTACATCATCAATCTGATGAATTTTATCCACAGTATTGTTTGGCGTTTTGACTGTGATCAATTTCCACATCTCTAAAGTCTCAAGTAAGTTGATGATGGCTTCATCAGATAACTCCAATTCCTGTGATATCAAACTGCCATAATATCCTTCGCTTTTGCCACATCTATAACTGAACTCACGTACAGTGATGTTTGGATCAATTGCTTTCATTTCATTAAATATTTGTTTGGTATAACTCATACATTATGTTCTCCGTATTAAGATGCCCGATTCGGGCAATCTACAAACTTCACCTCACTTAATATTTCTTTCAGAAATATGAATCTCGCTTTGTTTGTATTTCTTTAATTAATTATTGTTTTAATTTTTATGTGTCATTACTTGAGCCATAGAAGCCCTAGCCAGAGCATCTAATAGTTTCCATTACTGTCACCATTCTATTCTGCGATGCTTTAGGAAGTAGCGTGCTTTACTCCCCATACATTACGCTGCCGATTTCACGCGGGATCATCCAAGTCATAGAATAGGTACTACTTGAATAACTTCGTTTAATTTCCACTCACTGGTCAATGAGCACGAATCTTTGCTACTAACATTACTGCGTTCACTTGCTGTCCGTTTTTGCGACTGGGACTATATGACGGAGAGCCCCTGTTAAACATTCTTTAGCGTGAATGTCAGCAACGCTTTGAGTACTGCTAATTAATTTGGTCGCGTGTATAACTTCTTTATACTTTTATTTATCTAATTTTGTAAGAAGCGCCATTTAATGCTCATTAATCGGCGTTTTTAGGAGAGCGGGTGATGTGTTACGGGAGGTGTGATGCTCATCAATGCGATGGTCCGTGACGAAAAGCCTGATACATTTCTTGGATACTAGGTTGATGCTAGTCACTGGATGACTTCATTTAATTAGAGTAAAGTTTATATATTAGGAATACTGGTGGTGGTCATACGACTGATTTGGCTGCTATCAATGAGGTGTCTATATGGAGAAAGAGCAAACTGATAACAAATATTTGCTACTTGATTTTTGGGAGTTCGCGATAATAAGCACCCTTGTAGTTGTATTTTTTCCGTGGTCTTTGCTGTTTAGTGTAGTTGTTTATGGGCTGGACTCTACGAAGTTATTGATTTTTGCTCTTCTACACGATGCTATTAAAACACTTTTTGCCATTATTTCAGTCGTAATTTCAATCGGCGTAATAATTGCTGTCCTCGTTTGGTTGTTTGGCTAGTTCATAGTCTTTAGTTATAAATTTAAGACTATGTATTCACAGAGAACGAAGATCGGCGACGAAATTAACAATCTGATGAGAATATTTATATGGCAGTAATTAAAAGCCTAATGATCAAAGTATTTGTATGGGCGGTATTTAATATTATAGCGGGAACACTGTTTGGAACATATAAAAATTACGAAGGGCTTTGGTGGCAAAATGCTCTGACATATGCAACGACTGGGCTTTTACCAATGTTACTATTTATTGGTGGTGTCATAACATCAGTGATGCTATTTATTGCTATCTGGAAGATTTCTGTTGCTGTAATTAATGTCAAAGGTCATAGGTTTATGACCATTTCTGCTCAAAGTTTAGCAACATTATTTCTTTGTTACTATGCGATAAACCTGAATTACATTATTGCTGTATTTATAGTGCGTTCTGTTTTTGGTTTTGATCCCTATGCAGGATCAGGCTGAGAAGTTCAAATAATGATTAATTTAGCGCAAAAATTATCTAAACTGACGGTCGGTCTGAACGGTGAAATTTAAACCCTAGTCAGTTATTATAGAAGTATCTTTGCACCCCACCTCTAAGTTCTAGTCCAATCGTTTGAATATCAAGTCTATTTTGGTATCCTTACAGGTTAAAATAAATTATGGTTAATTATGAATTTACGACAACGCATCATTATCTTTTTTGCAACAATACTATTAAGTTCCTGCGCAGGGACTACAAGACATCACATTCTTGGCACAACTTATGGTTGGGATAATGATACTGGTGAATATAGTATTCTGCTTGACGCAAAAATTGACAAATTAAGGATACGTCATGTCAGATGGACCAGTCCTGAATCTGTTTGTGTCAGCGGATTTGCTGATCATCTTGAAATCGAAGGCACTATTGGACCTGATTCGACTGCTGCCGTTGAACGCCTTCTACCCCAATTAAATAAATGCATAGATTCAAAAGGAACCTGGATTGTTAATGACGTTTTCCTAAGTTCAGGTGGTGGATTGCTTGCAGATGGTTATGCAATGGGGCGCCTATTTAGGAAATACCAAGTGAAAACCGCTATAACTGGAAAACAACAATGTGCCTCTTCTTGTGCTATCGCATTTTTAGGTGGGAAGTATAGAACCATGGCATTTGATGCTGAACTATTATTCCATGCGCCTTACCTTTCAAACGGAATTGCGATTGATTGTGCTGACTATGGACAGGTTGATGAATTGAAAAAATATTATCAAGCAAACCTTGGAAATTCAGATGGCGAATATTTATTAGACCGAACTATGAGTTATTGTTCTAATTCATCAGGTTGGAGTCTAAATGCTGACGGCGCAAAATTATTCGGAATTACAACAGACTGAAGCGTTAATTTATACGTCAAATTCGCTGTAAATGCAGCAACTTTTTAGTGGCAAGGGTTTACTTCAAAACGTATAGGAAACGTCTACGCAAGAAAGCAATTGGGTTAGTTACAATGAAAACGGAACTGTCTCTAAAGAAAACACAGGAACTTTCAAGAACGATGTGAAGATTAGTGATTGAGTAATCAGAGATTGCCCCCCCTCAAAACTGACAACCTTTTTATAATCTATAAATGCAACTAGTTAATTATGTTTTCTGATACCTACTCTTGCCGTTTCATTATCGCTCTCAGGCGAGCAGCCTGTGCAGCAAGTTTAGCCACTTCAGATGCGGTAGATCTCGGGTTATCAAGTTTATCAAGCGCTTCCTCAACAGCGTCAATCTTCACTTCTTGCTTGCTCTTCTTTATATAGCCACAACAGCCTCCTTGATTAAAACGAGAGCGAGAGTTGATGGCTTGAGGTAATGATGCTGGTGTGAGTCCACGATTGTTTTCATCTGGCAACCGATCAAACCAAATTTGTAGACCCTGATCAGTCTGCAAAAATTCGTGCAAAAACTCAATTAACTGTTCTGCCAACACCTCACTTTTGTGATACATATCTTCAGCAGCAGCAGTCCGTTTTCTGCGACTGTAATTCTCCGCACGAGAATAAAGTAAGTTCACTTTTTGCAGTCGCTCTTTGTATTCTATGATTTCTTCTGGTGGGGAAGATAAGTCAACACGAAGAGATTGCTGTTGTTTCCATTCGCCTTCCATTTGCTTAAATGCACCATCGCCAAGCCAAGTGCTTCACTGACGATTTTGAACGTGTTGCCCATCTAATAACTTGTTCTTTAACTTGACAAGTTTTGCACGCTTTTTTTCAGACTGCTTATCCATTAATCCTCCTGTTCTTCACGCCGTATTGTTTCTAACCTACCGCTATGAATCGCAGCGTTCATTTGTGGCGATACCTTACTATAAAATGTTTCTAGCATCTTCACGCTGGTTCCCATTTGAGTAGCGAGTTGGTGAATGGTCTGTATTCATCTATACCGTATATACGAATACAGACGGGAAACTTTTATGTGGCATAAGTGGTCTTGGCTCGTTGATAAACCCCCGCGCAACCCACTCTTATAACGCCTACTGCTCACTGTGAATATTGTCTTGGTCTATCCTGAGTATCTGTTTGACCAACTTGTCCAGTTCATCACCTGTAAGGTTGTGATGTTCCAAACGGAACTCCGCAACCATCTTTAGTAGTTCGTCATACTTTAATTTTTAACTTTGGTTTTAGTTATTGAGTTTTTTTAATTCTTTTTGATGAGTCTTTTGCATAGTCTTCAAAAATGGATAACCAATCTTCAGAAATACTAGTACCGATGTACTCATGACTTCGTTCTATGAATTCGAAAACAGTTAACGTCGTTAGTTTTTTGTTGTTTCTTTTCTCTTCTTTATATTTTTGATTCAAGGTTACATGGATGAGATGGTCAGTATGATCAAGATATCTCTGAGTTTGATCATAAATCCTCTCAGAAGAAGTAACTGATCTTTTTGTATCAATAATAAAGTTTTCGAATTTGAAATCACTCTTACAAGTTTTTTTATGTCCTAAGTGGCGGCATGCATCAGGGTCAATTTGTTTTTCATATTCAAAGTCGACCCCAACTCTTAATCCTACATCATCAGAAACTAACATCTTTAAAAATAGTTTTTGGAACTCATATCCCTCAAGACGTGCTTGAGGATTAGTCATACGCTTAAATTCAATTGACCTAACTATTTTCGGCAACCGGCGGATTATAAAGTCTTTTTGATCCTCACCTGATAGTTCTAAGAGTATTTGACCGAACGCCGCCGCCATTACATCGCCGTTACACTGGTTAATAAATTTCAATTCATGCTTATTGTTATGTAACCCATGGTGAGTGACAGGGTGATTATTATGGAACTCTGATACTGTCCAGTCTTCTCCCGCAGATTTAAGGTAACCCCTGAGTACATCTAAATACTCATCGACCCCAATAAAATTTCTTTTTCTCTCAATTTTCTGTTCATACGTATACTTGCTAATGTTTAACAATTTACAAATGCCAGTTTTATAATCAACAAATATTTTCTCGATCTTGATTTTTATCGCACCTCCTGAAACCCTTCTGATGCACCCATACTTTTTACACTCGTCAAAGTCAGCATGATAATTATCAGATATCCCTAATATTGCACTTTGACTTGTTTCCATGCTGTGCGAATTTAACTGTTCGATGCCACAACGTCGGATGATATCTTCCAAAAATTCTTTAAGTAAAACTTTAGATTCTTCAATATCCCCCCAAACTATGTCTTCCAGATGTACTCGAGGGTTGATGCCAATATTTATCAATCGATCTTGAAATGAACCTCTTTTCTCTATGACTGAAATAAGTGATTTATCTGACAACTTTACTGCTGTGTAAGTAAAGTTTTCTTGTGCTTCATGATGCAATTTTGTCAAAGAGGTTGAAATTCTTTCATCTGACCATTTTTTGAGTTCCAGATTACCTTTTCCCCTTTTATCTAAAATTTCGCTAACAGACAAACTAGAATTTAAGTCGTGAATGATATGAATTACTTTAGATCGGGTTGTGCTGATTGGATCTTTCGATTCTGAAAAGTTAAATTGCTTGACTGCTCGCTTGGCAATTTCAAGGTTATCAATTCCTGTGACGATATTTTGAATGATAAATGCAATCAGAGTTTTTCGCTTTGAGTAATCCGGATTGACCAAGACTTCCTCTAGAGCACTCCGTTCCTCTATATCTAATGACCGTTGGAAATTTAATCTATTACTCTTCATTATTTGTCTCCTCAGACAGCGGTTACTGCAGGTAAAATATTCGATCTGCCGTTCAATCTGTATTAACTCTCTCGTCCCATCGGTAATCCCCCCATCAATAACCGAAGTTAAAAGTGGAGGTTTAATATGTCGTAGATACGGGTCTTCTAGTTCAACAGACCGAGCCTAATCTTCTTGCTCTTCACGCCACATTGTTTCTAATCTGCCGCTATGAATGGCAGCATTCATCTGTGGGGATACTTTGCTATAAAATGTTTCTAACATCTTCACACTCGTTCCCATTTGAGTAGCGAGTTGATGAATATCAGTGCCAGAAACCAATCTAAATGTGGCGTATGTATGACGAAGACAATACAGACTGCGAGTCACGCCATTAGTGTCTCGTAAGATATCTGCGTGCTCTAAGTACTGTCTGAAACTGCCTCTAAGTGCGTCAGTTGTTGTGTTGTAACCACTACGTGTTCTAAATACATTAATATCTAATTGCTTGGACAACAACTCTTTGAGCGTTAGGTGCTTGATGCTGTCGTTTAGGTCACGCAATCGCTCTAAATAACGAGCCGTGTTATCGCGTGCCACAAGTTGCCGTTTGCCAACCTTGCCATCTACAGCCACTTCTAAATATTCTTCCTTATCCAATCCAGTGAAGTAACGAATGTTTGACCACTTAATGCCTATTGCTTCAGTGCCGTGACGAATGCCGGTGTTTGCCAAAAACAGCACATACTCACGTAAAACCTCACGTAATTCTCTAGTTTCTTGGCGATGACCAGTGCCAGTCCAAGAGCGAAGTCCTTTGTAAATTGCTTGGTATTCATCCAATGAAAAAGCACCACGACTTTCGGTTTTAATACCTTTGTTTAGTACAGTGGGTTTGATACTGTCGGTAATCCAGCCACGCAATAACGCTTCGTCAAAGACACGATTTAACGCTGAGTTATGGGTGTTGATCGTGCTTTGTTTTGCCTTAAATGGTTTCGGTTCTTTGCCGAGTTCTTCTTTAAGTCGCTGATAGTCACTTATCCTGTTCCGCAATCCACGAATGCGAACCTCTTCTTTAGCAGATCCCATCTTCGTATCACGCCAAGATGCGTATTCCATCAATTTACGAGTGTTGATACTATCTACTTTTTGTTTGCCGAAGTAAGGAATAAGGTAGTTGTTAATGACGCGGATATAGTCTTTATAAACGACTTTTCCACCACCAGCATCAAGTTCTTCAGTCATACGCGTTACAGCGTAGCGAGCAACATTGCCGAACTTGCGAGTGTTCTGCGGAAGATTGTTCTTGTCGCGTTCATCGGCACCGTAATACAACTTGAATGCGATATCTTCTGCTTCTGCTTGGTCGTCAGTGCCAGTGCTTTGACGATACCATTCACCATTGTCTAACTTATAGCGACACTGCCAGAGCGGACTTCTGGGTCGTTTGTATAAGGTCAGTTTTTTGGGTCGTAGGTTGATGGTAGACACTAGTTAGTTCCAATTCATTGGAGTAAGGTCAGTGTATTGGGAATGCTGGTGGTGGTCAATACGGCAGATTAGTGTGCTACGTAAAAGTAGATCGTTTTAGTGACAGGGAGTGTGTATGAATAATATGTTAAAAACTTTTAGTACTAGCATTCTTGCTCTATGGTTAGTTGGGTGTGGAGGCGTGGTTTTACAACCTGTGTCTAGTTCACAATCAGAAAGCATAGCCAATTATCGTTTTATTGTTATCCCGATTGAGAAAAGTATTCTCTCAGGTTCAGGGTATGTGACAAAGGAATTTAGCCCAGACGACTGGATAGAAGACATTCTTCTTAAGCGTGGGTTAATTCGAGCATCAGAAGTGCCAGATGGGCAAGCGGATAAGACACTAATTCTAAGATATGCTAATAGTGGAACACGTGACGTTTATATGGGGCTGGGTTATACGATGGAAGTTTCAATTAGTATTCTTGAATCCAGCACTCTGAGACCTGTTTATAACTGCACTGCTGAAGGGATTGGGGACACGGAAGTGGATGATTTAAGAGACGCTATATCTAGGTGTCTGAGTGATTTAGTAGTGGCGAAATAGATTGCCTGTGCTTCAGGAAGATAGATGAATAGTGATCAATACAGTCGTCAAAGTGTGCTATGAGTGTGCTACAGGAATAAATTACACGTTTATGGAAGTTAGCGTATTTTAGGGGGTTTTTTCTAGTAAATGGTGCCCGGAGACGGAATCGAACCGCCGACACGAGGATTTTCAATCCTCTGCTCTACCGACTGAGCTATCCGGGCAATACTTCTTGCTTTCTTCTGTGCTGGTTGCAGGGTGTTACGCTACCAAGAAGAGGGCCGTATTAAACCCGTTTTGCATTTTGCTGTCAACAATAAGTTGCTGAAATTTGGTTATTTTCTTCATTCTAGTAGGTTTTACTTAATCAGCAGGGGGAACATACCCATCTGCTAGGTCGTAATCTTCACCAGAGGCAAATTTTTCTAGCTCACCTTGCAAGTAGGCTCTGCTTTCTGGGTCCATCATGTTTAAGTGCTTTTCATTGATAAGCATAGTTTGGTGCGTCAGCCAGTCTTGCCATGCTTGTTTGGATAAAGTTTCAAATAACTTTTGTCCCTTGGCGCCTGGAAATGGAGGGCGATCCATGGCTTCCATGTCGGTTTTGTATTTGCTGCAAAAAACGGTGCGGGTCATTAGATTTTCTCGAGTAGTTTTTTGATTGGAGTAGCTAAGCCTATTGTATGCAGTTGTTGGGTATCGTACCACTGGCTTTTAGCTTTTTCGGAAACTTTTTTTGGTGTGTTCTCCAATACCAATAGGTGTGGCTCTATGGTGAGCTTGTAATGACTGAATACATGCTTAATAGGCGTGATAGGTTGAGTGTTGGTAGGCAAGCCATCTAAGGCTAGCTGTGTTTGCAGGCTCTTTAGGTCGGCAAACTCTGGCAAGCTCCAAAGCCCGCCCCAAATACCTGTGTTTGGCCGTTGCTCTAGAAGAGTTTGTCCCTGCTTATTTTTGATTAATAACACGCTGATGGTTTTGTGTGGTATTAGTTTTTTTGGCTTAGGTGTAGGTATGGTGGCTACTTGGTCTTCTGCTAGCGCCTTGCACCTTGCTTGCATAGGGCAGGCCACACACAAGGGTTGTTTGGGTTTGCAGATGGTTGCGCCTATGTCCATGATCGCTTGAGTATAATCAGCATTGCGCGTTGTGGGTGTCAGCTTTGTAGCTATCTCCCACAGTTGTTTGTCTATTTGACTTTGCCCAGGCCACCCTTTAATGGCATATAAACGAGTCAGTAGTCGTTTCACATTACCATCTAGTATTACGCCTTGGTCATTATAGGCTTGGCTTATAATAGCCCCTGCAGTAGATCTGCCAATGCCTTTGAGTGATACAAGATCATCTATGCTGGTTGGCATTTCACCTTGGTGTTGCTCTACCACTTCAATAGCGCTGGCATGAAGATTGCGTGCACGGCTGTAATACCCTAGGCCTGTCCACAGAGCTAATACCTCATCACTGTGCGCCTCTGCTAAGTCTGTAATCGTTGGAAAGCGGGCCATGAAGCGCTCAAAATAGGGTATCACAGTGATTACTTGGGTTTGCTGCAGCATGATCTCAGATACCCACACGCGATAGCCTGTGCGGTCTTTTTGCCAAGGCAGGTGATTGCGTCCATGTTGGTCAAACCATATGAGTAGTTCTTTGGCAAAAGAGGCGTTTGTAATCATTAATTGATGGCTTGTGAGTGAGTAAACGTAAGTATTAGCAATTATACAATTGTTTTATCGCTTTTTGGTGCGTTTGTGCTGTGTAAATAAGTGCTTAAAGGTCGTATAATCTAAGCATATTGTGTAGCTATACTTTTTTTAAACGCGAGGACACCTCATGTCGGCACGTACCGCCACCGTAGAACGTAATACCTTAGAAACTCAAATTACAGTCAGTGTTAATTTAGATGGCACTGGTGTGTTTAGTTGTGTTACTGGGCTGCCTTTCTTAGACCACATGTTAGAACAGGTTGCACGTCATGGCCTAATAGATTTAGATATTAATGCCAAAGGTGATTTACATATCGATGCCCACCACACAGTGGAAGATTTGGGCATTACCCTAGGCATGGCCATTGACCAAGCTGTGGGCGACAAAAAAGGTCTGACCCGTTACGGATCTGCTTATGTTCCGCTTGATGAGGCCTTAAGCCGTGTAGTGATGGATTTTTCTGGTCGCCCAGGATTGTTTAATCATGTTAAATACACTCGTGGTCGCATTGGTGGTTTTGATGTGGATTTGTTTGATGAGTTTTTCCGTGGCTTTGTAAATCATGCCAAGCTTACGCTACACATCGACAACCTTAGTGGTAAAAATGCGCATCACCAAGCAGAAACAGTCTTTAAAGCCTTTGGTCGTGCTTTGCGCATGGCCTTAAGTGCTGATGAGCGTATGGCAGGAATGATGCCGTCGACAAAAGGCAGTTTATAAGCTCTGTATTGATAGGCTCGTTATGAAATCCGTTGCAGTAATTGACTATGGTATGGGCAACTTACACTCTGTTGCCAAAGCCCTAGAGCATGTTTGTCCAGATACCCGCGTTTATGTGACAAACGATGCCGCTAAAATTGAAGCCTGTGATCGTGTTGTTCTGCCTGGTGTAGGTGCTATGCGTGACTGTATGGCCGAGATTAAACGTCTGGGCGTCGATCAGATTGTAGCCGACCAAATGGGCAAGAAACCAATTTTAGGTATTTGTGTGGGCATGCAGGCGCTTATGCAGCACTCTAGTGAAAATGGTGGAGTGGATTGCTTGGGTGAGTTGCCAGGAGATGTATCTTTTTTTGGCGACCAACCTAGTGTGCAACAAGCGCATCTGAAAGTGCCACACATGGGCTGGAGCCAAGTGCAGCAAAAGCCTCACAAACTTTGGCATGGTATTGAAGATAATAGCCGATTTTATTTTGTGCACAGCTATTATGTGCGCACCCAAGCACGTCATCTTGTAGCAGCTACGTGTAATTATGGCCTAGAATTTGATGTGGCTTTAGCGCTAGAAAACGTGTTTGCAGTTCAGTTTCATCCAGAAAAAAGTCACTCTGCTGGCCTTAAACTTTTACAAAACTTTCTACAGTGGGACGGTAGTTAAATACTGCCGCAAATAATCTATGTCTCAAACCCCTTTGTTAATGATTCCTGCCATCGATTTAAAAGATGGTGAATGTGTACGCTTACGTCAAGGCCGTATGGAGGAGTCTACTGTATTTTCTGCAGACCCAGTATCAGTGGCCAGTCAGTGGGTTGATGCAGGGTGCAGAAGGTTGCATTTAGTGGATTTAAACGGTGCTTTTGCAGGTAACCCTGTCAATGGAGATATCGTTAAAGCTATCGCCATGGCGCACCCAAAACTGCCGATACAAATTGGTGGTGGTATACGCAATGTAGAGATTATCGAAGCTTACCTGCAAGCAGGTGTTGAGTATGTAATTATTGGCACTCAAGCAGTACGTGATCCAGATTTTGTTACTCAAGCGTGTCGTGATTTTCCTGGACGTATTATTGTAGGTCTAGATGCAATCGATGGCATGGTAGCTGTAGAAGGCTGGGCAGAAGTCACCGATGTGAAGGCAGTAGATCTGGCTAAACGCTTTGTTAATGATGGGGTTAGCTCTATTGTTTATACCGACATTGCCCGGGACGGCATGATGCAGGGTGTGAACGTAGAAGCCACGCGTCATTTAGCCCAAGCAGCAGGTATCCCTGTAATTGCTTCTGGTGGTGTGACTAATATGGATGATGTGCGCGCACTTGCAGCTGTTGCTGGAGATGGCATTATAGGTGCTATCACTGGTCGAGCTATTTATGAAGGCACATTAGATTTAGCCGCAGCTCAAGCTTATTGTGACGCAAGCTAACTTTTACCTATTTTAAGGATACTCTCATGGGTTTAGCTAAACGCATTATTCCCTGTTTAGACGTTAACAACGGCCGTGTTGTTAAAGGCGTGCAGTTTGTTGATATTAGAGACGCTGGCGATCCTGTGGAGGTAGCTAAGCGCTATAATGAGCAGGGTGCTGATGAAATTACCTTTTTAGACATAGGTGCTACCCATGAAAACCGTGACACTATGGTGCACACGGTTGAAAAAATGGCTAGTGAGGTGTTCATCCCTCTCACTGTGGGTGGTGGCATAAGAACCTGCGAAGATATTCGCCGTATGCTCAACGCCGGTGCAGACAAAGTAGGCATCAATTCTGCCGCAGTTTTTAACCCAGATTTTGTCCAGCAAGCAGCAGATCGTTTTGGTGTGCAGTGCATTGTGGTAGCTATCGATGCCAAGCAAGTCAGTGGCCCTGGTGAGCCATTACGGTGGGAAATTTTCACTCATGGTGGGCGCAAAGCTACAGGCATTGACGCGGTCGAGTGGGCGATCAAGATGGTTAATTATGGTGCTGGTGAAATACTACTTACCAGTATGGACCAAGACGGTGTAAAAAATGGTTATGATCTAGGTGTCACGCGCACTATAAGTGACGCAGTGTCTGTGCCTGTGATTGCTTCTGGCGGTGTGGGTAACTTAGATCATTTAGTAGAAGGTGTTACTGAAGGTAAGGCTGATGCAGTGTTAGCGGCTAGTATTTTTCACTTCAACGAATACACTATTCCTCAAGCCAAAAAATATATGGCCTCAAAGGGTATCGAGATGCGGCTTTAGCAGCTCAATGAGCGCCGAGGCTGAAACAAGCTTTATGCCTGCTTCATCCAGTTTACCAAGAGACTGGCTTAAAAAAGCTATCGTCTCTGGGTAAGGGTGGCCAATAAGTACAGCGAATTTATTTTTTCGGGCAACATCCATAGCTTGTTGAAATTGGATCTCTAAAGCTTCAGTGCTGGTGTCATTGTCTAAAAATACATCCCGTTTAAGTGTGGGCACATTTTGCGCTATGGCCTGTTGCCAGGCGACACTTGTGGCACTGGTGCGACTATCTACAAAAAATAGCTCTAGCTCTTTGGCCACATCCATCGTCCACAGCATGGGTAAGGCTTGTTCCGTTAGTGCGCTACCCATGTGGTTATTTAACCCTTGAGTGAAGGGAATGTTAGCGGCATCCTTTCGTAATATATCTTTAAAGGTTTTCTCATCCATACCTAAAGTAAGTCCGCCTTTGCCAAGCTTAATACCCGCATGATTTTGCATTGGCACATGAAGCATGATCTCTTTATCTACTTTAGCTCCAGTGCTAGCTAATGAAGCGCCATGTCGGGTGTGGGGTATTACAGCCAAAGTAATAGGCCCTGGTAAGTTTATGATGCCTAACCCGTTGGCAAGGTTATAGCCTAAGTCGTCGATGATAATGACCATAGAAGGCTGAAAAACATCTGCTTTAACTAAATGTGCGCTGGTCATAAACCAGAACCATAGACACCCAATAAGACAGTGCTGAAACTGGGACATTTTTTTGGATAACTTGTTCAGTTTGTGCATTATATTATTTTTTAGTAACTGTAGATTTAAGCAGCTCTATAGCGGTGGTTAGCTGCAGGTCATCTTGAGCGTCTGTATCTGTGTTACTTACACTTAAGTCAGGCTCGATGCCTTTTAAGTGAATGTTATGGCCAGCCGGTGTGAAGTAGTATGCCGTTGTGAGCTTAACACCTGCGCCTTGTGGCAGTGAAATGATAGATTGAACAGAGCCTTTGCCAAAGCTAGTATCCCCCATAAGTTGGCCACGTTTATGGTCTTTTATAGCACCTGCCACTATTTCTGAAGCTGAGGCGCTACCATTGTTTATTAACACCATTAAAGGCAAACCTTCACTTGGGTCTGCATTACTAGCCTCAAAACGGAGGTTGTCTTCAATTTGACGGGCTTGGGTAGTCACGATGACACCTTTAGTTAAAAATGCATCAGCTACTTTTGCTGCTGCAGACAAAGTGCCCCCGGGATTATTTCTTAAATCCAATACCCAGCGATCAGCCCCAGCTTTTTTTAAGGCCTGCATTTGTGTTATCAAATCTTCTCCAGTTTGATCTTGAAAAAGACTAATACGCAGATAGCCCACATTGCCTGACATTAGCTCACTGCGAACACTCTTGGTAGTGATGATTTCACGCGTTAAGGTAACGCTAAAGGTTTCCCCATTACGCAATATCGTCAGTGTAATTGAAGAGCCAATATCACCTGCCATCAGCTGCACTATGTCATGTACATCTAGCCCTTTTATAGTTTCATCTTGTACGTGAGTAATCCAGTCCCCAGGCTTTATACCCGCACGAGATGCTGGGCTATTGTCGATGGGTGTAATAATCCGAATAAAGTTTCCCTCAGGGACTATTTCTATGCCAATACCTGGATATTCTCCCTTGGTATCTTGTTGTAATGCTGCCATGTCTTGCGCATCTAAATAGCTGGAAAAGCGGTCAAGTTTTAAAATCAAACCTTCAAGTGCCAGCTGCAGTAGCTGTGCATCTGTTTTGGGTGTGACATGATTTTGGCGGATACGTTCATATACAGCCACGAAGGCCTGTAGCTGTGCTAGCGGCACAGCTTTATCCACATTCGTACCAGCAGGCGCGACGCTAACTTGCTGTGGTGGAGTGTCGGCAAGGGTCTGTGAAACGCTAAAACTGCCCAGAAAAAAAGCTAAAATCAGGTGCGCAACAGATTTTCTAAATGGTTTTTTTGTAGTTAGCTTGGTGAGTTTATTTCTCATAGCGTGTTTTATTGCAACCATTGTTTAGGATTTAAAGGATTGCCTTGTTGGCGTAATGAAAAGTATAAGGCAGCTTGAGTATTACCGCCAGATTTACCACTACTTGCGATAAGCTGCTGTGCTGCAGCCTGCTCGCCAGTGGACAAATAAAGTGCTTGATTGTGTCCATATAAGCTTAAAAACCCATCACCATGATCTAGCATGATAACTAATCCATAGCCTTTTAACCAATCTGAAAAGACCACACGCCCACCATGTATGGCCTTCACGTCTGAGCCTTCTGGAGCGGCAATCAACCAGCCTTGTTGGCTTAAAGGGTAGCTGATTTGTGATACACCAAAGCGATTGAGCACTTTACCTTTTAGTGGCCAAGGTAAAAGGCCTTTAGCCCTAGCCAGTGGGGTATCAGCAACTTGGATATTGGCTTTGGCAAGGGCGATTTGTATCTGCTCTAGCAAGTCTTGTGCTTGTATTTGATCGGTTTTAGCGTTGCTCAAGCGCTGAGCTTTTGACAGCTTTACGCTATTTAAAGCGTTAAGAGTGCTCGAAAGTTTAGTTTTAGCTTGTTTTAAGCTTTGCGTTTGGGCGTTTAACTTTTGTGCCTGTTGCTGCAACTCCAGGGTGATATCAGCTTGCTCTTGTTGTACTTGAGTCAGTCCGTCTAAGGTCTGGCGATAAGCAGCCATTTGTTCAGCACTGGCTTGGTTTAAATACTGGTAGTACGCCATGTTGCGAGCTAAGGCGGAAGGGTTATCCAAGCTAAGCAGTACGCTACTGGTGGAGCTTTTACCCTGTTGATATTGGCGTTGTAACTGGCTACTTAACAGCTGTTCTTGCTCTGCTAAGGCATCTTGGAAGTGGCTTGATTGTAGTTCTAGTTTTTCAAGAAGTGAGGTGGACTGTTGGCTTGTGTGTTTATTTTCTTTGATCGCTTTACTTAGGGAGCTTATTTTTTTTTCACTTTTTTGTAACTGTTGTTGTATGTCAGAGGCTTGGCTTTGTGCGGTTTTAAGCCAAGTCTGTAAGCTACCAATATCACTTTGGAGTTGCTGCACGCGTTGCTTTACTTGCTGCTCAGTATCGGCAGATAAGTAGGTGCTCAACACAAGCAGCAACCCAAGAGTTAAGTGAGCTATAGTGCGCAACTTAGTTAAATTCAACCAAATTATGACCAGTCATTTCTTTGGGTTGATCCAAGTTCATTAAGTGCAGCAGTGTAGGTGCTAAGTCTGCCAGTACACCCGAGGACAGTTTGGCATTGCCATTTCTGCTGCTTACATACACTAAAGGTACAGGCCACAAAGTATGGGCTGTATGGGGCTGCCCAGTAGTGGGGTTCGTCATAAGTTCTACGTTGCCATGATCAGCAGTAATTAAGGCTTCACCATCTACTTTTTCTAAAGCAGTAATAATGCGTGCAAGGCAAGCATCTACGGCTTCAACAGCTTTTACGGCAGCGTCAAATTTGCCAGTATGTCCCACCATATCTGCGTTAGCAAAATTACATACGATTAAATCATAGTTGCAACTTTCTATAGCCGCTACAAGTTTGTCTGTAAGTTCTGGTGCACTCATCTGTGGTTGTAAGTCATAGGTGGCAACGTCAGGTGAAGGAATAAGTTCGCGGCTTTCTCCTGGGTAAAGTGTTTCTTGGCCCCCACTAAAAAAGAAGGTGACGTGAGCGTATTTTTCAGTTTCAGCGATACGCAGCTGGGTTTTTCCATTATTCGCCATCACTTCGCCAATGTCATTTTTTAAATCACTGGGAGGAAAAGCGCATGCCGTGTCTATATTGGCGCTGTATTGAGTCATCATCACAAATTCAGCAAGATCAAGAGTATCTCCTCGATCAAAATGATCAAACTCTTCATCTACAAAAGCTTGGGTTATTTCGCGGGTGCGATCTGGTCTAAAGTTAACACAAATCACAGTGTCACCATCTTCTATGGTAGCCGCTTGGCCTGCCTGATCTACAATCACCGTTGCAGGCACAAACTCATCAGTATTATTATTCAGGTAAGACTCTTGCAATGCACTTAGAGCCGACAAACATTCATGTTCTGCTTCACCATAACGCATTGCACGATATGCACTTTCTACCCTCTCCCAGCGTTGGTCTCGGTCCATGGCATAGTAGCGACCACATAAGCTGCCAATGCGGCCACCTAGAGGTTCCAGTACATCCATCAGTGCCTGGATATAATTTTGCGCTGAGTTTGGCGCAGTATCTCTGCCATCTAGCCAGGCATGCACTACAATAGATGAAGCGCCGCGTTTATGGGCCAGCTGACACGCAGCAAACAAATGATCTTGATGGCTATGCACGCCGCCATCAGATAATAATCCGCAAATATGTACTGTGCCTTTATTTGCTACGGCTTTATCAATGGCAGCTAAAATGACTGAATTGGTATTAAAGTCGCCATCTTTTATGGCTTTGCTAATGCGGGTGTAATTTTGATACACAACGCGACCAGCGCCAATATTCATATGCCCTACTTCTGAGTTGCCCATTTGTCCATCGGGCAAGCCTACATCAGCCCCAGAAGTGCCTACTAAGCTGTGGCAGTGGTTTGCTAAAAGAGCATCCCAAGTAGGGGTAATTGCAGCTTCAATGGCATTGGAAGTAGATGATTTGCTTTGTCCCCATCCGTCAAGAATGATGAGGGCTTTTGGGCTAGAAGTAGTCATGGTGTCTTTTATTGGCAAATAGGGCTTTATATTTTAGCAGTCTGCCTCCAATTTATCCATGCTATGGCGTATAATGCTGCCGGACTTGTCGTCCTTATGACGGCCCAGAACCTATAAATCGTTTGGAATAATAAAACTTATGGAACGTTACATCGAATTTGCAATCAATCACTGGGAAATGGTTTTGGCCTTACTGCTAACATTGTCGGTGTTACTGATCACAGAAAGGCGCAAAGCTGCCCCGTCTGTTTCTCCCCAACAAGCCACTGTGTTATCCAACGCAGAAGATGCTTTACTGTTAGATATTCGTACACCTGCAGATTTTAAAGCAGGACGTGTGATTGGTTCTAAAAACATTCCTTTTGCAGATTTAACAAAACGTATGTCAGAGCTTGAAAAACACAAGAACAAACCCATTGTTATTATATGTAAGACTGGTCAGACAGCATCTGGTGCTGCCAATCTGTTAAAAAAGGCAGAGTACACTAACGTGTCGCGTATGGCAGGTGGTATGGCTGAATGGACAGGGCAAAATTTGCCACTTGTTCGTAAATAATAGCGTTAAAACAAAGGCTAAGTACATGACCCAAAACGCACCAGCAAAAACGGCTAACAAGGTGACGATCTATAGCTCTAATCTATGTGGCTTTTGCTTTCGAGCAAAACGGTTGCTTGATAGCAAAGGCGTAGCCTACGAAGAAATTAATGTAGATCAGCGTAATGATTTACGTCAACACATGATGCAAATTACAGGTCGGCGCTCAGTGCCGCAAATTATAATCAATGGCGATGCTATTGGTGGCTGTGATGAACTGTATCTGTTGGATCGCCAGCAAAAGTTAGATCCCTTGCTAGTTGCCTCGTAAACGAAGTAACTCCATATAAATTATATCAAAGAGAATTAAGCATGAGCGAAGAAGAAAAAGGCGCACCAGCACCAGCACCAGCACCAGAAAATAGTGGCCAACCACAAATTATGATTCAGCGCGTCTATCTAAAAGACTTGTCTTTTGAGTCACCTAATTCACCACAGTCTTTCACAGCAGAGTGGAAGCCAGAAGTGAGCGTAGATTTAAATAGCCAAGCCCGCCAGCTTAACGAAACTTCTTTTGAGGTGGTTTTGCGTATCACTATCACTGCTAAAGCGGAAGATAAGACGGTTTACTTAACTGAAGTTCAGCAAGCAGGCTTGTTCCACATTGCCAATGTCCCACAAGAGTCCATGGGTCAAGTATTAGGTGCATTTTGTCCTAATATTCTATTCCCGTATGCTCGTGAAGCTGTTGATAGCTTAGTGCAACGTGGTAGTTTCCCTGCGTTAATGCTTGCGCCTGTAAATTTTGATGCTTTGTTTGCACAGAACATGGCTCAAAAAGCTGCTCAAGCTGCTCCAGCTGCTCCAGGTGAAGAAAGCGAACCTGCTCCAGAACAAACTCACTAAATATTAGTTTGCTTAGCTTGCGCCTTCGTAATTAAGTTGGCGCCATGCTTCATAAACTGTAATAGCCGCACAATTTGATAAGTTCAAACTGCGGCTTTCTGCCGTCATGGGCAGGCGAATTCTACCATCACATCTCTCCCTGATCTCCTCAGGTAGGCCACGGCTTTCTGGGCCAAACAATAAAGCGTCATGCTTTTTAAACTTTGCCTTACTGAAACAATCACTGCCCTTGGTAGTCATGGCGTAAATGGTTTTAGGCGCTACACTTGCAATGAAATCGTCGTAGCTTTTGTGCACCTGCATGCGCGCCCATTCATGATAATCTAATCCAGCACGCCTTAGCGCCTTGTCTTCTAGTTTAAAGCCTAGGGGTTCAATTAAATGTAGCTGAAATCCTGTATTTGCGCATAGACGAATAATATTGCCTGTATTTGGAGGAATTTCTGGTTCAAATAGTACAACGTGTAACATGGTATTTTTAAGTCTCTAGGCAAATGTATACTTTCAACAATCAACTAATGTTTTAGTAACAACCTTAGTATTTGTTACAGATGGCGTTATTACAACACACTTGAACAACTGAAGCTAAAGCCCAAGCTCGTTAATTTTTCTAGTGAGTGTATTCCTGCCCCAGCCCAATAGCTGAGCTGCTTCTCTGCGGCGGCCATTTGTGTACTTAAGGGCTTCTTGAATCATAATGGTTTCAAACGCAGGCAAAGCTTTGTCTAAAAGTGGTTGCTGATTAAGTTGCAATTCTCTTTTAGACCATCTTGAAAGAGCTTCTTGCCAACTGTCTTGTACACTGGGTTTGGTCGTTTGTGCATGCAACTCTGGTGGCAGGTCACTCACTAATATTTGGTTGCCACTGCCCATAACACTTAACCAGCGGCATACATTTTCTAGTTGGCGCACATTGCCAGGCCAATCAAATGTTTGTAAATGAGCGGCGGCGGCACTAGAAAGGGTTTTTGTTTCAACCGCAAGCTCTTTGGCGCTACTCACTAAAAAGTGTCTGGCTAACGCTGGAATATCTTCGCTACGCTGGTTTAGATTTGGCAAAGGAATACGGATAACATTAAGTCTATGAAATAAATCTTCTCGGAACAATCCTTGCTCTACACGTTTGGTTAAGTCTTGATGGGTAGCTGCAATAATGCGCACATCTACTTTGACTAAATTATGACCACCCACGCGATAAAACTCGCCATCAGCTAACACTCTTAATAGTCGGGTTTGAGCTTCGGCTGGCATATCGCCAATTTCATCGAGCAATAATGTGCCCCCATGAGCTTGTTCAAAGTGGCCTTTACGCTGGCTAACCGCGCCTGTAAACGCACCTTTTTCATGACCAAACAGTTCTGATTCGATGAGGTCTTTTTGAATCGCAGCCATGTTCAAGGGAATAAAAGGCTGCTTAGCTCTTGGGCTGTGTTGATGCAACGCTTGAGCAATTAGCTCTTTACCAGTGCCTGAGGCACCATTGATCATGACCGTCATGTTGGATTGTGACAGACGACCAATAGCTCTAAACACTTCTTGCATGGCAGGTGCTTCACCAATTATTTGAGCGCTAGGCTTTTGTGGTTCAGGTGCTGTTGGGACTGCTTGTTGTTGTGCATGTTGCAGGCCTCGTTGCGTCAAGGCTACTGCGTCATTTATGTCAAACGGCTTGGGCAAATAGTCAAATGCGCCGCCTTGATAAGAGGCAACAGCGCTATCTAGATCTGAGTGAGCCGTCATAATAATGACGGGGATATGTTCAACCTGCTGCTGCAGGCGTTGTAATAGGGTTAGGCCATCAAGGCCTGGCATGCGAATGTCGCTAATAATTAAATTAGGGGCGTCAAAGTCAAGTGCGTCCAGCAACTGCTGACCATTTTCAAAACTACGACTGGTTATCTTTGCCTGTTGTAAGGCGCGCTCTAGCACCCAGCGAATAGCATGGTCATCATCTACAATCCATACATCTTGGCTCATGGGTTATTCTCCATGGGTAAATAAATATTAAAGCAGGTTTGGCCTTTTTGGCTATTACATTCAATAAGGCCTTGGTGCTGCTGTATAAGGCTTTGGGCTATACTTAATCCTAAGCCCGTGCCCTGGGCACGACGAGTGACTAGGGGGAAAAAAATATCTTCTATAAGATCTGCTGCTATGCCTGGGCCATTGTCAATAATGCTGATACAACACACCAGACGATGACAGGTGTTGCCTATGGTAAAGCGCCTAACGGCTCTTGTTTTTAGGCTGATTTGTCCAGGCTGAATGTCATTCTCAAGCAGTGATTGTAATGCATTACGACCTACATTTAGCAGCACTTGAGTGATCTGGTTAGCGTCAATAAGAAGCTCTGGTAAGCTAGGATCATAGTCGCGTATTAGTTGTATTTGCTCACCTGCTTCGGCTTTCAACAGCTGCTCAATTTTGTCCAACACTTGGTGGATGTTGTAGCGTTGCTTTTGCGTTTGACGTTGTGGGCCAACTAACCGGTCAACAAGATCTCTTAAACGATCAGCTTCAGAGATAATGATGTCGGTAAACTCGTGGAGTGAGGGGTCTAGCTCGCGTTGTAAGAGTTGTGCAGCACCACGAATTCCACCTAGGGGGTTTTTTATCTCGTGGGCAAGGTTACGCACAAGATTTGCCGATGTCTGCTGTTGGGTGGACATGCGGGCTTCTTGCGTGAGCTTTTTCACACGTTCTAAAGGCTGAATTTCTAGGGCCAAGCTGCCGTGTTCATCCACTGCGGTCACGCTCAAGTCTACCCATAACATCCGACCATTGGTTTGTTGTATCTGGGTGTCACGGCTAGTGAAAGATTGTTGTTGTTTCGAGCTGTGCTCTAGCTGCTGTTTTAAAAGAGGGTCAAGTAATAATAAGTTACTGACAGGTTCTAGCTGCATCTGATAATGGCTGGCACGAAACAAATTTTCGGCAGCTAGGTTCAGAGCAACAATTTCCATACGAGCGTTAATTAAAACGATGGCCGTAGTTAAGTGATTAACCAGGCCGGCTAGAGCGTTGCTTGTTTGCTGTGGATTAGGCATTGCACTCCCTTTGATCATCGCTGTAAAAATATAGCGCACCAAAATAGTGCACACGCTTTGCTTAAAAAGCCCTCCTTAGAGGGCTTTTATTATCAGATTAGCAAGAGTAGTAAAGGCCAAACTCAACAGGGTGAGTTACGCTGTTTACAGCTTCTACTTCGCCATTTTTAAGCTCAATGTAAGCGTCAATCATTTCATCAGTAAATACGCCGCCACGGGTTAAGAACTCGCGATCTGCTTCCAAACTATCAAGTGCTTCTTCTAAGCTTCTAGCTACTGTAGGAATAGCCGCTGCTTCTTCTGCTGGAAGGTCATACAAATCCTTATCAGCTGCATCGCCTGGGTGGATCTTGTTCTGGATGCCGTCAAGGCCTGCCATTAGCAATGCTGCAAAGCACAAGTATGGGTTAGCAGTGGGGTCAGGGAAGCGCACTTCTACGCGACGACCGCGTGGGTTACTTACATAGGGTATACGAATAGACGCAGAGCGGTTACGAGCTGAGTAAGCTAGCATAACAGGAGCTTCAAAACCTGGAACTAAACGCTTGTAAGCGTTAGTAGAGGCGTTGGTAAACGCGTTAAGAGCTTTAGCGTGCTTAATGATGCCGCCGATATAATACAAAGCCATATCTGACAAGCCACCATAGCCGTCACCAGCAAAAAGGTTAACGCCATCTTTCGCAATAGACTGATGCACATGCATGCCAGAACCGTTGTCACCAACAATTGGCTTAGGCATAAAGGTAGCGGTCTTGCCGTAGGCGTGGGCAACATTGTGTACGCAGTATTTAATAATCTGTACTTCGTCAGCCTTGCGGATTAGCGTGTTGAACCGTGTGCCAATTTCGTTTTGGTTAGCGGTTGCCACTTCATGATGATGTACTTCAACTTCAACGCCCATCGCTTCCATGGCATCGCACATTGCGCCACGCATGTCGTGAGATGAGTCCACTGGAGGTACTGGAAAATAACCACCCTTAATGCCTGGGCGGTGGCCAGTGTTGCCGCCTTCAATAGTTGCGTTAGACTGCCAAGCTGCTTCTTCAGAATTGATTTCGTACATGGCGCCTTGCATATCGGCTTTCCACTTAACATCATCAAATACAAAAAACTCTGGCTCTGGGCCAAAGAAGGCAGTGTCGCCGATGCCTGTAGATTTTAGGTATTCTTCAGCTCGGGCTGCAACTGAGCGCGGATCACGATCATAGCCTTGCATGGTGGCAGGCTCAATAACGTCACAACGCACATTTACAGTAGTTTGTTCGGTGAATGGATCTAGTACTGCAGAACTATCATCAGGCATGATGATCATATCGGAGTCGTTAATGCCTTTCCAGCCAGCAATTGATGAGCCGTCAAACATTTGGCCTTCAGAAAAGAAATCTTCATCTACAACGCGAGCCGGAATGGTCACGTGGTGCTCTTTGCCTTTGGTGTCAGTGAAACGTAAATCGACCCAGCGTGCTTCGCTGTCTTCGATCATCTTAATGGTATTTGCAGACATAGAGTCTCTCCAATAAAAACCAGCTTAGTGCCAGTGGGTTACATGTTCGGTTACCAGCGGATGAGCTGGCATTACTAGTTATAGTATAGCAACGCGCGTGCCAACTTTGCTTTAATTTCTTCAAAGCGTAAAAAAAGACTAATCTGCGCCATTTTGGATATTATTCCATGATTTTTTTAGTCGATTACTCTATTTACTATGAGTTATTGTATTTTTTTTCAAAAACGCTATGAGCCAGATGTTTTTGTTTAGGTATTTTGCACTAAAAGGAGTCACTTTTAAACCAATATTGCACCATACTAGTGCGATATTTAAAAAAACACAAATCTCAAAGAAATAACCTCCTTGTTTGCACCTTAAGTGCTGTGTTGTCTGGTTAGTTTTGCTATAATTCGCGCTGCATTTTTTTGGCGCTGCACTCAAGTCGCGCCCATACGTATCTTGGCCGTGTTCTATTGAGGCCGTTTGGAGTAGTGAGATGATCGAAAAGTTAAGAAATGTGGCGATTGTAGCCCACGTAGACCATGGTAAAACCACCCTGGTAGACAAGTTGCTAGAACAATCCGGCACCCTAGATCGTCGTGACCAAGGCACTGAACGCCTTATGGACTCTAACGACCAAGAAAAAGAGCGCGGTATTACCATTACAGCAAAAAACACCGCTGTAAGCTGGAACGGTTACCATATCAACATCGTAGACACACCAGGGCACGCCGATTTTGGTGGTGAAGTTGAGCGTGTTTTATCTATGGTAGATTGTGTGTTGTTATTGGTTGATGCTGTAGATGGCCCGATGCCACAAACACGTTTTGTGACGCAAAAGGCATTTCAGCAGGGCCTTAGCCCAATCGTAGTAATCAACAAAATTGACCGTCCTGGCTCACGTCCTGATTGGGTTATGGATCAAGTGTTTGACTTGTTTGACTCTTTAGGTGCCACAGACGAGCAGTTAGACTTCCCTGTAATGTACACCTCTGCCATTAATGGCATCGCTGGTACATCGCCGGACAACATGGCTGATGATATGACGCCACTGTTTGAATCATTAGTTGAAAATGTTAAGTCTCCCAATGTAGATCTTGAAGGTCCTTTGCAGATGCAAATTTCTGCCCTTGACTACTCAAGCTATGTTGGCGTTATCGGTGTAGGCCGTATTAAACGCGGTAGCATGAAAGTAGGTCAGCAAATCAAAGTCGTTGCATCTGATGGCAAGGTGCGTGCAGCTAAGCTACAAAATGTAATGAGTTATATGGGCCTTGAGCGTATTGATGTAGCCACAGCTCAAGCGGGCGATATCGTTTGTGTTACAGGTATAGATGGGCTTAATATTTCTGATACGATTTGTCACCCAGATCATGTTGAAGCATTACCTGCTCTAAGCATTGATGAACCAACCGTATCTATGACCTTTCAAGTGAACGATTCACCGTTTGCTGGCTTAGACGGAAAATTTGTAACCAGTCGCAACATCCGCGACCGTTTAGATCGTGAGTTAATTCATAACGTTGCTTTGCGTGTTGAGCCAGGCGACTCGCCAGATCGTTTCGTAGTGTCAGGCCGTGGTGAGTTGCACTTGTCAGTGTTAATTGAAGCCATGCGTCGTGAAGGTTTTGAGATGGGTGTAGGCCGTCCACAGGTTATCGAAAAAGAAGTAGATGGCGTGAAGATGGAGCCATACGAATCAGTATTGATCGATTGTGAAGATCAGCACCAGGGTTCTTTGATGGAAGAAATGGGTCGCCGTAAAGCGGAAATGACTAACATGGAACCAGATGGTAAAGGCCGCACTCGTTTAGAGTTTATTATTCCTTCACGCGGTTTGATTGGCTTTCGAGGTCAGTTCTTAACCTTAACTTCTGGCAGTGGTGTAATGACTTCTGTGTTTGACCACTATGGTCAAGTGAAACAAGGTGCTCTAGCTGAGCGTGAGAAGGGTGTATTAGTGTCTATGGTTAAAGGCAAGATCTTAGCTTTTGCTTTGTTTAACTTACAAACACGTGGACGTTTGATGGTGGAGCCAAACATTGATGTATACGAAGGTATGTTGATTGGCGTTCATAGCCGTGGTAATGATTTAGCAGTTAACCCAACCAAGGGTAAGCAACTTACTAACATCCGTGCTGCAGGTACTGATGAAAACATCGTGCTTAGCCCACCTATCCGTTTCTCACTAGAGCAAGCGCTTGAGTTTATTGAAGACGATGAGCTGGTAGAAGTTACACCTAACTTTATTCGTTTACGTAAGCGTCTACTTACAGAAAATGCACGTAAGCGCGCACCTAAGTAAGTTAAGTTGGTTAAGTACTATCTAGTGAAGTCACAATGATATTAAAAAAGCCGATCACTGATCGGCTTTTTTGTGGATATTACACATTCAATTAGATATTGCTGTCTGGTGTTAGCTTTCTGATAACTTAAAGCACTGAGGAACTTGCTACTATAAACGTTGTCTTTGTTAAGTGTTAAGTAAGAGATATGGAAATTCATGAATAAAATCATTATGGTATTAGCTTGTATGTGGCTTGTGGCTTGTGCCAACTCCGCTTCAAATTCAAATCCTAGTTTAAGTAATGGCGCAACGGATAACTTGCCTAGCTTTACGGTGGGTTATGATGCATTTAGCTGTGACCAGCTGTATTCAGAGGCCAGGCGTATTACTGTGCAGGCAAAGGATATAGCAGGAGTGAGAGATGAAGACGCGAAAATGGAGCGTTTGGAGTTTGTAGGCGGTGTATTGTACTGGCCAGTTTTGTTTTTGGTAGATGGCAGTGGTGACTCAAAAGCTGGACAGGCTGAATACGAGCAACTCAAGAATCGTCTATTAAGTTTGTCTGATTGGATGCTAACTAAGGAATGCGTCCGCCAATAACCAAATAAAAGACATAAAAAAAGCAGCTCGGTTGAGCTGCTTTCTGTGGCTGGTTTATTTTTATTATTAAGCCAAAGGGTATATTTTTTTCTTATTGCGCTTTTTATTTTTATTTGCGCTGAGGGGATATTACCAACATTGAGCACAGTGTCTAATACTTAAAAGTTATATATTGCTTTCAAAAAGATATATAAAAAATGGTAATCCTCCTCTAGTCGTCAACGAGGTTGTTTATGGGCGTTAGCAATACTAATATGGCGTCTTCAATCTATTATCTTTGTGATTCCCTTATGGCCAATATACACGTTTTACATCCACACCAGCGCACTATGTTGCAAGCCCGCGAAGCGGTGCAGGTTTTTTCTACTAAACTTGAGGCAAAGTTAGGGGTGACAAGTGTTTGGAACGATGATGTATTGATACTTGAGCGACAAGGTGTAAAAGGCACTATGGCGCTAACAGAAGGGGTAGTAGAGGTAAAACTAACCCTTGGATTAATGCTAACTCCCATGAAAGGGCAAATCGAAGCAGAAGTTAACAAGCAGCTTACGCGCTGCTTAGGGTGAACCATTAGCTTATAAGGCCGTGCCAACATGGCAGGACGTTATAAGCTTGTATGCACAGAGTCCAGCTACAATATATAACGACTCAAATCCTGGTCCTTCACAAGATCTTGTAGGTTTTTATCGACGTATGTTTGGTTAATCACTACTTTGGCCCCTGCGGCTTGATTGGCTGTAAACGACAGGTCTTCTAGCAAGCGCTCCAGTAGCGTATGCAAGCGACGTGCGCCAATGTTCTCAGTGCTCTCGTTCACCTCAAAGGCAAGCTCTGCGATACGTTTAACGCCATCTTCGCTAAACTCTAGATCAACCCCTTCTACCTTAAGTAAGGCTTTATACTGCTGAGTGAGTGAGTAATTAGGCTCTACTAGAATGCGTGCAAAATCTTCAGGGCGAAGTGCATTTAACTCAACCCGAATAGGCAAGCGCCCTTGCAGTTCTGGAATTAAGTCTGAAGGTTTAGCAACGTGGAATGCACCAGACGTAATAAACAGGATATGATCTGTTTTCACCATGCCGTATTTAGTAGTGACAGTGCAGCCTTCAATCAATGGCAATAAATCACGTTGTACCCCTTCGCGTGATACATCGCCACTGCCGCCTTCTTGTCGCTTAGCTATCTTGTCTATTTCATCTAAAAATACAATGCCATTTTGCTCTACCGCATCTAAGGCTTTTTGTTTAAGGTCTTCTTCTTTCACTAAGCCTGCTGCTTCTTCATCTTGTAACTGTTTTAGAGCATCGGCAATGTTCATTGTTTTGGTTTGCTTTTTGTCTTTGCCTAAATTAGCAAACATACCTTGAAGTTGGTTAGTCATGTCTTCCATGCCAGGAGGCGCCATGATTTCTACACCCATAGGAGAATTTGACACTTCAATTTCTATTTCTTTATCATCTAGCAGGCCTTCTCGTAGCTTCTTACGAAACACTTGACGGGTACCTGATTCTTTAGTGTCTGACGTACCCTCATTACCCCGTGCAGGTGGCAAAAGTACATCTAAAACACGCTCTTCTGCACGATCTGCTGCTTGGTTAGCAACGGTTGTCATAGCCTCCTCACGCAACATCTTCATGGACGTTTCCATAAGGTCTCGAATAATAGACTCTACATCACGACCCACGTAACCGACTTCTGTAAACTTTGTGGCTTCAATTTTGATAAAAGGAGCATTTGATAGCTTTGCTAAGCGCCTAGCAATCTCAGTTTTACCCACGCCTGTAGGGCCGATCATCATAATATTTTTAGGTGCAATTTCCGCCCGCATATTGGGTTCAAGTTGCATGCGACGCCAGCGATTACGCAAGGCAATAGCGACGGCTCGTTTGGCGGCGTCTTGGCCGATAATGTGATTATCAAGTTGGCTGACGATTTCAGCTGGGGTCAGTTGAGACATGGTTGCGCCTTATTATTTAGCTTGAGCAGTAAAGTCAATGGTTTCGATAGTGGTTTGGTGATTGGTGAAAACGCAAATGTTAGCAGCAATATCTAGACTCTTAGCGACAATATCGTGGGCAGATAGCTGTGTGTTATCTAATAAGGCCAACGCTGCAGCCTGGGCAAAGTTACCACCAGAGCCAATAGCAATAAGCCCGTGTTCTGGCTCTATGACGTCACCAGTGCCGCTTATAATCAAGGAGGCGTCTTCATTAGCAACCACTAGCATAGCTTCCAACTTTCTTAACGCTCGATCGCTACGCCACTCTTTGGCAAGCTCTACAGCTGCACGCACCAGTTGACCGTGGTGTTTTTCTAGTTGGCTTTCAAAGCGCTCAAATAAAGTAAATGCGTCAGCGGTGCCGCCGGCAAACCCTGCAATGACTTTGTCATGATATAAGCGGCGTACTTTTCGGGCATTACCTTTCATTACGGTGTTGCCTAAAGAAACTTGCCCGTCGCCACCTAAGACAACTTGGTTACCGCGGCGTACTGATACAATGGTGGTCATGTTTCATTCCTAATTAATGATAAAGCTAGAGGATGCGCTATAGATATCTACGTGTGTGAAAATGCTATAGTTTTAGAATGGGGCCAAGACACTAAAATTCAAGCGTAAAAGCGTTAACCCACTATTAGTTAGCGCTTTTATTGATGCGAATGGATTCAATACCTTGTTGGGCAAGTATATCTTCAGCTTTATTGAGGGTAGAGCGGTTACTAAATGGCCCAATACGAACACGGTACCAAACAGAGCCACTACTGGACACTGTTTTTTCTGCTACGACATTGTTCATGTTTAGCAAAATTAACTGTGCCCGTAATCGGTTGGCGTCAGCAAGTTTACGAAAAGACCCTGCTTGCAATAAAGTGTTGGTCTTCTTTAGAGGATCTTTAGGTGTGGAAATGTAAGCCTCCACTTGCCCAGGGATCACTTCACTATCAGGTAGTAAAGTGTAGAAATCAAATTTGTCTTTTTGTTCAGCCTTTGGCGTTGTACTTTTGGGCGCCAATGTAGCTGCTGGGGCAGCGCTGTTGGCGGTTTTTTTAGCTACTGCAGAGCTGACGTTCACATCATCGGGCTGTTGGGATAGCATGACAAGAGCCAACAGAAAAGCCATGCTCACCGCTAGGGTAAATACCATTACCCAGCGCGACACTAGCGGTTTTTTTTGCTTCTTCTTGGGCTTTCGTTTAGCGTAATCGTGAGATGCCATGCCTACATATGCTCCGGTGCATCAACACCTAAAAGGTCTAGTCCGTTAGCCATTACTTGGCGTGCCGCCATACAAAGGCACATCCGAGCGTTACGCAGTGGCACATCATCAATCACCATCCTGTGGGCATTGTAGTAGCTATGGAAGTTGCCAGCTAAGTCTTTGAGGTAATGAGCAATTTGATGAGGTTCGTGATTACTGGCAGCGTTAGCAAGGACTTCAGGGTAAAGTGCAATCTGCTGCATTAAGGTAATTTCAGCGGCTTCCTTGAGTTTTTCCAGTTGCTTAAGCCCCATGGCGCTATCCCATGCCATATTTTCCTGCGCCAACCTATTAATTAAGGTGCAAATGCGAGCATGGGCATACTGAATATAATATACAGGGTTATCTTTGCTTTCTGTTTTTGCAAGTTCTAAGTCAAAATCCATGTGTTGTTCAGATTTACGAGTGACATAAAAAAAGCGTGAAGCATCTTTTCCAACTTCTTCTCGAAGCTCGCGTAAGGTAACAAATGAGCCACTGCGAGTAGACATTTGTACGCGCTCTTCGCCGCGATACAAAATAGCAAACTGCACAAGTTTTACCACTAATCTTTTGGGATCTATTCCCAAGGCTTCAAGTGCAGCTTTTACGCGAGTGATGTAGCCATGATGATCTGCTCCCCAAACATTAATAACAGTATCCATGCCACGCTCAAACTTGTTCAAATGGTAGGCAATGTCAGATGCGAAGTAGGTCGTTTGGCCATTATCACGTTTAACTACACGGTCTTTGTCATCACCAAAAGCTGTCGAGCGAAACCACAAAGCTCCACCGTCTTCATACACGTGCTCTTGCTCTTGTAACTTTTTGATGGCGCGATTGATTTGGTCATCTTGATCTAGGCTGCGTTCAGAGAACCAGTGTTGGTAGTCCACACCAAAGCCGTGTAGGTCTTGCTTGATATCATCACGAATAGAATCAAGGCCCGCATCAAACACTAACCAGTAGTCACTTTCGCCTAGCAAATCTTTAGCACGAGCAATCAAATCGTCGATGTGTTTCTCTTTATCACCTTCAGGGCCATCGGCATGTAAATTTGCCATAACTTGGGTGGCACTATGTTTAAGACGATCGCCTGCACTTTGGTGGAGTTGCTCAGCGATATCCTTAACATAAGCGCCTTGATAACCGTTGCTAGGAAAAACAATGTCTTCACCAGCTTGTTGTAGATAGCGTAGCCATACACTGGCGGCCAATATGTTCATTTGGCGGCCAGCATCGTTGACGTAATATTCCCTTTCTACCTCATAGCCAGAAGCTTCAAGCAAATTAGATACACTCGCACCGTATGCCGCGCCACGACCATGGCCAACATGCAAAGGACCGGTAGGATTGGCAGATACAAATTCAACTTGTACTTTATGGCCTGCGCCACTGTTGTTGCGGCCAAATTTTTCACCTTCTTCAAGCACTTTACCAATAATGGCTTGTGTCGCATCTTGGCTGATGAAAAAGTTAATGAACCCTGGGCCTGCAATCTGGGTTTTTGTCACAGATGCTGATGCAGGCAAATGACTGCATATTAGCTGCGCAATGTCTCGTGGTTTGCGGCGTGCAACTTTAGCTAAAGTGAGGGCGACATTACATGCAAAGTCGCCATGTTGCTTGTCTTTGGTATTATCGATTTGTATCTTAGCGACAAGATCAGCGTCAAACTCACCTGCGGCTTTTAGAGCATCGATGGCGTCTTGAATAAGGTCTGCAATATGTTGCTTCATGGTGGTGTTTTAGCTTCTAAAAGGTTTAAGTGCGTCGCCGAAAATAAGGCGGTAACAACGAACTGTTGATCAACGGTTAATTATCCCAGTTCTTGCGGGTCTATGTCTAGGCTCCAGCGTATTTTACGTGCTGCAGGGTGTTGATCTAATAAGTGGCACAATTGCGCAACTAACTGCTGTAATAGCTTACGACTAGGGTGTTGTAGCTGTAATTGAGCACGATAGTAATGTGCGCGACGGGCCATAAAAGCGGGCATAGGCCCAAATAGGAGTAAAGACTCAGTGAGTGTTTGCAATGCAGGGTCTTGTATTTGCTCACCTAGCCAGCTTAGTAGAGCAAAAGCCTGTGTAGCATCTTTGGCTTGAGCATGAAATAAAGCCATATGACCCAAAGGAGGTAGGCCACTTTTGTGCCTGCTGGTAAGCTCTTGTTCGGCAAAGGCATTATAGCCTTGGTTGACTAAAATATTGATTGTGGGATGGTCCGCTTGATAAGTTTGGATCACCGCAGTGCCTGGTATTTTTGCCCGCCCAGCTCGGCCTGCAGTTTGTACTAGCAGTTGTGCGAGCTTTTCTGGCCCCCGAAAGTCACTACTAAATAGGCTCGCATCCGCATCTAAAATAGCCGCTAAGGTAACATTGGGAAAGTGATGGCCTTTTGCCAACATTTGGGTGCCCACCAACAAGCATGGTTTGCCCAGGTGAACTTGTGCAAGCATCGCTTCTAAACTGCCTTTTTTGCTTGTCGTGTCTCTATCTATACGGTGCACAGGTATATTTGGGAACAAAGTATTTAGCTGCTCTTCTGTGCGTTCGGTACCTTGGCCTAGGGGCTTTAATTGGTGGCTTTGGCATTGTGGGCAATATAGATACACCGGTTGTTGGTGTTCGCAATGATGGCAGTGTAGCCGTGGAGGCCTACGGTGCAAGGTCATATTTGCATCACATGCTGGGCATTGTGCAGTTGAACCACAAGACTGACATTGTAGGCTAGGAGCAAAACCTCGACGATTAAGCATCAATAACACTTGATGACCTAAATCTAGTTGGACTTGGATCATGGCTTGCAACTGTTCAGATATACCCGCGCTTTGTGGCTGATTGCGTAAATCGACTACTTCGTAGGTTTGCGTGCTGGCTATGCCGGCACGTTGAGTCAATAACCATTGGCTAAAGCGGCCTCGGGCCACATTGGCTAAGCTTTCCAATGATGGAGTGGCAGAGCCTAATAAAATAGGGATCTTGGCATTTGATGCTCGTTTTATAGCTAAGTCACGGCCATGATAACGAAAACCTTCTTGTTGCTTGTAAGCTTGGTCATGTTCTTCATCAATAATGATAAGGCCTAAGTCTGGAATAGGAGTAAATAAGGCAGAGCGGGTGCCAATGATAATGTCAGCCTGTCCAAGCCCAGCTTGTTGCCAAGCGTTAAGTCTTTGGTGCTCTGTAAGTCCAGAGTGCAAGGCCAATACGCGATTATTAAAGCGTTGTTCAAGACGCTGGAGTAGTTGGTGGGTAAGGCCTATTTCAGGCACTAATAAAAGTGTTCTTTTACCAGCAATTAATTGATCTGCAATGGCTTGGAAATACACTTCAGTTTTGCCACTACCTGTTACCCCATTTAAGAGACTGCAGCTAAATACATCTTTTACCTTAGACAAGTGCGCTACAATCTTTTCTTGTTCTGAATTTAGTTCTAGCGCCTTTTCAGCAAGCTGCAAGTTGACGCTTTGAGGTTTTGGATAGCTGGTAGTGAGCCATTTTTTGTCTAAAAAAGGCTTTAGCTGACTGGGTTTAATATCGATGCTTTTTAGTTGGTTCAAATTAAAAGCTGGCGCTAATTTTCGAAGTTGTGCCCAAAGTATTTGCTGTTTTTTTGCCCTGCCAAATTCAACCTCTACATCAGCGATTTGCCAATTGAGTTGAATGAGTTGATTTTGTATTGGTTGTCTTAGTTTAGCAGGCAGTAAATGCATCAGTGAGTCACCTACTGGGTGATTATAGTAATCTGCCGCCCATAGGCCTAATTCCCATAGATATTGAGGCAATAGTGGCGTTTCATCTAATACTTGAATAATAGGTTTAAGCTTTTTAAAATCAACATCTGTGGTTTTATTAACCCCCACTATGAGGCCTACTCGCTCGCTGCGGCCAAAATTGACACGCACGCGTAAACCTATCTTTGGCGTATAAGAGGCCTTAGTTTCCTCTGTTGCTAAATAAGTAAACTCTTGACGTAGGCCAGTTGCGAGGACAATTTGTAGATACATAAATACTAAAAGTTAGTTCAATAAAGGCAGTTGAGTTAGGAAAGATATCCTACACCAAAGTAGTTGTGTTTGTGGCTCTTTAGTAAGATTAACTACACTTTGAGCATTACTAAACGCGGTCTCGCTAAAAAGGCTTGCTTATCTGGAGTTGTCTGGTAGAATTTCGCCTCTATTTTTATGGCTTGCCGATTTTCGGTTAGCTAATTTTGAAAGAGATCTTTGAAAGATCTCTGATCGGTGCGGTGCTTGGCAATAGATCAAGTGGCGGCGCCATAACCCTGAGGTTATTTCCCATGCAAAAAGATATCCATCCTAAGTACGAAGCAATCAAAGCAACATGTTCTTGTGGCAACGTTGTAGAGACACGTTCTACATTATGCAAAGACATGCACATTGATACGTGTTCTGCATGTCACCCGTTTTATACTGGTAAGCAGAAGAACATCGATGTTGGCGGCCGTATTGATCGCTTTAATAAGCGTTTTGGTGCTCGCGTAACTAAGTAATTAGTTTAGGCTTGTGCAATTTAAAAACCCCACCCTGGGCAACCACGGTGGGGTTTTTAGTATCTAAAATCTAGGTTTTAATAACAACTTAGCGATTTTCACAGCCACTGCAGCTGTGGCCACTCAACTTAGTATCAATGGCGCTAAGGGCTAGAGCTTTGGTGGCAAACATATTACGCTTTCCAATAGTTTTTATATGGCCGTTACGGATAATGGGTTTAATCACTGTGCCATTAAGGTTACAAAGGTATAATCCTCCACCTTTGGCGGCCAAACGTTTAGCCTCGTTGGCTAATAAAGCTGTGCCTGCCAAATCTATAAAGTTAATTCCACTAGCCACAATTAGTACATGCTTTTGTGGAATGCTCATCAACGCTGTTTGCACATAGTCTACGGCACCAAAAAATATAGACCCATCAATACGTATAATTTTAATAGCCTCACATTCAGGCATACCGGTCTTTTTAGCATCCACTAGCATCTTGGCACCTTTACTACTGGCTAACACCGTGATGTTAGGTTTAGACGTGCGACGTAAATACAGCACTAATGACAAAAGCACACCCAAATAAATAGCAAACTCCATGGGTAATAACAAAGTAGCCGTAAAGGTGACACTGAAAACCATGGTTTCACTTTTGCCAGCACGGTAGATGATTTTTATGTGATGACCATCAATCAGATTCCATGACACCATCAATAATATTGCGGCCATGCTAGGTAAGGTGATGTAAGCAGCTAAGGGTGCAAATAACAGTACAATAATGGCAAGAAATAGTGCCGCAAATAGGGCGGCCAAAGGGCTTTTTGCCCCTGCTTCATAATTCACCCCAGTGCGAGTAAATGAACCAGAAGTGGCGTAGCTTGAGGAAAAGCTGCCTAGAATATTAGACATGGCTTGGCCAATAAATTCTTGATTGCCATGGATTTGTTGGCCTGAGCGAGTAGCTACAGAGCGAGCAATAGATACAGCCTCCACTAGGCCTAATAAGCCTAATGCCATAGCGCCAGGTGCCAGCTGACGTAATAAGTCCCAGCTCATCAATGGAGCAGATAAAGGTGGTAATTGTGATGGTATCTCACCAACTAGGGCAATATCACTAGCGCCTAACCAAGAAGTTAGAAGCAGCAATTGGGTAGCTAGACTGCCCACCACCATCGCTATGAGCATGTTAGGCCAGCTTTTGCGCCAGCGCTTCACCCCAATAAGAGTGATTAAAGTAAGTGTGGCAATAAAGAAACTAGGCAAATGTGTTGCCAAAATATTATCTGCCACCGCGACCCAATTGAGTATAAAGTGGCCACTAGAGGGCACATCTAAGCCTAAGGCATTTTTTATCTGACTTGTGGCGATCACTACTGCTGCGCCTGCGGTAAACCCAACTACTACAGAATGAGATACAAAATTGACTAAAGAACCCATGCGCACTAAAGATAAAATCAGCTGAAATAAACCTGCTAACAAAGTTAAAGTAAGCACTAAGCTTATGTAATCTGATGAGCCTACTTCGGCTAGGGGGCTGATGGTAGTAAACACTACAATTGAAAGTGCTGCGGTTGGGCCTGATATAAGGTGCCACGAAGAGCCAAATAAAGCGGCAACGATAGCAGGAACTATGGCGGCATATAGACCATATTCAGGAGGTAGGCCAGCAATTAACGCATAAGCTACACCTTGGGGTAGTACTATGATTGCTCCTGTGATGCCAGCCACTGCATCTTGGCGTACACTTTGTGGCGTAGTTTGCCTAGCCCAGCTTAAAAAGGGCAGAAATTTCAACAAATAAGTTAGGACCAAGGACATACATTACCTAATAAAAAAAGACTTGCTGTCTATTGTAATGTATTTTTTGTCCTTGGTATTTAAAACCTGCTTGATCTTTCATGTTTAGTAGTGGCTAATTAATTCAATTACCCTTGTCTTAGCGTTTTAAGAGGTGGTGCGGTGACTACTGTACGATTAAACCACCAGCCACAGCTACCGATGATGACCATCCCAGTGAATGGTGTAAGCACCCACAAAGGCCAATGCAGCTGCAATGGCATCTGAAATAATTGATGCTGTAATACAGCCACTAAAGCTTCAGCACTAACCCCCGCGATAAGCCCCGCTACAAAGCCAAGGCTAGCGTACTCTACCAATAAGATTGTGCGTATAAGAGACTTACTAGCCCCTAAAGTACGTAAAATGGCACTTTCATGGCGGCGTTCATCTATGCTAGCTTGAATGCTAGCTACAAGCACTAATATACCAGCGCCTAATACCATCACTAATATACTTTCAACAGCCAGAGAAAGCTGAGCCACTACACGTTGCACTTGCTGCAAAATTTGATCCACATCCAGCATAGAGATAGTAGGTTGTTGGCGCAATAAGGGGCCAATTTTGCTTCGATCCTGCGGAGCTATATAAACACTAGCCATATAGCTGGCACTGTTAGCATCCACCAGGGGTTGTGAAAAGACAAAAAAGAAATTGGGCTGCATGCTGCTCCAATCCACTTCTCTAATGTTGCTAAAGGTTGCTTTACGAGAGATACCGGCTACATTGAAGGTAAGGGTTTGGCCAAGTATTAAGCCCATATCTTGGGCATAGTCAGACTCTATAGACACTTCTAATGGGTTAGATGCGCCATTTTCCCACCATTGACCATCAATAACACTATTGCCAGGGGATAGCACCTCACTCCAGGTAAGGTTAAGCTCCCTGTCTCCACGAGGGTTGTCTACCTTAGGCTCTGTCAGTCTAGCTCTGGCAATAGGGTAGAAGGTTACCCCATCAGTGGTGAGCCCTTCTTGTTCCATTGAGGTCAGTAAAGACTCTCTTTGCTGCTGGTAAATGTTGAATAAAAATAAGTTTGGCGTATCTTGCTTTAGCTGTTGTTGCCAATCGTTAATTAAAAAGCTACGTACAGAAATCAGACTAAATAGCAGCATTAATGCTAACCCAAATATAGCCACCTGAAGACTATTTTGATTTTTTCTGCGAGCCAGGTTAGCAAAGCCTATTTTTCCACCTTGGCTAAGGTAGGGTCGCAGTCTATTGCCTAATTTAATTAACACGTTAGCTAGTAGGGCTAAAAGAGCTAATATAACGCTTACGCCTAAAATTAGGGCAGTACTAATTAATATAGACTGACTGTGCCAGTAAACCAAAGCTATTACTGCACCAAAGCCAATAATCAAATGGCCTAGGTTGGTCTTGCTTTGACTTGAAGATTGTCTAAATACTTGCGCTGGAGCAACTTTTGCCAGCGCCAACATGGGAGGTAATACAAAAGCTAACAAACATAATGTTCCAGTTGCTGCGCCCAGAATAAAGGGGGACAGGGGAGGTATGATAGATGATGCTTTAATATACTCAGACACAACTAACAATAAGCCTTGATACAAACCAAAAGCTAAAGGCAGGCTGATCAATAAAGCTATTAATGCCAAAAACACCATTTGACTGAGGTATAAAAGGCGCAATTGCTGAGGCTTGAGACCAAGACACTTAAGTAAAGCGACATGCTTTGCTTGCCTTAGGCTATAGCGACGAGCAGAAAGTGACAAGGCTACTCCTGCAAGCACTACGGCTAATGAACCTGCTAACAATAAAAACTGTTCTGCTTTATCAAGAGTAGCTGCCACATTGGCATTCCCATCTTGAGGGGATTGCCATGTTTGGTTGGAGGTAAGGTTAGGTGAGATATTTTCTTTGAGCGTGTTTAGGTCATCTTCCTTGCCCGCTAACAGCCACCTATGTCTCACTCTACTGCCCGTTTGTACAGCTTCAGTAGCTGCAAGGTCTGCTAGGTTCATCATGGCACTAGGAGCGAAACTTGAAAAGCCACTAGCTTGATCAGGTTCAGAAATCAGAATTTGGCTTATTTTTAGGCTCAGTTGGCCTACATCAATAGTCTCGTTGACAGACGCATTAAGGCTAGCAAGTAGGCGTGAATCGGGCCATATTTCACCTTGTTTGGGCCCATGTTCTATTACTTGGCCTACTTCAAAAGCTGCGCTGCTAACGCTGATCTCACCACGCAATGGGTAAGTGTCTGATACCGCTTTTATTCTTGCTAACTGCATGCCTTGATCAGCGAATACCATGGCTTGAAATTGACTAAGATGGGCTTGTTGCAAAGATAAGTCTAGCGCTTTTTCTCGCCATAGCGTGGGCACCGGTTGGCTGCTGTTCAGGCGTAAGTCTGCAGCGATTAAGTCTGCCCCTTGTGCCTGCATTGACTGTTTTACTTGATGTGTAAAAAGGCTAATGCTGGTGACACTGGTGGTGGCTAAGATTAAGGCGATCAATAATAAAGACAGCTCTCCTCCACGCCAGTCTCTCCAAGCTAATCGTGCAGCAAGCTTAAGCATGGGTCAGTTCCGTTAGCTTGCCTGCAGTTAAAGATAAGCGTCGTTGGCAGCGTTTGGCTAGTTGTAAATCGTGGGTAACCAATACTAATGTAGTTTGATGCTGTTGATTAAGGTCAAATAATAGCTCAATAATATGATGGCCAGTTTGTGTGTCTAAATTCCCCGTGGGTTCATCAGCAAATAAAATAGGCGCTTGGGCAGCAAACGCTCGGGCGATAGCCACACGCTGTTGTTCGCCACCGGAGAGCTGATTTGGGTAATGGTGGCCCCTCTCAGCAAGGCCCACATGGCTTAGGTACTTCTTTGCTAAATCTTTGGCGCCACTTGTGCCTTTTACTTCTAGTGGCAACATGATGTTCTCTAAAGCGGTAAGGCTAGGTAGCAACTGGAAACTTTGAAATATAAAGGATACGTTGTGCTTTCGAAGATCAGCTCGAGCCTCTTCATCTAGTTGGGTTAGATCTTTATGGGCTAAAAATATTTCACCATGACTAGGGCTGTCTAAACCTGCCATCATACCCAGTAAAGTAGTTTTTCCCGAGCCAGATGCACCCACTATAGCCACAGACTCTCCAGCTTCTATGGTAAAATTTACATCCTGCAGTATATGTAAATCGTTAGCTTGAGTGGTTTGCGGATTGGCTACAATTTGACTAACATTGCGGGCAGCCAAAAAAGGTGTGGAAAGGGACATAATAAGGACAACTCATTTATCTAGCGGGCGTGTATTATGGCGTCTGGCGAGTCACTAAGGAACGGGCATGAGACAATTTTTCAAATTATTTACATTTTATTTTATGTGCATGGCTAGTGCAGCAGGTTCATTTTGGATGCCTATAGCTTGGGCTAAAGATAACACAGTGTTGGTGATGGGAGACAGTTTAAGTGCAGGCTATGGGATGTCTTTAGAGCAAGCCTGGCCAACACTTTTACAAGGCAAGTTACATGAGAGTAGCTCAAAGGAAACGTGGCAAGTCATTAATGCCAGTGTCAGTGGTGAAACGACACAAGGTGGTGTGAGGCGCTTACCTGCTTTACTAGAAAAATTTGAGCCTAGGTGGGTTTTGTTGGAGCTAGGGGCAAACGATGGCCTGCGAGGTTATCCTATAGTAAATATCACAGCCAATTTATCCGCCATGATTGAACAGATTCAAGCCTCGGGCGCTAAAGTTGCGGTGCTTGGGATTCAGTTGCCTCCCAATTATGGGGCACGTTATACCAGTCCATTTTTTGCTCAGTATGCAATACTTGCAAAGAAGTACAACACTGCTCTAGTCCCTTTCTTATTGGAAAACGTTGCAGGTAACAGTGAGTTGATGCAGGCAGATGGCTTGCATCCTACATTGTCGGCACAGCCCATTATTATTGCTAATATATGGCAACATTTAGGTGAATTTTGGTTACCTTAAAATAGAAAAACCCACTCAAGGTGGGTTTTAAAATTGCTGTATTGCTTAAGCTTTGGTTAAAAAGCGTAAGCACCTTCACCATTATTTTCCATACCCACACTCATTGCAGCTTTGAGTTTTTTCATAGCGTTCTTTTCTAGTTGACGAATCCGCTCCGCAGATACTTCATACTGATCAGCTAAATTGTGTAATGTAGCCTTTGAATTACTAAGCCAGCGCTGTTGCAAAATATCACGGCTGCGCGGGTCTAAATCACCCATTGCAGTTGCCAAGCGAGTATTAGAGTCTTCTTCCCAATCACTTGCCTCCAATTGTCTAGCAGGATCGCCTGAATGATCTTCAAGATAATAGGCAGGGGCTTGGTATGCACTGTCGTCCTCGCCTTCTGGCGCATCAAATGGGGTGTCATGGGCAGACATACGACCTTCCATTTGCATAACTACCTTAGCATCAACACCTAGATCGGCAGCCATAGACTGCACTTCGTCATGGGTTAACCAAGCTAGCTTCTTTTTAGAGCTGCGTAAGTTGAAGAATAACTTACGTTGGCTTTTGGTAGTGGCTACTTTCACAATGCGCCAGTTACGTAAAATGTACTCGTGCATTTCAGCCTTAATCCAATGTACAGCAAAAGAAACTAAACGTACGCCCACTTCTGGGTTGTAGCGTTTCACAGCTTTCATCAATCCAGCATTACCTTCTTGCACTAAATCAGCAATAGGTAAACCATAACCAGAATAGCTTTTAGCGATATGAGCAACAAAGCGAAGGTGAGACATAACCAGTTGGCGGGCAGCATCTAAATCATTTTCATAATATAGGCGCTCGGCTAATGCACGTTCTTGCTCAACCGTGAGTATTGGGATGGTGCTAATCGTTTGTAGATAAGCTTCATGGCTTTGACCTGGTGCCAATGCATCGATGGCTGACAATGATTTAGTCATATATATCTCCGTTGTCTTTGGTTCGGTCTTAGGTATCACTTAAATATGGCTTTTGTTTTTTAGCCATTTTTCTGGATTACTGCCGTAATTACATGTGGTTTATGTTCAAAAATGACGATTACAAATACTTTTTGACTAAAACCGATAAAACTATGATAACTATTTTAGGGTTCAAATTGCCAGAGTGCAATGGCCAGGCCATTTTTTTAGCTGTAAAGCTCTGTAAACTATGCTTTAGGCTTCACTTAGGCTCAATTAGATTTAATTGTCGCCTTACAGCCAGCCCGGCACCCAGCACTGATAAGCTGCAGCTTGTCGCGATAAGGCTAAGGCTTCCCATCCAATTTAAACCCTGTAACTGCCAATCACTTTGGTAGCTTTGTGCCAGTGAAAGCAGAGGCTGATGTAAATAAATAACACCCAATTGAAGTATGATCCAAGCAATTAAGGCTGAAAATAGACCCGTCCAAAACCCCGCGTAGAGAAACGGACGGCGCAGATAGGCGTCAGTACCACCCACTAACTTAATCACCAAAATCTCCTCCCTGCGGCTTTCTATGTGCAAGCGCACAGTATTGCCCACCACAAGTAAAACACCAAGTGCTAGTAATAAGGCTAAGCTGTAAGTAAAACGCTGGCTTGTCAGTAATAGTGATTGCAGGCGGTCCAACCATGCCATATCAACTAATACCTGATCAATATTATCTTGCAGACGTAATTCTTGTGTCATCTTTTTTAGGGCATGTGGACTTAAAGATGCATTTGTAGGCTCTATAAGTATAGTGGCAGGTAAGGGGTTTTCTGTAAGGCTAGATAATATATCCTCAAGTCCACTACTGGATTTAAACTCGATTAAAGCCTGCGCAGCAGAAAGGTAGCTCACTTTAGCAATATCTGGCCTTGTAGCTAACTCTCTACTAATGAGTTGTCCTTGCTCATCAGTGGTATTAAGAGACAAAAACACACTGATGTGGCTACTTTGGTTTACCTGTTGGCCTAGGTGTGAAGCTTGACTTAAAAGCAACATTAACGCTGCGGGCAGTGCCAATGCTATGGCGACTGTGAGCCAGGTTAATAAATTTGATAGAGGTGTTCTCCACAAACGTTCCCAGCTACTAACGAGCACTTCTTTGTGCTCTCTAAGTAAACGTTTACTTGCGCTTTCCGGTTGTGTGCGACTAGCGTTGTGGGTAGGTGGTTTGTTAAAAAATGCCATTATTAATGTCCCATCAACGAAGCAGACCCACTTATTCGGCCTTGGTTAAGCGCAATAACTGGATGTGGTAAACGTTGAATAAGCTCTAAATCATGACTTGCAATAAGTATGCTGACACCAACTTGATTAAACTGCTGAAATAAACGCATTATTTCAGCTGATAAATCAGGATCTAAGTTACCTGTAGGTTCGTCAGCCAATATAAGTTTGGGTTTGTTAACAATAGCGCGTGCTATGCCAACGCGCTGTTGTTCTCCGGTAGAAAGAGTTTGGGGTGATAGCCTTTCTTTATCGAGTAAGCCCACTTTATCAAGTGCGGCTCTTACGCGTCGTCCAGAATCACGTTCATTGTAGCCGCTAATTTTAAGAGGCAGGGCCACGTTATCAAATACAGAGTAATCCATTAATAGCTGGTGATTCTGAAACACTAGGCCAATTTTTCTACGATGAGCTGGCACTTGTGCGCGACTAAGTTGGCTCAAATCTTGTCGATCTACAATGACTTTACCGCTAGTTGGGCGTTCCATAAGCATTATTAACTTTAATAATGTACTTTTTCCTGCTCCTGAATGGCCTGTTAAAAAAGCCATAGCACCACGTTGTAAATGGAAGTTTGCATTTACTAAGGCGGTTTTTTCATGATATTTTTTGCTGACCTGCTCGAAACTAATCATGAGTCACTTTCTTTGCTATTATCGTCGCTTAGATTAGCCTCACTAAAGAGCGCATCAATAAATTCCTTAGCTTCAAACGGACGCAAGTCTTCAGCCTGTTCACCTACTCCAATAAAACGAATGGGTAGTTTTAGCTGCTGCGCCATGGCAAAAATAACACCGCCCTTAGCTGTTCCATCAAGTTTGGTGAGGGTGATCCCTGTCACGCCAACAGCAGCACCAAACAAGGTAGCTTGGCTTAAAGCATTTTGGCCAGTAGCCGCATCAAGCACTAACATGACTTCATGAGGTGCATTAACATCAATTTTTTGCATAACGCGCACAATCTTACTTAATTCGTCCATAAGGTGTGATTTATTTTGCAAGCGTCCAGCGGTATCAGCAATCACTACATCAATGCCTTTGGCTTTTGCGGATTGTACGGCATCAAAAATGACAGAAGCACTATCTGCCCCCGTGTGCTGCGCCACCACAGGTACTTCGTTACGCTTACCCCATTCTTGCAACTGTTCAACAGCTGCTGCACGAAACGTGTCACCGGCGGCCAGTAATACAGACTTACCTTGGCTTTGGAAGCGCTTACTTAACTTACCTATGGTAGTGGTTTTGCCTGCGCCATTAACCCCCACCATAAGAATAACGAAGGGAGTGTCTTGTTGTGGAATTTCTAGGGGTGCTTGGCTACTTTGTAACAATGCCCCAAGTTCATCCTTTAATGCACTATAAAGGGCTTGGGGGTCTTGTAGGTCTTTACGTGCCACCCCTTCGCTAAGCTTTTTAAGTAAGCTAGTGGTTGCTTCTATACCAACATCAGCGACCAATAATTGGGTCTCAATTTCTTCAAATAGGTCATCATCAATCTGTTTGGCACCTAAAAACAAATGGGCCAGGCCATCTCCTAAATTACTACGAGTGCGACTGAGACCACTTTTAATACGTCCAAAAAAGCTTTTTTTAGGTAAATCCTCTGGCTTGATTTCGACAACAATTCGGGCTTGCTCTTCTAAAATAGTGGCTGGTGCGCTAGCTTCTTCATATGCTAGCGCATCTTGTAAGGGGGCATTTTCTGGCTTCACTAGAGGCGCTGCTTCTTCTGGTGCAGGTTTTTTGTTTTTACCAAATAAGTTGAACAGGGCCATAGTGTTTGGTGTGTCTCGGTGTATGCAAACTAATAAGTTAAATTTTAGCATAGCTTTTACTTATGTATGCTTCTTTTATGTAGCGATTGCCTTAGAATAGAGACCCTGACTGATTCAAAAAAATGACCCTTAGGCACCTGTATGGCCCGTAAACCTGTTTCAAAATCTAATCGCTCTTCTGCTAAGCCACATGCCTTTGGTGTTGCTTCAAGTAAAGTGGTGCCAATTGGACAGGCAGGCCGTCAAAGCTTGCGCATTATTGCTGGGCAATGGAGAGGGCGAAAAATCCCTTTTGCTACAGTGTCAGGCCTTCGACCTACTCAAGATAGGGTGAGAGAAACGCTATTTAACTGGGTGGCTGATGGCATTTCTGGTGCAAGGTGTTTAGATTTATATGCAGGCACTGGAGCTCTTGGTTTGGAAGCGTTGTCTCGTGGCGCTAAGCAGGTTGATTTTGTGGAACTATCTAACGTGGCTTCCAGTGCACTCAATGACAACTTAAAAAAACTGCCTATCGAACAAGATCAAATTGCAAAAGTAGAGCAAATGAGTAGTTTTGATTGGCTCAGATGTTATAAAAATAACTCACAAGCAATAGGACAGGCCAAACCCTATAATCTAGTGCTGCTAGACCCGCCCTTTGCCCTAGCGCTTATGCAAGACACTCTCACAGCCTTATTTGAAGCTCAATGTTTAGCTCCCAAGGCCTTGATCTATGTAGAGCAAGCCACAGCGCTTTCAGAGCTAGAGTTGCCAGCAGGCTGGACGTTATACCGTAGTAAAAAAGCAGGCCAAGTGTTTTATGGGCTGATTAGCTGCTAACCAGCTTGCCTACTTGCCTACAATTAATGTTGAAAGGGGTAAACGCTGCCTAAACACAATATTTGGGTTAATTCATCTAGTGCACTATGACTCTCTATTAGCAGCTGTGGATCTGCTAGGTCTTGCTCACACAAAGACTCTCGGTAATGCGTTTCTGTCCAAGCCATTAAACGATCAAACAAGCTTTGATTCATCATACACGCAGGGTTCACTGCCGCCAGCTCAGTCACATTAAGCACCACGCGAAGGCGCAAACAAGCAGGGCCACCGCCATTGCTCATACTTTGTTTAAGATCAAATGCAAGCACTTCTTCTATGGCGTTGTCACCAGCAACAAGCTCATCTAAATAGGCGCTTACAGGGCCATTTTGACGACACTCTTGAGGCACAATAAGGCCCATTTTTCCACTTTTTAGGTGTGGAAGATTTAATAATTGACTGTTAAATAAGTAGCTATTAACGGCATCTTCAAGAGATACTTTGGCAGTGGGCACTTCAATAAACTGCACTGGGTCATGGCCAAGGCTTCGCATTGCTTTTTGCAAGCTGTGGTTAACTTGGTGAGTATTGAGAAAGGCCTGTTGGTGGTAAAAAGACACATTACCATTGCCTACAGCGATCACATCATTGTGAAATACACCCGCGTCGATCACCTTTGGGTTTTGCTGAGCAAACACTGTGTGTTGATCTTTTAAGCCATGTAAACGTGCTACGGCTTCAGAGGCTTCTAAGCTTTGCCGTGCAGGGTACTTAGCAGGCTTTGGCGCTTGGGCATTGAAGGATTGCTGGCCATAAACAAAAAATTCTACTCCAGGCTTGCCATAATCTTGGCAAAAACGGGTGTGGTTGGCTGCACCTTCGTCACCAAAATGGTCAGAAGAAGGTAGTGCTTTGTGGTGAGCAAACACATTTTCATCGTTAAAGGTGGCTTGTAAAATGCGCCCCGTAGTGTCGTGCTCAATAGAGCGGTGAAAACGATTCACTAGGTTTGCTGGGGTAAAATGCAAACGACCATCCATACAGTCAGCACTGGGGGACACTGTGGCAGCATTGGCTGACCACATGCTAGAGGCAGAATAACAAGAGGCTAGTATTGCAGGACTTACTTTTGCTGCGTGTTGAATCACTTGGCTATCAGTGCCAGTAAATCCAAGGCGTCGTAAAGTATGTAAATCTGGACGAGAATGCGGCGCTAGCACCCCTTGTGCCATGCCCATGTCGTGCAGAGCTTTCATCTTTTGCAGGCCTTGTTGGGCGGCTTGTTTAGGGTTGGATGAGCGTGCGAAATTACTCTGGGAGGCCACATTGCCATGAGACAATCCACCGTAGTTATGGGTGGGCCCTACTAGGCCATCAAAATTTGCTTCGCAAGTGGGTATAGACGAGTTCATTTTGACTCCTTATAGATCTAGGCCTGGGCTTAATTGTGCTGGCATAGTGAGGGTATCTGCTTCGATAGACGCCACAGGATAAGCACAATAATCAGCCGCATAAAAAGCACTGGCACGGTGGTTACCACTGGCTCCCACACCGCCAAATGGAGAGGCACCACTTGCGCCTGTAATCTGTTTATTCCAGTTGACGATACCCGCACGAATACGAGGTAAAAAATAATCGTATTCTTTGCGAGAATCACTTAACAAGCCTGCAGATAAACCAAAGCTTGTATCGTTTGCCATAGAAATGGCTTGGTCAAAATCGTCATAGCGCACTAGGGTAAGTAATGGGCCAAAATACTCTTCATCGGGTAAGGCAGTCACGTGGGTTACATCTAACAAGGCTGGGCTTAGTAGCCCAGTATTTTGCACCAGCAAAGTCATCTCCACCAAAGCCTTAGCACCTTTGTTGATTAACCTTTGCTGTGCGCTCAACAATTGCTGGGCTGATGCAGATGAAATAACGCTGCCCATAAATGGCGCAGGCTCATCATCATACAAACCTACTCTAATTTTACCAATAGCGCTCACCAAAAGATCGACTAACTGATCACCTTGCTTACCCTTAGGCACATACAAACGACGGGCACAGGTGCAGCGTTGGCCAGCAGAAATATAAGCAGATTGAATAATTTCATGCACTGCAGCGCGTGGATCGCTCACTTGGCTTACAATAAGAGGATTATTACCACCCATCTCTAACGCCAAAATTTTGTCAGGGCGACCGGCGTATTGCTCATGCAATAACATCCCCGTGCTAGAGCTTCCTGTGAAAAATAAACCATCAATACCCTTGTGGTTGGCCAATGCAATGCCTGTGTCACGAGCGCCTTGCACTAGGTTAAGTACCCCTGCAGGAAGCCCCGCATCCAACCAACATTGCACTGTAAGCTCTGCCACCATTGGTGTTTGCTCGCTGGGTTTAAATACCACTGTATTACCTGCCAAAAGGGCGGGCACAATGTGCCCATTGGGTAAATGACCTGGAAAATTGTAGGGGCCAAAAACAGCTACTACACCATGGGGGCGGTGGCGCAACCATGCTTGAGTGCCAGGGGGTGAGGGCTTACTCACAACACCTGTTCGTTGCTCGTAGGCTTGGGCAGATAAGTCGATTTTACCCACCATAGCACCTGCTTCAGTGCGTGTTTCCCATAAGGGTTTACCTGTTTCTTGCGCGATAGCTACGGCTATGCGCTCGGCCTTTTCTTTCAATTGCGCTTGAAAGGCTTTGACCATGTGTAGGCGTGTTTCATAGGGTGTTACAGCCCAAGCAGGAAAAGCCTTGCGAGCAGCCATAATAGCGTCATCCACTTGCTGGCTATTAGCCCCTTGGCCTTGCCACAGCACATCGTTATTGGCAGGGTTAATAGAACAAAAGGAGGGACCATTGCCTGCTAACCATTGGTTATTAATTAAGTGTGTCATCACTATTCCTTATGCTGAGGCGCGTTGAGAAAATAAAGGCACTAACCTAACGGTGTCTAAGGCAGTGACGTGTAGATTGCTGGCTAATTCACTGCTAATGCACAGTGGGCCAGACTCAGGTACCTTGATATAAACCATAGTGCACCGATAACCATCCAAAAGAGTATTACTAATAAGGTAAGGAACTGTACCGATAGGTATATGGTCTTCTATTTTTACAAGATAATTTTTACTCTCTCTTACCGCTCGAATATCGTTTACTTGTGTTTCTAAGGTAGGTCCAGCATCAAAAATGTCTACATACCCTTGATACCGAAACCCTTCATCTTCTAACATTTTTCGCGCAGGCAAGGTGTTGCCATGCACTTCGCCTATTACGTCACGGGCGGCTTTTGGCAATAAATTAATGTACAAAGGATGTCTTGGCATTAACTGCGCAATAAACTCTTTTTTGCCTAGCCCTGTTAAGTGATCTGCATCAGCAAATGGCATATCAAAAAAGTGAGCACCTAATCCATCCCAAAAAGGAGATTGCCCATTTTCATCGGACACACCACGCATTTCAGCAATAATTTTAGCTTCAAAACGATGTGCAAATTGAGCCAAGAAAAGGAATCGGCTCTTGGATAGCAATTGACCATTTTTACTATGGCGGTAGTCGGGGTCTAAAAACAATGTACACACTTCTGCGCATGCGGTTTGATCATTACTTAAATACAAAGTGGGAAAAGAATTGTGTACCTTAAGCTCGCGGCTAGAATGCACTAAAGTACCAATGCGGTAACTATACCAAGGGCTAGATAAACCAATAGAGGATTCAATGCCACAAATACCCACCACTGTATTGGTGTGGGTGTCTTCCATAACAAACACATAGCTTTGCTCAGTAGTAAAATCTACCTCACTATTAAAGGCTGACAGTGACGCTGTAATTTTGCCAGCAATATGATTAGGATCTGCAGGCAACGAAGTAAAGCCTACTCCTGCTTTATAAGCCAAATTGAGCAAAGCATCGGCATCGCTGGCCATTAAAGGGCGGATTATCATCATAGGTCTGTTCCAGAAGGTCTATGTACACTATCTTATGTAGCAATAGTATAGGTATAGGTATGCACATTCTTTAGCATTTACACTTCTGGATTTAGCCATAGAGACTTTTTTGACTAGGGTTTTATAAAGGCAATCAAATTTTTATAGGTGGCAATAGGTGAGGGTGTTGCCAGCGGCTACCTGTAAACCCTCCAGTTGGGCCTTGCTAAGCACCAAAGCGTCACTTTGTTTACGAGCCAAAATGCAACGAAAATCAACACAGCTATTGTTGCACACCAACACGCGCTTACCTTGCACTACTTCATCACCCATTACTGCTTGGGTTTGTTCTGCGTGGCGTATGGTACGTATAAGCCGAGTTCGTGCTTCCAGTATAGGCCCCGCATCAAAAATATCCACATGGCCTTCTAGGTGCATGCCTTCGTGTTCTAAAATATTTACAATGTCTTCGGCATCATCATGGTGCTGGCCTATCACGTCTTGTGCTTGCTGATTTAACAAAGGCACATACAGCGGGTAACGTGGCATAAGGTTGGTGATAAAATGCTTGTTGCTAGAGGTGGTTAGCAAATCTGCTTTGGCAAAGTCCATAGTAAAAAAATGTCGACCTACACCTTCCCAAAAAGGGGAAATGCCATTTTCGTCAATCACACCTTTTATTTCGGCAATAGTAGTCGCTGAAAAGCGCTCTGGAAAACAAGTCATAAATAGTAAGCGAGATTTGGAAAGAAGTTGGTCGTAAAAATCGCAACGGTAATCTGGCTCTATATAAAACGAGCTTAGGCGTGAAGCACCAGTGTAATCATGGGACATGTGCAAAGCCGGTACACGGTTGTTAATTGCTAAATCACTAGAGCTGTGAGTCACCTGATCTATGCGGTAGGTATAGTAAGGCTCACTCAAACCCACGGTGGCATCAGCGGTGCAGGTGCCTACCAATTGGTGGGTAAGGGTGTCTTCCATTACAAAGGTATAACCCTCTTCACCGGCGTGATCTACACTTGCTGCAAACGACAGCTCACTGTGGTTTATTTTTTGCGCAAGCTGGACAGCGTTGTTAGGCAGGTTGGTGTGGCCTACGCCCGCCGCTGCCGCAAAGTTATTAAAGGTTTTGGTGTCATCTTTTTTGATCGGTCTTACGATTAACATGGCATAGACTCCATACCTTCTCGCTTAAGCCAAGCTAAGTCGTTGCTTTGGGCTAGGCGTAATAAGATTAAAGCACTTAATTGTGAGCGAGTGGTGAGGCTTGATAACACCATGTATTCATCGCTACTGTGTATTTTACCACCCTGCACGCCCAAGGTATCAATGTTGGGTAGGCCTGCAGCGGCCAAATTATTGCCATCACAGCAGCCTCCAGTGGGTAAAAACTCAAGGGCTAAGCCTAAGCTCTCACCACAAGACTGCACCAGTTTACACAGGGTTTCATTAGCAGGGCTTAGTACTTTGGGCGCACGGCCAAAACCGCCATGTAGCTCTATAGTAATGCCATCTTTGGCATTAATAGTGGCTAAAATGATGGCTATTTGTGCTTCACACCAAGTTTGTTGCTTACTATGTTCAATACGGATATTAAAGCGCATGGTGCAGGTGTCAGGTACTATATTTACAGCCCCTCCGCCTTGTATAAAGCCTGGGTTGATGGTGATACCTTGTTGTTGGCCATTAAGGTCATCTAAGGCGCTGGTAAAATCGGCCATAACGCGCAGGGCGTTGCGGCCAATGTGATGTTCTCTGCCGGCATGAGCTGCCTTGCCTTTGGTAACCACCGCAAAATTACCACTGCCTTTGCGAGCTCCTGCTAGGTTGCCATCTGCAAAGGAGGGTTCGTAAATTAAACCCAAGTGATGGCGTTTTGCAATGTTACCAAACAAGGCGCTAGAGCTTGGTGAGCCTATTTCCTCATCAGGATTAAATAAAATCTCCCAGCCCAATTTTTCTTGTAGTGAGCTACGCTCAAAGGCCTCTAGGGCTTTAAGCATTACTACAATGCCGCCTTTAAGATCGGCCACCCCAGGGCCATTGATTGTGTCCTCATCTAGCTGTGTGATGGTCTGGAATGGATGGTCAATTGGGAAAACTGTGTCCATATGTGCGCATAAAAAAATCTGTGTGGGTGCTTGTGGGCGCTTAAATAGGCGTAAGGCTTGACCTAAGGGTTTTTGATTTCGATTACCAAAATCATCCACCACTTCATGGGGAGGCATGGGAATGTATTCTAATTCACAGTCTAGTACTTTGCTCCATAAAGCTAAAGTGTCAGCTACTTTGTTGACACCTTCTACATTATAGCTGCCCGAGTTAATGCTGGCCAAGGTCCACAAGTGTTGCACCATAACGCTTTGCTGTGTGGCAATCCATTCTAAGGTTTGTGCTTCCAATGTATTGTTCACAGTAAAGTCAGTCATGGTTTTCTCGGTGCTTTTCTATTATGTGGCGTTAATGATGTCACTAATGGCGGCTTCTAAAATAGCCAAGCCTGCATCAATATCAGCCTCGGGTATTAATAGAGACGGTGCCATTCGGATTACGTTTGGCCCAGCAACCAATACCAACAAGCCTTTGGCTTGGGCCGCTTTTAAAAACTCACCCGCTCGACCTTGGTATTCACTATTAAGTGCGCAGCCCAACAATAAGCCTTTACCTCGTACTTCGTTACAAAAAGGTAAACGAATATTAATGGCTTCAAGCCCAGCTTTGAAACGCTTACTCTTGGCGTTGACACCAGCCAACACTTCAGGAGTATTAACAATGTCGATGACTGCTTCAGCAATGGAGCAAGCCAATGGGTTACCACCGTAAGTGCTGCCGTGGGTGCCAATGGCTAGGCTTGTGGCTACTTTGTCAGTGGTGAGCATGGCAGCCACAGGAAACCCATTACCCAAACCTTTAGCTGTGGTTAGGATGTCGGGAATAACGCCTGTTTGTTGATACCCATATAAAGTGCCTAAACGCCCAGCGCCAGTTTGCACCTCGTCCAAAACTAATAATGCGTTATGCTGATCACACAACTCACGGGCGCGTTTTATGAACGCCGGATCTGCATCAATAATGCCGCCTTCGCCTTGCAGTGGCTCCATAATAATGGCACATGTTTTGTTAGAAACTGCTGCTTCTAAAGCTTTAATATCGTTGTACGGTAAGTGGGTAATGCCTTCTAAAGCTGGGCCAAAGCCTTGGCTGTATTTAGGCTGCCCACCTACACTCACAGTAAATAAAGTGCGTCCGTGGAAACCTTGCTCAAAGGCAATGATTTCGTTTTTCTCTTCACCAAAATGATCTACAGCAAAGCGGCGCGCCAATTTAAACGCAGCTTCGTTGGCCTCAGCGCCAGAGTTTGCAAAGTATACTTTTTGCGCAAAAGTAGCATCTGTAAGTTTTTTGGCCAAGCGCAAAGCCGGCTCGTTGGTCATTACGTTGGAAATGTGCCATAGCTTCTCGCCTTGTTCCTTTAAGGTGGCTACAAGCTTAGGGTGACTATGGCCGACACTAGTTACTGCAATGCCACCGGCAAAATCGATGTATTCATTATCACTTTGGTCCCAAATACGTGAGCCTTTTCCTCGCACAGGTATCACTGGGGCTGGCGCATAGTTAGGCACCATTACTTCATCAAACAGGGCGCGTGTTACGGGGGTATTAGTCATAAAAAGTCCTAAGTTCTGTAATGTTTAATAATGTTTTCAATAACGCTCATGGCTCTTAGCTGGCTTTAAGCTTAGCGATTTCTCTCACCGCAACAGACAGCATAGCCAAATTGATGTCGGTATTACTTTGTAGCTCTCCAAACACACTTAAACAGCGTTCAATCTTATCTTTATTGCGCAATTCCCATGCTGGGTTTTGATCGCTAGAAATTACTGCTTGGGTGAGCTTAGCTAAGCTGTCTTCAAACTCTTGTTTAAGGCTAACCTTTGCTTTGCGCTGCCATGGATCTTGGCTTGGCAAATTGGCAATAGCTTGGTTTAGCCAATCGCCTTCAAAACGTTCATATAACCCATACCATGTTTGAGCGGTAGCTATTACTTGTGTGCCACACTGGTTGGCCACTTGCACCACGTCTAGGCCATGGTATAAAAAATCTAACAGGCTTAAGCGCCTACTAGTGTTTGATTCCATACCGTTTGCACTGAGTTCATCTGCGTTAGTGTCGATGCGCTGAGATACTGCTTGCGGTAATAAATCGCCTAGGGCCGCGTAATAAATGGCCATAGGCTCTTTATAAAGGTCTACCATGGTTTGAATAGGCTCACCTTGGTGGGTGCTTAATAACCATAACGTAAGATCTTCTAATAAATACTGAACGTTTGTATGCAGTGCCATAGACTGTTTGTAGTCTAATATTAATGTCACTCTATCCAGCTCACTCCAAAGACTCTTGGCATCTATAATGTCGCATGCAGCAGTAAATACGCGTGCGATATCGCCTGCTTGGGCGCCCATGTCTTCTTGTAAATAGTCACCAAAAGTGGCGCCCATGCGGTTGCCAATTTGGTTGGTAACATGGGTTGCAATAATTTCACTGCGCAGTGGGTGGGTTGCAATAGCTGGAGCATATTTTTGGCTAAGCACCTTTGGAAAATAATCCTCTAGGCTGTGAGCTAAATAGCTATCATTGCCAATGTCAGCATCCATTAGCTGGTCAAACCAACGCATTTTACTATAAGCCAATAACACCGATATTTCAGGGCGAGTTAAGCCGTCTTGGGCTTTAGCAAGTTCGTCGATGCGGGCATCATCAGGCAAACCTTCTAAGGTACGGTTCAAACGGCCTTGCTTTTCTAGGCTATGTATAAGGCGTTTATGATCACTTAAGCTTGCGCTGGCCTGACCCTGGGCGATACTTAATACTAAGGTTTGATGGTAATTGTGGTTGAGTACTAAATCACCCACTTCATCGGTCATACTCGCAAGCAAAGTATTGCGTTGTTTTAGGGTCATGTCGCCTGCATCAACTAACTGGCTGAGTAGTATTTTAATGTTAACTTCATGGTCAGAGCTGTCCACACCAGCAGAGTTATCGATGGCATCGGTGTTGATAAATCCACCGGCTTGGGCAAATTCAATACGCCCATGTTGAGAGCAGCCTAAATTACCACCTTCGCCAATCACTTTAGCGCCTAGTTGATTGCCATTCACTCGCAGGTTGTCATTGGCAGGATCGCCAATGTCGCTATGGCTTTCGTTACTCGCCTTGACATAAGTGCCAATGCCACCATTCCAAAATAGGTCCACGGGCATTTTTAGTAAGGCATGGATCAACTCATTAGGTGCCATCTGTGTAGCATCGGTGCTGAGCATGCTCTGCATTTGCGGACTAAGTTTGATGGACTTTGCCGAACGATCAAAAATACCGCCACCTTTAGAAATAAGCTTGGTGTCATAATCGCTCCAGCTGGAGCGAGGCAATACAAACAATCGTTGACGTTCAGCAAATGTTTTAGCGGCATCAGGTGTGGGGTCTATAAAAATATGCAGGTGGTTAAATGCAGCTTGTAAACAAATATTCTCAGACAAAAGCATGCCGTTGCCAAACACATCGCCTGCCATGTCGCCTACACCCACCACCGTGAAGTTTTGGGTTTGGCAGTCTCGGCCTTGTTCGGCAAATAAACGTTTAACAGATTCCCATGCACCACGGGCGGTTATGCCCATTTTTTTATGGTCATAACCATTGGCGCCGCCAGAAGCAAAAGCATCGCCTAGCCAAAAGCTATTTTTTTCTGAAATCGAGTTAGCAAGGTCAGAAAATGTTGCGGTGCCTTTATCGGCTGCTACAACTAGGTATGGGTCGTCATCGTCATAACGCACCACTTGTTTAGGAGCAATGACCTGCTTTTCGACTATATTATCGGTGATATCAAGCAGGGCTTGAATAAAGGTAGAGTAGCTGCGGATTACTTCTGCCATCATTACTTCTCGGTCTTTTGTGGTGGGTAATTGCTTACATACAAATCCACCTTTAGCACCCACAGGCACAATAACGGCATTTTTTACCATTTGAGCTTTTACCAAGCCCAACACTTCTGTGCGGTAATCTTCCCGGCGATCAGACCAGCGTAAACCGCCTCGCGCGACCTTGCCGCCCCGCAAATGAACACCTTCCACCCAGGTGGAGTAGATGAAAATTTCGTACTTAGGTAAAGGTAAAGGCACCCCAGGAATAAGGCTTGGGTCTAGCTTACATGATAGGTATTCATGGCGTTCACCACTGCCGTCAGTTTGATAGTAGTTGGTGCGTAACATGGCCATAATAGTGGCCAAGAAATACTTCACTATTCGGTCTTCGTCAAGGTTGCTCACCCTTTCTAAGGCTAAACTGATGTCTTCTTGTAGTGAATCAATAAGGCCATTTGATGGCCTATTTTCAGGGTCGAATCTAGCTTCAAATAAGCGCACTAAGGTATGAGTAATGCTTGCATTGCTCACCAAAGTTTTCTGCATATAGGTTTGACTAAAGGGCACTTGTATCTGCAGTAAGTAGCGACTGATAGCCCGAATTAGTACGGTTTGTTGCCAAGTGAGTTGGGCGGTCAATATAAGGCTATTGAAACGATCGTTAGCCACACGTCCTGTATAAATCTGGCTAAAGGCTTCTTGGAAGTGCTCTTTCACATTGGCGGCATCAAGGTCTACTTGATGGTCAATCTCAATCACAAAATCAATAATCCACTGATCCAACCCCGACTCTGATTCAATCGTATAGGGGTGGGCATTGATTACTTTTACCCCCATGCGCTCCAAAATAGGTAGCACGTCTGATAAAGCTTTTGCTTGGCCATGGCCAAACACTTTGAAGCTTAAGCTTTTATCGACGTTGCGTAATGAGCGATATAAGTAGGTTGATAAGGGTTTTTCATGACTAATTTTCTGCAAGCGTAGCAGGTCCATAACTGCCACTTGCGCAGAAAAATTTTCTTGATACGCCAAGGGAAACGCCTGGCCATATTGTTTAAACAGTTGGTTGCCTTTGGCTTCACCTTGTTTACTGTTCAAAGCGTGATGTAAGTGATCACTCCAAGACAGCATGGCATCACGCATTTGTTGTTCAATGTCGTTAATGTCAAAGTCTGTGTTGTGAATGTCATGGCCATGCACTGTTAGCTGAACCCGAGCTAAGGGTTGCTCAGAAAACATCACGTTAAACTCAACGCTGGTGCCGTCAAACTCACTCATGAGAATGTTTTGCATTTTTATACGAAGGGCTGTATTAAACCGCTCTCTTGGCACGTAAACCAAGGCCGTAGCAAAGCGACCAAAGGTGTCCAGACGCAAGAAAAGGCGCAAATGATGACGTTCTTGGGTTTGCAATATGCCGCGAATGATAGGGTAGAGCTCATCTACACTGGCTTGCAACATCTCATCGCGGGGGTAGCTGTTGAGTATGTGCTGTAAAGCTTTGCCTTTGTGGCTATTGGGTAGTTGTTCAATACGATCACGCAGATCTTGGGCTTTGCGTCGAAGTAATGGAATCTCATCTATACGTGCGGTGTAAGCGGCAGAAGAATATAAACCAAAGAACCGCTCTTCACCAATCACATTGCCTTGCTCATCAAAACGTTTGAGTCCAAGGTAATCAAAGTTAACAGGGCGATGCACCGAAGAGCGGCTGGTCGACTTGGTCATTACCAGCATGTCGCTGCGCATGGCTAGCTCTGAATGTTGTAACGATAAGGTGCTGGGCAAAAGGCTATCAGGCGTACAATTGTCATCTCGAAAACTACCCAAACCTGTACCTTTTTTTGGTTTAAGTTCGCATAAGCCAGTTATAGGGTCTTTTTTAAGCCCATAAGAACGATAACCAATAAAGGTGAAGTGGTTGTTTGATACCCAGCGTAAAAAGGCAATATTTTCTTCTAGGTCTTGCGGTGCAATGGGTAAATTTTGTGACTCCAAGGTGTCAATAATAGACACTAATTTACTGCGCATAGGCACCCAATCATCCACCACTAAACGTACATCACTGATTATTTGAGTGAGGGTTGTAATAATCTGTGTAACCACGCTAGGCTCATTTTGCTGATCAATTTCAAACCGCATCACCGCTTCCAAATTGGCGTTTTCGGCTTTGCCCGTAAAGGGTGAGATACTAGTAATATTGCCTTTTTTATCTCGCTCTACAGCTACTACAGGGTGAGTGGTAATATGAATAGTGTGGCCTAGATGAATCAAAGCGTTAGTAATGGAGGACACCAAAAAGGCCTTGTCATCGCATACGATATCGACCACGGTATGGCTGGTATACCACTGATGTTCCTCATGGTTAGGGTTATATACACGAATATTAACCTGGTCGTTATGACGTGGTTTTACACTATCCCACAAGCTGGTTACTGCGCCATATAAATTGTCTGTATCAAATTGTAATAACTCTGCTGGAATGCTTTCAGCATAATACAGGCGCGCAAATTGCTGCATAAGTTCACTGTTAGGCTTTTTTTGGCGCTTATGGATGAGATCGCAAACTAAGTCTATGGCGATATTTTTTTTATCCGTTAAGGTGCGCATTCAGTATTTCCTTGAGTCAAAATAAGAATCTTGTTATTGCAGCGTCTATTATTCAAGAAACTGCCTTTGGGCACTAGGGGGTAAGTTGAGTCGGTGCGACCCATTTTTTGGTAAAATGACGTTTTTGTGCCCCAACTCAATAATACAGTGTATCCTTGCGACTTATGTCTAATTCTCAAAATTTTCACACTGTTGGACTGCTTTTACTCCCCCATGCAAGCTTGAGCCATTATGGTCAAATTGCTGAGCTGTTATTGCATACTAATCAGGTATTGGAGCACACTAAATACAAACTGCAGCCCATGTGTGTAGGTGGTGAGTGCGTGTTAGGAAAAGTGGCCAATTATTTAGATAGTGGGAAAGTGGAAACCCTGTTTATTGTTGGGAATTTGATCGCACCTTATGAAACAGATGTCGTGTTAGAACGCTGGTTGGTTCAGCAATCTAGAATGGGTGTAAAAATCTTAGCCATAGGTACTGGAATATTTCCTCTAGCTAACGCAGGCTTACTCAATAATAATCGCAGTTGTTGCCATTGGTCGATGATTGAAAAGTTGCGTATTAGCCATCCCCAAGTCCTTTGGACTCATCAGCTTTTTGAACAAGAAGAACAGCTAATGACTTGTGCGGGCGGGGCCTCAACCACAGACCTTTTACTTGCATGGTTGGCCCAACAGCAAGGGTTGGATGTGGCAGTGCAGCTGTCTGAGTGGTTTTTAGTTGAACGCATGCGGCCCCAAGACGCTCAACAACGCATCCCGTTGAAAGCTCGTATTGGTTCCAGCCAACCCAAGCTTATTGAAGCGGTTACTTTGATGGAAACTAATATTGAAGAACCACTATCGCCTGATGACTTGGCTTATCATGTGGGCCTGTCTAGGCGACACTTAGAACGTTTGTTTAAAAAACACTTAGATAGTGTGCCATCACGCTTTTATTTGCAATTAAGGTTAGACAAAGCTCGCCAAATGTTACGAGACACAGACCGATCTATTGTCGAGGTGGGCATGGCGTGTGGATTTTCTTCTGCCAGTCACTTTAGCACCACATATCGAACCCATTTTAACGTGACGCCACGCCAAGAGCGTGGTCGGGCCACTTATGTAGAATCTGCCCCCAGTTGGAACCATACCGTTGCTATTCAGCGACGCTTAGATTAATTTTTTATGCCCTATTGAGACTTTTATGGATATTTTTGCAGCCGCCACTTTATTGTTTTTAGTTATGGACCCTTTGGGAAATATCCCGTTATTTTTGTCTGTATTAAAGCAAGTGCCTGAAAAAAGGCGTAACTTAGTGCTGCGCCGTGAGCTGATTATTGCTTATATTGTTTTGTTAATGTTTTTGGTACTTGGCCCCTATATTTTGTCGTTTTTGCAAGTTTCTCAAGAAGCTATCCGTATCGGTGGGGGCATTGTCTTGTTTGTGATTGCCTTAAAAATGGTGTTTCCACAAGAAGCGGGTTTGCTAGGGAAAACACCAGCGGGTGAACCATTTATTGTGCCACTAGCGATTCCTTTAATGGCAGGGCCGTCTAGTTTAGCTATGATTATGCTAATGCGTAAATCAGCTGAAGGTCAGTGGCTGGAGCTATGGTTAGCAGTAACAGCTGCTTGGATTGTATCGGCAGCTATCTTGCTGGCTTCCAAGAAACTCTATCGTTTACTGGGTGAAAAAGGTTTGTTTGCCATTGAACGTTTGATGGGAATGGTGCTCATTATTATGGCTGTGCAGATGTTGCTTGAAGGCACTGCGCAATATCTGCATTTGCGATAATTTAACCCATACCTAGGTATAAAATTTTTACTTAGGTGCGGGCATTTTCAAATTCCGCCCAGGCCTTTTCAAACGCAGCAAAATCAAAGCCTTTTTTGCTTGCCGGGCCAAGGATCAGTTGTTCGGTGCTAAGTAATTTATCGATGGCTGCTTCTAGCACTGGAATTACCTGGGGTGGAATGACTAGTGCGCCATGCCTATCAGCATGTACTAGATCTCCATTGTTCACTTGCATGCCAAAAATAGTCACAGGTTGGCCAATGGTGCGCACATGCACAAACCCGTGACTTGGGCCAATGGAACCCGCAACTACTGGAAATGCACTAGGTAAGTCACCCAAATCTCGCATTACCCCATTAGTGAGCGCGCCACCTAAGCCAAAAGCTTTGTGTATAGTAGTGTTAATCTCCCCCCAATAGGCACCAATAGCATGGGGATAATCCAAATCCTCAACTACGGCAATAGCCGGTCTAACGCCTGCAGACATGTACTCATAGTAATCTGCCCGTCTTTGTTTAATTATGCTGGGGTTTTCTGAAGAGGGCGCTAGAGCTGCAATTTGTGCTGTGCGAGCATAGCCCACCATAGCGCCATCTATAGTGCTTGAGGCAAGCATTGTGCCTCTAGTAAATTGGTTGAATCCACGCTGGCCTTGGGCCACTTCGATAGCATTACATACCGTAGGAGTATCTACTGTTTTGAGTTTTTCTAGCAAAGAATTATTCATTATTTAGTCATCCATTGTGTGAGAGCGGCAGAGGTTGCTTTGGGCTGCTCAAGTGGGGGAATATGGCCAGCCTTAGGAATACTGATGAAGGTTGACTGAGGTAAGAGCGACATCATGCATAGGTGCCGATCTAAAGGACATAGCTCATCTTCTTCACCCATCAATATTAGACAAGGTTTATGAAAATTGGCTAAAGTGTCTTGTTGATCGTGGCGATTTTTCAGAGCCAGCGATTGTCTTATAAAGGCCTCTTTGCCTAAAGTTAATCCCATATCGATACACAGTTGCTCTAATTGTGTGTGGGGATAATGATTAGTGAAATAACGTGGCACCATAGTTTCACGCAACACTTGCTCCAAAAAACCTGCCTTTGCAGCATCTATTTGCGGCTTACGAGCTGCTTTCACATCTGCTATTTCGGCTTTAGGATTAGTATCCATCAAGGCCAGACGGGTGACTCTATGTGGGGCTTGGCGAACTATCTCCATAGCTACTATACCTCCCATAGATAAACCAGCTAAGGCAAACTCTTTAGGTGCTCGAGCTAAAACTTGAGCAGCAATATCAGCCATATTATCAGCCCCACTAATACAGCCTACCTGACATTGGGCAATATTTTTTAGAGCATCGATTTGTGGGGCATACATACGGCTGTCACACATCATGCCGGGCAATAAAATAAGTGCGGGAAGACTCATCGTTATTTCTTGTCGCGCAGCCAAGTAAAACCTGCTTTATCGTCTGTGCCACTTATTCGATACAAACTTGCTTCACCACTTACGCATACTTCTAGTCCATGAGATAGATTGGGAGGTATCCAGCATGTGTCGCCGGGGTTTAATACCACCTCATTATTCCCCCACGTTAGACGCCAATGGCCACAGACGACCATCAATACTTCATGTTGAGGATTAACATAAGCCTGGCAAGTAATAGATCCACGAGTTAGCAGCTCTACTTCAAAGCCTGGTTTGTCCTTGATAAGGGAGGTCTCTCCAATGACTGGACAGGGTTCATCTCTTGCTAAGGCCATCATATCCCAATACCTGGCGACGTAGTCGGGCACTATTTGGTGCACAGGGGTTTCACTGATTTGTGCCAGCTGCTGCTCTGAAAGCTGCGCCATGGGTTGTTCATCAGCAGGCAACATTTGACCTTTTTTAGTGTCGTACAAAACACCTGATTCACTCAAGGTTAGGCCGTGTGATTTTGCAGTTTCCAATACATGAGGAGCCCATTCAACGCCGCCTCCCGAATCGTCTCCACCTAAAATAGCCATGATCATGGCGTAGTCTGTGCCCACGTTTTCAAAGCCGCGAAACACTCTAGTAGGAATATTAATGAGGTCTCCCTTTTGTAAGATTACTTCACCCGCATCGCCGTTTATACCCCAAAAAAAACGCCATTTACCGCTTAATATAAAAAACACTTCTGCAGTATTATGAAAATGCAACGAATTGATACAGCCAGGAGGTTGGCCAGCCGCGCCGATATTAAACCCTGGTGTGGCTTTGATGTGTACGTGTTGATCAGGGCTTTCGGCAACACCAGCACCAATAATAGTGAAATTCTCCTTTTGGTTTGAGCCTGGTGTGTGGGCATCAATAAATGCACTGCGACACGGCTTTAGATTGCCATAACGTACTACTTCTGGTTCCATCATAGGGTTATCCTGAGTGTCTAATAAGAGATGTTTGACTGTGCTTCATTATCAATTGGGAGCGCTAGCCCGCGTGCATAAGAATTTGCTTCCACACCGAAGTCTCATCAAACAAAACAAATTCACGCCTTAGCCCGTGGGGGCCAAATTCAACGTGAGCAGCCGCCATAACATAAACATCGGCCCCTGTGGGTTTGCCAAAGCTGCCCCAACCGTCATGCTTACCATGCAAGCTGAAGCGGATAGCAGCTCTAGGTGACATCATAGGGTCTTGGCGACCTATTTGGTGCTCAATGGTAAATTTTGCACTTGGAAAGCTGGCACGTAACCCCATCCAGAATCGCTCAACAGCATCCCACGAATGCGAAGTAACCCCTCCAGGCTGCTCTGCCTGACAGGCGCGGTCATATTCAGATTTTATGCAGCTAATTTCAGCGCTCATGATGCGATGCAAAATATCTGCATAGCGCTGACCAAATTCATCATCGTTACCTTTGCCTTGGTATGGGCCTGGCACATCGATGGCGGGGGTGAAAGGTTGCACGCATTGATCTACACCACCTTCTGTGGCTATTAAGTCTGCGGCGAAATCTTTAGGGTCAATGCCAAGTTGGCGCACAACGGCACCTTGATCACGGATGAGCCATTCATCATCGATTTGATTGTTTTTTGCGTGACAATCGGCAATCACTCGGTACTTCAGCGCTTTACCTGAGGCCTTGCCATAAATACCATCACCTAAATGAGTAGCAGTGGTTAGAATTCGATGAGAAGACAGCATTCCATCTTCGGGTGTGCCAGACCAGATTACATCTTCACCAAGTAATTGCCGGTCGGGGAACTCCGCAAGAGTAGCCATGGTAGCCCCAATCACATGCTGATTGCCGATTACTAAGGAGCCTGGTGAGCGCACTGGAATGTGTTTACTGTAGTAATGGTTGAGTGAAGCTAAATCACGATGTTCCCAAATTTCTTGAGTAATACCTAAGATATAGTCGGGAAAATCCTTAAACTTGCTATTAAAGCCTTTCATGAAATCCATCCTTCAGGGATGCGGGCAGAGCCGCGTACAATAATAGGGGAGCCTATAGATATTTGCTGGCTTTGCAGGCCATTACCATGTATTTGTTCCATTAAAATGCGCACGGTTTCTTGCACCATTTGTTCTGCACGCTGACGCACAGTGGTTAGGTTGTAAGCTGGCCACGCTGCTGCTGGAACGTCGTCATAGCTGATCACTGATATATCTTCTGGTATCCGCAAGCCTAATTCAAAGCGTAATGTGTCCATGACTGCAAAGGCCATATGATCATTAGCTACAAAAACTGCATCGGGTTTGTTTTTAGCAAACATGCGTCTAGTGGCTTCACTTGCTTTTTCCATAGAAAAATTACCTACTTCACGAGCGTATAAACCCATACCCGCTTGCTGCAATGCGGCAGTAAATCCAAATTCCCGGTCACGTTGCGTTGAAGCGCCTTCCCAGCCGGCGATATAGCCAATCTTTTCATGACCTGCGGCTAACAAAAATCGCGCTGCTTTTGCGCCACCTGAAAAGTTATCTGAGGTGACGCAAGAGAGACCTTCTCCGTCTTGCGATCGGTTAAAAAGCACAATGGGCACGCCGGCCAAATGGCAACGTTTAGCCAGCTGCGAAGACAGTGCTACAGAAGCAACAATAATGCCTTCAACCTGATAATCAAGGATTTCTTCAACTACAGAATCAATATTCCCAGCTGTTTTAGAAGCCATGAAAATCAACACGTGATAGCCCTTTTCTTGCAACTGGGTGGATAGTTTTTCAATGGCGTCTGGGTAGAATTGATTTTCTAAATAGGCCACAACTAAACCAATGATTCGACTTTTCCCCGACACCATTGCCCGCGCAAGTACGTTGGGCCGATAGCCTAATGCCGCGGCTGCTTTATGCACTTTAAGAATGGTTTTTTTAGAGGCAGAGGCCCCTGATGTGTATACACGACTCACCGCAGACTGACTAACGCCAGCTAGTTGAGCAACCTGTTGAGAAGTAACTTTTTCTTTTAGCATTAGCCTGCAGTCCAGCCACCATCAACCATTAAAGCACTGCCTGTGACTAGAGATGAAGCATCACTTGCTAGATATATAACAGCCCCCATAATATCTTGTACTGTGCCAACTCGGTCTAGCTTAATCTTGCTATCGATCCATGCACGTTTCTCAGGATCTGCAAAGGTGGCTGCAGTCAGCTCTGTAAGTATAAAAGTAGGGCAAATAGTGTTGACTCGAATACCTTGCTTTCCCCATTCAATCGCCATCGCTTTAGTAAAACCTTCAACGGCATGCTTTGACGCACAATAAGCGGCCCTTTCTTGACCACCGATATATGCCATTTGACTAGATATGTTAATCAAACTCCCCTCTTTTTTACTGGAAAGTAGGCCCTTTGCAACAGCTTGAGTAAGAAAGTACGCCCCTTTAAGATTAATATTCATCACAGCATCAAAGTCGTCAGGCTGAGTATCTATGGCCTTACAATGGCGGGCTAAGCCTGCCGAATTAACAAGTATCTCAAATGGGCCATGTGCTTCAATCAATTTTTGTGTCTGCTCAATATTAGAGACATCCATAACCAAAGCGCTTGCTTTTAGGCCTTCTGCAATTAGCGCCTGTGTGATGGTGTCTAATTCAGATGCTCGGCGAGCTGCCAAGGTGACATCGGCTCCTGCTCTGGCTAGGGCTACTGCACAGGCAGCGCCTATTCCAGAGGAAGCTCCTGTGACGATGGCTTTTTGTCCAACCAGACTAAAGCTGGGTGATGCTGGTAAAATCATATCTTATCTCTTTTGTGGTGTGCTCAAGCTTATATAGTGCGAGCTTTATTTAATTCACGCAAGCGTGAAAACACATTTATACCTACTTGATTGTATACGTCTAATAAATCCACCAACACCCAGTTTTCACGGATCAAAGCGCCATCTAGGCGCCAAAAATCTAGGCTACGCAGAGTTATATGTTGACCACTAGGCGCAATACCTAGCCACCCGCCATGGGTAATGGTTTGCTTCATATTGGGCCAGCCAGTCACTGCTGCGTATTGCCCCTCTCCGAAAAAGTGAAACTTAAGCTTGTCGTCATCGGTGCCTCGATCAGGCATTGCATTTAAAAAGGGTATTTGATGCCAATTACGAAAACCTTCAATACCTCTTGCTGAACCAATGCCTGCGGGACCATACCAATTCATTTTTGGGTGCCAAAAGCGTTCTAACTGCATCACCTCTGGCCCTCCTTGTTTGGGATGAAGGATCAAGTGGTTCAACATATCCACGACATGTTGGACGGTTTTGTCGCCTTGGTCTTCATATGTGTTACTGATATTTAAGCCGTCTTGACTTGCTGGACCTGGAATGAAACCTTCCCAGCCTAAAGAAGGACATAAAGGCCAAGCATTTGCCTGTAGCATCACCTCTGAAATGTCCCAAATCGCCTGTATTTCTACAATTTTCCCTTCTTCAAAGCGGAAAAATTCATGAAAGCGCATATGGCAAATGTGTCCGGTGGGAGCTATGTCCAACCATGGTGCAACAAAAGTACCTAAGTAATGCCCTGCACATCCGACCCATTCTTGACCTTGTTCAGTAATGCCTGACATGACGATTAAATCTCGTCTCTCAAGGTCAGGCATGGCCAATAATAAAGGTGCATAACACGTGTCATAAAAGGCACAAGGGCCTTTAACATCATTGAAGGGGAAGCACATGTGAGCAATGCTTTGCTCTGCCATCAAGTCCATTAATAATGACTTAACTTGGTGTTCTTCAAAGTCGTGCATTGCCTTCAGCAATGGCGCTAAAATCTCTTTATTAACCACACTTTTAAAGGTGTTATCAGACACTACAAAGCACCCGTTCCGTAAGGGACATTTTTGTTGCCGTAGCGCCTAACTCTTAAATTACATTGTTCGGCATGACCTACAAATCCCTCTAACATACATAAACGAGAGCCATACTCACCGATTAACGTGGCCGCTTCATCCGTAGTTATTTTTTGATAGCTGTGGGTTTTGAGAAATTTTCCGACCCATAGTCCACCCGTATAACGCCCTGCTTTTTTAGTGGGCAAAGTATGGTTGGTGCCAATCACCTTGTCTCCGTTAGACACGTTGGTGCGAGGCCCCAAGAATAAGCCCCCATAACACGTCATATTATCTAAGAACCAATCGTCTCTGTCTGTCATAACTTGTACGTGCTCATAAGCTTTTTCCTCAGACACTTCGAGCATTTCTTGGTAGCTGTCACAGACAATTACTTCACCATAATCTCGCCAACTAACGGACGCAGTATTTGCCGTGGGCAATATTTTTAGTAGGCGCTCTATTTCCAACATAGTGGCTTTTGCTAAATCCATGCTTGTGGTGACTAATGCAGCCGGAGAATCATAGCCATGCTCTGCCTGTCCTAATAAGTCTGTGGCACACATTTCTGCATCTACAGTATCGTCTGCAATCACCATAGTTTCTGTAGGACCTGCAAATAGATCTATGCCTACACGGCCAAATAACTGTCGTTTGGCTTCTGCGACATAAGCGTTACCAGGGCCCACCAAAAGATGGACCGGATCAATTGTTTCTGTGCCTATAGCCATAGCACCTACAGCTTGAATGCCTCCCAAAACATAAATTTCGTGAGCTCCTCCTAAATGCATTGCAGTGATTACTGCTGGGTTTGGCTCGCCATTAAAAGGAGGGGTGCAAGCGATTATTCTGGGCACGCCAGCTACACTAGCAGTGGCAACTGACATATGAGCAGACGCAACCATAGGGAATTTTCCGCCTGGAACATAACACCCTACTGATTGTACTGGAATGTTTTTATGTCCTAAAATAACCCCTGGCATAGTTTCTACTTCAACATCTAGCATTGAATCACGCTGGATTTGGGCAAAGTTTCGTACCTGCTTTTGGGCAAACTTAATGTCCTCCAACTCACGTGGTGACACCTTGGCCATAATTCTTTTGATATCTTCTTCTGATAAACGAAAAGATGCTGGCGTGTAATTATCGTGAGTCTTTGCCAGCGCTCTTACCGCTTCGTCACCTCTAGCTTCTATTTCTGCCAATGTCGTTTCTACTACCGCTTTGGTCTGGGCGTCGTCTTGGGCCCTGTCAGTAGCGCTTTTGCTGCTTTTTAAATAGGTGATCGCCATATTATTTCCTCAATTCTTGTGCTGATCAGATGTTTGTTCATCGTCATTAAATTTTTCCCAACCTTCGCTGTTAAAAACATCGACGCCTAGTTGTGAGAGTACGTGTGGGAAGTCCACCATCACCCAGTTATCGCAAATCTTTCCATCCTGCACTTTCCAAAAATCCATGTATCTAATCTCTACTTTCTTCCCAGTAGGAGCCACACCCATAAATAACCCAGTATGCATGGCTTCTTGGCGCCCAAAAGCTGCAGCCCATTCACCCATATATAAGCGAGCCTCATCGATACATACTTTATCGGAAAACGCAGCCTGAAATGGTTTTTGCCAATTAGCTTGAAAGTCTTTTAAACCCCGTTTAGTACCACAGCCTTGGTTGCCCATCCAGCGGAATGATTCTGAAAAAAAATCTCCAATATCAGCAATTCTATGATCGTTAAGGCCATCTACCATAGATTCAATGACTGCTCTAGTCTCTGCTGTTTTTGACATGTCTGTGTTGGCGCTGAGTTGAGCCTGCGGTGGGCGACTGCCTTTCATCGATGTTTTCCTTATAGAGATGTTCAGTATTATAGGTGCTGACCAGTTTTGGCATCAAACAAATGGCACAAGTTGGGCATAATACGAGCGCTAAATTTTGCGCCGATGACTGCACGATAATCTTTACTGGCTTTAATAGAGACCAAACTGTCATTTATACGAGCAGTAACCATTGTTGAATCACCCAATAACTCTAAAGAGAATACGCTCAGGTTTAATTCAGCACTAAGTTCTGCGTCATTGCTGGTATCGATCACATCAGCATCTTCAGCACGAAAACCTAAAGTAATTGGGCCACTAAGAGCAGTATCAAAGCCAGAAATAGATATTCCTTCAGCTGTAAATAACCCTTCTTCAATATGGCCATTGACCAAATTCATCGCAGGCACACCAATAAAGCTTGCAACAAAAGTGTTGGCAGGGTTGTCGTATATGTCTGTAGGGGTGCCCACTTGTTGAACCACACCTTTATTCATTACCACAACACGATCTGCTAGGGTCATGGCCTCTATTTGGTCATGGGTCACATAAATCGTCGTTACCTGTAATTCATGAGACAGGTTTTTAATTTGAGCTCGTGTAGAGACGCGTAATTTAGCATCTAAATTTGATAGTGGCTCGTCCATTAAAAACACTTTTGGTTTACGCACGATAGCTCTTGCCAAGGCGACACGTTGACGCTGGCCTCCAGATAATTCAGCTGGTTTGCGGTGTAAGAAATCTTCTAGCTCTACCATCGCCGCAGCTTTCATGACCCGCTCATGATGCTGGGACTTGGGAACCTTACGCACCTTTAATGGGAACTGAATATTTTCATAAACGTTCATATTTGGGTATAAGGCGTAGCTTTGAAATACCATGGCGACATCGCGGTCTTTAGGATCAAGATCGTTGACGACTACACCATCAATAATGATCTGTCCTTCGCTCACGCTCTCTAAGCCAGCAACCATGCGCATAGTGGTGGTTTTGCCGCAGCCAGAAGGGCCCAGTAATACCAGGAACTCCTTGTCTGCAATAGTTAAATCAACGTTGTTGACGCCTATGAAGTCGCCCCAGCGCTTACCAATATTTTGTAGTTTTATTTCTGCCATTACGGTTTAATCTTTTTTAAATACGTATGCAAAAATTATCATAAATTATTCATTTGGGCAACAGAATAAGAAAATAATTATAAAAATTAAAGAGACCTTGTTTATTTTCCAGTATATTAAAAAATTATAATATAATAATTTTTGTTAATTTATACAATAAATAAATCAATTAAAACAACTGTTTAGGGATAATTATTGCGTTTAGTGCGCTAGTATCTATTTAAAGGCTTGTTAACCACTGTATAAAAATAGTAGAATTTTGGTTACGCATGCAATTCATATTCAATATTGTTGATATAACATTGAAAGGTACGCATGTAGAACAAGGCCATAATTTGGTCGCAGATTAATCAATTTTAAAGGATGCGTTCATCATGAGTACAATAAAAACAATGGCTCTCTCCGTAACTGCTGCTGCAGTGTTATCGAGTTCAGCCGCTTTTGCCGATTGTGGTATTAAAGGGAATGCCAACGTAAGCATATTGGGAAATGACTTTCCTGCATTGCACGCCGTATTTTCTGCCGCTGAGCAGTGTGCAGGTAATGGAGTTACTGTGACTAAAAACCATAACAAAGATTACAAAGATCTTATGGTACCAGCCCTTAGTAGTAGCCCAGCAGAATATTCAACTTTACATGTTTCCAACGCGACCTTGGTTACATTAATGAATGATGGTTTGGTTCGGCCGCTAGATGACTTGATCGCAAAATATGGCTCAGGCCTGAACAAAGCACAGTTGGTTACTGTTAATGGCCAAGTTATGGCAGTGGCCTTTATGGCTAACGCACAACACCTTTTTTACCGCTCAGACATTCTAAATCAAGTAGGCGTCAAGGCAGACCAGCTAGAAACATATGAGCAAGTGCTAGCAGCTGCTAAAGCTATACGTGAGGCGGGTATTATGGAATACCCAGTTGCTTTAAACACTAAAGCAGGGTGGAATTTAGGTGAAGAATTTGTGAATATGTACCTGGGCACCGGCGCAGACATGTTTATGCCAGGCACAGCAAAAATTAACATCAATAATGCCCACGGTATTGCGACGTTAAATATGCTTAAAAGTCTTGCAAGCTATTCTCATCCAGATTTCCTAACCTTTGATTCAAATGCTACTCAAGCACTTTGGGAAGGTGACAAACTTGCATTAGCCACAATGTGGGGCTCTCGTACTGCAGGTATCTTGGATGATGAAGGATCTAGCGAAAAAGTGGTCAATAATACTGATTTCGCCTCTGCTCCAACATTTAATGAGGGCACTGTGCCCGCATCTTCTTTGTGGTGGGACGGTTTTGCTGTCGCTAAAAACGTTTCAGATGCTGATGCCGAAGCTAGCTTTATTGCCATGATGAATGGCATTTCTACTGAAATGGTACAGGCTAATAATGATGTGGCTACATGGTTAGTAAAAGGATACAAGCCTAGTAAGGCTGCAAAGGGTGTTACTGCGACGGCTATGAACGGCGCTTCACCTTATCCGATGCTTCCGTTTATGGGTGCATTGCACGGCGCCGCAGGTTCTGAGCTAACTGACTTTTTGCAAGGCAATGAAAGTGCTGAGCAAGCATTAGCTGATATGGAGGCTGCATATACTGTTGCTGCTAAAGAAAAAGGCTTTCTATAAAGTCTTTTGATTATTACTAGCTAAAGAGAGTAATGCCATTTGAGGCCTTACTCTCTTCTTTTTTGTATAAGCGAGAATTATTTATATGCCGCATCGTACATTTTTTTGGTTTATTATTCCGTCTCTAGCGGCCATGATATTGTTTATCGCATTCCCTGTAATTTCAGTAATAACCCAGTCTTTGCACGTAGAGCATGAGAAAGTGCTTATAGTCTCTGAAAATTGTGGTCCATTTGGTTGCAAGCAGATCACAACCATTGATGTGGCCGCTACAGCGCAGCTAAAATCTGATCAACCTTTGGGGAGATTTAGTGGTTTTGATAACTATACCAATCGCAACCACCTAGCGTTCGATGAAGTAGTGTTAGCTTGGAAGAGCAGCCAGAGCATGAGTGCTTTTGTTAAAAAACTACTTAATTTACCATTCTATAAAGCATTATCGTTTACCTTAACCTATACATTTGTAGTCACGCCTCTAGTTATTTTATTAGGCTTGGCAATTGCTTTAGGGGTTAATGCATTACCCAAATTTGCGAAAGGCCCCACTATTTTTGTGTCTCTTTTACCGATGATTGTGACACCTCTCATTGGTTCACTCATTTTGTTTTGGATGATTGATGGTGACGGAGTCATTGGCGCATCAATACAATACTTTTTTAATGACCCTAATTTATCTTTAAAAGCTTCCCCTGTGCTGACTTGGATGATGTTGATTGTTTACGGCGTTTGGCATTCAGCACCATTTTCCTTTATCGTTTTTTATGCAGGACTTCAAACTGTGCCAGAGGACACTCTTGAGGCAGCTACGATTGATGGCGCCAACAGGTGGCAGCGTATTAGATATGTAGTAATACCTTACATGAAACCATTAGTTGTGTTCATCACATTAATGCAGTTAATGGATAACTTTAGAGTGCTGGAACCTATTGTAAGCTTTGCTTCAGAGGCCAGCGCCACTTCATTAAGCTGGATTATATACAAGGACTTAACCTCGGATACGCAATTATTTGGTTCAGCAGCAGCTACGTCTATACTTACTATTATTGGCGTTGCTATTTTATTATTGCCTGTGCTTATTAGAACTTGGCGCGATTTCAGTCGCACAGCACACTAAAAATAAGGCGTACACCATGTCAAATATAGCCCAACGTCGTTCTACTAGTTTAGCCATTATCTCAAGCGGGTTTGTACTTCTGTGGGTCATAGTGGCCGCTGGCCCTTTTTTATGGACCCTCTGGGGGTCTTTTAAAGTACAAGGAGACTTCTTTTCCAAAGCAGATTGGACTAATGCCTTCTATGGCGTTCGAACAATGATTGAAACAGGTGATTATTTCACTGCTAACGGGTATTACGGCGCTTGGGTGGAACATGGCTTTGGGGAATCGGTCATCAATACAATGATCGTAGTGGTGTCTACGGTGATTATTTCTCTCACCTTGGGCACTTTGGGAGGTTATGCCTTGGCTAGATCTGGTTTTAAGTATTCGTTCTGGATATTAATGCTGGCTTTAGTGTTTCGAGCAATGCCTCATATTACTTTGGTTTCAGGTTACCTTTTACCTTTCTTTGAATGGAATGTTTGGGGCTATTTGCCTACGTCGATTGTCGTTTTAGTGGCTATTAATCAACCCTTTACCTTATGGATGTTGCACTCATTCTTTTTAAATATTCCCAAAGACCTAGATGAAAGTGCAATGGTTGATGGTTGTACCCGTTTTCAAGCTTTTCGGCACGTGATTATACCGGTCATGTGGCCAGGTGTTATTACCACAGGTTTATTTAGTTTTTTATTGGCTTATAACGACTTTGCAGTAACTGCGTCTTTATTAAGCCAAGATAACCAAACTATGATTCCTAAAATAGCTAGCTTTTTAGGCACCACACAAGTAGAGGGTAACGTGATGTTTGCGGTTGCAGCTGTGGTATCAGCAATGGTGCCGCTGTTTATTTTAGTGATGTTCTTCCAGCGTCAAATTGTTTCTGGCTTAACCGCCGGAGCAGTCAAAGGGTAGATTAATGAGTGTAGAAAGTGATATTCAAAGTGCCAAAGATTTGGTGACTAAGTTTTACAGTTGTTTAGACAATGCCCATGTGGATACTTTGGCTGATGTAATGCTTGAACATACCGCACCAGATTACCTTTGGCGAGGTTATCACCCATTTCACGAGCTAAGCTTGCCTGAGGAAGTGGCTAGTGTATTTTGGCAGCCCTTGCGACATTCATTAAAGCACCTGCAGCGTCGCCAAGATGTTTTTATGTCAGGGCGTAATGAAATGGATGATTTTTCATCTACATGGGTGGTCTCCATGGGTCATCTTATGGGATTGTTTGATGAGCCGTGGTTAGGTATTAAGCCTACAGGCAAGATGGCTATGCTTAGGTACTGCGAGTTCAGCAAAGTTGAAAATGGTAAAATATCTGAAACAGCTATGTTTTTTGATATACCCCACCTTATGGTGCAAGCAGGGTTGCAGCCGTTCCCACCTCAAACAGGTACGCAGCTTGTTCAGCCAGGTCCAGTGTGCCACACAGGCTTAATGTTTAATGCGCAGCAACCTGCAGAGGGCGAAAAAACCTTAAACGCTATTAATTACATGATCAATACCTTAGGTAACTGGGATCAGAAACTTTCCCTTGAGCAGGAGTTGAGGTTAAGCTGGCATGAAAATATGATTTGGTGGGGCCCCACTGGAATAGGCTCCAGCTATACTATTGAGCGCTATATTCAGCAACACTCTGGACCCTTTAGAAGCAGCTTTAAAAACCGTGACTTCAATGGTCACATTTGTCGTATGGCGGAAGGTGAATTTGGAGGTTTTTTCGGTTGGCCTAATTTAACCCTAGAGCCTACAGGTGGTTTTATGGGCATGCCTGCAACGGGTAAGTCAGGTGAGATGCGCGTGATAGATATTTATCGCCGAGATGGAGATAAGTTAGCTGAAAACTGGGTATTTATTGATCTTTTGCACTTTTGGAATCAGCAAGGTGTTGATATATTATCCCGAATGGAAAAGCTGTAATAAACTTCAGATTGATAAATTCTTTTTTAATCGCTAAAACCTCATGCATTTAAATAAAAAATTGCCCCAAAATGGGGCTTTGAGAACTTAAAAGCTACTTCCATGTCGCACCAAGATAGGTTGCTTAGGACATATTAGTTGATAGTCACCGGCTAACCAATTAACCTTGTGGTATAACCGCAAACCAAGGCACCTGACATGACTTTAAGCGTATTTGACCTGCTAAAAATAGGCATAGGCCCATCTAGTTCTCATACTGTTGGTCCTATGAGGGCAGCCTTAGCTTTTGTGGAACAGCTTAAAAATGAAGGTACGCTTACTCAGGTAACTCGGATTAAAGGTGAGCTATTTGGTTCCCTTGGCGCTACGGGTAAAGGCCATGCCAGTGACATTGCTGTTATTCTTGGTTTGTTGGGTGAAGCCCCAGACACAATCGATCCTCCACAAGTACAACCTATGCTGGATGAAATTTTGCTCAATGAGCGCTTGCCTCTTAACCGTGAGCACGAAATTGGATTTGTTCAGCACCGTGACATCATTCTTAATCTTGAAGAATCACTTCCCTATCATCCCAACGGCATGGTGATGAGCGCTTTTAACGATCACGGTGATGTGGTGCTTGAGTGTTCTTATTATTCAGTGGGTGGTGGGTTTATTGTTGATGAAATAGCTGCCAAAGCAGACGAATTACCAGCAGATGATGACCAGCCTAAAGTGCCTTATCCGTTTACCTCAGCAGCACAGTTACTTGTTCATTGTAAGAATACAGGGCTGAGTATTAGTGAAGTGATGATGGAAAATGAAAAGACTTGGCGCACAGAAGAAGAGGTAAAAAATGAAATCTTGCATCTATGGAAGGTGATGAAAGAGTGTGTTCACAATGGTTGTCACACTGGGGGTGTCTTGCCAGGTGGTTTGAATGTGAAACGTCGCGCTGCAGATTTGTATCAAAAACTAAGTAGCCTAGGTTCCATAAAAGTCATCACACCACAGTTATCAGCGATGGATTGGGTTAACCTATACGCCATGGCAGTTAATGAAGAAAACGCTGCTGGTGGACGCATTGTTACCGCCCCTACAAATGGTGCTGCCGGAATTATCCCCGCAGTATTGCATTACTACGACAATTTCTATCCATCAGCCAACGATAAAGGTATTGTAAGCTTTGTATTGGCTGCAGCTGCAGTGGGTATTTTATGTAAGCTCAATGCCTCTATTTCAGGCGCAGAAGTGGGTTGTCAGGGTGAGGTAGGTAGTGCCTGTGCAATGGCAGCTGCAGGCTTGGCTGAAGTGATAGGCGGTACTCCTGAGCAGGTGGAAAATGCCGCAGAAATAGGCATGGAGCACAATTTGGGGCTTACCTGTGACCCCATTGCAGGCTTGGTGCAAGTGCCATGTATAGAGCGCAATGCTATGGGTTCTATCAAAGCTATTAACGCAGCTCATATGGCTATGCGTGGTGACGGAGAACATCTGGTATCATTAGATGACGTGATTAAAACTATGCGTGAAACGGGTGCTGATATGCAAGACAAATATAAAGAAACCTCAAGGGGTGGTCTTGCGGTCAACGTAACTAATTGTTAAATAAAAGGAGAAATGATGTCTACACTTCGCCCTGAAGCGGGCATACTGCCTCCTGTTCCCAACCCAGCCCTACAACAAGGCAACTTCGGTGAGCGTTTAAGAGCGTTGCGACAAGACCGGAAAATGACTTTGCAGCAAGCTAGTAAAGTCACAGGTGTTGCACAGTCGACTTTGTCGAAAATGGAAAACAATCAATTGTCACCGACCTTTAATTTGATGCAAAAGTTGGCATTAGGTTTGGGCATCGACATGCCTCAATTATTTGCTCCTGTAAAAGAAGTACGTATATCTGGTCGTCGAAGTGTCACTAAAAAACAACAGGGCCGTGAACATTTAACGGCGACCTATGAGCATGAACTACTGGCCACAGAGTTAGATTCCAAACGTATGGTGCCATTTAAGAGCCGTGTGCGAGCTAGAACATTAGAAGAGTTTGGCGGCTGGGTGAGGCACGAAGGTGAAGAATTATTGCTAGTGCTTGAGGGTGATGTGGTGGTATACACTGAAGAATATGAGCCCTTAGCCCTTACTGAAGGCGATAGTACTTATTTTGACAGCACTATGGGGCACGCAGTGGTGTCCACAAGTAAAGGGGATGCACTAATACTTTGGGTATGTGTCGCCACCTAATTAAGCCAATGCTAATCATAAGGTCAAGTAATGAAACAGGTAGTATTAGCTAGCGGCAACGCTGGGAAATTAAAAGAGTTTGGCCAATGCTTAGCCCCCCTAGGCATTGAATTGATCCCTCAAGGTCAATATATTACGCAAGAAGTGATCGAGTCTGGCCTTAGTTTTGTGGAGAATGCCATTCTCAAAGCCCGCTATGCTGCACAAATGTCAGGTATGCCAGCGCTAGCTGATGACTCAGGTTTAGAAGTAGATGCATTAGGAGGAGCTCCTGGTATTTATTCAGCCCGTTACGCAGGCTCTTCACTTAAGGGGCCATCTAAAGATGCAGCTAACAGCGCTCAATTGATTGCCGACCTGGCTCACACTCCATTAGCTAAGCGCACTGCACGGTTTCAATGTGTATTAGTGTATATGCGCCATGCTAAAGATCCTACCCCATTGATATGCCAAGCGTCGTGGGAAGGAATGATTATGGAGAATGGGCAAGGAGAGCATGGCTTTGGTTATGACCCTATTTTTCAAGTATTAGAAAAAGATCGCCGGGCTGCGCAGCTTACCCCTGCCGAAAAAATTGCCATCAGTCACCGTGGAAAAGCCTTGGCGAAGCTAAAAAGAGCGCTTGCTGAAACTTAATGACATCACCTACAAACTTGCTAGTACTGCCCACTCTTAGCCTCTATATACACATCCCGTGGTGTGTCCGTAAATGCCCATACTGTGATTTCAACTCCCATGCTACTCAAGATGGGGAAACTATCCCTGAAGCTAGTTATATCAAAGCGTTGCTCAGTGATTTAGCTCAAGAGCTAACCTCTGTAAGCGGCCGCACGTTGCATAGTGTTTTTATAGGAGGGGGTACACCAAGCTTAATGAGTGCTAAGGGTATTGGCACTATACTTAACTTTGTCAAAGCCAACATTGCCTGTGAAGATGATATGGAAGTGACACTTGAAGCCAATCCAGGCACTTTTGAGCAAGCTAAGTTTGCAGGTTTTTTGGAACAAGGTGTAAACCGTCTTTCTATTGGAGTACAAAGTTTTGATAACGATTGTTTGCATGCCCTTGGGCGCATTCATGATGCTAGTCAAGCTAAATTGGCTATCGCTAAAGCACAGACTTTAGGTTTTAACCGAATTAACTTAGATTTAATGCACGGTTTGCCGGGACAAACTGTGCAACAAGGCTTAATGGACTTGCAGCAAGGATTAGCCTTTGGCACTGATCATCTATCTTGGTACCAACTAACCATTGAGCCTAATACACAGTTTCACAATAGTCCGCCTAATTTACCTGATGAAGATATTCTTTGTGATATACAAGATCAAGGCCAGCTGTTAATAGAAGCTGCTGGCTTAAGTCAGTACGAAGTCTCAGCTTATTCAAAGCCAGGCAGTCAAGCTAGGCATAATCTCAACTATTGGCAATTTGGTGATTATATTGGTGTAGGTGCCGGTGCTCACGGGAAAGTGAGTTTTTTAAAGACTGGCCGAATGCAGGTCGAACGCAGAGTAAAGTTGCGACAACCTAAGGCCTATATGGCAGCGATATCACCACTTGCATCAAGTCATTATGTTACACCACAAGAGCTAAAGCTTGAATTCTTTATGAACGCCCTACGGCTTGAAAAAGGGGTGCTTAATAGCAGTTACTTAGCTCAAACAGGACAATCTTTAACGTCTGTGGAGAGTGCTATTTTTTCTGCCAGACAAGCTGGACTTATGATGCCTGATCGCCTTCAGGCTAGCCCATTAGGTTGGCGCTTTCTAAATGATTTATTGCACTATTTTGAATAGACTACTGCTCTAAATAAAAAATCTGACTAAACTTTAATGGGATTGGCTTGGCATTCAAGTCAGGCTGTATCTGCAGTTCAAAGCGCCACATCTCTTCTTCGGTGAAACGTAATTGTGCAATGTAATAGATGGCGTTTTCTTCTTTAATTTGTTGAAAATCTAGCGGTAAAACTTGCCCAACAATATTAGTTCGAGTGCCAGTCACTACTGCTGGCAATGCTTTTTGTGTAGCGGCATCCAAGACTGAGATGTTTAGCAAAGCACGGTTTCTGGCGCGGGTGAAACCATAATTTTGAGCCGTATCTGGGGTAACCATCATGGTATTAAAAGCATTGTAATGGATGTCATGCTTTTGGCTCTGTATGACTTGCTCGGCGTAACTAGGCAGTGCCCATGAAAGTGCTAGTGAGGCTAGTAATGAGCAAGAGATGGCACTAAGATTGCGTATAGGTTTCATAAAATGCTCACTTTAGTTGTCCCATGATCAAAGGACAGTTGATGATGCGCTTATTGTGCGTGATTCGTGTTAAAAAGTAAAAACATAAGCGCACCACTGGAGCAGTCAATGGGTAATATTCTAATCACAGGGGCTAGCCGCGGTATTGGCGAGGCTACGGCGCGGGTTTTAGCTGCAAAGGGCCATAATGTCTGTATTAACTATCACACACAAAAAGACCTAGCGCACCAGCTGGTAGTCGATCTAACACAGCAAGGCGTTAAAGCCATAGCAGTGCAGGCCGATGTGTCTCAAGAGCAACAAGTGGTAGATTTATTTAACACCATGGATGAGCAATTAGGACCATTAACTGGGTTGGTTAATAATGCGGGTATTTTGCTGCCCCAGATGCTGGTAGAGCAGATGGATGCGCAGCGCATAAATCAATTATTTAGCACTAATGTTACTAGCTACTTTTTATGTTGTAAGGAAGCTGTTAAGCGTATGGCACTTAAACATGGTGGGCAAGGTGGCGCTATCGTCAATGTTTCTTCTGCTGCAGCAAGGCTTGGATCTGCGTTTGAATATGTGGATTATGCCGCCAGTAAAGGCGCTATAGATACGCTAACCCGTGGTTTATCTTTAGAAGTAGCTAGAGAAGCTATTCGAGTTAATTGTGTACGCCCAGGATTTATTGCTACAAATATGCATACTGATGGCGGCGAGCCCAATCGTATTGAGCGTATCAAGCCTACCATTCCAATGGGGCGTGGTGGCCAGCCTGTAGAAGTGGCTAATGCAGTGGCTTGGCTATTATCTGCAGAGGCATCTTATGTCACAGGTTCATTTATAGAAGTAGCAGGTGGACGTTGAGTAATCTGTTTACTGGCATCACTAGTAGTGCGAATGCATTCAATATGAGACACTTGGCAAAGTTAACTGAAGTTTATTAAGGGCGTTGTTTTATCATGGCAAATGCAGGTATTTTTTTAGTACAAAGCGTTTTTGGTTTGTACCTTACGATCGTTATCGTAAGGTTTATGTTACAGCTTGTTAAGGCTGATTTTTATAATCCTTTAGCTCAAGCGGTAGTGAAACTAACTCAACCATTTGTTGTGGTTTTGCAAAAGGTAATGCCACGTACAGGAAGGCTGAGCCTGCCTACTTTAGCATTGGCTGTCTTAGTGCAGCTGCTATTAATAGTTGCGGTACTCTTAATTGTAGGGTTTGATCTGCCAAACCCAATGAGCTTAGTAGTTTGGAGTCTCATTGGTGTGGCATCTCAAACGCTTGATTTATTATTTTTTGCGGTGCTTGCGGGCATCGTTTTAAGTTGGCTGGCTCCTCAAACTAGACATCCTGGAGCCCATTTATTACATCAGCTTACAGAACCGGTTATGGCTCCAGTACGACGTATGTTGCCTAATATTGGGGGGTTAGATTTTTCACCTATTTTGGTATTTATAATGATTAATTTAGTAGATGAGCTAGTGATTCGAAATATGGCGTCTACCTTTGGTATGCCTAGTGGCTTGGTATTGGGGTTATAAATGACTAAAAAAGAACAGGTCAGTGCATTTAATTTCGAAGCGTCTTTGGCTGAATTAGAAGCTTTAGTACAGCAAATGGAGCAAGGGGACTTAACCCTAGAAAACTCTTTAGCTGCTTTTGAACGTGGTATTTCATTAACAAGAGGTTGCCAAACTGCCTTGGCGCAAGCTGAACAAAAAGTTAATGTGTTGATGCAAGATGCTCAAGGAAAAGTGGTTGAGCAACCCTTTAGTAAGGAGTCCTAAGGTTGCGATTTAATTCACTGGATGAGTTTTTAAGTCATTCTAAGCTACGTGTTGAAAAAACGCTCAATACAGCTATTTCTGAGAACAGAGCTAGTGAAATTCTGTCTGAAGCGATGGCCTACAGTGCTGGACAAGGTGGCAAGCGAGTAAGAGCAGCTTTGGTGTATGGTGCTGCCCGTGCATGTGGCGTACAGGGCGTTGCCTTAGACCCCTTAGCTTGTGCAGTTGAAGCGATACATGCCTACTCTTTGATTCATGATGATCTGCCTGCCATGGATGATGATGCTCTACGCAGGGGCAAGCCTAGCTGCCACATTGCCTTTGATGAAGCCACTGCGATTTTAGCAGGTGACGCCTTGCAAGCCTTAGCATTTGAATTGCTAGCCCAAGCCCATGGTGCTCAAATCAGTGCCACACAATGTTTGGCTATGGTGACATGTTTAGCCAAAGCTTCTGGAGCTAAAGGTATGGTTGCCGGGCAAATGCTGGACATGGCGGCCGGACATAATACTATAGATCTAGCCCAATTAGAGCGTTTACACGAGCTAAAAACTGGTGCCTTAATTGGCGCTAGTGTAGAGCTTGGTGCCTTATCATGCAGCCATGTAACTGACATTCAGCTTGATTGTTTGCGTCACTATGCTCAAGCGATTGGTCTAGCCTTTCAGGTGCAAGATGATATTTTAGATATTGAGAGTGACACCGCTACCCTAGGTAAAGCGCAAGGCTCTGATGTTATTAATGAAAAATCAACTTACCCAGCATTACTTGGCATGGCTGCAGCTAAAGAGCGTTTGGGTCAATTACATCATGAGGCCATCAGCAATGTACAAATATTTGGCGAAGCTGCACAACCTTTAATCTGGTTGGCAGACTTCATCGTTACTCGAAAGCATTAGTGTGATGTTTCCCACTATCCTAACCATTCCACAGCACCCTCCTACTACTGATTTGTTTGATACAGTGGATGGTGTAAATGATTTGCGTAAACTCACTTGCGAACAACTCCCTCAGTTAGCTTATGAGCTGCGTTTAGCATTACTATATAGCGTAGGCCAAACAGGTGGTCACTTAGGTGCCGGTCTAGGTGTAATAGAGCTGACCATTGCGTTACATTATTTACTGGACACGCCTACTGATAGGCTAATATGGGATGTGGGTCACCAAGCCTATCCACATAAAATGCTGACTGGGCGAAAAAACTCTATGTTGAGCATGCGTCAAAGCGGTGGTCTAGCGCCATTTCCTAAACGTGACGAAAGCCCATTTGATACGTTTGGTGTGGGCCATGCCAGCACCTCAATTAGTGCTTTATTAGGTATGGTGTTGGCCAGTAAAAACCCATTGGCACAGCATGTAGCTGTGATTGGAGATGGAGCGCTGACAGCCGGTATGGCGTTTGAAGCACTAAATCATATGGCCCATTGCCAAGCAAATGCTCTTATTATTGTTAATGATAATGACATGGCGATTGATGAAAACCTGGGCGGGCTAGCTACTTTTTTAGATGATCAGCAGGGCTACGGAGGGCCATCCCAATGGTTTACGGCCCTTGGTTTTACCTATCGTGGGCCTGTAGATGGACATGATTTACCTGAGTTAATGTCTAATATTAGTCACTTATTAAGCCTTTCTGGGCCAAAGTTATTACATATCCACACCTTAAAAGGCAAAGGCTATGGGCCAGCACAGAGTGACCCTGTGGGTTATCATGCGTTGGCAAAAATTGATCCCATTCAAAAGCTACCTGGGTCGCCTACATTCAATAAAAAATCCCCTACTTTTGCCCAAATTTTTGGTCAGTGGATTTGTCAAAAAGCCCGTGAGGATGATCGGCTGATGGCTATTACACCGGCTATGGTAGGTGGCTCTGGTCTTGTGCCCTTTGCTAAAGAGTTTGGTGCACGTTTGTTTGATGTGGCTATAGCAGAACAACATGCCATTACTTTAGCTGCAGGCATGGCCTGTGAGGGTGCAAAGCCTGTGGTAGCTATATATTCTACTTTTTTACAGCGTGGTTATGATCAACTGATTCATGACATTGCCCTGCAAAAATTAGATATATTATTAGCTATTGATCGAGCTGGAGTAGTGGGAGAGGACGGAGCTACGCATACAGGTGCCTATGATCTGGCATTTTTACGATGTTTACCCAATTTAGTTGTGATGACTCCAAGTACCGCTTTGGAAACTCATGCCATGCTAGACTTTGCTTATGCGTACATTGGCCCTGTTGCCGTGCGCTACCCCCGAGGTGAAGCTTTTGATGCAGCACTTTTAAGTGCTCCTGTAGAGCTGGGTAAAGGCCAGTTGCTTCGAAACACAGATAAATCTATTGGTATCGCTATACTCAACTTTGGTGCCTTATTAGACAAAGCTATAGCTGTTGCAACCACATTAGATGCCACTTTGGTGGACATGCGTTTTGTAAAACCACTGGATGAGGCTTTGTTAGAAAAGTTGCTTAAGCAACATAATGGCTTTGTGACCATAGAGGATCATAGCTGTATCGGTGGTGCAGGTTCTGCTGTAAGTGAGTGGCTAGTTAAGCAAGAAACTCAGGTTAGGCTTTTATCCCTAGGGCATGAGGATAGCGAACTTGCGCATGGTACTCGTGAGCAAGTGTTGCACGATACTCAGCTATCTGAACTTGCAATGACAGCAAAGATTAAGCTTTGGCAAGCGCAACTATTGACCAAATAAATGGTTTAGCTTGTTTGCTTTAGTAGCTAGGTAAGCTTCGTTATGACTGTTTTCACCTACCTCTAATGCTTGGCGTTGCTCGACTTTAATGCCAAGTTCTGTGAGAGCTTCGATTTTTCGTGGATTATTGGTCATCAACCGCACAGATTTCACGTTGAGGTGACCAAGCATATCTTTGGTCATACCATACTCACGCATGTCTGCGTCAAAACCTAGTTTTTCGTTAGCTTCTACAGTATCAGCGCCTTGGTCTTGCAAGTTGTAAGCTTTTATCTTGTTGACTAAACCGATGCCACGGCCTTCCTGGCGCAAATACAAAACCACACCACGGCCTTCTGCAGCAATGCGTTTTAAAGCTTCTTGTAACTGATACCCACAATCACAACGCATACTAAACAAAGCATCGCCTGTTAAACATTCTGAGTGCAAACGAGTAAGCACAGCACCACCACTGGCGAGGTCGCCCATACTGAGGGCTAAATGTTCCTTATTAGTTTCGCTATCGGCAAAACCATGCATATCGAAAGTGCCGTAAGGGGTGGGCAGCAATGAAGAGGCAACGTGGGTAGTAGGCACAGATATTCCTTAAACAACAATGGTGATAAAAATACACTATCCCCTTTAGTGGGGGTTGCAAACCATATCACAAGTGGGCAGATGGCTAAATACTATGGTGGGTGCTTTTCCCCTTTTAATGACGTCTCAGGGTATAATAGGGTATATATTTTAATCGATTAGGAAATCACATGGCGCAGTTTGTGTATACGATGAATCGGGTTGGAAAAGTGGTTCCTCCCAAGCGAGAAATTTTAAAAGACATTTCTTTGTCTTTTTTTCCAGGGGCAAAAATTGGCGTATTAGGCCTAAATGGTTCTGGTAAATCTAGCTTGTTGCGTATTATGGCAGGCGTTGACACAGAATATAACGGTGAAGCCCGTCCTCAACCTGGTATTAATGTGGGTTACTTAGAGCAAGAGCCTAAGTTGGACGACTCTAAAACTGTGCGTGAAGTGGTTGAGGAAGGGGTTGCTGAAGCTAAAAATGCATTAACTGCACTGGATGCAGTCTATGCCGCTTATGCTGAACCTGATGCAGATTTTGATGCACTTGCCGCGCAGCAAGCCAAGCTAGAAGATATTATACAAGCCACGGATGCACACAACTTAGAACGCACGCTAGAAGTGGCAGCCGAGGCATTACGCTTGCCAAGTTGGGATGAAAATGTAGTACATTTATCTGGTGGTGAGCGTCGTCGTGTGGCTTTGTGTCGCTTATTATTGAATAAGCCAGATATGTTGTTATTAGATGAACCTACTAACCATTTGGATGCTGAATCTGTAGCTTGGTTAGAACGTTTTCTAGTAGATTACAATGGCACCGTAGTGGCTATTACTCACGACCGTTATTTCCTTGATAATGCAGCGGGCTGGATCCTTGAGTTAGACCGTGGCCACGGTATTCCATACGAAGGTAACTATTCGTCTTGGTTAGAGCAAAAAGAAGCGCGTTTGGTGCAAGAAGGTCGTCAACAAGCGTCGCACGAAAAGGCAGTGAAGTCGGAGCTAGATTGGGTGCGCAGTAACGCAAAAGGCCGCCAAGCTAAATCTAAATCTCGTTTAGCTCGATTTGAAGAGTTAAGCTCGCGTGAATTTCAAGAAAGAAATGAAACTTCTGAAATTTACATTCCACCAGGGCCACGTTTAGGTGACAAAGTCATTAATGTGAAGGGCGTAAGTAAAGCCTTTGGCGATAAAATGTTAGTGGAAGATTTGGAATTTAGTATGCCCCAAGGCGCTATTGTTGGTGTTGTAGGAGGTAACGGTGCTGGTAAATCTACACTGTTCAAAATGCTCACAGGCGAAGAACAGCCAGACTCAGGCAGCATAGAAATAGGAGACACAGTTGAACTGGCTCACGTAGATCAAACTCGTGCGTTAGATGGCTCTAAAACTGTGTGGGAAGAGTTGTCAGATGGACAGGACATCATTACTGTAGGTAGCTACCAAGTGCCTTCACGGGCCTATGCGGGCCGCTTTAATTTTAAAGGCAATGATCAACAAAAATTTGTTAAAGATTTATCAGGTGGTGAGCGTAACCGCTTACACCTAGCTAAGCTACTTAAGCAGGGTGGCAACGTATTGCTGCTAGACGAACCGACTAACGACCTAGACGTAGAAACCTTAAGAGCGTTAGAAGAAGCTTTGCTGGCTTTCCCTGGGGCAGCGATTGTTATCTCGCACGACCGTTGGTTCTTAGACCGAGTTTGTACTCATACGCTGGCTTATGAAGGTAATTCTAAGGCTACTTTCTTTGAAGGTAACTACTCTGAATACGCACAAGACTTTAGAGCTCGCACGGGCAAAGATCACCAACCTACACGGGTGAAGTATAAAAAATTGGCCTAAGCCTTTTGCAGCACACTGCCTAGCTTAGTCTAGGCAGTGTGCTTTATTAAGCTTTAATCCTTTGTCACCTGATGGATATGAATGTCTTGTTGAGGGTAGGGGATTGAAATGCCATTTTCATCAAATGAGACTTTTATTTGACGAATAAGATGCCACCGTACTAACCAGTAGTCGGCAGTATTGACCCATGGGCGAACGATAAAGTTCACGCTATTATCCGCCAGTTCTGCCACCGCGACTGTGGGTTCGGGGGTAGTTAAAATGCGCTGGTCATCGGTGATGCACTCCAGCAATAACTGTTCAACTTTTTGTAAATCATCACTGTATCCAACCCCAATCACAAGGTCGATACGTCGTGTCTGCTTAGCTGAAGCATTAATGATCACTCCACCATAGATCTGACTATTTGGTACTGTGATTTCACGATTGTCGCCCGTTTTCATTTGGCTCGTAAAAATGCCAATCTTTTCTACTACACCACCCACCCCAGCAGCTTCTACATAGTCGCCTATGGTAAAAGGTTTAAAGAGGATTAGCATGACGCCAGAGGCAACGTTGCTAAGTGTGTCTTTTAAAGCTAAACCAATTGCTAAGCCTGCAGCAGCAAACACGGTAAGCAATACAGCAGTATCAAAACCCAAAAAATCTAGAGATACCATAAGTGCAACAAAAGTTAGGGCGACACGGGTAATGGTTATTATAAAATACTGTAATGGGTCATTAATTCCGCGAGATATTAGAATTCGCTTAACTAAAGCAGCTATTAAACGGGCACTCGACCAGCCAATAAAGAAAATTATGGCAGCCAACGATAAGTTAACTAAGCCATCTAAGGCAATGTCTAGCCAAGCGCTAGTAAAGGCAAAATCTACCATTTATTGCTACTCCATTAAGGGTAATAAAAGATGTGATTTAACGCCTTTATTAGCATTGCCGCAAGTAGTTTTTGATGGGCTTTATTCAAGGCTGCTACGCTTTGAATAATTGCGCCAATTCTTTAGATCGGTGGTATGCAGCAGTCATGGCTTGGCCACACAGCGCACTAAAGCCGCCTTTATTAAAGGTATTCAAGGCTTGCTCTGTAGTGCCTTTAGGTGAGGTTACTGCAATTCTCAACTGTTCTGGGGTTTGATCACTTTGTTGGGCCATTTGCGCAGCGCCTATGGCGGTTTGAAGCACTAGTTGTTGAGCCACTTGGGCGCTTAAACCAAGCTCTTGGGCTCCAGTCATCATCGCTTCCATCATCAAAAAGTAATAGGCAGGCCCACTCCCAGAAACAGCGGTCACCGCATCAATGTGTTCTTCGGACTCCACCCATAAGGCTAAACCCACTGATTGCATAATAGTAGTAGCTGTGGTTTTTTGCACTGCTGAAACATTACCGGTGGCAAATAACCCAGCAGCTCCATGGCCTACCAATGAAGGGGTGTTGGGCATGCAGCGTACAATAGGCATCTTTTTTCCAAGCCATGTTTCGATACTGTCAGCTAAAACACCAGCAGCTATAGATACGATAAGTTGTTTGGTGGGGTCTACTGCTGGTGCAATGCTTTTCACTAAGTCACCCATCATGGCTGGCTTTACGCCCAATACAATGACATCTGCTTGTTGACACACGGCTAAGTTGTCTGTGCTGGTGTGAATGCCTGTTTGGGCTGCCAATATGTCCACTTTAGATTGCGTACGGCCGCTGGCAGAGATTTTTTCTTGCGGGTAACCTGCAGCAAGCATACCTTTAAGAATGGCTTGGGCCATGTTGCCAGCGCCAATAAATGCAATGTGAGGAGTGTGGAGCATGATATATTCCTGGTGATTTAGATATTAATTTTTTAACTAAGGCTTTGGTGTAAAAGTACTGCGCGCGCCAAAAATGTCTGTGCCAATGCGCACAATTGTTGAGCCGCAAGCAATGGCGTTAGTTAGGTCGCCGGACATGCCCATAGATAGTTGCTGTATTAGTGGGTAGGTATGCTCAAGGTAGTCTCGTGCTGCAGTCATCTTAGTAAAAGCTTCACGCTGAATTTGCTCAGGTTGGCCTACAGCAGGTATACACATTAAACCGCATAACAATAAGTTAGGCAGTTTTGCTACTTGTTCCACTAGTTCTTCTAATTGATCTAGCGCTACACCGCTTTTGTTATCTTCGTTACTGATATTAACTTGTATAAGTACTTTTAATGGAGGTAGATGAGTAGGTCTATGTTGACTTAGCAGTAGGGCAACCTTTTGCCTGTCTAAAGTGTGAACCCAATCAAATTTGCTTGCTATAGTCTTGGCCTTTTTACTTTGGATTGCCCCAATAAAGTGCCATGCTATATCTTGATGAGTGCAGTATTCAATTTTTTCCAAGGCATCTTGAAGATAGTTTTCTCCAAAATGGCGTTGGCCATAATCATAGGCTGCCATTACATCACTTAAAGGTTTAGTTTTACTGACAGCTAAGAGCATGACTTCATCAGCGCTTCTAGTTGAAGCTTGGCAGGCTTCCTTAATGCGCTGTTGAGTTTGCATTAATGCAGCACTAATGGTTTGTTGGTTAGTTGGTAAAGGCATAAGCAAGACAATAAAGTCCACTGGTAAACGATAGAACCATGGTAACAATTCTAGCGGGCGTCTCATAGTGTGTTTTAAGGGCTAAAAGTGTTAGTAAATGGACCCAAACTTCACACAATGCGACTTGCTTTCATGTATATGAGACGAATAGCTTGAGGTTGGCGATATTAGATAATATTATTAGTTACTAAATTAACGATGCAATATGCCTCGCTCCTTTCGGATCCACGATGACCTTAGCCCTATCCATTTCAGATTTACACAAAAGCTTTAATCAAAACGAAGTGATTAAAGGTATGTCTCTTGACGCCAATAAAGGTGATGTAATCTCACTTATCGGTGCCAGTGGCTCGGGTAAGAGTACATTTTTGCGATGTATTAACTTGTTAGAAACCCCCAACAGTGGTGAGGTAAGGGTAGATGGCGAGTTGATTGAGATGAAGACCAACAGTAAAGGCAACCGTATGCCCGCTGACCAAAAGCAAGTGGATCGAATTCGCACTAAATTAGGTATGGTATTCCAAAGTTTTAATCTTTGGAGTCATATGACTATTTTACAAAATGTGACAGAGGCCCCAATACATGTATTAGGGCAAACCAAAGCTGAAGCCAATGAAAAGGCAATGCTATTGCTAGAAAAAGTGGGTATTGCTGATAAAGCACATCAATACCCTGACCACTTGTCTGGTGGGCAGCAACAGCGAGCGGCCATTGCCCGTGCATTAGCTATGGACCCAGAGGTGATGCTATTTGACGAGCCTACATCTGCTCTTGACCCTGAGCTAGTAGCAGAGGTGCTTAAAGTGATGCGTCAGTTAGCTGCAGAAGGTCGCACCATGATTGTTGTGACCCATGAAATGACCTTTGCTCGGGAAGTATCATCTAAAGTTGTTTTTCTCCATCAAGGAATGATTGAGGAGCAAGGCACGCCAGAAGAGGTATTCCAAAACCCAAAATCAGAACGATGCCGGCAGTTTTTGGCTTCGAGCTATTAACGAGTAGCCTTTTTTTGGCTCATTAAAACCATCCTAACTCAACCATGAGGTTCTTATGAATAAATTATTTGCTGCAGCTCTAACTGCAGGTGCACTAACGATGTCTTTGGGAGCTGTTGCCTCTGATACCATTTTAATGGGTACTGAAGGAGCTTATCCTCCATACAATTACTACGACAATGAAAACAACCTAATTGGTTTTGACATTGATGTGGGCGATGCAATCTGTGTTGCTATGAAAGCAGACTGTGAGTGGGTGACCTCTGACTGGGATGGTATTATCCCAGCTTTGTTAGCTAAAAAGTTTGACACTATCCTTGCCTCGATGTCTATTACTGAAGAGCGTATGCAGAAAATCGACTTTACCAACAAATATTACAATACACCTAACCGTTTCATTCGTGCTGCAGGTTCAAGCACGCAAGCCACTTCAGGTATGATTGTTGGTGTACAAAGCTCTACAGTGCAAGAAAACTACTTGCGCGGTGAATTTGGCGATATTCTAGAGATCCGTACCTACGGTGCTCAAGAAGAAGCTAACTTAGATTTTGCAGCTGGCCGTGTAGACATGTTGTTTGTAGACGTGATTGTTGGTGATGAAATGATGAAGGGTGCAAACATGGAGGGTGAATTTTTCGGCCCAGACATCGCAGACTCTAAGTATTTTGGAGCTGGTGCAGGTATTGGTGTACGTAAAGAAGACACTCAACTACGTGACCGTATGAATAAAGCGATTGAGCAAATCATTGCTGATGGCACTTATGATGCTATTAGTAATAAGTGGTTTGGTTTTAGCGTTTATGGTGGCTAATTTTGCCATTGCAAAGGGCGGCTTAGGTTAGCTTAGGCCGCCCTTTTTTTAACTATCAGGCAATGAGTTTTATGTTAGATTTGCATGGCTATGGCTGGCTTTTATTTGACGGTTTACAATTGACTATCGCAGTAGGTCTTTGCGCAATGGTGGTTGCTGTTTTATTAGGTTTATTGGGCAGCTGGGGCAAACTAGCCCAAAATCGGTGGGCCAATTTCGCCGCCAATACTTACACCACTGTTATTCGTGGTGTGCCTGAACTTATTCTTTTATTGTTGGTGTACTTTGGTACACCAACACTGATTCAATCCATTGCTACCAGCATGGGTTATGACATACGTGTTGATATTAATCCATTCATTGCAGGCACGATAACCATCGGGTTTATCTATGGTGCCTTTTCTACAGAAGTTTTGCGTGGAGCTTTTCAAGCCATTCCTAAAGGCCAAGCGGAAGCCGCTAGAGCCATTGGCATGTCTAGTTTAAAGGTTTTTCAGCGTATTCTATTACCCCAAGCCTTGCGCTTTGCGTTACCTGGCTTAGGTAACGTTTGGATGGTGTTGATTAAAGCGACGTCGCTAATTTCCATTATTCAGTTGGACGAACTTATGCGTAAAACTAAGATTGCGTCCAATGCGACCCACGAACCTTTCACCTTTTACTTATTAGCGTCGTTTATATATTTAGGTATTACTTTAGTGTCAATGATGGTGCAAAAACGAGCTGAAATTTGGGCAAACAAAGGAGTGATGCGCTAATGGATTTCTCTATTGTATGGCAGTATTTACCAATGTTGTTGGAAGGTGCGTGGGTTACTTTGTGGATCACTGTAGTGAGTTTGATGATTGGTTTGGCCTTTGCTGTCCCAGTGTCTCTTGCTCGGTTATCTAATAATCCTTTCTTTTCATCCCCAGCCTACCTATTTGTATTGTACTTTCGAGGGACTCCTTTGTTAGTGCAAATATTTTTGATTTATTATGGTAGTGGTCAATTTAGGCATGAGCTCACTGACTTGGGATTATGGGGATTTTTTCGTGACCCATGGTTCTGTGGAATTTTAGCTTTAGTGTTAAATACCACAGCATATTCTGCAGAAATTTTTCGTGGGGCAATTAGTGCAGTGCCTCGCAATGATATTGAAGCAGGCCGCGCGTGTGGCATGTCTGGGTTATTACTGTTTCGTCGTATTACTATGCCAAAGGCATTTCGTATCGGTTTGCCGGCCTACGGTAATGAAGTCATTTTTTTATTACAAGCCACATCCCTTGTGTCCACTATTACCATTTTGGATTTAACAGGTATCTCTCGCCAACTTATCTCTAAGACTTTTGCAGTGTACGAGTTTTACCTCACAGCAGCCGCTATGTATTTAGTCATGACGTATGCACTGGTTTATTTATTTCGGATGTGGGAGAAGCGCTTAAGTGGGCACCTGCAAGAACGAGTTGTTAGTGAACCTCGTTGATCAGCAACTAGATCATTATGACTGGATCATCGTTGGAGGTGGTTTGGTTGGTGCATCAATTGCGTATGGGTTGATACAAAAAAAGCCCCATTTACGTATTTTGGTACTTGATGGCGAGGATACTGATCACCGTGCATCTGTAGGTAATTTCGGTCTCATTTGGGTGCAAGGCAAAGGCTTTGATTTCCCTGCGTATGCTAAATGGAGCCTTAAAGGAGCAGATTTGTGGCCTAATTTTGCTAATCAACTAAGCCAGACAAGCCACATAGATATTGCCTATGAAAGACGTGGGGGTTTGGAGTTTGCACTTAATCAGCGACAGCTTAAGGCCTTAAGTGAAGAAATGGCCGCCATGTCACACCATACTCAAGGTGATTTTCAATATACAGTATTAGATCGCAACGCTGCACTAGACATGCAACCTGGGCTGGGTGAATCTGTTGCTGGGGCGATATATAGCCCACAAGATGGTCAGGTTAACCCTTTATATCTTCTAGCGGCCTTACACAAAGCAAACCAACTGCTAGGAGTGAAGTATCAGCCTCGTTGTGTGGTTAAGCGTATAGAAGTGTTGGCGCAAGGTTTTGATGCTGACGGGTTTGTGGCTAAAAAAATAGTGCTTTGTGCAGGGTTGGACAATGAACGCCTAGGCAAACAGTTGGGTATGCACTTACCTGTGAACCCAGTCAAAGGACAAATGCTCATTACACAAAGAGCCACTCCAGGCACGCTAAAATATGCTTCCCCGCAGATGAGGCAAACTGGGGATGGCACTATTCAGATTGGAGGCTCACATGAGCATTCTGGTCTAGACGATCGCTCTAGCCTTGATGTGATGCAAACTATCGCTCAAGAGGCTGTAGCAGTGCTGCCAGAATTAGCCCAACTACAGTTGGTTCGGAGTTGGGGAGCTTTGCGAGTGATGTCTCCAGATGGAGCGCCCATTTACCAACGATCGCAAAATTATAAAGGTGCTTTTGGCGTATGTTGCCATAGTGGCGTTACTTTAGCAGCAGCTCATGCAGGCCCTTTATCTAGTTGGTTGCTGGACGATTCAAATGAAGACTATAAACTGCTAATAGAGGCGATGAATAATGACCGATTCACTGTTTAGTTGTTTGATTGAGAATCCCCTTCAGTGCACTGTGGTTGTTAATAATGTTGAACATCAAGTCCCTGCGCAACTTAGCGTGGCAGGGGCTTTGTTGTATCTTGGGCACCGACAAGTAAGGCAACACTCTGTAAGTGGCGAAGCTAGGGCACCTTTTTGTCACATGGGCGTGTGCTTTGAGTGTTTAGTTACCATTAACAAAGGACAGCAGCAAAGAGCGTGTTTGCAACAAGTGATGCCTAATATGCGTATTGATACGGTGACTAAAGAGTTGACCCAATGAATAAAATATATGACTACTTAATCATTGGTGCAGGGCCTGCAGGTATGGCTGGCGCAATAGAGGCCAGTAAAGCTGCGCTAAGTGTATTGGTGTTGGATCAAGCATCTAGTGCAGGTGGTCAAATCTATCGTAACTTAGGCCAAACTAAGCCACAGCAAGCTTTTGTTTTAGGGAACGATTATCTAGCAGGTAGGCCTTTATTAGCTGAATTTATGGCGGCCAATTGTGACTATAAACCGCAAGCTCAAGTGTGGCACATTGAAACTCATGAACAGGGTTTTATTGTGAGTGCTTTGATAAATGGGGAATCCACTACCTATGTGGCAAGCCATTTGTTATTAGCCCATGGGGCTATGGAAAGACCTATGGCTATACCAGGCTGGCATAAACCTGGAGTGATGACCGCTGGAGCTGGGCAAATTCTCTTGAAATCCTCTGGATTGTTACCTAAGGAGGTTGTTTTAGCGGGATCTGGGCCCCTATTATTATTGCTAGCACAGCAATATCGAGCGAGTGGCGTCACTATTAAGGCCTTACTTGATACGACGCCTAAAGCTAATTATTGGAGAGCATTGCCATGGTTAGTGGCGGGTTTAACAACGCCTAAGCAGTTGATTAAAGGCCTTTGGTTAACCTTGGCACAACGTATTAAGGTGCCTTATATTACAGGAGTATCTGATCTTCAAATTACTGGTGAGCACAGCGCCTGTGGTGTGCGTTATACAGTTGCTGGCACGGTGCATAACATAGCCTGCGAAGTGATCATGTTACATCAAGGGCTCATATCTGAGACGCAAATGGGGCAGTTGTTAGGCTGCAGCCAACGATGGAGTGACGTTAAGCAATGTTGGCATACACAAGTGGGTGCAGCAGGTCAGACCTCTGTTGCTAAAATACAGGTGGCAGGAGATGCTGGGGCCGTTGGTGGAGGTTATGTAGCTCAGCTACAGGGGCGTATAGCTGGCCTTACTAGGGCCCATAATGCTGGAAAAATACAAACAAGACAAATTAAAGTGCGCCTTATTTGGCTCAAACTTAGGGTTAAACAATTAAACTGGGCTCAAGGTTTGGTAGAGCGTCTGTATCAACCTGCAAAATGGCTTTCTAAGCCTAGTGGATGCACCATAGTATGTCGTTGTGAACAAGTCAGTGCAGCAACAATTACGTCTATTGCAAGCGCAGGGTGTGCTGGTGTAAACCAGCTTAAAGGCTTTACCCGTGCTGGCATGGGGCCATGCCAAGGGCGCCAATGTGGTTTAAATATGGGTTATTTGGTAGCCAATGCTCAAAATCGGCCTATGTCTAAAGTGCAGCCCTTGAGCGTAAGGCCCCCTTTAAGTCCTATTTCATTAGGCCAGTTAGCTAAGGGCACTGATTGGTAGCGTGACTTACTTTTTAATAGCCTGCATAACTAATTCTTTTAGCTGATCGACAGGTATAGGCTTATGTAGTACAGGCACATTTTTGGGTAAATGATTTGTCGTCACTTCTGCTTCGCCCAGTGCGGTTACAACAATTGGTGTGAGGTGATCATATTGAGGGTCATTTTCTAATCGCTCAATAATCGCGTAACCTTCAAGTTGCGGCATGTGTAAATCGGTAATCAGTACAGTGGGCTTAAACTCGCCAATCTTCACAAGAGCATCAATACCATTTGTTGCAGTTTTTATTTGCAAGCTAGGGAACCAACTATTGATCAACATCTGGTACAACAACAAGGTATCTTGATCCTCGTCTACAATAAGCACAACTTTCGAATTTTTTCTTTGTGTATTGTGCAAAGGTGTTTGCTTCTCGCGTTTTTCATCAAGTAACTGCTGCACTGACTCGACGCTAATGCGGCGATGCCCTCCAGCTGTTTTCCAAGCTTGTAGTGCACCACGTTCTACCCAAAGCTGCACTGAGCGCACAGATACGTTAAGTAATGTTGCAGCTTGACGAGTAGTGAGCTCCGTCATTGTAGTGAGGTCTATACGTTTCATTTGCAGCATTCACCTACGACAGTAATATCTGGATAATTTAATTTAGATATATCAAATTTACCATTTACTAATAGATAAAGTATATACACATCAAGGGAGATTTGAAAAAAATCATAAAGCGTAGCTTATTTGACCTTGTTTTAGTGTAAGTTTTACTCGTGCTTTGAGGGTTTGGTTGGCTAGTGCTTGATTAGTTCCATGGCTTAGCTGGCTAGCTTCATCAAGCGTCCACGAATGGTTTGGGTCTATCAAGGTAAGATTGGCACGCTTGCCGACAGTCAAGCCTGTGATTTCATTTTTGGCAATACTAGCGCTGTTGGAACTTAAGGCTACAATGGCGTGCATCCAAGTAAGCTCTCCTGCGTCTACTAAGGTTTGAATAAGAGGTACTAACATATCATATACAGCCATACCTGACTCAGTAGCGGCAAAAGGCGCGCATTTAGCTGCAGACTCATGGGGTTGGTGAGCAGAGCAAATAGCATCTATGGTGCCATCTTTAATACCAGCAACCAATGCTTCACGGTCTAACTCTTCGCGCAAAGGCGGTTGCACATGGTATTGGCTCCGGTAGCCCTCTATAGCCGAGTCAGTGAAGCAAAGATGAGCAATGCCTACATCTGCAGTTACTTTTATGCCCTGTGCTTTTGCCTGACGAATAAGTGCTACACCTTGGGCGCTAGAAAGTTGGTTAAAATGACCTTCTACACCCGTATGCTGCATTAGTTGTAAATGGCGGCTAATAGACAGGGTTTCAGCTATTACAGGTATGCCGTCTAAACCCATCCGTGTTGCCGTTGGGCCAGCATGCATATGCCCACCACCTAGTTTTTCATCTTGAGCTTGCACCAATACTTTTAAGCCAAAGGTGGCGGCATACTCATAACAACGCAGCAGCACGGTGTTATCTGATATATCAAAGCCTGCGTTGCTAAAGCCAATACAGCCAGCACGAGACAGAGACTCCATATTACTTAGCGCAGCACCTTTTAAGTCTTTTGTTAGGGCTGCTACTGGGAGTAAATCACAAAATCCTGCAGCCTCAGCTTTGCTTTTGATCAGGCTAATCACCGAGCCTGAGTCACTGCATGGCTGTGTGTCTGGGCTGGGGCATAAGTGAGTGAAGCCAGCACTGGCAGCTGCAAGGGTTTCACTGGCTATAGTGCCTTTTTGTATTTGATTTAAATCCCTTAAACATGTGTTTAGATCTACAAAGCTAGGGCTTAAAATCATGCCCTTAGCATTAACCTGTGTATCGACATGACCATCGAACGGTGTGTCAGTAAGATTGCCAATTATTTCGATGACCCCGTTCCTCACGAGGACATCCGCTACACAGTCAAGCGCTTGGTTAGGGTCTAAAAGGCGTGCGCCACGAATAATAATTCTCATATTTTTTTCTCCCCAATTAAGCTAGAAGATTGGCTAGCTTGGGTTTGACGCTGTTGCATTTGGCCACTCATAGCCATGGACATAACCGCCATGCGCAATGCGATACCATATCCTACTTGATTTAGAATCATAGACTGTGGGCCATCAGCCACCGCTGATTCAATTTCAATGCCACGATTGATCGGCCCTGGATGCATCACTATGGCATCAGGCTTGGCCTGCGACAAACGCGCTGTAGTGAGTCCGTATAAGCGAAAATACTCACCAGCAGAGGGCAGGAATGCGCTCGCCATACGCTCTGTCTGTAACCGCAGCATGATGATTACATCAGCGCCTGATATGCCGCTATCCATGTTGCTGTGGGTGGTAACCCCCATGTTTTCAATGCCTTGAGGCATAAGGGTGTTAGGCCCCACTAGGCGTATATCTTTACAGCCTAATGTTTTTAGCGCATGGATTTGATCTCGAGCTACTCTGGAGTGAGAGATGTCGCCCACTATGGCCACTGAAAGTGGTTCAAAGCGACCTTTATGGCGGCGAATGGTTAGCATGTCTAGCATGGCTTGGGTGGGGTGAGCGTGACGGCCATCTCCAGCATTGATAATGGCGACATTTGGAGTGACTTGTTCGGCAATAAAATGTGCCGCACCAGAATCACTATGGCGCACCACAAACATATCGCTGTGCATAGCGCGTAAATTTTGTAAGGTATCTAGTAAGCTTTCGCCCTTGCTAGTGGCGGAGGTCTTAATATCTAAGGTTAATACGTCAGCAGATAAACGTTTGGCAGCAAGCTCAAAGGTGCTTCTTGTGCGAGTGGAATTTTCAAAAAATAAATTTACTACTGTCCTGCCACGCAGAAGAGGCACTTTTTTTATCTCTTGATTGCCTACTACCACAAAGGAATCAGCAGTATCTAGAATGCGCTCTAACATAAGGCGGTCTAACCCTTCTGGGGTTAAGAAATGGCGTAATTCGCCGTGCTCGGTGAGTTGTAAATTAGATGAATCACTCATGGTTAGCATGCTCTATGATAGATAGTTGAAGAGTTTCAGGCCCTTCAAGTTGCAAATACTGCCCTGGGGCCAAGTCTAATGTAAGCGCGCACGCATCGGCTTGGATGGGGAGTTCCCTTTGGTTAACGCAGCATAAGGTGATCAATTTTATGCTAGCAGGCCTTCCAAAATCAAACAATTCATTCATGGCTGCACGCACTGTGCGGCCACTCATTAAGACATCATCTACTAGCAATATATGCCGATCGTTAATGTTAAAGGGTAAGGATGAAGGGCGAACTAGAGGGTGAAGTCCATTCTTAGAAAAGTCGTCTCTATAAAAGGCGATGTCTAGTTCTCCAAAAGGAGTTTGAAGGTGATTTGCAAGCACCTTAGCTAGCCATACACCACCGGTGTGAATGCCTACAACAAGAGGCTGTTCTATGTTTTGAGTAGTAAGTAAATTATCTACTTGATCTAATAAATTGCTAACAAGGGCGGGAGTATCTGCCAATTCTGGGTATTTTGGGGTGCTTGAAGCTCCCATTGCGATTCCTCTTTGTCAGTTTATACAGGCTTATCCTAGTGGCTATTTAAAAAGGCACGGTTGATAAACGGTGTTCAGTTTCACTAAACCAGCTTTGGAGTATTAGCGCAGCGGCAATGCCGTCCACTCCATGTTTTTTCCAATCTGTGCCACCACCGCTTTGAAGGTGCTCTTGTTTTGCGGCTTGGGTGGAAAGCCTTTCATCAACCAAATAACAAGGGCAGTCAAAGCGTGCACTAATTCGGTTTGCAAATTTCCGCGCTCTGATTGCCATCTCGCTAATAGAACCGTCCATATTATACGGAATTCCTACTACAAATGCTTGTGCATGCCATTCGTTGACTAAGGCATCTAATATTTGCCAATTAGGAATGCCGTCTTTGGCACTTATCGGTGCCATTACAATGGGCTGAGTGTTTGGGTTGCTTGCAAAAGCTGCCCCGATACGTTTGGTGCCAAAGTCAAAGCTTAGCAAATTGATAGGCTTATCCATGGCCGATTTTGGTCGAAATTAGGTTAATGTCGATGCCAAGAGAGTCGGTTGCAGCTTGGAAACGATCTTCTGGCGCCATATTAAACATTATGTCAGCGTCAAACGGGCAGCATAACCAAGCGTTGTCAGCCAACTCTTGCTCTAATTGCCCAGGCCCCCAGCCAGCGTATCCTAATGCTATCAAGCTATGCTCTGGCCCAGCAGAGTGGGCAATGTCATCAATGACATCGGAAGAGGTGGTGAGGCATAAGTCTTCAGATACACGAATGCTGGAGGTCCACTCTTTGTTACTTAAAGGGGTGTGTAATACAAAGCCATGTTCTGGCTGCACTGGCCCGCCAGCAAATATGATTTGCTCTGCGTCAGTGACATTGAGATCTGAGATGTTAAGCTGGGGCAATATATCAATAAATTCGATGTTATTGGCCCTGTTTATTACTAACCCCATAGCGCCCTTTTCATTATGCTCGCAGATATAAACCAAGCTACGAACAAAATTTTCATCTTCCATTTGTGGCATTGAAATGAGCATAAAATTATGTAAATTGTTATCGCTTGGTTTTGTAGTCACTAAACACTCCTTGTGGATAATAATTGACTTATATGCTGCATTAGCACGCTAGCAATATTAGAACCTGTTTGGTCGTCAATTTCACGGATGCAGGTAGGGCTGGTGACGTTAATTTCTGTGAGGCTGTCACCAATGACATCAAGGCCTGCAAAGTGTATTTCTTTAGCTCTAAGTACAGGGCCAATTTGTTCACAGATCCAGCGGTCACGATCAGTTAGTGGCCTTGCTACACCAGAGCCACCAGCAGCTAAGTTTCCTCGGGTTTCACCAGAAGATGGGATGCGGGCTAAAACATGATCTACCGGATACCCATTAATCATTAAAATGCGTTTGTCTCCATCTTTAATTTCTGGCAAATAACGTTGTGCCATAATTTGTTGTTGGCCAAACTCAGTAAGAGTTTCAATAATAACATTAAGGTTAGGTTCGTCTTTGCGTGCGCGGAAAATAGACGCGCCGCCCATGCCGTCAAGAGGTTTAAAGATGACATCTTCATGGAGTGTATGGAAGGCTTTGAGTACACCAGCATCACTAGCAACCAGAACCTCTGGACAACATTCAGGAAATTGTGTGGCAAATAGTTTTTCGTTGCAGTCACGCAAGCTTTGAGGTTTGTTGATAATCAACGCCCCTGCTTCTTCTGCCTGGCTAAGTAGATAAGTGGTGTGTAAAAAGTCGGTGTCAAATGGAGGGTCTTTGCGCATTAATATGACGTCAAGATCTCCCAGAGCCTGGGGTTGTTGTATGCCTAGAGAATAAAAGTGGGCTGGGTCGCGCATGACTTTTAGCTCACACATAAGCCCCATAGCAACACCTTGCTGTGCATATAGGTGTTGGGGTTCCATATAAAATAACTCCCAACCCAAATCTTGTGCTGCCCACAACATAGCTAGTGAGCTGTCTTTTTTGTAGTTAATGTTGTGGATCGGGTCCATCACAATGCCAAGGCGTATGGTCATGGGTTTTATGTCTCAATTAATAAGAATTAAAGATCGCCCCAAACATATTGCAGTAATGTTAAAGCTGCTAGGGGTGCTGTTTCTGTGCGCAGTATGCGTGGGCCCAAATTTAACCCAGTATAGCCTTGTGCTTGTGCTTGCTCAACTTCTTGATCAGTGAGGCCGCCCTCTGGGCCAATGAGCAAGGCACAGCTTGCTGGCGTGTCTTGTGATGCTAAGGGTTGGGTTTGGTGTGGGTGCAATACTAGCTTGCTTTGGGCTTGGGTATGTTCAAGCCAATCATTTAATAATGTGGGAGGGTAAATATGGGGAATGTCTATGCGACCACTTTGCTCGCAGGCGCTAATGGCAATTTGTTGCCAATGTGTAAGACGTTTAGCTTGGCGTGCAGCATCTAACTTTACTTCACAGCGATTACTAAAAAGAGGTGTAATTTCATTCACCCCAAGCTCTGTCGCTTTTTGAATAGCGTAGTCCATGCGTTCGCCGCGAGACATCACCTGGCCTAGATGAGTGTGCAATGAAGAGGCGGGTGGGCCAGGTAAGTAAGAGTTCACAAACACGCAAACATACTTTTTGCTTATACTTGTAATGTGAGCACTTACTTGCTCTGCAAGGCCATTAAAAATGATTACTTCTTGCTTCTCCTGCATGCGGAGAACCTTGCCTATATAATGACTAGCAGCGGCTTCAAGAGTGATTATTTGCTCTAATGGCAGCAGTTGCGGTGAATATAGGCGAGGAATACGCAATGTTTATAAACCGGCAGCTTTACGTAAAATTTCAGCTTTGTCTGTGTATTCCCAAGTAAAATTTGGATTTTCACGACCAAAGTGGCCATAGGCAGCAGTGTCACGATAAATAGGGCGCTTTAGATTTAACATATCCACCAAGCCTCCCGCATTAAGGTTAAAGTGTTCACGCACTAGGGCTTCAATAGCCATGTCGCTGATCTTACCGCTACCAAACGTATTGAGACTAATAGAAGTGGGCTGTGATACACCAATAGCGTATGAAATTTGAATTTCACAACGATCAGCTAATCCAGCTGCGACGATATTTTTAGCCACATAGCGGCCAGCATATGCTGCACTGCGATCAACTTTCGAGGGGTCTTTACCAGAGAATGCGCCACCACCATGGCGAGCCATGCCACCATATGTATCTACAATAATCTTACGCCCAGTTAAACCACAATCGCCTACAGGGCCGCCAATAACAAAATTACCTGTTGGATTAATGTGATATTTAGTGTCTTCTGTAAGCCAGTGTGCGGGTATTACTGGGCGAATAATGTGTTCCATCACGCCTGCACGAAGGCTTTCTAAATCAATATCAGGGCTATGTTGAGTAGATAACACGACCGCATCTATAGATAAAGGTTTGCCGTCAGCACCGTAACGAAATGTAAGTTGGCTTTTAGCGTCTGGACGCAGCCAAGGTAAAGTGCCGTCTTTTCGCACTTTCGCCTGCTGCTGCATTAAGCGATGAGCATAATGAATCGGCGCAGGCATAAGGCTTTTGGTCTCATTGCTGGCATAACCAAACATTAGGCCTTGATCGCCAGCGCCTTGTTCTTTGTTGTCGTCAGTATTTTGGTCCACACCCATTGCTATATCTGAAGACTGCTTACCAATTGCGTTTAAAATAGCACAAGAGGCGCCGTCAAAGCCCATTTCAGAGGACGTGTAGCCGATGTCTGTGATCACTTCGCGCACCAAATCTTCTATATCTACCCAAGATTTAGTTCGCACTTCACCTGCCACTAAAACCAAACCAGTTTTAATAAGGGTTTCAACTGCAACACGGGATTCGGGGTCTTTCTCCAGCATGGCATCTAGGATGGCATCGGAAATTTGGTCGGCGATTTTATCAGGGTGTCCTTCGGACACTGATTCGGAGGTAAATAGAGTGTATTGGTTCATAACCATGCCTCGTAATTGAATACTAATCGACGCTTTACAGACATCGTTAGCAGTGACTTAATTACCAGCCTAGAACATTGTTCTGGCGAGTGCCTATGGCTTTGCTTAATGCTCAAACATGACATGGCAAAACCGAACGTATTATAGGCTATGGCTAGATAGATTGCATAGCTAATTGCAGTCAATATTGTGTAAAAGTGCATTGGCTGACGCGGCTCTTTAAGAGGGTACAGCCAAATATTTAACCCGTTGTGTGATTTAGAAATTCACATCAATTCATAGTAGGATGTTATAATTAACGGGTTGCGATTATCAATAAGGAGTTATACGTGAAAGACAAAGGGTTTTCAGCCTGGGCTGTATCAAGAGCAAAGGGTAGAAATAGATACATATTTTTTAATGGCGTTCTTTTATACGGTATTCCGATGTTTATCTTTTCCGCTTTCATTATTAATAAGCCCCTTGAAGGTGGGTACGTAGCTTCTAGCATAGCCCAAAGCTTGGGTATTTGGCTGTTCGCTGGCATGGTGATTGGGATAAACACTTGGTTTAACAATGAGCGCCAATACCGCAAGGCTATAAAGGCTCGAGAAGAGTTATAACTATAGTTGGGTTTATTGACTGTCAATAACGCATAGGCTTCTAGACCATAAGTCATTTTGATTATGGGCGGCTATTTAAAAACCAGATTAACTATTTTATTAATCTAATACCTGATTCTGCCTAAAAAAACACTCAGATTGAACCTTAGCAAGTACTAATTACGCTAAATGAGAGTTAATCCTTTAAGAATGCCATATCTTGATTGTGTATGAGGCCTTAGTAAGGGAAAATACACGCCATAATTTAGTGTATTTAACCCTTTGAAGGAACCTTTCATGCCTACACGTCGCGATTTAGCTAATGCCATTCGAGCTCTTAGTATGGACGCCGTACAACAAGCTAATTCTGGTCATCCAGGAGCCCCTATGGGAATGGCTGATATCGCTGAAGTTTTATGGAATGATTTTATAAATCATAATCCAGCTAACCCAGAGTGGTTAAACCGCGATCGTTTTGTATTATCCAATGGCCATGGATCTATGTTGCTTTATTCATTGCTGCATCTTAGTGGCTATGACTTGTCTATTGATGATGTGAAAAACTTTCGCCAGCTTCATTCCAAAACGGCAGGTCACCCTGAATATGGCTACGCACCAGGTATTGAAACTACCACAGGGCCTTTGGGCCAGGGTATTACTAATGCGATAGGTATGGCTTTGGCCGAAAAAACCCTAGCTGCTCAGTTTAACCGTTCAGGCCATGAGATTATTGACCATCACACCTACACTTTCTTAGGTGATGGATGTTTGATGGAAGGTGTTTCCCATGAAGCCTGTTCTTTAGCGGGCACCTTAGGCCTAGGTAAGTTGATTGCGTTTTATGATGACAACGGTATCTCTATTGATGGCGAAGTAGAGGGTTGGTTTACTGACGATACACCTAAACGTTTTGAAGCCTATGGTTGGCAAGTGTTGCCTGCTATTGATGGCCATGATGCAGATGCATTGTTTGCTGCTATTGAAGAAGCCAAGGCTAATACGGATCAACCTACACTCATATGTTGTAAAACGATTATTGGTTTTGGTTCGCCCAACAAAGAAGGCAAAGAAGACTGTCATGGCGCGCCGTTAGGTGCAGATGAAATTGCCTTAACCCGAAAGGTGTTGGGTTGGAGTCATGGTTCGTTTGATATACCTGCTGATATTTACGAGCAATGGAATGCCCGTGATACAGGTGATGACGCAGAACAAATTTGGAACGCTGCATTTACTGAATATCATCAAGCCCATCCAGAATTGGCCACTGAATTGTTACGTCGTGTAGCAGGTGATTTACCAGCAGATTTTGACACTCAAGCACAAGCCTATATTCACCAGCTGCAAGACCAAGGCTCTAATATTGCTAGCCGTAAAGCATCACAAAATACGATCAATGCATTTGGCCCGTTGTTACCAGAATTGTTAGGCGGTTCAGCAGACCTTGCAGGGTCTAACTTAACTAAATGGTCTGGCTCTAAAGGCATCACTAAAGAAGACGCTAGTGGCAACTATGTGTATTACGGTGTGCGTGAATTTGCTATGTCTGCCATGATGAATGGTATGGCTTTACATGGTGGATTTATCCCTTACGGCGCCACCTTCCTAGTGTTTATGGAATACGCCCGTAATGCAGTGCGTATGGCGGCATTGATGCGTCAACGTGTGTTGTTTGTGTATACTCACGACTCGATAGGTTTGGGTGAAGATGGCCCAACACATCAGCCAGTTGAACAAATTGCTAACTTACGTTTAACGCCTCATTTAGATACATGGCGCCCATGTGACACAGTAGAATCTGCAGTGGCATGGAAAACATCTATACAGCGTACAGACGGGCCCTCAGCTTTAATCTTTTCGCGCCAAAATTTGCCTCACCAGCATCGTGATGAGGTTGTGTTGGCCAATGTCGCCCGTGGTGGATACATTTTACAAGATTGTGATGGTACTCCAGAAGCTATTATTATTGCCACGGGTTCAGAAGTAGGCATTGCTCAACAAGCTACAGATGCTCTTGCAGCTGCTGGCCACAAAGTACGTTTGGTATCTATGCCATGTACTGAACTATTTGAACGTCAAGACGCAACTTATCAGGCATATGTTCTGCCTGCATCTGTCACTGCCCGAGTTGCTGTGGAAGCTGCTCATGCAGACTACTGGTACAAGTATGTGGGCTTAGGTGGCAAGGTCATTGGGATGACAGATTTTGGTGCGTCTGCTCCGGCCAGTGAGTTGTTCGAAATGTATGGCTTTACGGCACAGAACATTACAACGACAGTCATTGAGTTATTGTAGTTGGCTGACGATAATGACTAACCCTAAACGCATTGCGATCAATGGTTATGGTCGCATTGGGCGTGCAGTTCTTCGAGCTATAGTAGAACGTGACCTGCAACATCAGTTGCAAGTGGTTGCGATTAATGACTTAGGTATCGCTGAATCTGTGGTATATGAAACTCGCTATGACTCCGTACATGGTGCGTTTCCAGCTACAGTAGAGCCTACAAATACAGGTATGCGAGTTACTTCCAAATGCAGTGCCATTGATATTGATTTGCTGCAAGTTGGTGATGCTTGTGCATTACCTTGGAGCGAGTTAGGCATTGACTTAGTAATGGAATGTTCTGGCAAAATGAGCGAGCGAAAGCTTGCTCAGCAACACATCAATTGTGGTGCAAAAAAAGTATTAATTGGCGCAGCTGCAGGTACTGATGTAGATCTTACGGTGGTGTATGGCATTAACCATGATCTTATTAAACCTTGGCATAACATTATTTCCAATGCGTCATGCACTACCAACTGCATGGCCCCGGTACTTAAACCTTTGTACGATGCTATTGGTATTGAAGATGGTCTAATGACCACCATCCATGCCTATACTAATGGTCAGGTACTCACCGATACTGTGATTGATAAAACCGATTTGAGACGCGGCCGCTCAGCAACTCAATCAATGATTCCCACGTCTACCCATGCCACTGAAGCGTTAGGTTGGGTATTACCAGAGCTAGCAGATAAAATTACCGGCATCTCTATGCGAGTCCCCACGATCAACGTCTCTGTAGTGGATTTGGTTTTTCGTCCCAGCCGTGACGTGACCGTTGCTCAAGTGAATCAAATTATTGCAGATGCAGTGGCTAAAGATCGCTATGACGTGTTGGGCTACAATCAACAACCCTTAGTATCAATCGATTTTAATCATTGTTCAAAATCTGCGACCTTTGACGCTACTCAAACCATGAAAATGGGGAAATTAATTAAAATTTTAGCTTGGTATGATAATGAATGGGGCTATGCTAACCGTATGATTGATGTTGCTTTATCCATGCTAGAAACAGAACCACTCACACCTAAGGAAGCACCATGACCATCATTAAGATGACCGAATTAGATTTACGTGGCCAGCGAGTGTTGATTCGCGAAGACCTTAATGTACCAATTAAAAACGGCGTTATCTCTAGTGATGCTAGATTGAGAGCAGCTTTGCCTACTATTAAAATGGCATTGCAGTTAGGGGCCAAACTGATGGTGACGTCTCACCTAGGTCGTCCCCAAGAAGGTGTTTATGATGAACAGTTTTCTTTGGCGCCAGTAGTTGATTATTTGGCGCAAAAACTACAGTGCAGTGTGCGCCTTCAAAAAGATTGGCTAGAGCATGTTGACATTGGAGAAGGTGAATTAGTGCTTTTGGAAAATTGCCGATTTAACGTAGGTGAAAAAGCCAATGATGATATTTTATCTAAAAAAATGGCAGCCCTATGTGATATTTATGTCAACGATGCATTTGGCACTGCGCACCGAGCTCAGGCGAGTACACATGGTATTGCCAAGTTTGTAAAAATAGCCTGTGCGGGGCCTTTATTAGTGGCTGAGCTGGATGCATTAGGCAAGGCTTTAGATAATCCCCCAAGGCCGTTGGTGGCCATTGTTGGTGGCTCCAAAGTGTCAACTAAGCTCACTGTTCTGGAAACTCTATCAGACAAGGTAGATCAGCTGATTGTGGGTGGCGGTATAGCTAATACTTTCTTGGCAGCGGCAGGCTTTGGAGTGGGCAAGTCTTTGTATGAGCCTGGTTTAGTGGCTAACGCAAAGGCCCTCATGGAAAAAACATCTATTCCTTTGCCAACGGATGTTGTGACAGCCAAAGAGTTTAGTGAAAATGCCGTAGCTACTACCCAAAGTGCTAAAGATGTGGCTGCAGATGATATGATCATGGACGTAGGCCCAGATACGGCACGTCATTTAGCTAGCATTCTTAAAGATGCCGGTACAATTATATGGAATGGTCCTTTAGGTGTGTTTGAATTTGATCAGTTTGGTGGGGGTACTCAAGCATTGTCTTTAGCCATTGCCGCATCGCCAGCATTTTCTATTGCAGGTGGTGGTGATACATTAGCTGCTGTAGACAAGTATGAAATTGCTCAAAAAGTGTCTTACATTTCCACAGGAGGTGGTGCATTCCTTGAGTTTGTAGAAGGCAAAGAATTACCAGCAGTAGCCATTTTAGAACAACGTGGTTTGTAATTAGAAGTTAAGTTAACTTTAGGTTAATTTAAATTAACGTACCTGCATAGATAAATAGAACGGAGAACTCTTATGGCTTTAGTTAGCATGCGTCAATTATTGGATCACGCCGCAGAACATAGTTACGGCATTCCTGCTTACAATGTAAATAACCTTGAGCAGATGCGAGCTATTATGCAAGCTGCAGATGCCACGGATAGCCCAGTGATTGTGCAAGCCTCTGCAGGTGCTCGCAAGTATGCAGGGTCAAACTTTTTAAAGCACCTTATCTTAGCTGCTATTGAAGAGTTTCCACATATTCCAGTGTGCATGCATTTAGACCATGGTAATTCTGCTCCTACATGCCAACGCGCTATCGCTATGGGTTTTTCTTCAGTGATGATGGATGGTTCTTTAGGCGAAGATTCTAAAACGCCAACAGACTTTGAATATAACGTAGATGTAACCAGGCGAACAGTTGAGATGGCTCATGCATGTGGCGTTTCTGTTGAAGGAGAGCTAGGTTGCTTAGGCTCTTTGGAAACAGGTGAAGCCGGCGAAGAAGACGGTGTAGGTGCAGCAGGTAAGCTAACACTAGAACAAATGCTAACAGACCCAGATGAAGCCGTAGATTTCGTCGCTAAAACTAACGTAGATGCCTTAGCTATTGCATGTGGCACTAGCCATGGAGCCTATAAATTTACTCGCCCACCAACTGGCGATATTTTAGCCATAGATCGTATTAGAGACATTCATAGCAAAATTCCAAACACCCACCTGGTGATGCATGGCTCGTCTTCTGTGCCTCAGGACTGGCTTGCTGTGATTAATGAATTTGGTGGCGATATTCCAGAGACCTATGGAGTCCCTGTAGAGCAGATTGTTGAAGGTATTAAGCACGGGGTGCGTAAGATAAATATTGATACTGATTTACGCTTAGCTTCCACTGGAGCAGTGCGTCGTTTCTTAGCTGAGAATCCTAGTGAGTTTGATCCACGTAAGTTTCTTACTGTCACTATGAGCGCTATGCAGGGCTTATGCCATGCTCGTTATGAAGCTTTTGGTTCAGCAGGTAACGCGAGTAAAATTCGCCCTATAAGTCTAGAAAATATGGCGCATATGTACGGGCTTTAATACGTATACCGCGGTTATGGTGTTAAGGTCAAACGTATATTGTCTATGAGCCTTGCTTTACCTAAATACGCCGCCGCAACGATCACTAGATGTGTGTCATCAGATGTTGCAGGCTGCAAATCATCTTGACGACAAATTTTGAAGTAGTCACGTGTAAAGCCAACTGATTCCAGTTGGCATTGCGCGTGTTCTGCTAGCTTGTCAAAAGTTTTTTGTCCACTTTCAAGAGCTAATCTACACTCTATTAAGCAGCGGTAAAGATGTGCTGCTTGGTCTAATTCGATAGCACTCAAATAACCATTTCTTGAGCTTAAGGCTAAGCCGCTTTCGGCTCGCGCTATAGGCGCACCTATAATTTTCACGGGTAAGCAAAGGTCATTAGTAAACTGCTTAATGACTAAAAACTGTTGAAAGTCTTTAAGGCCAAAGATAGCCACATCCGGCTGTACGATACCAAATAATTTACTCACTACTGTGGCTACACCAGTAAAGTGCCCTGGCCGACTAGCACCGCACAAAAGTTGATCTAGATGTGGCACTTTTACTACAGTAGAGCTAATGTTAGTAGCGGGGTACATCTCTTCCACGCTAGGTGCAAATAATACATGACAGCCACGGCTCATTAACTTCTCTTGATCTGCAATAAAAGTGCGAGGGTAGCCGTTAAAGTCTTCACCTGGGCCAAATTGTAGAGGGTTAACAAAAATGCTTGCAACCACCAAATCTGCTTCTTCTAATGCACGATCAATGAGCTGTAAATGCCCTTCATGGAGGTTGCCCATAGTAGGTACAAAAGCGATGACTTTATGCTCTAACTTAGCTTTCCAAAGGTAGCTGCGTAGCTGACTAATACTGTCGATGGTTTGCATAGATATAGTCGCCCAAAAGTTAACTAAAGCAGTGTTCTGAGGCAGGAAAAGAGCCAGATTTTACTTCCAAAACATAGGCTTCTAATGCACTGAGTACATCACCCTCTTGTTTTAAGAAGTTTTTTACAAAACGGGCAGGTTTACCGGATGTTATTCCTAACATGTCATAAATAACAAGGACTTGTGCATCCGTATCAGGCCCAGCACCTATGCCAATAACAGGCACAGAAACAGCCTGTGTAATGGCTTTACCTAAACTGCTAGGCACGCATTCTAATAAAATCATACTGGCCCCAGCAGCTTCTAATTCAACTGCTTCATTGAGTAACTTAGTGGCCTGCTCTGGAGTCTTACCTTGTACCCGATAACCGCCAAGCTTATTTACAGCTTGAGGGGTAAGGCCTAAGTGGGCACATACTGGAATCCCTTGCTCATAGAGCTTACTAACAGTGTCACTAAGCCAAAGTCCACCTTCTAGTTTCACGATTTGAGCGCCAACTTGCATCAAGTCTGTAGCGTTTGACATGGCTTGTTCGATAGTGCGGTAACTCATAAAGGGCATATCAGCCATAATCAAACTGTGACTATTACCCGCTGCCACACATCGAGTGTGGTATACCATCTGTTCCATGGTTACAGGCAAAGTGGAGTCGTGACCCTGTAAAACCATGCCTAGGGAGTCACCCACTAGTATGATATCTATGCCTGCTTGATTCACTCGTTGAGTAAAACTTGCGTCGTAGCTGGTAATGCACGTGGCTTTTTCGCCAGCTTTTTTCAGGCCTGTAAGACTATGTAGTGTAGTTTTGGGCATGGTTGTTAGCTCGCTATGGTTAGGTATGGCAATGGGTTAAGCGTCAACACAGATCAAACCATCTATTGGGCACTGCTGCAAGAGGTGTTGCAATGGCATGCCATTAGGAAGTATAAGCGCTGGGCAAATTTCTAACAAAGGACCGATGACAAAATCACGCCGACACATTTGTATGTGTGGCACGCTCAGGCGGGGTTGTTCAATAATTTGATTGCCAAATAGTAATATATCTAAATCTAGCGTACGCGGGCCCCAATGGCGCTCACGCACTCGCTGGTGTTGCTGCTCTATGGCTTGAAGTTCGTCTAATAGAGCTAAAGGTTCAAGAGCAGTGGTAATCAAAGCAACGGCATTAATAAAGTCATCTTGATCTTGAGGCCCTATCGGTTTGCTCAAGTAAAGCTTAGACGCTAGTAATACATGACTTTGAGGCAGCTCTTTTAAGTCTTTTAAGGCTTGTCGAATGTGGTCTTTAGGGTAATCTAAATTGCTACCTAAACCAATGTATACATTAACCATCTTCGTTCACTTTGGGCTTTTTCGGAGCACGTTTTTTAGGTGCAGGTTTACCTAGTTCTTTCGTCATTTGTTCACGTCTTTCGACACTAGCAAATTGGTATTCTGTCCACCATTCGCCTAGGTTATCTAGGTTTTCACCACTAGCTTCACGCAATAATACAAAGTCATAAGCAGCTCTAAAACGCTTATTTTCCACTAATTCTGCAGCTTTATTACCATGGCGCCTAGGGAGTCTTAGCTGCATGTCCCAAATTTCTTTCATGGGTGTGCTAAAGCGTCTTGGAATAGAAGTGCGCTTAACTTGCTGTAATATGACATCTTGTGCTGCTTGGTGCATAGCAGGTATTGGCGGCATATTACGAATTTGAGATAGGCGTTGTTGTAGAGGATGCCATAGCAAGGCAGCAAATAAATAAGCAGGCGTTACACTCTTACCTTGAGCAATTCTCTCGTCTGAATTTCGCAGGGCTAAAACCACAAACTCTTCCACTTGATACTCTGGTGTTTCATCATTTTCAATGGCTGCATCTGTTGCGGGGAATAAACACTTAAATAAATCATAATCGCGCAGCAAATAATATGTCTGTTCACCATTGCCAGATAACAATAGTTTTAATACCTCTTCAAACATACGTGCTGCAGGAATAGGCTCTAATAAATGACCAAGGGTATGCATAGGTTCCGCAGTAGCAGACTCAATTTCAAAGTCTAGTTTGGCAGCAAATCGAATGGCTCTTAGCATACGCACTGGGTCTTCTCTGTAACGTGCTTGAGGATCACCAATCATACGAATACTACGTTTTTCTATATCGTCAATGCCGCCTGCGAAATCATGAATAGTGAAGCCGTTAATGTTGTAATACATGGCGTTGATCGTAAAGTCTCTGCGCATAGCATCATCATCTACAGTGCCATAAACATTATCACGCAACAGCATGCCACTTTCAGATTGCTTGGCTTGGTTGCTATTTTCGCTGCTTAAGTGGCTGGCTCTAAAGGTAGCCACTTCAATGACTTCACGGCCAAAACGTACGTGTACAAGGCGAAAGCGTCGACCAATAAGGATCGAGTTTCTGAATAATTTATGGACTTGTTCTGGGTGCGCATCGGTTGCGATATCAAAATCTTTGGGTTGTTTGCCCAACAGAATATCGCGAACACCACCACCGACCAAAAAGCCTTGGTAGCCTGCATCTTTTAAACGATAAAGCACTTTAAGCGCGTTGTCGCTAATGTCACGGCGAGAAATGTCGTGCTCATCTCTGGTAATTATAGTGGGGCCTGTTGGCGCAGCAGCTGCCGGCTGGTCACCTTTAACCATGTTAACCAGCTTAGAAATAAAACCCATAGGAAGTCTTCGACTCAGTTCGGTGGAAAATCAAAAAATAATTCTAGCGCGCATTCTACCACTGCCTTGCTAGCTAGACAAAGGCAATAGGGTCTTGCATGCGTTTGGGAACCTTTGCGATGTCCCATTGAGTTATTGCCCAGGCTAATTGCTCTGTTACAGGGGCTTGGCGCAAGCTACATGGAGCGATTTGCCCTAAACGCTCTAACGCCTGCGACAATAATGCAGGTGCCTGTGATAAATCTAATGCTGCTGCTAAATTTTGCTTGCTAAGTTTTTGCCCTTGGTTATTAGTAATTATAGGCAAGTGTCCATAGACGGGTTGGTGATAACCCAAGCAACTTTGTAGCCAAGCTTGGCGAGGGGTTTGTTGGTAGAGGTCACTACCACGGATCACATGGCTAATTTTTTGCTCAGCGTCATCGACAACCACAGCCAATTGATAGGAGAATAGTTGATCTTTGCGCTGTACTACAAAGTCGCCTACTTCATCAGCTAGATGTTGTGTTTGGGGCCCAATAATAGTGTCATCTATAGTTACATTTATGCGCGGTGGTGTAATTTTTAGCGCGACATCTTTTTGAGATGGGGGAGAGTTTAAGCAAGGACACAGATAAAGTGGATTGGTTTGAAATTGAGCTCGACTGCAGCTACAGGGGTAAATTCTGTCTTGTTTTTTTAATTTTTCTAACGCCTCAAGATAGGCGCTTTGACGCTGGCTTTGAAACATTAGCTGCCCATCCCAATGCAATCCAAAGGTGTCTAAACAACAAAGGATAGCATCTACAGAGCCTGGGACAGTGCGTGGTGGGTCTAAGTCTTCTATACGAACCAACCAGGAACCGTTATTAGCACGAGCATCTAGGTAGCTGGCAACAGCAGCCACTAGAGATCCAAAATGTAAGGCGCCGCTTGGCGTTGGAGCAAAGCGGCCTACATAGTTCATGAGAAGCCTACTTGCCTAGCTGCTTCTCTTTAATTTCTGCAAGGGTTTTACAGTCAATACACAAGGTCGCAGTGGGGCGTGCTTCTAATCTACGGATGCCAATCTCAACACCACAGGTGTCACAAAAGCCATAGTCGCCTTGTTCAATAAGCTCTAAAGTGTCATTGATCTTATTGGTTAACTTGCGTTCACGATCACGTGCTCTAAGCTCAAGAGAAAATTCTTCTTCTTGGCTGGCGCGATCATTAGGGTCAGCAAAATTAGCAGCGTCTTCTTTAAGATGATTAACGGTGCGATCTACTTCTTCCATTAAATCTTGTTTCCAGGCATGCAAGATCACTTTAAAGTGTTCTTCCTGTGCCTTATTCATGTACTCTTCACCCTTTTTTACCTTATAAGGGGTAAAGTGTTTTAGTAGTGATGCATTTGAGTTTGACATAACTTGATTCATTTTTTGAGGAAGGTAACATTTAGTAGTCTAACTAAAATGCTTTTCCAATTTCAGTTGATAAATTATCGGCGACAAAATAGCAGAATAAAGATGCGAAATCTAGTCAAAATAGTCCAAACACGTCTTTATTTCTCCTAATTATACACAACAAATCTGTAGGGTTAGTTTTTTTTATTTAAAATTCATAAACTTAATGCTTTTTTAACTAATTTGAAAAATGATACGTAACCCCTTTTGCATAATCATTATAAACATTGGATATACCAAATGCACTTTTTATTGCCACTACAAGAGGCTACTTTACAAAGACGTTACAAAAGGTTTTTAGCTGACGTAGAAAGCCATGACGATACTTCATTAACCTTACATTGTCCTAATACAGGTTCAATGAAAAACTGTGCTGAACCTAATAGTCGAGTGTGGTTTTGGGATTCAACCAATGAAAAACGTAAATATCCCTGCACATGGGAGCTGGTGGAGGTGGAACAGCGCTTTTTAGCATGTATTAATACACAAAGAGCCAATGGCTTGGTCGTAGAGGCAATAAATAACGGTATTGTAAGTCAATTACAAGGCTACGGTGAACTGAAAACTGAGGTAAGATATGGTCTAGAAAATAGTCGCATAGATATTTTTTTAAGCCAGCACGAAAGTTTGCCTGATTGTTATGTAGAAGTGAAAAACGTTACTTTAATGGCATCAAACGGGCAAGGCCTGTTTCCTGATGCAGTCACACTGCGTGGGAGTAAGCATTTACGAGAGCTTGTGCATATGGTGAGTGAGGGACGCAGAGCTGTGCTGCTGTATTGTGTGGCTCATACTGGAATAACTAAAGTATCCCCCGCATGGGATGTAGATCCAGTTTATGCGCAAACCTTAGTATGGGCTATTGAACAGGGTGTGGAAGTAATGGCTTATGGAGCGAGCATTAGCCTAACGCACATAACGTTGGAGCGGGTTGTGCCTGTCACTATAGGCTCATCAGTTGCGCAAAATAAGGCTTAGATAGTTAGAAGTTTCGCGCTTGAGAAATGGTGCAATAAATTTTCTCATCTCGCTCTTCTACATATAGGCTAACAAGAGACTGATTATTACAAGGGCCACTAATACAAAGGCCATTCTCAATAGTAAATAATGCACCATGGGTTGCGCACTGAATGAACTGTTTATCTTCGTCTAAAAACTGGTCAGGTAAAAATTCCAGTGGGACTTGACGATGAGGGCAACTATTTAGGTAAGCTAATACGCGCCCTTGGTGCCTTAAAACAAACAGGTCAATGTCATCGATGATAAACCCTTTACTTTGGCCTTCACAAAGCTTGTGACTGCTCATAAGTAACGTGGGTTTTAAAGTAGCGGGCATAAATATGGTCGATATAAGGAATAAGTATATGCATAGCATAACAGAATTGAGTTCAGGCATTGAGTAAGAACCGAGCCACAAGTAAATCCAAGCCAAACGCACCTGAAAAATGGTTTTCATGGGTGTGGTTGTTCAAACTTGCTACTGTGTTACTAGTATTGGGTGTGGTGACTCTGATATATCTTGATGCTCAAATTAGGCATCGCTTTGAAGGTCATCGCTGGTCGTTACCTGCAAAAGTTTATGCGCGTCCATTAGAGCTTTATAAGGGCCAACAGCTTGCAGTAGGTCAACTCGACTATGAATTGACACAGTTAGGCTATCGCTTTGTACAAAGTGCAACAGATACAGGACAAGTGCAAAAAACAAACCAAGGTATGATTATTCATAGTCGAGGTTTTCGGTTTACTGATGGTGCTGAGCAAGGGCATTTGGTAGAAGTAATATTGCAAAAAAACAAAGTCACCCAATTGCGTCAAATATCTGGTGCGGCCATAGCTTCTTTGAGACTAGAGCCACAACTTGTAGGCGGCATTTACCCATCTCACAATGAAGACCGTGAACTCATACAGCTGAATGACTTGCCCAATGGATTCATTGAGACCTTGTTAATGGTCGAAGACCGTGATTATTACTCCCACTATGGCGTATCTCCTTGGGGAATCGCACGAGCTATGTGGGCTAACATCAAGGCGGCAGCTGTAGTGCAAGGTGGCAGCACATTAACGCAGCAACTGGTGAAGAATTTTTACCTCACAGACCAACAAACCTTATGGCGTAAGCTCATTGAAGCGCCGATGGCCCTATTATTAAATGTTCATTACTCTAAAGAAGAGGTGCTAGAAGTTTACCTTAATGAAGTCTTTCTCGGACAAGCTGGTAAGCGGGCAATCCATGGATTTGGTCTTGCTAGTCGGTTTTATTTCGGACAGCCTTTAAATGAGATTAAGTTGCATCAGGTTGCGCTATTAGTCGGATTAGTAAAAGGTCCGTCATATTATAATCCCCATAGGCATCCCCAAAGAGCAACTAAAAGGCGTAATCTAGTCTTGTCAGTTCTTGCCCAACAAGGTGTGATCTCAGACGTCCAAAAAACACAGTATCAAGCATTGCCATTAGACCTTTCAAAGGCTAAGCAGGTTAGCCGTTACCCAGCTTACATGGATGTAGTAAGGCGGCAGTTGCAACAACACTACCCAGCGTCTGCTTTATCCAATCAAGGCTTACGCATTTTCACCAGCTTAGATCCATGGGTGCAGCATCAAGCCCACATAGCCATGGTAGAGCAAATAGATGCACTTAATCAACGACATGGTAAGATATCAACACTAGAGGGAGCTATAGTAGTGAGCCATAGAGGTAGTGGTGAACTATTAGCCTTGGTGGGCGACCATGATGGAGGTTACGCAGGCCATAACTGGGCGTTAGATACTAGTCGTCAAGTAGGCTCGTTATTGAAGCCTGTAATACATCTAGCAGCTTTAGAGTCAGGGCAATATAATTTAGCTACACTTATCAATGATGAGTCTATTGCGTTGCCACAACCTGATGGGTCTGTATGGCAACCACAAAATTATGATCGTAGGTCACACGGCAAGGTGCCTATGTATGAAGCACTTACAAAATCCTACAACCAAGCTAATGTGCGCTTAGGATTGCAGGTGGGCTTAGAAAAGGTATTACAGCAGTTGAGCGAAATGGGTATAGAACAATCTATCCCGGCCTATCCCTCTGTTTTATTGGGCGCTGTTGAAATATCTCCGATGCAAGTCAATCAGATTTATCAAACTATTGCAGGAAATGGATTCTATAGTCCATTAAGTATAGTGCGGCAAGTGACTAAGGCCAATGGTCAGTTGCTGAGTATTTTCCCCCTTATAGTGCGCCAAGCCGCTAGCAATGATGCGGTGTATTTGTTACAGCATGAAATGCGTCTGGTTGCCAATGAAGGAACAGCTAGAGGTGTGTATCGCTTTTTACCTAAGCAGCAAAAAGTGGCTGCCAAAACGGGTACAACAAACGATCAAAGGGACAGTTGGTTTGCAGGTTTTAGTGGTCAGCATGTGGCGACTGTGTGGTTAGGAAGGGAAGACTTAAACCCAACGCCACTAACAGGAGCAAGTGGTGCCCTTAATGTATGGGGTCAGCTGATGCAACATTTGTCCTATACCCCCTATGAAGATATAAAGCCTGAAACAGTGGGCTACTATTATGTTAATCGGGCAACCGGTGTAGTTATTCCTAATGGTTGTCCAGATGGTATTGATTTGCCTATGGTTAATGCAACAGCACCTCCTATTAATACAAATTGTGGATATTAGTCAGTAATGAACAGCATGAAGATCACACTTTTCAAATACATGTCACTTTGCTTATCAGTTGTCTTTTTGGGAGCTTGCGCGGGTCCAGGTTATGGCCCTATCGTTGAAGACCTAAGTGTTCAGGCTAGGGCTTCTCAGCGCATCCCCTTAGCCACTAATAATGTGCTTGGTAATGAAACTAATCCAAGTGCCACTGATAGACAACCGCGCAAGCCTGTAGAGTTACAAAAGCCAAAACCTTACGTGGTTCCTAAAGCGAAAGTAACGATTACACCACAGTCTAGTCCGAGTAAAGTGGTTGCAGCGCCCACTGAAAAGGATATAGAAGTGGTAATAAAGCAAGAAGAGGGTTTGCCTCCATCAGATCAAGCTGTGGTGGAACAATTGTTGTCCAACGCTGATTCATTAAAAGGCCAAGGTAAGATGGCTGAGGCAGTTATTCAGCTGCAAAGGGCCCAACGAATAGCGCCAAGAGAGCCTAAGGTTTATGCACGGTTATCAGCTTTGCAGTTATCTTTGGGTGAGGCAGCTCGTGCCGAGCAACTGGCACTTAAAGGCCTAACTTTAGTGCCTAACAAAAAGCGGTATCAGTATTATTTCTGGAAGTTAATTGCTGCAAGTCGCAGTCATTTAGGAAATAGCAAAGGTGAGGCTGAAGCTATTATTCAAGCTGACAAATACAAATAGCCGCCAAGTACCAATAAACCTAAACCATGCCATACTAATGCGAAAGCAGTATTAAATGACCATAGGCTAGCAGCCATCAACATTAAGCAAACACCCAGTAGCGCCGTGCTTTTTTTAAGACTCTGATTGTTTTTTAATGCATGTTTTACTATTTTAAAGAGGACAAAAAGTAGAGTTATTATGCAGGCAATAAAGATGAACTTAGCGTAGTTATTTCCTACATCTGCACGGCGCATTACTTCAAACATGGCTGCTAATGCCAGGAAAATACGACCCCAGGTGGCTTTTTGCCAACGCCAGCTAAAACTCAGGTCTAACAATGTCAAAGCCAGCATAGGTAAACCGACAAATACGCTTAGATTGTAACCAAGAATAGCTACTTCAAAGCTGACCATTGAAACAGCAAAAGGCGCGTTAACGATGGACGCATAAGCACCCAGCCAAAGGCTCAAAGCAGCTGTGCTATATGAGCCTTGTATGTCTTTGAGGCGCCATAACTTGAGGCCCCAAATGACAAGCAAAACTGCGAGTATCAGATAAACAAAGTTCAGCACGGGTTAAAGCTTAGCAAAAGCACGCTCGGCGGCATTGAGAGTGTGTGCCAATTCTTTGTCACCGTGGGCAGAAGATACAAACCCTGCTTCAAAGGCAGAGGGTGCTAAATACACTCCTTCAGCTAGCATTAAGTGAAAAAAGCGACTGAATTTTTCTGCATCGCAAGCCATCGTTTCTGCAAAGCAGGTTACTTGTAGTTGGTCGGTGAAAAATATACCAAACATGCCGCCTGCTTGGTTGGTTAAGAAAGGCACGTTTGCTGCTATAGCTCGCTCTTTTAGGCCTGCTAGAAGTTTACTCGTGAAGTCGGTTAACTGTTCATAAAACCCAGGCTGGCTAACTTCATCTAGCATCACAAGGCCAGCGCTCATGGCCACAGGGTTGCCTGATAGCGTACCCGCCTGATATACAGGGCCTAAAGGTGCAAGGGAATGCATTATTTCACTGCGACCACCAAAAGCTGCTACAGGCATACCGCCACCGATCACTTTACCTAAAGTGGTTAAGTCTGGTGCTATATTGTATTTGCCTTGAGCACATTGAGGACCTACTCGAAAACCGGTCATTACTTCATCAAAGATCAGTATTGCGCCACTGGCATCACACACCTCCCTTAAGCACTCTAAAAATCCTTCCTGAGGAGGGATGCAGTTCATATTGCCAGCCACGGGTTCAACAATAATACAGGCTACTTGGTGGCCAATTTCAGCAAAAGTTTTTCTAACACACTCATTGTCGTTGTAGTTTAGGGTGATGGTGTGTTCAGCGATGCTGTCAGGCACACCTGGAGAGCTGGGCACTCCAAGTGTAAGGGCGCCAGAGCCTGCCTTAACTAAAAGTGAGTCTGAGTGGCCATGGTAACAACCTTCAAATTTAACTATTTTGTCACGGCCGGTGTGACCTCGGGCTAATCTAATTGCGCTCATAGTGGCTTCTGTGCCTGAGCTCACCATACGGACCATGTCCATATGGGGCAGCATGCTACATAGCTTGTCCGCCATGGCAGTTTCTACTCGTGTAGGAGCGCCAAATCCTAGGCCGTTTTCAATGCTTTTTGAGACTGCAGCCAGAACTTTGGGATGAGCATGCCCTAGAATCATGGGGCCCCAAGAACAAATATAGTCTACATATTGCTGATCGTCTTCATCAGTGAGCCAAGCGCCAATGCCATGTTTGATAAATAGTGGATGGCCGCCAACGCCTTTGAATGCTCTAACAGGGGAGTTAACCCCTCCAGGAATGTGTTTTTGGGCGGCTTCAAATAGTTTGGCAGAGATCGGTGTTGAATTGGAAGGCATAGGCCACTCTAAATTAGAAAATTGAGTGGCTATTATCGCCTGAAATGTCCCTGTCTGCTAATCCTTTTGTGCGTATTGTAATATTTCTTCTTCAAGTAAAACGCCCATAATGCTTCCATCAATATCAGTAATGAGAAGTTGTGTGTAACTACACTCTTTACAAAGGTCCCAAGCCTCCTTTAGCGTCGATTTAGATGAACAAAAACCAAAGGTTTTGGTTGGGTAACCTGCGGACTCAATTAAGCTTGTGGTTAAGGCTTTGTCTACCAAAACCTGGCGCATATGTAAGACGTAGTCAACTTTGTCATGGTTTTGGCTGCTAATAAGTAGCCAATTGCAGCCTTGTTTGATGGCTGACTGATAACCAGTTATATCATTGTCATTATGATGGCTTATATCATCATGCATTAAACTGGTGACGCCTTGATGGTTCAATGCTTGAGAGATTGGGTTGGCTCGATAATTTAAGCCCTGCTTGCGTAATAGTTCTACAAATACAGAATCTTGTTTGAACACATAGCTGCAGCTAATGTTAGCAATAACAATAGTTGCCATACCGGGTAATATTATATTTGGGTTGTGAGTAAGTTCCATTAGCGCAATTAAGGCGGCTAAGGGCGCTTGAAGAACGGCACTCATCATTGCTCCCATACCGAGCATGGCATAAAAACCAGCGCTTGATGTGGGGCCATCTATAACATAGCTGCTTATATGTCCCAAAGCCGCGCCTGCACATGCTCCCATTAAAAGAGTGGGGCCTATAACTCCTATTGGCATTCCTAAACCCACGCTAATGGCGGTGGCGAATAATTTTGCTAATGCCAATGCAATTAATAAACCTAGTGCATATTGCCCTTCGATAGCCATCAAAATGCTGTCAGATCCCATGCCCATTACTTGAGGTACGAAATAGGCTAAGGCTCCAGTAAAGGTGCCTGCCATCAACATTCTAATAAGCACAGGTTGGGCTGAAAAGCTTTGCATGCTGGTGAGGGTTTTTGTAAATAATGCAGCCATTGCGCCAAGTATCACTCCATAAACTAAAATCAGTGGCATTTCATGTGTGCTTACCATGCTGATTTCAGGTGTCATAAACGCCATCTGCGCACCATACAAAGTATTATGTAACAAAGTGGCAGTGACAGAGGCAATAATGACTGGAGTGAAACCAATAATGCTGTATTCAAGCATCACCACTTCCATAGCAAAAATAACACCTGCCATAGGAGTATTAAACGATGCTGCTATAGCTCCTGCGGTGCCGCATCCAACCATAAGGCGAAGGCTGTTATTAGGCAGATGGAAAATACGACCTATTTGTGAGCCTGCCCCCGCGCCCAGATGGACTGCTGGCCCCTCTGTGCCGCCAGATTGACCAGTTAAGATGCCTAGGGCACCACCAATAAATTGTGCAAAGGCATTTTTGAACGGCATTTTACCTTGGTGGTAAGCCATGCGATCCATTACGTGCGTTACTCCTGCTTTTTGATTTTCCGGAGTAAAAAACATGAGCCAAAGGCCAATCAACCCCCCTCCAATAACGGGAAGCAAAAAATACCAAATAGGATTCAAACTTTCAAAGCTTTCGGCAGTGCCCCCAGGGAGCCAGTGCATCAGCGGTATTTCAAACAAGCTGCGAAAGGCAATGATTACTAATGCGGCGGCTATGCCAGTGATAAGTCCAAGTAAGCTGTTTTGAAGCAGAGCATCATTATGTGCCAGGCGACGTCGAAAATGGCCCACTCCAAAGGGAGCTTGCTTGAATCGAGATTTTAAAGTGTGTTTTTTATTGTCCATAATAACTACTCGGGAAAATCATATTACATTACAAATGCGAGTTTTATCGTATTAAGTTTACCTTATATAGCTGGTTCTGGCTAATGAGCCTATCGTTATTATTGGAACACAGCCCTTTTGCTTTTAAGCTTTGTCTATTATTATGGCTTTAGTTGAGTCTTTAGAAAAGGAAGTTAGTGTGAAAAAAGTTGCTATTGTTGGTGGTACTGGATACACAGGCGTTGAATTACTTCGTCTTTTAGCCCGTCACCCTGAGGTTGAGGTGTGCGCCATCACGTCTCGTTCGGAGGCGGGTAAGGCTGTTTCAGAAATCTATCCTAGTTTACGTGGAGAATATGATTTGGCTTTCACTCAGCCTACAACGCAAGCTTTAGCCCAGGCAGACTTGGTATTCTTTGCTACTCCAAATGGTGTGGCGATGAAACAGGCGCCTGACTTACTTGCACTTGGCTGTAAAGTCATTGATTTGGCAGCTGACTTTCGTATTCGAAATGTGAGTGTCTGGTCAAGCTGGTACGGCATGGAACATGCTTGCCCAGAGCTTTTGGATAGTGCCGTTTATGGTTTGCCTGAGGTGAATAAGACCAGTATTAAAGACGCTAACTTGGTTGCTAATCCTGGATGTTACCCAACGGCTGTGCAACTTGGATTGTTGCCCTTGATTGAGCAGGGGTTAATTGATACTCAGAACCTTATTGCAGATTGTAAATCAGGTGTTAGTGGTGCTGGGCGTGGGGAGGCGGTAGGGAGTTTGTTGTGCGAAGCTGGGGATAGTTTTAAAGCCTATGGTGTAGCTGGGCATAGGCACTTGCCTGAAATAAAAGAACGCCTTTCAGTAGCTAACAATAGTGCTGTTGGCATGACCTTTGTTCCCCATTTAGTGCCTATGATTCGGGGTATTCATGCCACTATTTATGCACGCTTAAAAGATAGTGAATATTCACTTCAAGCCATTCAGGAATTATTTGAGGAGCGTTATAAGGATCACCCTTTTGTAGATATTATGCCCTTAGGTAGCCATCCAGAAACTCGCAGTGTCAGGGGTTCAAACATCTGTCGAATAGCATTGCATCAACCCCAAGGTGAAGATACTTTAGTGATCTTGTCTGCGATCGACAACCTAGTGAAGGGCGCTGCTGGTCAAGCCATTCACAATATGAACTTGATGTTGGGATTGGAGGAGAGTACGGGCCTAAGCATAGTGCCTCTAGCGCCTTAGTTTAAGGCTAATTGGCTTAAACTAAGGGTGTAATTAACGCTTAATTTGTATCAAGCTAATGTAGCGAATGAGGTGCAGATAGCCTGCGCCAATACTTGACTAAATTACTAGGTTAAGCGCATAATTCCTACCCAGAAAATGTAACGAGATTGGCAATGCCACACACACAAGAACAAGATTACTTTGATGCCTCAGAGCCTGCGATGGGTTTTACTGATTCAGCGGCAAAAAAAGTGACTCATCTAATGGAAGATGAAGATAACCAAGATTTGCGATTGCGTGTGTATGTTACAGGCGGGGGTTGCTCAGGTTTTTCTTACGGCTTTACTTTCGATGATAAGGTGGCAGAAGATGACACTCAAATTGAAAACGGCCAGGTCACTATGGTAGTTGACTCAATGTCAATTCAATACCTGATGGGCGCTACAGTGGATTACAAAGAAAGCCTACAAGGCTCACAGTTTTCTGTCAGTAATCCCAATGCAACAACAACTTGTGGTTGTGGATCAAGCTTCTCTATCTAAATATTCCCAATCGGGTTGATGTGTTAAATAGATGCTAAAGGTGAGCCTAATTGGTAGGCCTCTAGTAGTTCAATGATGGTCTTTGCAACTGGCTTGAATTCTTCCATCTGTTCTTTGTTGAGTGGCTCTGCGTTAGGAAGCTTCACTTTAAGCGGGTTTTTATGTACGCCATTGGTGCGGAACTCATAATGTAAGTGAGGGCCTGTTGCCAAGCCAGAAGAGCCAATATACCCAATGACCTGACCTTGTTTTACACGGCTACCTTTTTTTACTTTACTATTATATTTAGACATATGCGCATATAAAGTAGTGTAAATGCCGGCGTGTTGTATAATTATGGTACGGCCATACCCACCTTTGGTGCCTCGCCAAGTTACCTTGCCATCACCAGATGCTTTAATAGGTGTGCCGGTAGCAGCAGCATAGTCAACGCCTCGGTGAGGGCGGACTGTTTTAAGTACGGGGTGCTTACGATTAGGATTGTATTTTGAGCTGATACGAAAGAAATCTACTGGGCTGCGTAAAAATGCCTTACGCATGCTGTACCCCTGGGGTGAGTAGTAATTCCCATCGCTGTGGCGTATTGCGTTAAATATTTTACCCCTGTTAATAAATTGAGCGGCGAGTATGTCGCCCTCACCAATTAACGCATCATCTAGGTATTTTTCTTCATAGATAAGTGCAAATTGATCATTTCCACGAATATCTAAAGCAAAGTCTATGTCCCACCCGAATATTGTTGCCAGTTGCATTAGTTTCTTTTGACTCAAACCTGCATTTTGTCCATCTACAAATAGTGAGCTTTTGATAATGCCTTGTACAAAACGAGGCTCGATGTCGGGCTTTCGAGTAATAGTTTCAACGGTGTAGTTGGTCCCATCTTTGCGCTGGACAATGGTTTGCAGTAAAGGGGTTTTAATTAGGCGAACTTTATCTAACTGCTCATTTTTTATTAAAAAATCTAAAGTATCACCTGGAAATAGAGGGCTTAATGCTTTAGTTTTTTTTGTGGCTTGAGATACCTGGTATACGTCTTGAGCAGATAATCCAACACGCTGGAATAACGTGCTAAGGCTATCACCTGATTTAACGGTAACAGAGGTCCACTTTTCAGGATGAATTATGGGCAGCGGCTGAAGGGTTGCTTGGGTGTTTTCAATGAGTAATTTTGGGGTTAAATCCAATGTTTTTGTGGTGGCGTCTGGTGGGTTTTTTGGTTGTGAGGCTGGCCACAGTGTGATTGTTAGCATTACCAAAGTCAGAAGCACCAAGATGCGAATGTATAGCTTTGGAAAATGTTGCAGTAATTTTGGAAAGGTTATCATAAGGTGTAGATGTAATAGATTTGGCAATAGAAACTGTCTAAGTGCTGCATCATAACATGCCTAACTCTTAAGAATAGACTATTGAGTACCAAATAAGCATACATGGCTTGGGCTATGCGCTTTTCTATTGACCCTGATTCAAGCTAGAATACACGGCTTTCCAGTCTGCATTTATTGACTGATTCAAGTACTTTAAACCAATGCCTTACTAAGTGACTTAATACTATGACTGCCACAGACACTAACTTACTCGCCGATTTACAAATGCGTGGACTGGTTAATCAAATGACCGCACCTGAAGAGCTGATAGAGCACCTAAAGGAGTCGCGGGTGCTTTATTGTGGGTTTGATCCAACAGCTGATAGCTTGCATATAGGTAGTTTAGTGCCCTTGTTGGTGCTTAGGCGTTTTCAGCAAGCAGGTCATAAGCCATTGGCGCTGGTGGGCGGTGCTACAGGAATGATTGGCGATCCTAGTTTCAAATCCCAAGAGCGCAAGCTCAATACAGTAGATGTTATTAATCATTGGGTCACCCGCCTCAAGGCTCAAGTCTCATCTTTTATAGATTTTAACGCTCAGGACAATAGTGCACAGGTAGTGAACAACTATGATTGGACCAAAGACGTGGATGTATTAACGTTTTTGCGAGATGTAGGGAAGCACTTTTCTGTCAGTTCTATGATTCAAAAAGAATCAGTGAAGCAGCGCTTGGAGCGTGATGGAGAAGGGATTTCTTTTACAGAATTCGCCTATATGATTTTACAATCTTTT
>NZ_CP159832.1:315000-432500 GCF_047730155.1 Candidatus Njordibacter sp. Uisw_002
AGTTTAGGTAAATCCGGACTCCCTTAAGGCTGAGGCGTGATGACGAGGTCCATTAGGACTGAAGTGGTTGATGCCATGCTTCCAGGAAAATCTTCTAAGCATCAGATATTGAGTGACCGTACCCCAAACCGACACAGGTGGTCAGGTAGAGAATACCAAGGCGCTTGAGAGAACTCGGGTGAAGGAACTAGGCAAAATGGTACCGTAACTTCGGGAGAAGGTACGCCGCTGATGGTGATGGGACTTGCTCCCTAAGCTGTTGGCGGCCGAAGATACCAGGTGGCTGCGACTGTTTATTAAAAACACAGCACTGTGCAAACACGAAAGTGGACGTATACGGTGTGACGCCTGCCCGGTGCCGGAAGGTTAATTGATGGGGTTAGCTTCGGCGAAGCTCTTGATCGAAGCCCCGGTAAACGGCGGCCGTAACTATAACGGTCCTAAGGTAGCGAAATTCCTTGTCGGGTAAGTTCCGACCTGCACGAATGGCGTAACGACGGCCACACTGTCTCCACCCGAGACTCAGTGAAATTGAAATCGCTGTTAAGATGCAGTGTATCCGCGGCTAGACGGAAAGACCCCGTGAACCTTTACTATAGCTTCACAGTGAACTTTGAACCTATTTGTGTAGGATAGGTGGGAGGCTTTGAAGCGGTGACGCCAGTCATCGTGGAGCCAAACTTGAAATACCACCCTGGTATGTTTGAGGTTCTAACTCAGGTCCGTAATCCGGATCGAGGACACTGTGTGGTGGGTAGTTTGACTGGGGCGGTCTCCTCCCAAAGAGTAACGGAGGAGCACGAAGGTATGCTAATCATGGTCGGAAATCATGAGGTTAGTGCAATGGCATAAGCATGCTTAACTGCGAGACAGACACGTCGAGCAGATACGAAAGTAGGTCATAGTGATCCGGTGGTTCTGAATGGAAGGGCCATCGCTCAACGGATAAAAGGTACTCCGGGGATAACAGGCTGATACCGCCCAAGAGTTCACATCGACGGCGGTGTTTGGCACCTCGATGTCGGCTCATCACATCCTGGGGCTGAAGCCGGTCCCAAGGGTATGGCTGTTCGCCATTTAAAGTGGTACGCGAGCTGGGTTTAGAACGTCGTGAGACAGTTCGGTCCCTATCTGCCGTGGACGTTTGAGATTTGAGAAGAGTTGCTCCTAGTACGAGAGGACCGGAGTGAACGAACCTCTGGTGTTCCGGTTGTCACGCCAGTGGCATTGCCGGGTAGCTACGTTCGGACAGGATAACCGCTGAAAGCATCTAAGCGGGAAGCCCCCTTCAAGATGAGATCTCACAGGACTTTAAGTCCCTAAAGAGCCGTTCAAGACTAGGACGTTGATAGGTTGGGTGTGTAAGCACGGTAACGTGTTGAGCTAACCAATACTAATTGCTCGTGAGGCTTGACCATATAACGCCAAAAGCGTTGTACAAGCTAATGGAATCGTATGCAAATGCGGTGACATGAAGTACAAACAATTAAGTTTACGATAGAAGTACGACGGGTAAGCCCTCGGTAAACACATTGTGTATCACCTAAACGAAGACATATCACAAATTCAAGGATGCTGATCGAAAGATTATCATTCAACTTTTTTTGCTTGGCGACCATAGCGAGATGGAACCACCTGACCCCATTCCGAACTCAGAAGTGAAACGTTTTAGCGCCGATGGTAGTGTGGGGTTTCCCCATGTGAGAGTAGGTCATCGCCAAGCACCTCATTCAGTACTAAAAAACCCCTAGCCCAAAAAGCTAGGGGTTTTTTATTGGGCGTAAGAAAATAGACGTAGAAAATTATAGGAAGGTAAAGTTGAGGTAAAGCTAATTTTCACAAGCTACCTGAAGTATTTGTCATGTTACAATATAAGCTATTCCATCAAGGTGACAAATCTATGTCTTCAAGCACATTAATATTACTTCTCATGCTATTTTGTATTGTTATGGTACTGGTAATAACGAACATTGTTTATCGTCAAAATCAGCTTAAAAGAATCAATCAGCAACGTATTTTGGCTATGCAGGACATGCTTGAGAAGCAATATAATAATCGTGTAGAAAGTATAGATGTAATCACTAGGGCAATGCTTGATAAGCAATGTGAGCTTACAGAAGGGTGTATTCGCTTAAAGCAGTTATTGGACTATGTGGGATCGGATTTATTAGAACTAGATCAATTCCAAGTGATTAGCTTAATGTATAGTGAGACTGAGCACATGCCAATTAAAGAGCAATGGAAGCAGTTAGATAAGAGTGCTAAGAGAAAGTTTTCAAAACATCGCCTGGCACTAGAAGAAGAACATGAAGAAGCCATTCATGCTGCTTTATTGTTATTGCAGCAGCATGAATTTTTAGCCTATAAAAACTTAAACTAACGCTTTCTTGATACGGCTTACAGCTTCTTCCAGCACAGATTTAGCGCACCCAAAGTTGAGCCTTAAAAAGTCCCCATCATTAAAGTTGCTACCAGGAGATAAGCCAACTCCAGCGGCCTCAAAAAAGCTACAAGGGTCCTCTAAGTTCAATGCTGAGACATCAATCCATGCTAGGAATGTAGACTCTAAAGGCAGCATGCGCATGCCATCAATGGTATTTATTTGCTCAAGCAAATAGTCTCGATTATTACGCAAGTATTTATTCATGGCGCATAACCATTCATCACCTTCACTTAATGCTGTTAAAGTGGCGGTATAGCCAAATGGGTTGATTTCAGAAATAATGCCGTGCATTTCATCCTTAAATGCTTGCCGGATATCTTCATTGGCAATGACTGCCCATGAGCAGGCAAGTCCTGCGACATTGAAGGCCTTACTGGCTGCACCTAATGTGATGGAGTTATTAAGGGCGTAATCACTGATGCCAAAGTAGGGCAGGTGTTGTTTATTTTCATCCAAAATTATATCTGCATGTATTTCATCAGACACTAAAATTAAATCATTTGCTTCACAGTAAGCATCAATACGACTCAATTCTTCACAGGTATAAATAGCTCCACCCGGGTTTTGTGGATTACAAAAAAGCATTACACGAGCATCTTTGGCATTACGTTTTTCTAATGCATTTAAGTCTATACGCACACGATCTTCGGCATATGTCATAGCTAAATGGTTGGCTTGTTTTCCCACCGCAGCAGGTGTTGTATGCAAAAATGGGTAGACAATATCAGGTGTTAACACTTGTTGATGTTGCTTGGATAAGCTGCTGATAGCAAGGGTTAAGCTTGCGACAATACCCGGTACCCATACAATCCAATCGGCCTCCACATGGAGGTTGTATTTTTTTTGATAATAATCAGCCACTGTCTGATCGCGTTCTTTATCTGTTTTGGTGTAACCAAACACACCATGTTTTACACGCTCTTCTAAGGCGCTTTGAATGACTGGTGCAACTTTAAAATCTGTATCAGCTACCCACAGTGGGATGATGTCCCTGTCTTTGTATTTATCCCACTTTGACGAGTGCGTGTTGTGACGATCGACAACGGTATCAAAGTCATAATTATTGTTAGTGGCCATCAAATCTGTGTCCTTTTGTGTATTGCCAGAGACAGAGTCAAAGGCTATATTAGGCGTTATGTCATAGGTATCAGTTTGGACCATGTTGTCCTCTTTATCTACTCAAAAAATCTCATAATTGTGAGCTTTTCGCGTAGACTCAGGTTAGCACGGAAATTTTCTTCTATGCCTATCTAAGTTCAGCTCTAAAGCCCAATAGGCGCTACGAAAATTACAACAGTAGAATAAATTATGGTTATGTTTCCAATGCTGGATGAAACTCAAAGGTTGCAGTATTTACAAACGCTTGGAATTACCAGCTGGTTGCCCACTGATTCATTGCCGGGCAGTAAGGTGAACGATGTATATTGGTGCGAAGCTGCTGCACAATCGACGATTCAAATTTTAGAGCCTATTTTACCTGTGGCTTCAGCACTCCCATTACTTACTAGTCAATCAGCCGGGTTAGTGAATGAATCTGTTGTGCAAAAAGATTCTGCAACAAGCGCTTTAAGTATACTTACGCAAAAAGCGGATAAGCCACATATTGTATCAACTCTTTTGAAGTTGGACACTAAGCAGCGGTCTGATGAGATCGCACCAGTTGCTGTAAAGTCCAAGTTGACCATGCGTGCAGATAGGTTAGCACCACTACATTTAGGTTTGTCTTGGTACAACAATGGTGTATTAGTCGTTAACGATATACCCGTGCAAGAAGGGGCCGCTATGAGTAGCCCTATACAACGTTTACAGACCGCGATCGTTAATGCTATAGGGTTTGAGGGAGAGGGCGCTAGCGTGCAAATTATGCCCGCTGCGTCCATGGAGTTTAATTGGCCCTTGGTGCCTGGCCCTCACGCGGATCACTCATTAGTAGGTGCTCAAAGTGGCCTTAGATATAGCCTGATCAAGTTAATAAAAGATAATCAATGTAACAAGATTTTGGTAATGGGGCCTGCAGCTATGAAGCTTCTAGAACCTCAGATGATCTTAGGAGAAATCAGTGAGATTGATCTTTTTGGCACAGGGGTTCAGTCAGTTTATAGCCACAGTTTACATCAACTTTTGGCAGTGCCAAGTCTTAAAAAAGAGGCATGGAGCCACTTAAAATCACTTATTTATACGTCTAGCTTGGCTTAAAATATGGTAACCACCCGAGTGCTATGTGAATTAGATATTGATGCAATACTGAGTTTTTCCTTAGCACCCAATGATCCCAGCTGGACAAAAAAAGCGTTAGAGCAGGCGCTTAATGGAGCACTTTCAGGCAGTTATATAGCCCTTGTTGGGGTTGATGAGGTCAGTGGGCAGGTTGTAGGTTATGCCGTAGCAAGTTATCTTTTTGATCAGGCAGATGTGCAGAATATTATAGTAAACCAGCCTTATAGAGGCCATGGTATTGGGCGAAGCTTACTACAGGCTTTAACTCAAAATTTAATGGACCAAGCAGTGAAGAATATATTTTTAGAGGTGCGTGCCTCCAATCGAGTGGCGGTGAAGTTGTATCAATCTATGGGTTTTGTGCACATACAAAAACGCCAGAATTATTATCCCGGCGTTGATGGTGAACGTGAAGACGCGTTAGTGTTTAGCCTAGCGTGTCTGTAGCTACTTTATAATCTGGATCTTCGATCACATTCAGTTCCACCATATTGCCAGCCTTAGAGAGTAAACGTTTACAATCTGAGCTTAGGTGACGCAAGTGTAATGTTTTACCCGCGCGTGAGTAGCGTTCTGCTAGCGTGTCTATAGCTTCCAAACCTGAATGATCTGCTACGCGTGAGCGTTCAAAGTCGATAATGACATCGTTAGGATCTTGGCTAGGGTCAAACAGTTCCAAAAAGTTTTGTACTGATCCAAAGAAGATGGGGCCACGTAGGTAATAAATACGACTGCCATCCACATCTTTGTGGGTTACTTGTGTGTGCTTTGCATGTTTCCATGCAAACACCAACGCTGAGTATATAACGCCAACGACTACGGCGATTGCAAGATCAGTGATCACGGTAACGCCAGATACTAAAATTAATACAAAGGCATCGGACTTGGGTATCTTGCCTAAAATGCGGAAACTAGACCATTCAAAAGTACCTACAACTACTATAAACATGACACCTATTAAAGCTGCTAAGGGGATCATTTCAATTAGAGGAGAGGCCACTAAGATAAAGGCCAGTAGAAAAAGCGCCGCACTGATGCCAGAAAGACGACCACGACCACCAGAGTTGACGTTGATCATACTTTGGCCGATCATTGCGCATCCTCCCATCCCACCGAACAATCCAGTAGCTGTGTTAGCTATACCTTGGCCGATACATTCCCTGTTGCCATGGCCACGAGTCTCTGTGATCTCATCTACCAAAGTTAGAGTTAATAAAGATTCGATCAAGCCAATGGCGGCTAAGATAATAGCGTAAGGTAAAATGATAATGAGGGTTTCTAAATTGTAGGGTACATCAGGAAGGTGGAAGCTTGGTAAGCCGCCAGCAATAGAGGCAATATCACCTACAGAGCGGGTGTCCAAATTGAAGAATACTGCAAGTAAAGTGACAACTAAAATAGCCGCTAACGATGAAGGAATAGCCCGCGTAAACTTAGGCAAAAAGTGAATAATAGCCATAGTCAGAGCAATTAAACCGATCAAGAGATAGAGCTGAGTGCCTTGTAACCATTGCAAGTCGCCATTATCGTCTAAAAATTTAAATTGGCTTAACTGAGCTAAGAAAATAACAATCGCCAATCCATTAACAAAACCTAGCATTACTGGGTGTGGAACCATACGAATAAATTTGCCTAGGCGCAAAATACCAGCGGTAATTTGAATAATGCCCATTAATACCACGGTAATAAAGAGATACTCCACACCGTGATCGGCAACCAAAGCCACCATGACCACTGCTAAGGCACCTGTAGCGCCTGAGATCATGCCAGGTCTGCCACCAATAGCAGCAGTAATCAAACCCACCATGAAAGCAGCATACAAGCCTACTAGTGGGTCTACACCTGCGACAAAGGCAAAAGCTACCGCTTCAGGGACCAATGCTAGAGCGACCGTGAGGCCTGAGAGTATGTCATTTTTTGCATTAACCGGCGCGCGGCTAGCGAGATCGAACATAGTATTTCCTAATGATAGGGAGGGCTTGTAAAAACGCGCATATTATACGCAAATTCGCATGATTACTCAATGTTGGGGTAGGTTAGTGATCGATTTTTAACCAGTTGAGCGGTGTTTTATATTGAGGAAAAGTGCGGAATCAGGGACAATGGGCATTATTCTAGGTACACATAAATGTGCCATCCATATTCCCTTAGATTGTACCCATATATGTCCAACTTAATTGCAGAAGAAGTGGCTTCACGTAGAACCTTTGCCATTATATCTCACCCGGATGCCGGTAAAACCACCATCACTGAAAAACTATTGTTATTCGGACAAGCTATTCAAACGGCAGGCTCAGTTAAGGGAAAAAAAGGGGACAAAAAAGCCACTTCAGATTGGATGGCTATGGAGCAGCAGCGCGGTATCTCTGTGACTTCTTCAGTAATGCAGTTTCCCTACAAAGAGCGCACAGTTAATCTTTTGGACACGCCAGGGCACGAAGATTTTTCTGAAGACACCTACCGCACCTTGACCGCAGTTGACTCTGTACTAATGGTGATTGACGGCGCTAAAGGTGTGGAAGACCGTACTGTTAAGCTAATGGAAGTGTGTCGTTTACGCGATACTCCTATTTTCACCTTCATTAATAAAATGGATCGTGAAGTGCGTGAGCAAATCGAAGTCTTAGATGAAGTTGAGGATGTCCTTAATATTGCATGTGCGCCGATTACTTGGCCTATCAGTATGGGTAAGAGATTTAAGGGTGTTTACAACTTATATACCGACACGCTGCATTTATTTACGCCAGGGCAAGGCAGCACCATTCCTGACGATATCCAGATTAAAGGATTAGAGTCTGCTGAAGCTGCACAAATATTGGGCGAATTATTAGATGAACTCAAAGAAGAAATTGAATTAGTGCGTGGCGCCAGCCATAAGTTTGATATGCAGTTATTCTTAGAAGGTAAGCTGACGCCGGTATTTTTCGGTACCGCACTGTCTAATTTTGGCATTCGTGAAATGCTAGATTATTTTGTAGAGTGGGCCCCAGCACCAAAATTTCGTGATGCAGGAGAACGTGTTGTGCAATCAGTGGAGCCTAAATTCACTGGCTTTGTCTTTAAAATTCAAGCAAATATGGACCCTAAACACCGGGACCGTATCGCTTTTATGCGTATTTGCTCAGGCAGCTATGAACGAGGCATGAAGATGCGCCATGTGCGCATAGGTAAAGATGTAAAAGTGGCTGATGCTGTGACCTTTATGGCAGGAGAGCGCTCTAATGTGGAGCAAGCATGGCCAGGTGACATAATTGGTTTACACAATCATGGGACCATTCAAATTGGTGATACCTTTACTGCAGGTGAAAATCTGAAGTTTGCAGGTATCCCCCATTTTGCGCCTGAGCTGTTTAGACGAGTCCGTCTTAAAGACCCTTTAAAAATGAAGCAACTTAAAAAAGGCTTGCAGCAATTATCAGAAGAAGGCTCTACACAATTGTTTATGCCTGGCAAAAATAATGATTTGATCGTAGGCGCAGTGGGTGTGTTGCAATTTGAAGTGGTTGCTTACCGATTACAAGATGAATACAAAGTTGAATGTATTTATGAGCCAATTAGCGTCAACACTGCGCGCTGGGTAGAGTGTGACGATAGTAAAATGCTTGAAGAATTTACACGTAAAGCATCTGAAAACCTAGCCATTGATGGTGGGGGACACCTTACTTACTTAGCTCCTTCTAGGGTTAACTTAAGTCTAACCGAAGAGCGCTGGCCAGATATTCGCTTTCGCGCCACGCGAGAACACTAACAGCTGCATAGATAGGAGGGTTGAATGCATCAGCTAATTGATAGCCATTGCCATTGGGACGACTCTCGCTTGCAAGCACTACAACCCCACTTGTGGCAATCGTGTATCTCACAAGGGGTGCAGCAGTTGGTTGTCCCAGGAACTCAATGGGCCTTTTTTGCTCGACAAATTGCTATTTGTGAGCAAAACCCACTATGGCATTTAGCTCTTGGGTTACACCCCTATTTTAGTGACCAACACAGTTCACAGCATGTGTTAGATTTAGCTAAGGCAATCGTTGATTATAAACCTGTTGCTGTGGGTGAAATTGGACTTGATTTTGCTTTAGATACTACACGAGAAGGGTTCTCTATTGCCGAACAAGAGCGTTGGTTTATAGCCCAGGTAAAGCTAGCTAAGCATGCAAGATTGCCTGTTATCGTACACAGTAGAAAGGCTAATGATCGTTTAGGACAGCTATTAAGGCAATTGAAGTTTGACCAAGGAGGCATTGTGCATGGTTTTAGCGGCAGTATACAACAAGCGCAAAAGTTCACTCAGTTGGGGTTCAAAATAGGCTTTGGTGGTACTTTGACTTACGATAGGGCCCAAGCTATAAGGCGTTTGGCCATGGCGTTGCCGCTTACAGATATTGTATTAGAAACAGACGCGCCCGATATGCCTATGGCTGAACAACCTAAAGGCCAGCCTAATCAGCCTGACAAACTACCGCGAGTATTAGAAGTATTGGGTGTTTTGAGACCAGAGTCTATAGCGCAGATAGCGATGCAAACAATGACCAATACATTAGAGGTTCTGCGTTTAAATAGCCGACCTTCAAATTCTAGCACTCAGCTCTAGCACATATCTTCAAATGGGTTACTAATAGATAAACTCACATTTTTGGCATAGCCTGGTATATGGATTTCGTTGCGGGTGATCAATAAATCCTCACCAGAAAGAACGTTATGGCCAAACTTATACGTTGGTTTTGATAGTCCTCGTATACTTTGTAAGTCGTAATCTTTTGCAGCTTCAATAGGGGCTTCTTGTGCTATGTGCATTTGCTGCATTGCTTTAGAGCCATGCTTTTTAACCATGAGCTGATTAGCGATATGAGGCCCCATTAATACAGCACTGGCATTATTGCCACCAAAACCTTTAGAGTTTAGCAGCACAGTATCAATGCCTTCTGTGCCTACCTCGTGGTGCGCAGCTTGAATGGTTAGGTTGCTGTCGTGAACGTCGCTAGCAATGTGGTCGATGGTTTTAATCCCAGGTAAAATCCCATAGCGCCACACACCTAAAGAAACAGCGAGTTGATCCCCGCCTGCAGTGCCCTGTGAATGACCTAAATAAGCTTTTACCGCAGCAACTTTCCAGCGATTGATGCCAAAGGCTTTAGCTGTTTCATTAATAACATGAGACTCAGTAATACGATTTTGTGGTGTGCTTGTGCCATGGGCTTGTACACAAGAACGCTGGCGAAGAGATTGAGTTCCCAGCATGCTTTCTGTGAGTGCCGCAGCTTTAGCTAAGGTAATATAGTTGCCTATCCCGGGGGCTGAAATAGACTTTTTATGGCCGTCAGCGTTAACAAATACACCAGGCACTGCTCCATGTATTTGGGCTCCAAGTTTTAATGCAAGGTCATCGCTAGTAAGTACAATCCACTGAGATGCTTCGCCCATAGTGAAGCCACAGTTGGTGGAGAAAGGACGAGAAGTGCGCCGCAGATCTGGTTCAGTCGCAGCATCTAATGCGCTTACCTCATGATCTTCAGCTAACGCGCCCATGGTCCGGAAACCTTCCATCACTTCCGGAGTGATCGGTGCATCACTACCGCCTACAATCACTAGATCACGGCGGCCACTTTTTATGTCTTCAACAGCATTGCGCAAATTGTATAAAAATGTCGCGCATGCACCTAATGCAGACCCAACAGCCCCAACACTGCCTAATAAGTATGCATTAACAAAGTCGGCTGGCATTTGGCCATAACCTAAAGGCATCTGTTTAGAGGTGATCCGTTTGCCGGTGCTTGGGCTTTTTAGTAAGCCTCCAAAACCTGCTTCATCTAGTTGGCCAATAGAGTTACTAGCGTAAACAGCGATGCGATCTGGGGCCACTTGGTCTTGCATAGTTTGCCATGGAATACCGGTGGAGCTTAGAGCATCGGATGCACCAAAAACAGTCATTTGTAAGTTGCGAGGGTGGTTTCTTGATTGATATAGGGAACCAGGATCAAACCCGTCAGGCAACTGTCCTGCAGCGCTCACAGGCGCACGTTTTGAGTCAGGTAAAATAGCTGCAAAGCTACCAGAGATGGTCACTTCTACGGTATCACTATCAATAGTAGAGACTTGCCAGTTGTCTGGTAGTTGAGTGGGTACGTGTCTTTTGCGCATCCGAATACAGGTACAATCACCTGATGAGGGTTGTATTTGGGCTGCTTTATTTAGCACCAGTTGGTATATATCGTAGGCTTCTGGCCGAATAGGCCGTATCAGGGTAGCTTGGTTCAATTCATCCGTGAGCTGATCAGCTAATTGAGCTTGCGACAGTCCTTGGGTTTGGCCCGCTAGGTAATAAAAGCCATTGGAAAACGTAGCTTTGTTGGTTAACGTGGCTAGGTCTGTCACCGTATCCAGTTGGCTTTGCTTGTCTAAGTGATCAGCAATGAGACGCCGATAACCATGATGAGAGGAGGTGCGACCCGCGGCATTTACTCCGCCAAAACCAATAATGACTGGTAAGCTGGACACTAACGTTTCCCCAAGATGAATGACATGAACACATTATGCTGCCATTCTAGCAGAGTGGCGGCTAAACTCTAGGGCTATCAACAATTCTAATGTATTCGATGTACATCCAAGTGCAAGTGAATGGCTTTTTTGCCTAATAAATGCAATTCACCCCGGCTTCTTTGCTCGCCATCACTGCTAAATTCAAAAGTAAATTGCCGCAAAGGTGAAATGTGGCCTTTACTATCGCGCTTAAAGCGGGTTTTTTTAAGAGCTACTGTGTCATCAAGTAGCTGAAGGTCTTGTTGTTCGCATTGTTGCTTTGCGAGAGTGCGAGCCCTATCTTTTGCAGCACTGGTGTCCCACCAGTAATACAAACCTAACACTAAAGGTACTAAAAGCCATTCTAAACTCATTATCCACCTGCCTTTTTAAGCGATGACCAACCATACTTGGACAGTAACACAATTAGAGCATCGCGATGATCGCCTTGTAACTCAAGCACGTTACCTTTTATAGAACCACCAGAGCTGGTTTTTTGTTTGAGTTCTTTAAGTAAGTGCTTCAGTTGTGTTTCGGCTAGAGGTATACCTGCTACAGTAGTGACTCCCTTGCCTTTTCGTCCTTTAGTTTCTAAGCGGACGCGGACGTTTCCATCACCTATAGTGTTGCTATTATGACTGCATTGACATTGAGCAAGGCTGCAATCAGGGCACAGTCGACCTTGATCAGTGGAGTAAACAAGTCTAGACATATTACTTATTCTCTAGGGGGGTGATACCGTGTATAGGGTCTTCAGTCATTGCTATGGGACGTATTAGTTGCACCAGCGCACTACAAGGGTGTTGATCATCGTTCCCCCACCAGTTTTTCTGCCATGGTTCTAGTTTATTGGTACGAATCATAGACCTAATGTCATCAATGTAATCGACCCCTCTAGTAGAGTAGCTTTTTAGCCCTGCAGATAATGCTCGAGCAGAAACAGCGTCGTTATTTTTAATTAGGCACGCTCGAATATGCCGTAACTCTTTATAACTTCCATGAGAGTTTAGGTTGCGAATGTATGCGTCTACAGAAGCTTGGGGGTCTTTAAATTTGCGTACTTCATAACTAGCGCCTTCAGGTCGGCCACTTGGCACTAAGCCGCAACCAACACTAAAACACCATTGGCCAAACAAATTGTTGCCCTGAGTGGCGAAGCGAGAAGTGCCCCATGCGCTTTCATTGGCTGCTTGGGCCAGCACAAGGGCTTGTGGGATTATATTAATCTTGTGTAATAATAATCTAATTTGTTCTTTTGGCTCTGTGGCTTTAATCTTATAACTCTTTGACAGTCGCTGGAGGCGTTGGTGTTGTTGTGAAGTGAGTCGCTGAGGATTAATGCGGCCAATTTCTGCACGAAGATGCAATATTTTTTCATTGCCAGTATCTGCTAATATTTCTAGATATTTGAAAAAGGTCATCTTTTTTGTTTTTACGTCAACAATAGATGAAAATTTGGGTAGTGGCATTACTTTAGGATTAAATTGAGATTCAATGGCGTGACTAATACGTGTGGCTACATTAGCAATAGAAACTGATCGCGTTAGCATATCTGGCTTGTGGGTTAGTCCTGCATTTGACGCATTAGATACAGTGCTTTCAGTCAATGTCATCAATTGCTTAGTGGGCACAGTCACTATACTTTGAGCTGAATCTCGAACTGGAGTATTTTTAAGTAAAAAAGCAACGATCAGAACGATGACCAAACCTATCAGCCCAGCGTACTGGCGAAAAAATGCAACAATATTCATAAGCAGCTATGCTCTTCTAGGGCTTTAAACCCTGGGTTTTGAAATTAGGCTGCCTTCCTAGCTGAGTTACTAAACGCGCGTTTTCTTGTTGCAATTGTGATATTTCCAGTGTGTTGATTAAGCTTTGGCTTACCAGTAGTTTGACCTTACGTTCTAAGGTCTGCAACAGTGTGGTTGTGTCTGATAATGGATATTCGTCAGTCATTACGTTAAATCTTTGCCAGTTTCTTGGCTTTTTCTATAGCTGAAAAAGCGCTTACTTGTGCGTCAGTAGCTGGTAATTGATGAGTATTTTTCCATTGTTCATAAGGCATACAGTAAACATGCTCACGGGCTTGATCATAATCCATAGGGACATTATTCTCTTCAGCAGCAGCCATCAGCCATTTGCTGAGACAATTGCGACAGAATCCCGCCAATATCATCAGATCGATGTTTTGCACGTCTTTGCGTGTGTCTAAATGTTTAACCAATCTACGAAAAGCTGCTGCTTCAAGCTGTGTCTGTGTTTGTTGGTCCATATGAGTCTCGTTAAGTACAAAATAAGCGACCGCCATAATATCGCTTTACTCGGCTTAGTGCCAGCAGGCTTCCATGGAGTCTTGATCTCTGGCCCATTATAGGTAAAATGCTGGATGTATGTACAGTCTTATGGGAGCGTCTTCTTGGTTAGTAGGAAAATAATTCATTGTGATTGTGATTGTTTCTATGCCGCTGTTGAAATGCGAGAGGAGCCAAGTTATCAACACAGACCCATTGCCATAGGGGGTGCAGCAAATAGTAGAGGTGTCATCGCGACTTGCAATTATCCAGCAAGAAAGTTTGGGGTTCATTCTGCGATGCCATCAGCTCAAGCACTTCGGGCTTGCCCAGACCTCTTAATCCTGCCTGGGCGTATGGCATTGTATCGTGAAGTTTCGCAACAAATTATGACTATTTTTGAACGTTACTCTAATATCATTGAACCTTTGTCTTTAGACGAAGCATTTATAGATGTGACTGATTCTAGCTTGTTCGGTGGCAGCGCCACCTTAATTGCTCAGCAAATTAGAGCGGATATTGAAGCGGAAGTGGGTATTACTATTTCTGCAGGAGTTGCACCTAACAAATTTATTGCCAAGGTTGCTAGTGATTGGAGAAAACCGAACGGCTTATTTGTAGTGAAACCCAATGAAGTGGATGAATTTAGTGCACAGTTACCCGTTAAAAAGATACCAGGTATTGGCCCTGTTAGTGCTGCCAAATTAGCTGCACAGGGCATCCATATTTGTGCAGACTTACGTGTTTTTAGTGAATTAGAACTGGAGAGGAGTTTTGGTCGCATGGGGCAAACTCTTGCCTTGCGAAGGTTTGGTGAAGATCATCGTCCAGTACAAACCAGTCGTGTAAGAAAATCTGTTTCTGTAGAAAACACCTATGCTCAAAATTTAACCAGCATAGAAGGCTGTAGCGATGCTTTGGGTCCACTTTATGAAGAACTTATGGCACGATTTGACAAATTATCTAGCCATTATGCAGTTTCTGGATTAGTAGTGAAGTTGAAGTTTGCAGATTTTTCACAGCTCACACGAGAACAAGCCAGCACAGATATCCACGTAGATTTTTTTAACGCACTGCTTCAACTGGCGTTTCAAAGTGGCGACTGTGACCAACAAGCTAAAGGTGTAAGGTTGTTAGGATTGGGGTTCAAATTAAAGCCCCCAACCCAGCAACAACAATTGCGTCTGTTTTAACCTATTTTAATGCTTAAGTGCTGCGTTTTTTGCCCGTAACAAGTGCGCCTAAGTTTTCCAACATTAGCACCATTGATGGTACAACGAATAAAATAAGTATGGTGCCAAGTGCCAAACCAAAGACGATTGATATCGCCATAGGAATGAGGAATTGGGCCTGTAGTGATTCTTCAAATAATATAGGTGTTAATCCTGCAATGGTAGTCATTGAAGTTAACAATACGGCCCTTAAACGTTGGCATGCTGCTTCTATTATGGCAGCCTTGGGTTCCATGCCTTTCTCACGGAAGCCTTTATAGAACGATAGCAACACAATACTGTTGTTGATAACGATACCAGACAAGCCAAATAAGCCAAATAATGACAGTATAGTGAGATCTCTATCCATCACAAGGTGTCCCAACACTGCACCTGTTAAACCAAAGGGTATGGTAAACATTACAGCAATGGGCCAAGTGTAAGATGTAAACACCCAAGCTAGAACAATGTAGATGAGAATAAGAGCTAATACTAAGCCAGTAAGCATGTCACCTAAGGTGTCTCGTTCATCAGCTCTAGCACCACCAAAAGTGATGTTCACTCCATATTGGCGTTCAAGATTTGGGATAACTTCTTCCTTTAATGCAGCTATCACTACGTTGGCGTTAGTTGTGCCTACGTCAACGTCGGCCTTTACAGAGACTGTTAACTGTCCGTCTTTACTGCTGAACTTATCAATACCACGACGCGAGCTAAATTCTACTAACTCCAGTAAAGGCACAGTGTTACCCGTGGGCAGAATAATAGGCAGGGCGTACAAAGTGGCAAGACTATTACGGTCTTGATCCTTGAGCATCAGCCTCACATCAATTTCATCTGCACCCAAATAGAAGCTCTGTACGGTGACACCATCAAAAGCATATTGCAGCTGACGTCCAATATATGCACTACTTAGGCCTAAAGTGGTCGCTTCAGGGGTCAAGCTAAAAATGAGCTGCTCCATACCATACGGGAGGTTATCATCAATGTTTTGAACTCCAGAAAACACCTTTAATGAGGTCTGTAAATCTAAAGCAGCTGCTTTCATTATGATAGCGCTTGCCCCTGTGATGTTGGCTTCAATAGGTTTTCCTGGTGGGCCAGACTGAGGTTGGTCAATAATGATTTTTTCTAAGCCGGGTACTTTAGGTATTTTTTTATTCCACACCTCTATGAATTCAGCGTTAGATATCAACCTCAACTTTGAGCTATCCAGCTCTACCTGTAATAAAGCCACTTGCTCAGTGCTAGAAATACCTGCAGTAGGCAGTTTGTTAGAACCAAAGTAACTGACTCGTTCTTTAATTAAACCGCCACCCAACTCAGCTTCAGTTTCTAATAATGCATCCTCTACTTTCACCAAGTAGGATGCAACTTCACTAGCTGGTGTGCCACTACTAAATTGCACGTTGGCGCGTATATTGTCTCCATCGACGCTTGGGAAGAATGCAAACTGAATTCTGCCGCCAACTAGTAAACCTACAGCTAAAACTAACGTGGTAATAGCCAAGCTGAATGTCACTAAGCGAAAATCAATAGCAACGCTAACAGCAGGGCGAAATACATTATTTTTGAAGTTTTCAAAACCCCTATCAAACCAAGCTCTCAAGCGAGCAGGCTTCTTATTAGCTTGACTCTTAAGGGCGTGATGCAAATGGCCTGGTAAGATTAAAAAACATTCAACCAATGATACTAAAATAACGCAAATTACCACGATCGGTATATCAGCTAAGATGCTACCAATGATCCCATTGATCAGTAAGAGTGGTAAAAAAGCTGCGATGGTGGTTAGAGAAGAGGCTGTTATAGGCCCCATCATACGTTGGGCACCCCCTAAAGCAGCTTGTAGCGGAGCTTCGCCTTGTTGAAAGTGTGACAAGGTATCTTCGCCTACCACTATGGCATCGTCGACAATAATGCCCAAAGCCATGATCATGCCAAAGAGGCTGATCATATTGATGGACCCGCCAATAAAATACATAACACCCCAAGTGGCTAATAGCGAGGCTGGAATGCCCATGGCAACCCAGAACGCCACTCTTGAGTTGAGAAATATAAACAACAAACCTACTACAAAAAGTAAACCGTACGCGCCGTTATTAATAAGCAAGCTGATACGGGCCTTTAGTAAGAGCCATTGTTCATTAAACACGGCTATTTCTACACCTTCTGGTAGGCGTTGGCGCGCATCTATAACCCATTTGTTCATAATCCCCGCAGTTTTAATGGTGTCATCATTTGCGCTACGCATGATCTCTAGTTGTACGGCGGGCCTTCCTTCATAGCTTATAGTGCCTTGATCTTCCTTAGGACGTAGGCTTATGTCTGCAACATCACCTAAACGAAGTAGCTGGGCGTTATCCCCGGTCAGTAGTGGCAATTGTTCAAAGCTGCTTACATCTGACACTTTACCAATGGCGCGTAATTGCCTTGAACCATCTGTGCGACCAGCAGTGCCAGCCATCACATCTTGGCTTTGGTTGTTAATGAGGCCAGCTATATTTTGCAGCGACAAGCCAAGGTCATGCATGGTGCTGGGCTCTATTTGGATAGCAATTTCTTGCTCAGGTAAGCCGCTAATATTGATTTTACTGATGCCCCTGCTGAGTAATTCTCGCTCTGCCTGGCGGGCTAAGTTTGTGAGCTCATAGATAGGCCCATTTGATGTAATCAGCAAGGTACCCACAGCGTCATACCTTATAACTTGTCCAACAGTGGGGGTTTCAGCATCATTAGGAAGGTTACGGACGGCATCTACACGCTGTTTAATCGAATTGGTAGCTTCTCCAAAGTCGGAGCCGCTCTCTATTTCTAAGGCGATTGATACGCCACCACGAGTGGTGCTAGAGGTCACCTTTTTAACATTAGCAACATTCTTCAGCTCTTGTTCAACTGGAATAGTAATATTTTTTTGTACATCTTCGGCGGCAGCACCTGGCCAAGCAATATAAACACTAACAACGTCAATGGCAAAGTCTGGAAAAAATTGTGTGTTGAGTTGCTTTAATCCGTAACCGCCAGATAAAAATAGCAGTAACATTAAAAGGTTAGGAGCTACTCGGTGATTTGCAAAAAGGCTAATAAATGATTTCATTATGTATTTATGCTCCGACTAGCGTTTTTCTACTAACAAACCGGTGACGGCATTGGGAAGCTGCGTGATTAAAATATTATCACCACTGCGTAAGTCAGCGCCTCGAACTAGAGTTAAACGTTGGCCCTTGGGACTGGTCCAATCGCCTACTCGTTGGATGCTAAGTGCTTCTAAACGATCATCAACGATGCGATAAATACGATTTTGGCCATAGATTGCTAACGCAGGCAGTGTTATTACATTAGCTTCGGTGGGTAATTTAACCTTAAGCTGCAAGTTGCGACCTATTTCAATGTCTTGATCACGATCTAAACTAAAGAAGGCATCAATGCCACCTTGGCTAGATGAAGCTTCTGCAGATAGTCGTTCTAAGGTGAGGCCATATGTCTTGCCATTATGGTCAATACTGGCTTCTAACCCGCGGCCAGAATTAGCCGTTTGCATTAGGGGTAAATACCTAGCTGGAATTTGACTTCTCACTTCTAAGCTTTGGGTGTTATAAAGCTTAACAACACGGTCACCATTTCGTACGCGATTACCTGATGCTGTATCCACACTGAGTATACGTCCGTCAAATGGAGCAGCAATGCGAGTGCGCTCTAAGTCTAGTTGTGCAAATTCAATTTGAATTTTGCTTTGGGTTATTTGTGACTGTAGTTGAGCGATACGATTGGGGTGGTCTGCGATGGTATTTTTACGGTTGAGTAAAGATAGCTGCTGCTGCTGCAGCACTCTTGAAGCATCTTCTAAGCGCGATGTAGGGGCTACTTTTTTTGCAACCAGCTGTTGTTGACGTTCAAAGTTTTTTTGATTGATTGCCTGGAGCTGTTGTTCTATTACAAGTGCTTGTTGGTTGGTATTATTGTTGTTAATTTCACTTTGAATACGCGCTTCAACATCTATCAAGCTAGCTTTTCTTTGGGTTAGAGTTAAGCGCAATTCACGGTCATCTAAAAGTACTAAAGTTTGTCCAGCTTTTACGCTATCGCCACGACCTACGTCCACCTGGGACACAAAAGCGTTAATAGTTGAACTCAATTGAGCTGTTTCATTAGCTTGAACAGCGCCATAAAGGGTCACTTCTGGGGCAATGTCTTGTAACTTTACAACTTGGCTTGAAACTCCCCAAACTTGCTCAGTAATAGGATTGGCTGGGGCTTTTGGTTTAGAGTTTTTTAAATAAATAAACCCCGATACGGCTGCTGCAATAATAGCAACGGGTAGAACAACCCTAGTCAAAAAGCGAAAAACTGCAGTTTTGGATATCATGAAAAAAGACCTTCATTTGCAACATGTAATTACATGTCTGTTCAGCGACTAAAACAAAGTTTAAATTTTACATTAAAAAATATAGGTTTGATAATATTTATTAGCAGTACGTAATAGACTTTACTTCTTTTTACGCCTTGCCTGATTCACATTTATACGATCTTTAATGTCAATGGTACCGGACTTACGCATAGCAGCATATAATAGGGTTTTGTTGGTTATTTAAAAGTAGGAAAGTGTTATGTCCTCTCAAGATTACAAAGATTATAGGCGAGAGTATGAAGCGCAGGGGTTGCGCCGAGAAAATCTGGCTTTAGATCCCTGGAAACAGTTTGCTGATTGGTTGGTAGAGGCTGAAGTAGCGTGCCCACTTGACGCTACTTCTATGGCTTTGGCAACTGTTTCTTCATCAGGCATGCCCAGTGCGCGCATCGTCCTTATGAAAAGCTATAATGAAAGTGGTTTGGTGTGGTACTCAGATAAGCGTAGTCAAAAAGGCTGCGATATTGATCATAATCCAAATGCTTCTGTTCTTTTTTATTGGCAACCCTTAGAGCGCCAAGTGCGTATTTCTGGCACGGTATGTTTTCTACCAGAAGCCACTTCAGACGCCTATTTTAAGAGCCGCCCTAGAGGGAGCCAGCTTAGTGCCGCAGCGACAGCCCAAAGCCAAGTTGTTTCAGGGTTGGCTGATCTTGAACTCAATGTAGCTAAGCTGGATGAGCGTACTCACGATTGCTCAATAGACAGGCCTAGCCCTTGGGTAGGTTTTTGTCTTGTACCTACAAAATTCGAATTTTGGCAAGGTCAGCCTAGCCGTTTGCATGATCGATTTCGTTATCAGCAAACAGATGACGGATGGGTAATTGATCGCTTGTCGCCATAGTAGAATAACCCATATAAGTAACCTATTTTATGATACAACCTTTAATGATGAGCGCCTTTGGTGAATTGGTAATAAGTAGAGTTCCAGTTACTAAAAAAGAAACGTTAAGCGCCTTTGATCAAGCGGACCTGTTGGTTTTGGATTATCTAAAAACGCAGGCTTTGTTAAGTGTAAACTCTCGTGTGCTAGTGGTTAATGAAACGTTTGGTGCAATCACGTGTGCAGTGACTCAAGCCTTGATTGATGTGCAAGGGTGTTTGCCCGTTTTGTGGAGTGACTCTCATATTGCTCATCTTGGATTGCAGAAAAATGCTGGTGCTAATGGATTACCTACTGCTAGTTTTACCCAAGCACAAAACACCCCCCAAGGCCCTTTTAATATCGTCATATTACGATTGCCTAAAAGCCATGCATTGCTTCGTGATCAAGTTCAAAGAATGTTGCCACAGTTATCGCCAGACGCTGTGATTATAATGCCAGTAATGGTTAAGCATATTGATAATGCTTTGTATCAATTGCTTGAATCGTTACTTGGGCCTTTAACAACAAGTTTGGCGCGTAAAAAGGCGCGGTTGATTTTCGCTGTAAATAGTTTGGGCGTGGGAATAAATTCCCCAAAACCTCAGGAGACTTTTTGGGAGCTGCCTGCTTTAGCCCTATCCCTGCAGCATTTTAGTGGTGTCTTTGGTCGAACTAAGTTGGATGCTGGCGCACAGGTTTTGTTAGATCAGTTTCCACAAGGGCCATATAAATTGGTCATCGATTTAGGTTGTGGGAACGGTATCCAAGCCATTGCTGCTGCAAAAAAGTGGCCTGACTCTAAGGTGATCGGATTTGATGAATCCTATATGTCTCTAGCATCAGCTACCATTAACGCAACCAGCAATAACGTTGCTGATAGGTGTGAGTTTAAAGCGAACGATTGCCTAACAGGGGTAGAGCCCCAAACGGCTGATTTGATTTTATGTAACCCTCCTTTTCACCAAGAAAGGGTGATGGGGGACCAAATAGCCATGCGAATGTTTGCACAGTCTGCTCAAGTGCTCACCCAAAATGGCGAGCTATGGGTGGTGGGTAATCGTCATTTAGGCTATCACGCTAAATTAAAGCGCTGGTTTGCAAGTGTTGAGCAAATAGGGGCTCATCCAAAGTTTGTGGTCCTCAAAGCTAAGCTCTAAGCATCAGGCTGTTTGGTGCTGGCAATGCCCACAATATCTGGATTATAGTTGTGGGTGTTTTTCCCTTTCATTGGTCGATAAAAATTTTCTATAGCTTGCATGTCAGCTATCATGTCATCGGTAGTGTTAAACATCTTTCCAATGCCGCCAGTGCGAGTGGAGAAGTCAAAATACGCTAAAGCTAAAGGCACATTAGCTCCTTTGGCCATGTGATAAAAGCCAGTTTTCCAGCGTGTCACACTGCCTCTTGTACCTTCGGGTGCTATGGCTAAAACCAAATTTTCATTATGAGCGTAGGCATCTATAGATGATTCTACAAAATTTTTGCTTGCTTCGCGGTTTAAAGGAATGCCTCCTAGCCAGCGCATTATAGGCCCTAAAATCCCTTCAAAAAGTGTATGTTTGGCTATAAAATACACCTTTAAACGCAAATGAAAAGCGATGGCAATACCTAGTGGAAAATCCCAGTTAGAGGTGTGTGGGGCGGCGATGATAAGGTAGCTGCCTGATTCTGGCGCCACGTTAACGACTTTCCAGCCGCCAAGCTTTAGTACTAGCCAAGAAACTAGTCGCATAAAGTGGATAACGCCTGGGGTATCGTGAATAGTAAAATGCATGGAAATACGGGCCTAGGGGTGATTTTTGCGGTATTATAGCAGGTCGCTCATGAGCATGAGTAATGTTTAATTTTATCAGCCCTCATTAAATGATAAAGGGCATCTTGGAGTTGCAAATGAAAATTGCTGAAAACAGTGTAGTTACCTTTCACTACACATTAAAAAACGGTGCAGGAGAGTTGGTTGATACATCACGTGAAGCTGAGCCTTTGCCATATCTACATGGTTCAAATAACATTGTGCAAGGCCTCGAAGAAGCGCTTGAAGGCAAGCAACTAGGAGATAAGTTGCAAGTGGAAGTGCCTCCACATTTAGGCTATGGAGAATACATGGAAGAAATGGTTCAGCAAGTGGATCGTGAGATGTTTTCTGGTATTGAATCCTTAGAAGTGGGCATGCAATTCCACGCTGAGGGCGATTCTGGCCAGCAGCAAGTAGTGACTGTAACAGCGGTTGAAGGCGATATGGTAAGCGTAGATGGTAATCACGACCTTGCCGGTGAAACTTTGAATTTTGATGTGGAAATTATGGGTGTTAGAGTCGCAACCGAAGACGAATTGGCTAATGGTCATATTCATGGACCAGCCTGTAATCACTAATTGAGCCAGTGTAAGTGGCCCCGTTAAGCGGGGTTAATTTAAGCTCGACCATTTTTGATTGATAATCACCTATAACCACTTAACATAGAGCATGTGCCCAATATCATGGAAAAGACATATAATCCTAGCGCCATCGAACAACAATGGTACCAGCAGTGGGAAGATAATAATTACTTTGCCCCATCCGGTGAAGGTGTTCCTTATAGCATTGTTATTCCACCACCCAATGTCACGGGTAGTTTGCATATGGGCCATGCTTTTCAAGACACTATTATGGATGCCTTGACGCGGTTTAAACGTATGCAAGGGCACGATACTTTGTGGCAAGTGGGTACAGACCATGCAGGCATTGCGACACAAATGTTAGTGGAGCGAAAAGTTCAGGCTGAAGAAGGCAAAACGCGACATGATTTAGGCCGTGATAAATTCTTAGAAAAAGCTTGGGAGTGGAAAGAAGAGTCAGGCGGCACTATTACTCGTCAATTGCGTCGCCTGGGTGCCAGTGTAGATTGGACTCGCGAGCGTTTCACCATGGATGATGGCTTCTACACTGCTGTGCAAGAGGCTTTTGTGCGTTTATACGATGATGGATTGATTTATCGCGGTAAGCGTTTGGTTAATTGGGACCCAAAATTACATACTGCTATATCTGACTTAGAAGTTATCTCTACAGATGAAAAGGGCCATATGTGGCATTTACGCTATCCTTTAGCGGCAGGGGCGACTACTTCTGAAGGCCATGACTACTTGGTCGTTGCAACCACTCGTCCAGAAACCATGTTGGGCGATGCTGCGGTCGCAGTGCACCCAAAAGATGAGCGGTATCAGCACTTAATTGGTCAATTTATTACATTGCCTTTAGTTGACCGTTTAATTCCCATTATTGCCGATGACTACGTAGATATGGAGTTTGGTACTGGTTGTGTGAAGATCACCCCGGCACATGACTTTAATGACTACGCTATGGGCCAAAGACATGATTTGGGTATGATCAATGTGCTTGATCATGATGCTGCCATTGTGCAAGTGCCAGATGTGTATACCACTGCTGGAAAGGTCGTCGTTGAACACGACGAAATCATTCCTCTAGCCTATCGTGGCTTGGACCGATATAAGGCGCGAGATCAAATTGTTGCAGATCTTAATGATGTAAATTTGTTGGAAGGCATCGAAGATCATGGCTTAAAGGTGCCTCGTGGGGATCGCTCAGGTTTAGTGATAGAACCGTTGCTTACAGATCAGTGGTTTGTGAGCACAAAGCCGCTCGCGGAGCCTGCCATTGCTGCTGTAGAAGATGGTCGTATTGAATTTGTACCTAAGCAGTGGGAAAACACTTACTTTTCTTGGATGCGTGATATTCAAGACTGGTGTATATCACGTCAGCTTTGGTGGGGGCATAGAATCCCTGCATGGTATGACGATGAAGGTAATATTTATGTGGGCCGTAACGAAGATGAAGTGCGTATAAAGCACAACCTAGGGGACATAAATCTTCAGCAAGATGAAGATGTGTTGGATACTTGGTTTTCTTCTGGCTTGTGGACCTTTGGTACGCTTGGTTGGCCCAATTCTACAGAGGCTTTGGCTAAATACCACCCAACTGATGTTTTAGTGACAGGGTTTGACATTATTTTCTTCTGGGTTGCGCGCATGATCATGATGACCATGCATCTTATCAAAGACGAGACAGGTGAAGCCCAAGTGCCGTTTAAGACGGTTTATGTTACAGGGTTAGTAAAAGATCAAGACGGCGAAAAGATGTCTAAGTCTAAGGGTAATGTTATTGACCCATTAGACCTGATTGATGGCATTTCACTTGATGCTTTGTTAGAGAAGCGCACTGGCAATATGATGCAGCCTCAGCTTGCTAAAAAGATTGAAAAACAAACCCTAAAGCATTTCCCAGAAGGTATGGCTTCATACGGTACAGATGCCCTGCGCTTCACAATGTGTTCATTAGCGTCTACTGGGCGTGAAATTAAGTTTGATGTAGGACGCATAGAAGGTAACCGTAATTTTTGTAACAAAATTTGGAATGCAACTAACTACGTCTTAATGAACTGTGACGAGCAAGATTGTGGTCAACTAGGTGGTGAAGTTGAGCTAAGTTTAGCTGATCGCTGGATTACATCACGTTTACAAAAAGCTGAACAAAGAGTGATTGAAGCGATAGACGTATACCGCTTTGATCATGCTGCTGAAGCCCTATACCAATTTATTTGGAGTGAATACTGTGATTGGTATTTAGAGTTATCCAAGCCAGTATTATGGGATGAAAACGCAACGCCAGCTCAGCTTAGGGGTACAAGGCGCACATTGGTGCGGGTGTTAGAAACGGTGTTGCGTTTAGCCCATCCATTGATGCCCTACATTACCGAAGAAATTTGGCAAAAACTTAAAGGCCTAGCAGGTGTGGAGGGTGATAGCATCATGCTGCAGCCATATCCGGTTGTAGATGATCGTAAAATTGATGAAGTGGCTGAGTCAGACTTAAATTGGGTGCGCGGAATCATCGATGGCGTGCGTAATATTCGTGGAGAAATGAACATTTCGCCCGGTAAATCCATCCCTGTTTTATTAAAGTGCGGTGATGCTTTAGATCAGCAACGCCTTAATACGAATAGCCAGTTCCTAGTTAAGCTAGCCAAGCTAGACTCTATCACATGGTTAGATGAAGCTTGTGAGGCACCTTTAAGTGCTACCGCGTTAGTAGGCGGGCTTGAGGTGCTAGTGCCAATGGCGGGCCTTATTGATAAGGATGCTGAGCTTGGCAGGCTGAATAAAGAGCTAGGTCGACTTCAAGGTGAAATTAAACGCCTTGGAGGAAAGCTGGGAAATTCTAAATTTGTGGATAAAGCGCCAGAACAAGTGATTGAAAAAGAAAGAGCTAAATTAAAGGATGCACAAACCGCCGCAGCGACCTTGCAGCAACAAGTGGAAAAAATTGAAGCAATTTAGTAACTTTGGCGGGATTTGGGTGATATAGACTGCATTACAATCAGGTAAGTAGGTGTGTTGTTTGACTTATCTGTTAATGTGGTGCTACACTACGTACCGCACTAGCTTGACCGTTACGTGTGAAGATCCAAACCGTAATTTGCGCACACTCATAGGTTTTACCTATTTGATAAACAGCGCAGATGTTTGCGGTTTGTCAAATTAATTTAGTAGCAAAGAGTAAGAATATGAGCAAAGGTACAGTAAAGTGGTTTAACGCCGATAAAGGTTTCGGTTTCATCACTCCAGAAGATGGCGGAAAAGATTTATTCGTACATCACTCTGAAATCCGCAATGGCGGTGGTTACGCAACTTTGAACGACGGTCAAGCCGTAGAATTCGAAGTTGGCCAAGGCCAAAAAGGCCCTTGCGCCAACAATGTTGTTCCTTCTTAATTCGTTAAGAAAATAACATTACAGAAAACGCCGCTTTTAGCGGCGTTTTTTTTGCTTTCAATAAAGTAAAAGAACCGCCTAAGCGTGGCTCGAACAGGATGAAGGGATAGTTTTTACCCAATCTTTATCATCAATCCCAGCCTAGATTTTATGATACTGCATGGAGTGGCCTAGCTGGCTGTATTTTGTGTAATGTTCTCTTGCTGCTTTTAATACAACCTCATCTTGCACTACCAATTCAATAATCCGTTGGAAATGCTCAGGTGCTAATTGTTGGCTTAAATTAATACATATCTCATGATGAGCAATTGCGAGTGAGTCAGTCATTTCAGGCCAGCCTAAAACAACAACGGCTTTGGCATCTTCGTGCGACAATGCGTGAGGAATAAAGGAATCTGGCTTGAAAGCCCAAATGTATTGGTCTAAGTGAATAGCCTCTGCTTCGTCTTGGCAGAGGATGTAAACCTTTTGGCTGGCGCCGAGACTTTTTTCTAGCAAGCGGCATAGCAGCGGATAGCGGCTAGCTGGATCGCTCGATTTGAGCTGATAGAAATCTGCTCGACTCATGATTATGCCTGGTTAACGATGTGTTGAACTAATAAGGGTACGCATCGGCCAGTAGAGCCTTTTTTGGTGCCTGAAGTCCACGCTGTTCCGGCAATATCTAAATGTGCCCAAGTGAAACTTTCAGCAAATCGAGACAAGAAGCATGCAGCGGTTATGGCACCTGCTGAACGACCACCAATATTGCCTAAATCTGCAAAATTACTGTCGAGTTGTTCTTGATACTCTTCACCCATAGGCAATTGCCACGCAGTATCAAATGCCTGCTTGCCAGCAGACATAATGCTGGCAGCAAATTGGTCATCATTACTCATTACTGCACTGGTGTGGTGGCCAAGGGCGATAATGCATGCACCGGTAAGCGTTGCTACATCAACAACAGTTTTAGGGTTAAAACGCTCGGCGTAGGTTAACGCATCACATAATACAAGGCGCCCTTCAGCATCTGTATTAAGCACTTCTACCGTTTTTCCAGACATCGTAGTATAGATGTCACCAGGCTTAGATGCAGTGCTTGAAGGCATGTTTTCAGCACTAGCTACGATGGCTACCACGTTAATTTTAAGATCCATGTTGATGATCGCTTGCATGGCGCCCATTACACTTGCGGCTCCACACATGTCGTATTTCATTTCATCCATTGCAGCGCCGGGTTTAATACTAATGCCGCCCGAATCAAAGGTAATGCCCTTGCCGACCAATACATGGGGCTGTACACCTTCTTCGCCCCCTTGATAGTTGATAACGATTAGTTTTGACGGCTCTGCACTGCCTTTACCAACAGACAATAGCGAATGCATACCTAAAGCTTCCATTTCCGCTTCTTCAAGCACCTGAGTAATGACCTTGTCAGAGGCAGCTGCTAGCTTGTGCCCTTGCTCAGCTAAATAACTGGGGGTGCAGATGTTGCCCGGAAGGTTGCCTAAGTCACGGCATAAGTCCATTGCTTTTGAAGTGGCCACTGATTGCTTCAGCTGGGCTTGGGAGTCTGCGTGGGCTACTAGAAACATGTTAGGAGCAGGCGGCTTGTCCTTAGGTGTTGTTTTAAACTGATCAAAACGATAACGAGCTTGACCTATTGCTTCAACACTAAGGCGTACTTTACTGTGTTGGTCTAAAATAGTTGTATCTGCGGTAGTTAGCAAGTTAAGTACACTGGAGCCTGGGTTGGCACTAATTTTTGACCATGCAGTTTGCACTAGTTTTTTGTATTTGCGTCCGCTAAGTTTATCTGGAGCACCTGTGCCAATGACTAAAATGCGGCTAGGGCCTGGCCCAGAGTTCAAGAACAGTTGGCTGTTTTCAAACTTACCAGATAAGTCGCCACTTGCTATGGCATTGGAAATAGCGCCGTTAAGTATAGTATCCGCATTTTTAAGACTGTCAGTAGCTAAGACATCATTACTGTGAGTTGCATCAACCAAGGGTAAAATCACGCTAGACACTTCATCAAGCTTAGAGGCGTCCTGTTGTAAATAAAATTCCATATTGTCTCCTGACAAATTTACCAATTTGAGGCCTTGCAAAGGTGCAGGCAATAGCAAAATTTTACGCCAAATTGGTCAGCGTCTCTAGGTATCCACCACTATAATTTGTGTTAAATCTTCGTTTTGCTAAAAATCTGATACACTTAGCTCCATTGTTAGCCTTAACAGGCTATAACTTTGCCAAGAAGCTAGTCATTTGTCCTTAATTACTCGATACATTAATAAAGAAGTTCTGATAAGCGCGTTTGCGGTGAGCATGGTGTTGCTACTGATAATCTCTAGCAGTCGTTTTGCCCATTACCTTAGTAAAGCTGTGACTGGGGAACTGGACGCCGAGGCTGTGTTGGCTATTATTGTTAATTTACTACCTGCGTATTTAAGCACCTTGTTGCCCTTGGGTGGGTTTTTAGGAGTGCTGCTTACATTAGGTAAATTAAGTGTAGATAACGAATTAACTGTGCTTTTTGCCAACGGTATTAGCCAAAAACAGTTGGTGCAGATCATATTGGTGCCTCTATCAATACTGGCATTCTTAGTAGCTACCCTTAGCCTTTGGCTTGCTCCAGAGGCTTCCCGTAATGTTGAAGAAATTCTGTACACTCAGTCCCACACATCCGAATTTGATAGTGTGGTGGCTGGGCGTTTCCAGGGCAAAATTGAACGGCAAGTTATCTATGCCCAATCCATGAGTGATGATAGACAGCAGCTAAAGAATGTATTTGTATTTAATCGGCCAATTGCCGGTGAGGCGCCAGTGCTCATCAAAGCAACATCAGCCAGACAAATTTTTGATGAGGCCTACAAAACTCGTTATCTGTTACTAAAAGACGGCTCTAGAACCCAAGGGCAACCTGGTGAGCTGGACTATACAATCACTTCATTTGAAGAGTTGGCGGTGCGATTATTTACTGAAGAATTAGAAGTAAATATAACCCGTGGATTCACGTTACCTACGCTCATGTTAATGGGCTCTAGCAATGCTGATCACCGGGCTCAGCTTTATTGGCGCATTTCCCTTCCGTTAATGACACTTATTCTTAGTTTTGTAGCGATTTCTTTGGGTCAGGTGAACCCGCGTAAAGGGCGATTTGCAAGATTACTACCTGCCATTTTGGTTTATTTGGTGTACCTGTCTGCTTTAACAAGCTTACGAGATGACATGACTCGATCTGTAGCCAATGCAGACATAAAAATATGGTTACTGCACCTTAGTGTCTTTACCTTAGGGTTGTTTTTATTGTTTGGAAGGCAGTGGTTTAGGCAACTGTCCAAAGGAGGAAGCACAAGTGCGTCTGCTTGATATATATATTGCTAAGCACATATGGGCAGCAGTTGCGGTAGTGTTGTTAGTGATTTTAAGCCTAGATCTAATGACTGCATTGGGTAGTGAGTTAGACGCTTTAGGGCAAGGAGCAAGCTTTAAGCAAGTACTTACTTACATTGCATTAACTGTTCCTAGAAGGGTCTATGAATTCATGCCTTTAGCAGTATTAGTTGGGTGTTTGGTAGGTTTGGGCATATTAGCCAATAATAGTGAACTTACGGTAATGCGCGCAGCGGGTATTTCTTTGCGACGTATTGTTTGGTCTGTGATGCAATCAGTCGCTTTATTTGTGGTAACAGCCGCTATTTTAGGGGAGTACGTGGCTCCAGTGAGCCAGAAAATGGCTGAAATAGAACAGGCTGAATATAAGGGTGCTGCATCAACTAAAGGATTCTGGCTACGTGAAGAGGATGACTATATTTTTGTCCGCTCAGTAATGTCTGATGGTGTTTTGCAAGGAGTTTCTCGGTATCGCTTTGACGATAATAATTGGAAGCAAACTTTGGTGGCAGATAAGGGCGTTTATAAAGATCAACAATGGACATTGCAGCACATAAGGCAGGTAAGTTTAGAAGGTCAGAACATTGTTGAAAAGGAGCAAGAAAAAATACCTTGGAGTGTTTCTTTAAAACCTAATTTGTTGTCTATATTAAGTATGGATCCAAAGCATTTGGCAGTGGAAGATTTAATGCAATATAGCCAATACCTTGACCAAAGTGGATTAGATTCTGCACCTTATGAATTGGCCTTTTGGAAAAAAATGTTACAACCTCTAGCCACTTTGGCTCTAGTGTTTTTGGCTATTTCTTTTATTTTCGGGTCAACTAGATCGGTCACTCTAGGGCAAAGAGTGTTAGTGGGCGTGTTAGTGGGTTTGGCATTTAATTACGCCCAAGAGGTGTTAGCGCCTGCCAGTAGTGTTTTTGGCTTTACCCCTCTACTTGCGTACTTGTTGCCCATATTGGTGTGTATTGTAGGTGGGGCCTGGATGCTGAGAAAAGCAGGCTAGTTCTATTATTGGCATGAGCCATACTTTGTTTTAGTTTTTGGGCAACTGTACCACACGGCTGCTAGACCAGCGATCATGCCAAGTGAGCTTATTGTTATCAACTAACATCCACCAATAGCCCATGCCGAACACTAAGGCAGAAAGAATAGCGCACATAAAGCGCAATAGTGCTTGCTTTGCGTTAAGTGGTTGCCCCTGCTCAGACTCGATACGTAAACGCCAAGCTAACATGCCTAAAGTTTGTCCAGAGCGAGTCCAGAATAAAGCGAAAAACAAAAATGTAATGAGAAATACTGTGCTATTAAATAGCGGCCCAGAGACAGCTTCACCATCGTTAAACGCAATAAAAATATAGCCCAACAGCATCCATACCGCCATAACCGATAGGCTATCGTACACTATGGCAAGCAAGCGTTTAATTAAAGTAGCATTAGGGTGGTTATGACTTTTAAAACTTCTGTTGTTCATGGGTTAGATCGCTGGTGTTAATGAGCTAATATGATAGCACAAATCGATTCTACATCCAGATGAACTGAGTTGTTAAATATGGCCCTTTTTAAGCGTGGACGTCTTCTTAAAAGACAAGTGAATATGATACAGCCTAAGACCTAATTTCTAGTGAAGCCTTATTAGCCGTGTGCTCGAAACCCATATATTACTTTAAAAATACGGATTACATATGTCTGAAATACACCTTAGTCGCTGCAGTTGGCCTACAAAAGATGAACAATATTTGGCATATCATGACCAAGAGTGGGGCCGGCCTGTGCATGATGACAAAAGATTGTTTGAGCAATTGGTGTTGGAAGGTGCTCAAGCTGGGTTATCCTGGATTACTATACTGAAGCGCAGGCACCACTATAAACGTGTTTTTTGTGAGTACAATGTAGTTAAACTTGCTCAATTTACGGATCAAGACATCGCTACAGCTTTGCTGGATAAAGGTATTATTCGTAATCGTTTGAAGGTCAATAGTGTGGTGAATAACGCTGCAAAGTTCATCGCTGTGCAGCAAGAATTTGGTAGTTTTGATGCCTATATATGGGGCTTTGTAGGAGGGGTGACTATTGTTAATAACTTTGAAACCAATGCTGATGTTCCTGCCCAAACGCAGCTTTCTAAAAAAATTGCTAAAGACCTAAAACGGCGTGGATTTAAGTTTGTTGGCCCCATTGGGATGTATGCCTATATGCAATCTATTGGTATGGTTAACGACCATATAAAGAGCTGTTTTTGTTATTCTAAATGCTAGTGAGGTGAGTATGAAACGTTTTGTTATCTGGGTGCTGGGTGTTTTTTATGCCTCATAATCACAGGCTTTTTATTAGTTACCTATCAGCAAGCAGATGACTTAGTACATTCTTCCTTGGACACTCGCACCCCTGCTAAATACCAACCTAATGACTTTGATTTAAAAGTTTCAGAAGTGGTGGTGTTTAACGCAGAGGGGCAAAAACTACATGGCTACTTTTCGCCCACAGCCAATGGTGCGTATGTCATGTTACAACACGGATTTAAAGCTAATCGTGGCCATATGTTAGAAGAGGCTAAAATATTACAAGATGCCGGTTTTGGTGTGTTGGTGACTAGTATTAGAGCGCATGACCTAAACGATGGGAATCAAATTACCTTTGGGGTAAAGGAAGTCCATGACATAGCAGCGTGGCACTCTTACTTGGTTAATGAGCAGGGTCTCAAAAAAGGCAAATTAGGTCTATTGGGTAATTCTATGGGGGCCGCTATTGCCCTTGAATACGCAGCGCTTAATCAGGATGTTGCAGCAGTCGTTGCTGTAAGCGCGTTTTCATCCCTACAAGATACAATCAACGTATCAGTAGAATACTTTACAGGCTTACCCGCCTTTCCATTTGCGCCGATGATTTCATATTGGGCACAAATTATACTCGGTATGGATGTGGAGCAAGTTAACGCCACTAAGGCAGCAGCTATGCTGTGCAATACGCCACTGCTCATTATGCAAGGTGGAGAAGATATTGTAGTGTTGGTGGAAAGTGGGCAGTGGATTTTTGATGCAGCGTGTGGCGACAAAGAGCTGTGGTTTGAAGAGCAGCTTGGCCATGCTAAGTTTGACACACAAAAGCCTGATGAGTTTAAGCGGCGGGTGGTTGCATTTTTTAACAATACCTTACTGTAATATTTCAGTTAACACTAAGAAGCGCCTTGCTCTTTCTGTATTAGTTTGACTCATGATTACCCCGAAACCTTCACCCAGCAAGGATTTAAAGGCTGTATTATAGTTTCATTGTTGAATTAATTTATGAATTTTTTTCTATGAGATTAGCCAGTAGTTTTTTGAACCGTGTTTCTTACGCCAGCGTCTACAAAGCTGCATCTGTATCAGCATTGCATTGCCCTGCCTGTGGTGTGTCCCAAGAAGACGAGCTTCAGTTACTCCAGCCTTGCATGCACCTGGCCTGTGTCTATGATCAAGAAGCGCAAGAATTCACATATAAAAGTGATGACTTTAAGCAACGTGAAGCATTATCAAACGAAGCTTTTACTGGCCAGTTAAGTACTAGGGCGTTGTCTAGATTGGGCTATGCTGATGAGCTTTTGGCACTAGAATTAACTCGTGCAGGATGTTGGAGTCATGAACTTTTTGCATTTAATTTTAATGTTCATGTTGATTAGGCTTTATTCGTAAGTATTTTATTTGCACACTTGTGTTGTTTGCTTTTTAATGGCCCCTATTGCTCAATTGCTATAGGTTGCACGGATGTTAAAAACCCCTCCCCAAATCGTCCAGGTTCAGTCTGAGGCGGATCAGATTGCTTTGTATGTTCGTCTTTGGCCAATAGAAGAGGCAAAAGGGTGGGTACATATAATGCATGGTATGAGTGAGCATGGTGGGCGCTATGACCATGTGGCTACAGAGCTTAATAATGCGGGTTTTAATGTCAGTGCAGATGATCAACGTGGCCATGGCCTCACGGGTAAAGAAACGGATAGCTTAGGCCATTTAGCTAACCATAATGGTTGGGAAAAATTGGTATCCGATCAAGCTGACATTATCACCTATCTTCAAAAGCAATGGCCGCAGCCTCTTATTATATTAGGTCATAGTATGGGGTCTTTTTTAGCTACAAAAGTAGTGCAGCGCTATGCTAATAAACTCTCTAACCAGCTACAAGGCGTAGTACTGTCAGCGTCTAACTACAGCGCTCCATGGTTTTATCGTATAGCTTGTGTAGCGGCTATGTTTGAAAGATGGCGTCATGGTTCGCTGGCTCAAAGTAAGCTACTTCAACAGTTATCTTTTGGTAGTTTTAATAATAATTTCAAACCTGTCCGCACGCCTAAAGACTGGATAAGTTCAGACCCAAAGGTTGTAGATGAATATCTGGCAGACCCTTTAGCAGGTCATGGCATTAGTAATCAGTTTTGGGTTGATTTTCTTGATGGTTTGTCCGACTTATCAGAGCCTGAATCTATGGCGCAAATACGTAATGAATTACCTATCTACTTATTTGCTGGGGATAAAGATCCTGTTGGTAAGCAGGGTCGTGGTGTGATTGCTTTGCAAAAGGCCCTGCAAAGAGCAGGTTCACAGATGGTCGAGTGTTGCTTATATAAAAACGGACGACATGAAATGCTCAACGAAATAAATAAACAACAAGTGCTTAACGATTTATTGGTTTGGTTACAACAGTGTTTGCAAGAGCCCTCACTGAAGACGATTAAGGACTAGATATGACCCTCACCACATGGTTTTCATTAGTAGCTATTTGCTGTTTAGGCGCAATGTCTCCTGGCCCAAGCTTGGCAGTAGTTTTGCGCCATACAGTGAGTAATGGACGTATACATGGCGTTATTACAGCCATAACTCATGCAATAGGAGTGGCTTTATGGGCTTTGCTAACGGTATGGGGTTTGGCTTTATTGGTGGTTGAGTGGCCTTTGATGTATAAGTTTTTGACTTATGCTGGTGCTGCTTATTTAATGTGGATGGGAATTAAAGCACTACGATCTAATGGGGCTGGGCCATTAAATGTGGTGCCTGTGGCAGCGCCTATTAGTGAAGCGGCTAGAGATGGCTTAATGGTGTCATTGCTTAACCCTAAGCTAGCATTCTTTTTTACTGCGCTGTTTTCACAATTTGTATCTGCTGAATTACTATTAGTTGATAAACTCATTATGACAGGTACCGCCTCAATTATAGACGCCCTTTGGTACATTATTGTAGCTGTAGCACTTTCTCATTCTAAGGTATTGGAAAAGCTTCAAAGGCGCTCAGCTCTTATTGATAAAATAAGTGGTGTAGTGCTGTTAGGTTTGGCACTACGTGTAGTCACACTATAGCGCTTTTAACGGTTGCAGCCAGTTATCTTCAGGGTAATCGCACGTATCGTCCACCAAGTGCAAGGTAAAGGCTTGGCGTGACTTACTAGAAGTGTTGGCGGCACTATAATGAGGCAATTGTCCGTGGAGAATAATGAGTGTGCCAGCAGGTACTTCTAGCAATGTTAGTGGCTCTTTTGTCCATGGAGTGTTGTCCAAAGATTCAAACTGGGTGTCGCCATTTTTTGTTATCTTAAAGCGTTGTTTAAGGGGGATTTTATGGCCTTGTGGCAAAGCTTGTAGGCACCCATTTTCGACTGTAGCATCTTCTAATGCTAGCCAAAATCCAACACAGCTTTTAGGTTGTGTGTACAAAAAAGTAGAATCTTGGTGAAGGCCTACTTCGCCACCAATGCCAGGTTGTTTAAAAATATGCATAGACTGCACAGCGCGGGGTTTAACTATCCCAAGCGCTTGGCCGATGCTTGCAAAGTCCAACTCTTTGACGATGTTCTTATAAACCGGATCTAACAGGTGTTGAGCATGGCCTATTTTATTGATGGACTGCTGTTTGGGTACAGTAAAATGACCATCCTTATCAATGGCTTTCTCTTCAAAGAAAAAGCTAATATTACTAGCTGACTTTAAAAAGTAATCATCACTAGAGCGTTCTTGTTCGTCAGTGGTAAAAATAGAAGGCTTGGCTTGTGGCTCAAATGCGTCAATCAACTGGGCTGCACGTTGCATCAATACTTGGCGTTGGGTAAAAGAAACAAAGTCCTTGATAACAAGGTAACCTTGCTGATTGTAGTCTTCTAGTTGCTTTGGGCTGAGCATAGTCAATGTCCTATAACCAATCAATAATTTCTTCACCATTTTCATCAATGTGTAACCATTGATCAGGAGAGTCACCTTCTTGCCAGCCAGAAACAACACAGCGTACTGCTGATTTTAAGTGCGAAAAAGCTGCTTGAGCACATGCTTTATCACTAGTCCATGGAGTGTTTTTAGTATTGAACCAAATGCTACTAAAGTTGCTTTGAACTTTATTAAGCACGATGATCTCGAACTCTTTTTGCTGGCCTTCGGCCGAATCAGCAAAGGTAGCCCAGTAAGCTTGGCGTTTTGGATTGGAGCTCTGTACATCTAAGCTTGCGGTCACAGTTTCCAACCACGCCTTAATGGCATCTGGGCTCACAGACTTGATATAAATTTCGATGTCACTTTGAATCATAACTAAAGTTCCTTAGTCATTAGGCGAGTGAGAATGTCTAGATAAACCTGCGTCAATTGTTCTAGATCGCTCACTTTTACGCATTCGTTAAGTTGATGGATAGTTGCGTTGCAAGGCCCTAGCTCTACTACTTGAGCTCCAGTAGGTGCGATAAAACGACCATCAGAGGTGCCTCCAGCTGTAGACAACTGAGTGTCTGTTCCAGTGACTGCCTTAATAGCATGGCGACAGGCATCAACCAAAGCGCCAGAACTTGTTAAGAAAGGCAAACCGTTATAAGTCCACTGAATGTCATAATCTAAATTATGCTCATTAAGAATGGTTTCTACCTTTGATGTAAGGTCAGAAGCTGTTAGTTGTGTGGAATAGCGAAAATTACACATCACCTCAACATGGCCAGGCACCACGTTAGAGGCTCCAGTGCCACCATTAATGTTAGCGATTTGAAAGCTTGTAGGAGGGAAAAAATCATTACCCTCATCCCAAGTAGTTGACACTAGCTGCGCTAGGGCTGGTGCCACTTTGTGAATAGGGTTGATCACTAAATGTGGGTAGGCCACATGACCTTGAATGCCTTTAGCTGTGATTAAGGCTGTTAAAGAACCGCGGCGCCCATTTTTGATAACATCGCCTAGGGTGGTAGTAGAGGAAGGTTCGCCTACAATACACCAGTCCATTTTCTCTCCACGGGCCTCTAAGGTATCTATTACTCGTGTTGTGCCATCTACAAAAGGTCCTTCTTCATCACTGGTAATTAGAAGGGCCAGACTTCCTTTATGATCTGGGTGCAGGGCGATAAATGTTTCAAGGGCAACCACCCATGAAGCCAAACTGCCTTTCATGTCTGCCGCACCACGGCCATAAAGAAAGCCGTTTTTAATCGTGGGTTCAAATGGTGGTGTGTGCCATTGATCAACAGGGCCGCTAGGCACTACATCGGTATGGCCTGCAAAGGCCAGCACTGGCTTATCGGAGCCTCGGCGAGCCCAAAAATTGTCTACTGCGCCAAAACGCATGCGCTCTATAGTAAAGCCAATCGCCTCAAGACGAGCGATCATCAATTCTTGGCAACCTTTATCTGTGGGAGTGACAGAGGCGCGTCCCATCAGATCTTGGGCCAAAGCAATGGTAGGTGATAAAGGCATGATTTGGGTCATCTTAGTTGTTGCTGTGTAAATCAGAGTTAAGCTCTACAAGAGTGCCATTAGGCTTAACTTCGATACGGCCATTTAGTGAGTTTCGACGAAACAGTAGGTCTGGTTTACCCGCTAGAGTAGCAGCCTTTACGGTGTCTACTAATTCATTATTTCTATCTAATAAGGCTACCTTTGATCCCCCAGTAATGTATAAACCTGCTTCGATGATACAACGATCACCGATGGGAATGCCCATGCCTGCGTTAGCACCAATTAAGCTATCTTCGCCAACAGAGTTAACGATTTTACCACCACCTGATAAGGTGCCCATAGTTGAGCAGCCACCACCTAAGTCACTGTTATGGCCAACGGTCACACCTGCCGAAATACGACCTTCTATCATTCCATGGCCCAAAGTACCGGCGTTAAAGTTAATAAAGCCTTCGTGCATTACGGTGGTACCTTCAGCTACATGAGCGCCTAAGCGAACGCGTGATGCGTCACCAATGCGAATGCCTTTAGGCACAGCATAATCAGTCATACGTGGAAATTTATCTACAGCGTTAACGTGCAACCACTGCCCGCGGAGGCGAGCATCCATCTGACGTTGGGTTAAATCTTCAATGGCTACAGCGCCTTCGTTGGTCCAAGCGACATTGGGTAAAAGACCAAAAATACCATTAAGGTCCATTGTGTTAGGTCGTTTTTGGCCGGTGGATAGCAGCTGAAGCTTAAGGTACACTTCAGGGGTAGTTTGTGGGCCTGTATCCGTCTCTAGTAATGTAATCACCATAGGCTGGCCTTTATCAGCAGACTGAGTAAGCCATTTAGCTTGGTCTGTTTCGCCACCAGCACTAAATTTTTGCCCAAGCTGGTTGGCTTGTTCGGCATCAATTTCTATGGCGTGGTTACCTGTGGCTACATGGCTACCTAAAACGCTAGAAAGAGCTGCAACTAAGCCTGCACTTGGGTTTAAGATAGGCTGTGGATAGAACACCTCTAACCAATCTCCTTGGGTAGATTGGCTTCCAATACCAAATGCAAAACTAAAATGGCTCATGTAACTCTCCAATAAATAGTGGGTAAAACTTATAGTTTAAAAATAGTAGCGTATTGTTCGGGTTTAAACCCTAAAAATGCGTCAATTTGGGTCGCATTTTGCACGACTAACAAGGGTCGTTTAACCATACTAGGGTTGTCGTGTAGCAGAGCGAATACGTTTGTTTCGTTTACACTGATTTGCACTTCTTCTGGCAATTTACGCCAAGTACTGCCTCGCTTATTCAGTAACTCTTCCCAACCCAGTATCAAGCTCCACTCTCGCAACTCTTCCAAAGATGGAGGTTGTTTTTTATAGTCCCTAAAACTGAACTCAATACCTTGGGCTAGGAGCCATTTTTTGGCTTTTTTAATAGTGTCGCAATTGCTTATGCCGTGCATTAATACGTGATTCACAGGAGTGTCCAAAAAAATTTTAGATGCTTATTGGAAGGGTTAAGGATGTCCCTAAAAAACAAAGGTTAAATAATACCAGAAATCAGGATCGATGGGTTATTCAGGGGTAAAGTAAAAATATTATCATAATATGTTAGCAGTTTGAGCCTAGCTATTATGACATTTTTAAGAAGGTTGTGGTTTTTAGCACGACCAACATAGGTTTTATAAAGTAGCAGCATGAGCAATAGTAATGAAGAAATGACCATGTCACTGATGCATTTAATATCATTGGGGCTTTATAAGTTACTCAAGGCATGGCATAGGTTAGTTTCAATAGTATTTAGTAAGCTCTTGTCAGTAATTCGTTCGCCATTACTTAGGGTAATAAAAAACACATCCTCTACTTGGCCACCGATAGATTGAATTTTGGCTTTTTGAATGCTTATGTCCAAATGCATAAATACCAAACCTACTTGAGCCAACAGCCCAGGCCTGTCGCCACTAGATAATTCTAATCGTGTCCAACTGTGACCTTCTGGATTGCTCAGACTAACAGTGGCGAGTTGGTTGAAGAGCTTGTGGGTTCTGGGCTGGCGTTGTTGAACGATGTATGCAAAATCGTCTGGGTATTTTAATGCGTGTGTAAGGCGCTGTTGCAGCTGTTCTAAAAGAGCAGGCGTTTGGTTAATTGTATTACCATCAGCGTTTAGAACTACAAAAGTATCCATGCTGTAACCATCTTCAGTGGTGATGATGCGAGCATCTTGTATGTCTAGATTTAGGTGGCCAAGAATGGCGCAAAGAGCTGCAAATAGATTGGCCTTGTCCTTGGTATAAACAAATACCTGTGTGCCACCCTCAAATGCGCTAAAAGACGTTTCACTCAGGGCAACTAAAGGGCCATCAACTTGATGGTTTAAAATAGTACGAGTATGCCAGGCAATGGTTTTAGCATTTTCACGAATAAAGTAGTCATTCCCTAAGTTTTTCCATAAACGCATCACTGAAGCAGGGTTAAAGCGTTGCTCTTGCAACAGTTTTCGGGCGTCAGTCTGAGTTTGTTCAATCAAAGCCTGATGGTCTACTGGCACATCAAGGCCCAGGCGTAATACTCGGTTTGTAGCTGTATAAAGTTGTCGTAGCAAAGAAGCGCGCCAGTTATTCCACAACGCTGGATTGGTCGCATTGATGTCACAAACGGTGAGCACATATAGATAATTCAAATGTAACTCGTCGCCCATTTTTGTGGCGAATTCATGAATAATATCTGGGTTACCAATGTCACGCTTTTGAGCGGTCATAGACATTAATAAGTGATTACGCACTAACCAGCTAACCAGCTCAGTATCCCACTTTCCTAGCTGGTGTTGTTTGCAAAATTCTCGTACTTCTTCTGCCCCAACTACACTGTGGTCACGGCCACTACCCTTACCAATATCATGGTAGAGGCCAGCAATATAGAGCAGTTCAATTTTGGGAAGCTCATGCACGAGTCGAGCTGCCACAGGGAAGCGTTCCCGCTCCTTTGGCAGTAGTAGCTCGCGCATTTTTTTCACTACTTTCATTGTGTGAGCGTCAACAGTATAGATGTGATAGAGGTCGTGTTGCATCCGCCCAACAATTTTATTAAAGCTGGGTAAATAATCCCCTAGGACTCCTTGACGTTGCATTTCCAATAGGGTGTGTGACATACGCTCAGGAGAGCGTAACAGCTCCATAAACAAACTATTGACCCGGATATCGCGGCGATATTTATCGTCTATTAGGTATCTGTGGGCTTGGATTAAACGCTTGCACTCGGCTCCAATGGCATGGCACTTTGGGTGTTGCGCTAAAATCACAAAGGCTTCGATAATGGAAAATGGCTGTCGCAAAAACACACTTGGATAGCAGGCTTGTAATCGACCATTGCGTAGCTCAAAACGCCGACTGATAGAAATAACCACGTCTTCATCATGTGTGTGTAAGATAGCTTGATCAAATAACTGTAGCAATGTTTGGTTAAGCTCGGCTATGTGCATTGCTGTGCGATAATAGCGATGCATAAACTGCTCAACAGCTAGGGTGTCATCATTATCTTCATAGCCAAAAAAAGCAGCTAACTTACGTTGATGATCAAACAGCAATCGGTCTTCTGGTCGTTTGGCAATTAAATGCAGGGCATAACGTATGGTCCAAAGGTAATTTGTGCTTTCTTTAAGCGTATCTAGCTCGTCTTGGCTAAGATAGTCGTGGCTAGAAAGTTGCGCCATATTACTTAGGCCAAAGTGACGCTTACCTATCCAACCAATAGTTTGGATGTCACGCAAGCCTCCTGAAGAGTTCTTTATATTTGGTTCTAGGTTGTATTCCGTTTCGTTGGTGCGCAAGTGCCGTTGTTGCTGAGTTTTAACGCGAGCTTTATAGAAAGCTTCATCGCTCCAGGCTTTGTCTGAAATAACCCAATCAAACGCTTTTTTTCGTAAGCCAGCTGTGCCAATAATGGTGTGAGACTCAAGCAGGCTTGTGGCAATAGTAATGTCACCTTTAGCTTGTTTGCAACAATCCTCTAGGGTGCGCACACTTGAGCCAATTTGTAGGCCTAAATCCCAAATAAACGTAATAAACTCTTGGGTACTTTTGTGCCAAAGCGATTCGGAAACATCATCGCCTATAAGAATAAGTAGATCAATGTCTGATTGTGGGTGCAGTTCCTTACGCCCATAGCCACCTACAGCCACCAGTGCTGCTTCATCGGGCCAAGAATACTGTTGCCAAGCCAAGCGAAGTATCTGATCTACTAACCATGCACGAGCATGGATTAGCTCATAAATACGAGTTTCTTTGTGTTCGTTAAATAACTCATCCAGCTGATCTTGCCCGTTTTCCAGAGCTGTTTTTAGTACTTTGGCACAAGGCTTCCTGGCAAACTGCTGTTGCAGTTGCTCATGGTTAATGAGTTGGTCTTGTAGTAACTGACTAACCAGTGATGTCATTAAGCTATTTCTTCTTGACGGATAGTGAGGTTCTCGTAGCCATCAGCGGTGACCAAAATTGTATGTTCAAATTGCGCTGATAAACGTTTATCTACTGTGGTTACGGTCCAGCCATCTTTTTTGTTGAGTTTTACGTGGCGTTTGCCAGCATTGAGCATAGGTTCAATGGTAAAAATCATGCCTTCTTTAAGCTCAACCCCAGTGTTGGGTGTGCCATAGTGAAGTACTTGAGGGTCTTCATGGAAACCAGCCCCAATGCCGTGGCCACAATATTCTTGAACAATAGAATAATGATTAGACTCAGCGTGCACTTGAATCACATGACCAATATCGCCTAATCGAGCGCCTGGTTTTACGAGCGCTATACCTTTATATAGGCATTCTTGAGTAATGGCGACCAGACGTTGCGCATGAGGGGCAACTTCACCCACTGCAAACATCCGGCTCGTATCCCCATGATAGCCATCTTTAATAACGGTAATATCAATGTTGATTAAATCGCCTTGTTTAAGTGGCTTATCGTTAGGTATGCCATGACACACTACCTGATTAACAGAAGTGCAAATAGACTTAGGAAATCCGTGGTAATTTAATGGAGCGGGAATGGCTTTTTGCACATCAACAATATAGTCGTGACAAATTTGATCTAGCTCATTGGTAGTCACACCCACTTGCACATAATCGTGGATCATCTCCAATACTTGCGCAGCCAAACTTCCAGCAACGCGCATTTTTTGAATTTCAATAGCGTCTTTAATCAATATATTCATGTGTTTCTCAAAGATTAATGTGCCTGCAGCGGCGAGTCTTAATGGTTAACTATCTTTGTAACAATTATATCAGACATCTTCAACCCCATGGCTTTCATGTTAATTATTTTCTTTTGAGGTTGGTAGGTTAATCTTTATGAGGTGACCTAGGGGGTGAGGATTGCATTATCTGATGGAAAAACGTTAATGCTCACGATTAGTTTTGATATTCATTGCTGTTTATGGTATAAATTGCGCGCCCAAATTCGTTCTGTTCTTTTGTACAAACAAAAGATAGGTGTGTTTGGAGCTTAACTATAACGTCACACATAAACCGGCACATGGTTCTGGGTGTTGGGGGTCTGCTTTAAGGCTTCTGATCGAACTGTGGTTCTTGTTGTTCTTTTGTTGAAAAAGACGCAGGGCGAGGGTTTATGGAGGCCTAACCCATACAAAAGGAAATTTAAATGACTAAAGTAAGTATGCGTGACCTGCTTAAAGCCGGCGCCCACTTCGGCCACCAAACTCGTTACTGGAACCCAAAAATGGGTCAGTATATCTTTGGTGCTCGTAATAAAATCCATATCATCAACCTAGACCAAACCTTGCCAGCGTTGAACGAAGCACTTGCTATCGTTGAAAACATGGCTGCCAACAAAAACAAAGTATTGTTTGTTGGTACTAAGCGTGCGGCAGGTAAGTTGATTAAAGAACATGCTAGTCGTGTTGGTATGCCTTACGTTAACCACCGTTGGTTAGGTGGCATGTTGACTAACTACAAAACTATTCGTCAGTCCATTAGCCGTTTCCGCACCTTAGAAACGCAGTTTAACGATGGCACTTCTGAGCAGTTGACTAAGAAAGAAGCGTTGATGCGTCAGCGTGAGATGGAAAAACTTGAGCGCGCTATTGGCGGCATCAAGGATATGGGCGGTCTTCCTGACGCATTGTTTGTTGTAGACGTTGAACATGAGCGTATTGCAATCAACGAAGCTAACAAGTTGGGCATCCCAGTTATCGGTATCGTTGATACTAACAGCAACCCAGACGGCATTGATTATGTAATCCCTGCTAACGATGACGCTTTGCGCGCTATCGAAATCTATGTTTCTGCAATGGCTGATGCTTGTGCTTCTGGCAAAGACGACGGCACTGCAGTTGCTGGCGAATTTGTAGAAGTTGCTGAAGAAGCAATCGAAGCCGCCGCCGAGTAAGCCTAAACCTTCGGTTTAGCTAGGTGGATATACAAAAGGGAGCTTGGCTCCCTTTTTTTAACAACGCCCAAGGCGGCGTTGAGAACCCAAATTGAGGATTTTCTAATGGCTGCAATTACTGCATCTATGGTTAAAGAATTGCGTGAGCGTACTAGCTTGGGCATGATGGATTGTAAAAAAGCTCTTGTCGCTTCTGAAGGTAATATTGAGCAAGCAATCGAAGACTTACGTAAATCTAGTGGCCTTAAAGCTGCAAAGAAAGCTGGTCGTACTGCTGCTGAAGGCGTTGTGCTTGCAAAAGTTGCTGACGATAATTCGTATGGCGTATTGGTTGAAGTGAACTCAGAAACAGACTTTGCCGCTCGTGATGAAGGCTTTTTAGCTTTTGCTGCCAAGGTAACTGACGCTGCGTTTGCAGCTAAGCAAGATGATATGGCTGTATTAATGCAGGGTGAACTATCTGATGCCCGTGAAGCCCTAGTGCAGAAAATTGGCGAAAACATTACTCCTCGTCGCATTGTGATGCTTGAAGGCGCTAATGTAGGCGCTTATGTGCACAGCAACAAAAAAATTGCTACGTTGATCTCGCTAACTGATGGCGATAATGAGCTTGCTAAAGACATTTCTATGCATGTTACAGCGACTAATCCGCGTGTTATTAGTCGTGATGATATGACTGCTGAAGAAGTTAATAAAGAAAAGGACATTATTAAAGCTCAGCCAGATATGGCCGGCAAGCCAGATGCTATCGTTGACAAAATGATGATGGGCCGAATCAACAAGTTTTTAGCTGAAAATAGCTTGACTGAGCAGCAATTTGTTAAGAATCCTGATCAGAAAATTAGTGATTTACTAGCCGTCACTGGAGCTTCTATTACTGCGTTCCATCGCTTAGAAGTAGGTGATGGTATTGAGGTTGAAGTTGTGGACTTTGCCGCTGAAGTGGCACAGCAGCTAAAGGGTTAAGTCTTATTAACCTACTTGAGGCGTCGCCATGGTGATTAAGTCACTGTGGTGGCGTTTTTTTTTGACTTAAGCTCGGCCGCAACTTGCCCTTGAGCTGTTAATAAGTCACTATCTTATTGTTAAGTCAGCGTTATATATTAAAACTAATAGTAACGCTGTTGCAGATTACTGTTTTGGAGAAAACAAATGCCAATTTCGGATAAACGCCAACCTCGCTATAAGCGTATTTTACTCAAGCTTAGTGGCGAAGCATTAATGGGCAGCGAAAATTTCGGTATTGATCCTAAAGTGTTAGATCGCATGGCCTTAGAAATAGGTCAGCTAGTGGGCATTGGAGTACAGGTAGGTTTAGTGATCGGTGGTGGAAACTTATTCCGTGGTGCGGCCCTTAGTGAGGCTGGCATGGATCGTGTCACTGGTGATCATATGGGGATGCTGGCTACGGTAATGAATGCCTTGGCAATGCGAGACGCTCTAGAGCGCTCTAATATTACTACTAGAGTGATGTCAGCGATTCCAATGAGCGGCGTAGTGGATCACTATGATCGTCGTAATGCTATGTTGTATTTGTCTCAAGGCAATGTTGTAATTTTTTCTGCTGGTACAGGAAATCCATTTTTCACTACAGACTCGGCAGCTTCATTGCGCGGAATAGAAATTGAAGCTGATGTAGTGCTTAAAGCCACCAAGGTGGATGGTGTATATGATTCGGACCCAGTAAAAAATCCAAATGCAGTAAAATATGACTATATGACATTTGATGAAGCTATAGAAAAGCAGCTGGGTATTATGGATCTTACAGCGATGTGTTTGTGTCGTGATCAAGAAATGCCAGTAAGAGTATTTAATATGAATAAGCCAGGAGCTTTAGTTAATCTAGTAGTTGGTGGACATGAAGGCACCTTAGTGAATGTGACATTGCCTGCGGGCGGAGAATAAAATGATTAATGAAATTCAGCAAGATGCTAATGAACGCATGGATAAAAGTATTGCAGCTCTTAGTGAAGCCTTTAAGCGTATTCGCACAGGACGGGCACATCCAAGCATTTTAGACAGTGTTATGGTTTCTTATTACGGTAGTGATACGCCACTTAACCAGTTAGCAAACATCTCTGTTGAAGACGGCCGCTGCTTAGCAGTTTCTCCTTGGGAGAAACCTATGGTGCCAGAGATAGAAAAAGCAATCATGAAGGCTAATTTAGGCCTTAATCCATCTACATCTGGTGATTTGATTCGAGTCCCTATGCCAGCGCTAACAGAAGAAACTCGTAAAAGCTTCATTCGAGGCGCCCGAGAAGAGGCTGAAAAAGCTCGTGTTTCTGTTCGTAGTATTCGCCGTGATGCTAACAGTGACATTAAAGAGCTTTTGAAAGATAAGGATATTTCAGAAGACGATGCACGCCGTGGCGAAGACATGGTTCAAAAAGTAACAGATGTTCATGTAGCTACTATTGAAACGGCTTTATTGTCTAAAGAAAAGGATTTGATGGAGGTTTAACCTGCATCATTATTTCTGTTAAGGCTCACATTAAGGATTAATGTATGATCGACCCACGCGAAGCTATTCTTGCACACAAGCTAGAAACATTGCCTGAGCATGTTGCTATTATCATGGATGGTAATAATCGCTGGGCCACTCGTCACAACCTCTCTGGTGTGGCGGGCCATAAGGCGGGTGTTGATGCAGTAAAGGCGGCGATTGAAACTGCTGTGCATTATGGTATTCCAGCCTTAACGTTATTTGCGTTTAGTAGTGAAAACTGGCGTAGGCCAGAACTTGAAGTTAAGGCGTTGATGGATCTATTTGTCTATGTGTTAAAACGAGAAGTGAATAAGCTACATGATAATAATATTCGCCTACGTATTATTGGTGATACCGATAGGTTGAGCCTTGAGTTACAAAAACTGATAGATTTAGCTGAACAAAAAACGATAAATAATACTGGATTACAACTTAGTATTGCTGCTAATTACGGTGGCCGGTGGGATATTTTGGAAGCAGCTAAAAAAATGGCTGAAGATATTAAAGTAAGTGGTAAGGAAGCTGGGCTAGTTAGTGAGGATGATTTTGAAAAATACCTGTGTTTAGGGGACTTGCCTGCCGTTGATTTATGCATACGCACCAGTGGTGAGCAGCGCATAAGCAATTTTTTACTGTGGCAAATGGCCTACGCCGAATTTGTATTTGTAGACACTCTTTGGCCAGAATTTAAACACCAAAAAATGGTGGAAACATTAGTTCAATTTGGCCAAAGAAAAAGGAGATTCGGTCAAACTGGTGCACAATTAATACAACAAAAATCAGAAGCTTAGCCACAAGATGGCCGGCACTGATACAATGAAAAAAATAATAATATGTTGAAATCAAGAATCGCTACAGCTTTGGTGATCGCGCCACTTACTCTAGCCGCAGTATTTTTTTTACCACCGCAGGTTTTTTCCTTGTTCATTGCTCTTATTGTGCTGATGGCAGGATGGGAGTGGACGGCAATGATGCGCCTAGTAAGCCGCAGTCAGCGCACCGTGTATGTGTTGTCTTTACTGTTTGCAATTGTGGTTGTGCAAAAAGCTTTGCCTCATTTTGAGGAAGTTATATTTTCAGTGACCGCTGTTTGGTGGATGCTAGCCACTGGCCTAGTCTTCTTGTACCCAAAAGCGAGTTTGCTTTGGTGTGGCAGGGTGAGCAAAGGTATCGTTGGCTTTATGGTGCTAGTGCCTACATGGGCTGCAATGGTTTATATTCGTGAGTTAGAGCAGGGCCCATGGTTGATTTTGTATATGTTTCTCATAGTGTGGGGGGCTGACACAGGCGCTTACTTTGCTGGAAAACGGTTTGGGAAAAGAAAGTTGATGCCACGAGTTAGCCCTGCAAAATCTTGGGCGGGGGTCGGTGGGGCCACAGTTACAGTAATTCTAATCTCTATGTTTACACAACAAAGTCTTCACTTTTTGCAAAATTTATCTGCAGGTGTCTATATTTTAGTGCTGGTACTGTTATTCTCATCCATTATTGGAGATTTAACTGAAAGTATGTTTAAACGCCAATGTGGTATCAAGGACAGTGGTTCAATATTGCCAGGTCACGGTGGAATTATGGATCGTATTGATAGTTTAACAGCTGCAGCTCCAGTATTTGCTTTGTGCCTTATCCTGTTTAGTGCCTAAGGCCATTCCATCATGATTATGACAATACTAACCACTATTTTTGCCTTAGCAGTGCTTGTAACTGTTCACGAGGCAGGGCACTACTTTGTAGCTCGTTGGTGTGGTGTAAAAGTATTGCGCTTTTCTGTGGGCTTTGGGCGCCCCATATTTCGCAAGCTAGGCCGCAGTGGCACTGAGTATGTATTTGCTTGGTTGCCTTTGGGTGGCTACGTGCGCATGCTTGACTCTCGCAATGACCAAATTAGCGGCGCAGACCTGAATGCAGCCTTTGATTTAAAATCCCCATGGAAGCGTATAGCGATTGTTGTAGCGGGTCCTTTAGTGAACCTATTATTTGCTGCATTGTTATACGCAGTAGTTCAGGTTTCAGGGACTCCCCAGCTTATTCCTATTGCAGTGTCCACGGATAAGAGTGTTGCAGGGTTTGAATTTCCACAACAGATTTTAGCCATTGATGGTCAGGCTACTCCCACATGGGAAGCTGTGAATATAGCCTTGGCCAAGCGTATGGGTGAAACTGGCAGCATAGGTTTTTTGTTGCAAAGGCTTGATGGTGCAATATTACAAGAACAGGCGGTAATGCCTCGTCAGCTAGACACTATACCTGTTTTAGGTGCGCCGGTAGCCGCAAGTTTGGGAGTGACTCAATGGCTGTCAGCATCAGCACAGTCTAGTCCTCTGGCTCAGTTGGGATTACAAATTTGGCGCCCTAATGTGCCAGTCATACTTAATCAAATCGTGTCTCAAGGTGCTGCAGAAAATGCGGGCTTACAAGTTGGTGATAAGATTCTACTCATTGATCAGCTCGTAATGGCCGGCTATAACGACTTTGTTGCTTTTGTTCAAGAGCGTCCTAATAAAGACATAAATGTGACTTTAGAGCGCGATTTACAGCGACTTGAGGTGCCGGTAAAGCTAGGCTCTTATCTTAATGGCTCGGGTGAGCTTACTGGGCGTATTGGCATTGGTGTGGCATCTATCTCGTGGCCTAGCTCTATTCAATTCCAGCAACAGCTTGGTGTCTTTGATGGTTTGATTGCAGGTAGCAAAAAGACTGTTGAGATGGCTTCGCTAACACTAAGCTTTTTGGGCCAAATGGTACAAGGCCTTGTGTCTATTGAGCACTTGAGTGGCCCAATAAGCATAGCTAAAATAGCGGGAGCATCAGCGCAGTCGGGCCTGATCACTTATATTGGTTTTATGGCATACTTAAGTGTAAGTCTTGGTGTGTTAAATCTATTGCCTGTGCCTATGCTGGATGGTGGGCATTTGTTATATTACCTTGTAGAAGCAGTAACAGGACGTAAAGTACCAGATAGTGTTCAAGCTATCGGTTTGCGCATTGGTATGGCATTGGTATTTAGCGTTATGCTTATCGCGGTGGCTAATGATTTGATGCGCCTTTAATCTCATTTTGGATTTGTGAATATGAAACACATTGTTTTAAGTTTTTTATTAAGTTGTACACTGTTCGTGTCCCAAATGGCCATGGCTGTGAGCTTCACCATTGAAGATATTCATATTGAAGGTTTGCAGCGTCTTAGCTCAAGTCAGGCTTTTGCTGAATTGCCATTAAAAATAGGCGATTCTGTAGACGATCGTAGTTTGGCTTACGCTACTCGGAGCATGTTTAAAAGTGGTTATTTTGAAGACATTCGCTTAGAGCAAGACGGCAACCTGTTGGTGGTTGTCGTGCAAGAGCGCCCATCCATAGGCTTTATTGGTTTGGATGGAAATAAAATTCTTAAAACAGAACAGCTTCGTGGGGCGTTAGATGCTGCTGGGCTAAAGGAAGGCGAAATTTTTAAACGAGCAACCTTAGCTCAAATCGAATTAGAGCTTGAGCGGCAATATAACCGCCAAGGGCGATATGCTGTGTTGGTTGAGTCACAGATCAGTAAGCTAGATGAAAATCGCGTTGCTATAAATGTAACAATCAATGAAGGTGTGACCTCTTCAATTAGTGATGTCAATATCATTGGCAATGACAGTTATACAGATGCTGATCTGTTGGACTTAATGAGTTTGAAAACGCCAGGATTTTGGACTTTATTTACTAAAGACGATCAGTACTCAAGAGAAAAGCTCACAGCCGATCTTGAGAAAATCCGGTCATATTATTTAAACAAAGGGTTTGTATTATTTAATATTGAGTCTTCTCAGGTAGCTATTTCAGCTGATAAAACCAAAGTATTTATCACCATAAACCTTGTAGAAGGTGGCCAGTTTGATATTGGTAAAGTGTCTATTGCAGGTCAGTATGAGGTTGATGAGGCGCTAATATCGGAGTTGATTACTACGTCTTCAGGGCAGGTTTTCTCGCGGGAGGAACTTCTTGGCATCGCTGCAGATGTGCGCCAACTTTTTGGTGACAATGGCTTTGCTTTTGCAGATGTGCAGCCGGTTCCTTTAGTAAACGAAGCTGAAAAAACAGTTGATGTGCAGTATCAGATTAGATCGGGCAAGCGCACTTATGTTCGTCGTATAGATTTTAGCGGTAATACTCGCACTAGTGACGATGTATTAAGGCGTGAAATCCGCCAAATTGAAGGTGGAGTAGCCTCAATGGCTGATATTACTGCGTCAAGACTACGTCTTCAGCGTCTGGGCTTCTTTAATAGCGTGGTTGCACAGACAAATCAGGTTGCAGGCACTGATGACCAGTTAGATGTTGAATTTACCGTAGAGGAAGGGCTCACTGCAGATTGGTCTATTATGGCCGGTTACTCTGATGGAGATGGTCCTTTTTGGGGAGGTTCAGTCAATCAGAATAATTTCTTAGGTACTGGTAATAAATTAGAGGCGTCCTTCTCAAATAGTAGTAGTACTCAAAAATATAACTTCAGTTACCTCAATCCTTATTACACGGTTGATGGTGTGAGTCGTGGTATTGATCTATATTATACCAAAAGAGACTTCAGTAAAGTTGATGTGAGTGACTTTGCAACCGACACCGTTGGTGTAGACATGCGTTTTGGTTATCCCATAGATGACTATACCCGACTAGACTTCAAAGTAGGCTATGAGCGTATTGATTTAGAGCTAGGGTCTTCTGCTTCTACTGAGGCGACTACGTTTACAGCAAAAGAAGGTCTAAACTATAAACAGTTTAAAACTTCTTTAAATTGGAACACCAATACACTTAATGATTTTTGGTACCCGACTAAAGGTAACTCTCACGGTGTTAACTTAGATCTTGCTTTACCCAACAGTGATTTGAAGTTTTACCAACTAAGTTATAACTATCGCAACTTTACACCCATTAATCATAGTGAATCCTTAGTTCTTTCTGTTGGAGGGAAGCTTGGTATTGTGGGATCTTATGGTTCGACTAGCCAAACTCCGTTTTTTGCTAACTATTATGCGGGTGGTTTTGGCAGTGTGCGTGGTTTTACCAGTAATTCCTTGGGCCCTGAAAACTCGCTTAATCAGCCATTGGGTGGCCAAATTCTTAGCACAGCCTCTGCTGAGTTGATATTCCCACTATTTAGTGACATGCCTTCAGTGCGTACTTCATTATTTCTTGATGCAGGTAATGTTCACACATCTGGAGAATTCAATATTGGGGAGCTTAGGGCCTCAGGTGGCCTTAACCTTGCCTGGTTAACACCGGTAGGGCCTTTAACTTTAGTAGTTGCACAGCCACTGAAGAAAAAAGTAGGCGACTTAACACAGTCAACACACATCACCCTTGGTCGTTCGTTCTAAGGGATATTCAAAGGGATTATTATGAATAGAATAGAAAAAACAGTGATTGCAATGACTTTTATTGCAACTTTGCTTGGGCCTCAGCTAGCGATAGCGCAAGGTATCTTTGTGCTTAAAGCTGAACAAGCCATTTTTGCTACACAAAAAGCACTCGCTTTGGGTCAACAGGTTTCGGCACAACTAAAACCCCAAGTGGTGCGCTTTGATTCCATGGGCAAGGAGTTGCAAGCGTTGCAGCAGCGCCTTGAAATTGACAAAGATCTGATGAGTGATGATGAAGTGTTGCAAATTAAAACACAAATCCAAAACCTAAATGCTGAATATCAGCAACTTCAGCAGTACTTATCTAATGCTAAGTTACAAGCTGAGCAAAATTTCTTAACATCGATGCGTCCTGCGCTGGATAAAGTGTTGGGGCAGTTTATTAAAGACAATAACCCTTCTGTAATTATTAACGGTAACTCAGTGATTTATAATGCAACAAGTGTCGACATTACCTCAAAGGTCGTTGAGTTGTTGAACCTGGAGTCGTAATTGCTGCACTTAACTTTAGGTACTATTGCCAATATTATTGGTGCAAAGCTAGAAGGAGATGTTGATCATGTCATTACTGGCTTGGCCACCTTAGCCGGCGCACTGCCACATCAAGTGAGTTTTTTGGCTAATATGAAATATGCCAATCAGCTTGATATGACGCAAGCAGGTGCGGTAATTTTAAATGCTGATCAAGCTAAACTTTTTAATGGACATTGCTTGGTGCTAGATAATCCTTATCTGGGTTATGCAAAGCTGTCACAAGAGTTTTCACCAGCACCAAGCTTTAGTGGCATTGATGAAAGTGTAAAAATACATGCCAGTGCGACTATTGGTGATGCTGTTAATTTAGCCGCAGGTGTCGTTATTGGCGCCCATGTGACACTTGGTAATGCGGTTTCTATAGGCCCTAATAGCGTGATAGGTGCACATTGTAGCATTGGCAGTGGCACAACAATTGCGGCTAATGTGTCGTTGTATCATGGCATTGAAGTTGGTGCGTTTTGTATTATTCATAGTGGCGCTGTAATAGGAGCAGACGGTTTTGGGTTTGCAAAAGATGGCCCAGACTGGGTGAAAATAGCCCAACTAGGTGGTGTTATTATAGGTGACCATGTAGAAATTGGGGCAGGCACAAGTATAGATCGTGGGGCTTTAGATAACACAATTATAGGCTATGGTGTTAAGCTGGATAATCAAGTTCAAATTGCTCATAATGTTGAGCTGGGTGACTATACAGCCATTGCAGGATGTACCGCCATTGCGGGCAGCACTAAGTTGGGTAAACATTGTACTATTGCAGGTGCTTGTGGCATTACAGGCCACTTAACCTTAGCAGACGGGGTGCATGTTACCGCGATGTCTTTGGTGACGCACTCCATTGCTGAGGCTGGGGCATATTCCTCTGGTACAGGCCTCGATAAGAATCAACAATGGCGTCGCAATGCGACACGTTTTAAACAGCTTGACCAGATGGCAAAGCGCCTTAAACAACTAGAGTCAGAAATAGCCCAGTTTCAAAGCTGATCAATTTTAAAAGTACCAGATAAGGAAAGTATCAATATGGTTATGGATGTTAAAGAAATTAGAGAATATTTGCCCCATCGATATCCATTTTTGTTGGTTGACCGAGTGACTCAGATTAATTTGGGGGAGTCTATTGTCGCCTATAAAAATGTAACCATAAACGAACCTTATTTTAATGGGCACTTTCCAGACCATCCAGTAATGCCTGGTGTTTTAGTTATTGAAGCCATGGCTCAAGCAGCTGGCATACTTGGTTTTAAGACGATGGATAAAACACCGCAAGATGGGTCTATCTACTATTTTGTAGGCTCTGATAAGCTGCGTTTTAAACGCCCTGTGGTGCCTGGCGATAGGCTGCAATTAGAGGCATCCATTGTGTCTGAAAAACGGGGCATTTGGAAATTTGACTGCCGCGCAACTGTAGACGATCAACTGGTTGCTTCAGCAACTATTTTATGTGCAGATAGGAAGGTTTAGTGCCCCAGCCATTAATACATGCGACCGCAATTGTTGACCCTAGTGCTCGTATCGCTTTAGGTGTTCAGATTGGGCCTTACAGTGTCATAGGGCCTAACGTGGAGTTAGGCGAAGGCACAAAGGTTGAGTCTCACGTGGTGATTAAAGGGCCTACTCGCATTGGCCGTAATAATCATATTTTTCAATTCAGCTCTGTAGGCGAAGCTTGCCAAGATTTGAAATATAACGGTGAGCCTACGTGGCTAGATATTGGCGATGATAACGTTATACGTGAAGGGTGTACCTTACATCGGGGCACAATTCAAGATTCTAGCGTGACTAAAATTGGTAACGGTAACCTGTTAATGGCCAATGTCCACGTAGCGCACGATTGTGTATTGGGAAACCATGTAATAGTTGCTAATAATGTGGCTCTGGCAGGGCATGTACATGTGGGTGATTACGCAATATTAGGTGGGTTTACGGCAGTGCATCAATTTTGCCATATTGGTCCTCATTGTATGACTGGAGCGGGTAGTGTGGTATTGAAAGATATCCCTGCTTATGTGATGGCCAATGGCAATTCTGTATCCCCCCATGGTATGAACACTGAGGGTTTAAAGCGCCGAGGCTTTAGTGAGGGTGCAATAAAAAACCTACGACAAGCCTATAAAATCATCTACCGCCAAGGGTTAACGCTTGAAGCAGCCATTGCACGTTTAAACGAAATTTGTGTCGATAGTGGTGAAATCTCAATATTAATCGACTCCTTGAAGCAGTCAAGCCGCGGTATCATTCGCTAGCAGGTTTGCCATGTCCAATAATGTTATTGTTATCGTTGCTGGTGAAGCATCTGGAGACATATTAGGGGCTGGTTTAATGCAGGCCTTGTTAAAACTTCACCCAGATCTTAAGTTTGAAGGTGTTGGTGGCCCACAAATGATAGCCAAAGGTTTTACTTCTCTAGTGCCTATAGAGCGTCTATCAGTCATGGGCTTAGTAGAAGTTTTGGGACGATTGCCAGAACTTTTATTGCTCCGAAGACGTTTGGTCAAGCGTTATACTCGCATGCCTCCTTTGGCAATGATAGGTATAGACGCACCTGATTTTAACCTTGTATTAGAAACTCAGCTTAAAGCTAATGGCGTACCTACGCTGCACTATGTGAGCCCATCTGTTTGGGCTTGGCGTGAAGAGAGGGTGTTTACGGTGGCTAGAGCGTGCCATAAAGTGCTCGCACTGTTGCCTTTTGAATTGCCTTATTATGAACGCCATCATATTCCAGCTACTTTTGTAGGCCATCCTTTAGCAGATTCTATTCCTGGAGACCTGACACAACGCCATGCTCGCAAACAACTAAAGCTAAAAGATCAACCAGTATTAGCCTTATTGCCTGGTAGTAGAGCCATGGAGATCAAACAATTGGGAGCAGACTTTTTAGCTGCTGCGGCCCTATTGCAAGCTAAACACCCTCAATTACAGTTAGTGTTGGCGGCAGCCAATGAGTCAAGGAAAAAACAGCTCCATGGGTTATTGCAGGCCCACCCAGCGCTAAATGTGTCTATAGTGTTAGGTGACTCTCATATGGTATTAGCAGCTGCAGACGCAGTGTTAGTAGCATCTGGAACGGCCACTTTGGAAGCGCTGTTGTTTGAGAAACCTATGCTGGTGTGCTATCGCCTAAGCCCTATAAGCTACCGGATATTCAAGCGAAAACTTAAAGTCCCTTTTGTTAGTTTGCCTAACCTATTAGCAGGTTATAAAGTGGTTGAAGAGTTGTTACAGGATCAAGTGCAGCCTCAACTTATAGCAGATCATTTAACTGCGTTATTATTTGACCCAAGTATTGCAAAGCAACAGTGCACTGCGTTTTCTTCTATCCACCAGCAATTGGCGCATGGAGCCAATACGTCTGCAGCCAATGCTGTCATTGAAGTGATTGAAGAACATGGCATAAGCACTTTAAAGGGGTATAACAAGTGAGCTCAAGCCCATTAGAAAAAATGCGCAGTTCGGTGAGTATTATTTGTGGTGTTGATGAAGCAGGGCGTGGGCCATTATTTGGTGACGTCGTTGCAGCAGCGGTTATTTTAGATCCTAATAACCCTATTGAAGGCTTAGGAGATTCCAAAAAGCTCACTGAAAAAGTGAGAGAAAAGCTATACAAAAAAATTCACCAGCAAGCTATTAGTGTGGGTGTGGGCAGAGCAAGTGCTGCAGAAATTGATCAGTTGAATATTTTGCAAGCCAGTATGTTGGCTATGCAGCGCGCTGTAGAAAATTTGAGCGTAACTCCAAATTTGGCATTAATTGATGGCAATCGCTGCCCTGAACTTAGTTGTTTAAGTGAAGCTATTATTAAAGGGGATGCTAAAGAGGCCTGCATTGGAGCTGCTTCAATTATTGCTAAAGTGACCCGTGATAGAGAAATGTTAGAATGGCATAATCAATATCCTCACTACGGTCTGAATAAACATAAAGGCTATCCCACTCAAGCGCATATTCAAGCCCTAGAGGAACATGGCGTAAGCCCACAGCATCGGCAAAGTTTTGCCCCCGTAAGACGTCTAATTGGAACTTAAAATGACCCAAGTTGTACCCTTTGTGCATTTGCGTATGCACTCCGAGTTTTCGCTGATCGATAGTATGATACGGATCAAGCCATTGATGAAAACTCTGCTTGCAGAGCAGATGCCAGCAATCGCTTTGACCGATCAGTCCAATATGTGCGCCATGATCAAGTTTTATAAAGCCGCCCAAGCTTCTGGTATTAAACCTATTTGTGGCTGTGATGTTTTTATTAGCAACGAGGTTTCTGCTGAGTCGGCAGTTACACGTATGACTTTACTAGCGATGAATTCCAAAGGTTATCTCAATCTGACAGAGCTTGTTTCACGCTCGTTTCAAGAGGGGCAGGTAGACGGTAAAGCGATAATACAAAAACAATGGTTAGCACAAAAAAATGAAGGGCTGATTGTGTTATCAGGCGCGGCTCAAGGTGAAGTAGGCCAAACATTAATCAATCGTGGTTTGGTAGATGCGCAAGATATTTTACATAGCTGGATTAACATTTTTGGTGATCGGTTTTATTTGGAAGTACAGCGTACAGGAAGGCAATACGATGAGGATTGTTTGCACTTGTCTGTTGAGCTGGGTAAGGCTAATCAAGTTCCAATAGTGGCAACTAACGACGTCATGTTTATATCACCTGATGATTTTGAAGCCCACGAAACACGAGTCTGTATTAACCAAAGCATGACCTTGGATGACCCTCGAAGAGCTAAAGCATACTCTAATCAACAATACCTACGAAGCACTGAAGAAATGCAGCAGCTGTTTGCAGATTTACCCTCTGCTTTGGCTAATAGTGTGCAAATTGCAAAGCGATGTAATTTGGATATTGAATTAGGACAATGCTTTTTACCCAACTTTCCAGTGCCAGATGGCATGACTATGGATGAGTTTTTTGGACAAGTGTCTCGCGACGGTTTGGACAAGCGGTTACAGGTTATTTTAGCCCCATCTGACCCTGACTATGCGGACAAACGTAAGGTATTTGATGACAGATTAGACTTTGAGTTGCAGATCATCTGCCAAATGGGGTTTCCAGGCTATTTTCTTATAGTCATGGATTTCATCCGTTGGGCTAAAGATAATGAAATTCCTGTAGGTCCCGGGCGAGGTTCAGGCGCGGGTTCTTTAGTGGCTTATGTGTTGGAAATTACGGACCTAGACCCTCTAAAATATGATTTGTTATTCGAGAGATTCTTAAATCCTGAGCGTGTGTCGATGCCTGATTTTGACATCGATTTTTGTATGGATAACAGGGATCGTGTCATTGAATATGTGTCTCAAACCTATGGCAAAGATGCAGTATCTCAAATAATAACATTTGGTACCATGGCAGCAAAAGCTGTGGTGCGTGACGTGGCTCGTGTGCAGGGCAAGCCTTTTGGTTTGGCTGATAAGTTGTCTAAACTCATCCCGTTTGAGGTAGGCATCACTTTAAGCAAAGCTGTTGAGCAAGAAGAAGCTCTGGCAGACTTCATTGACAACAATGATGAAGTGCAAGAAATAATGGAGATGGCTTATCAGTTAGAGGGTCTGACGCGAAACGTGGGTAAGCACGCTGGTGGAGTAGTCATAGCTCCCACCAAGTTAACTGATTTTTCGCCGTTATATTGTGATGTGGACGGATCTGGTTTAGTCACCCAATATGATAAGAATGACGTTGAAGATGCAGGCTTAGTTAAGTTCGATTTTTTGGGACTTAAAACCCTCACAGTGGTTGATTGGGCTATACGCATGATCAATGACCGCCGTGCCGCTCGTGGTGAAGAAGCGATTAACATTGAAGCCATACCCCTTGCAGATGAGCCCGTTTACAAATTGCTTCAAGGTGCCGAAACAACCGGTGTGTTCCAGCTAGAATCGCGAGGTATGAAAGACCTTATTAAGCGCCAACTGCCCAGTAGCTTTGAAGACATTATTGCTCTTGTGGCGTTGTTTCGTCCTGGCCCACTACAGTCTGGAATGGTTGATGACTTCATTAACCGTAAACACGGTCGTGCTAAATTAGCATGGCCCCATGAAGATTATCAGCTGGATTCCCTAAGGCCCATACTGGAGCCTACCTACGGCATTATTTTGTATCAAGAGCAAGTGATGCAGATTGCTCAGGTGATGGCTGGTTATAGTCTTGGTGAGGCAGACATGCTGCGCCGGGCAATGGGCAAGAAAAAACCAGAAGAAATGGAAAAGCAGCGAGCAGGCTTTTTGGCAGGCAGTGTTGCTAATGGCATTGACGAAGGCTTAGCAGGTAATATTTTTGATCTAGTAGAAAAATTTGCGGGCTATGGCTTCAACAAGTCACACTCTGCGGCTTATGCATTGGTGGCCTACCAGACGGCTTGGCTTAAACACCACTACCCTGCAGAATTTATGGCTGCTGTGTTGTCAGCAGATATGCAAAATATTGATAAAATCGTTATTTTTGTTGAAGAGTGTCGGCGCATGGAACTGCCGATCAATCTACCTGATGTGAATGCTAGCCATTATAAATTTACAGTTAATGCCGAAAACGAAGTGGTGTATGGTCTGGGTGCCGTGAAAGGCGTTGGTGAAGGTCCTGTCGAGGCCATCATAGAGGCTAGACAAAGCGGTGGTGATTTTATAAATCTGTTTGATTTTTGTAAGCGGGTGGGCAGTAAGAAGCTCAATAAGCGCGTGTTAGAGGCTTTAGTTGCTAGTGGCGCCTTGGATAATATAGTGCCTAATAAAGAGCGATCTGTCCTATACAGCGCCATCGGTGACGCTGTTCAATCTGCGGATCAAAGTGAGCGTAATGCGGATGCGGGGATGGCTGATTTATTCGGTGATATAGTGGCCCCAATAAATGAAACAGGCATGGCATTTGTCTATGATCGCCACTTAGATGCTCGGCCTCTTACATTAAAACAACGCTTAAAAGGTGAAAAAGATACCTTAGGGCTCTATGTCACTGGACACCCTATTGATAGTTACGATCATGAACTTGGACGTTTTTTACGATGTCGCTTAGATCAGCTTTTTGCTAAAAAAGAAAAACAATGGATTGCAGGCCTAGTGGTGGCAAGTCGGACCATGAAAACCAAGCGTGGAAAAACGATTGCTTTTTTAACAATTGATGATCGAAGGGCTAGGGTAGATGTAGCCCTGTTTGGCGATAGCTATGACAAGTACCGTGACATGTTACAAAATGATCGCTTGCTGATTATTGAAGGAGAGGTGTCTGAAGATGATTATTCGGGCGGACTTAAAGTCAGTGCCCAGCAAATCCTCACTATGCCTCAAGCCCGAAGTGTATTCTCTAAAGGATTACGACTATCTGTGGCGCCTGACTTTGCGCAAGGCAAGGGATTGCAGCAGCTGCTTAGTATTCTCACACCTCATCAGGTGCGTGGTGATGCACCCGCTGCAAAGCTTGAGCTACAGTATGAAAATAGCATGGGTAGAGGCGTTATACGTTGCGCCACGCCGTGGCGTTTAGAAATAGAAGATGACATGCTTCAAGAACTTTCATACCTGTTAGGTGAAAATGCAGTTAAAATGCGCTATCGCAAATTATAATATGTGCAAAATATAGGTTATAATAAATTTAATATTTGTCAGTTACACTTTTAAAGTTAGGCCCTATGAATCCAAATTATCTCGACTTTGAACAACCTATCGCTGATCTAGAAGCAAAAATTGAAGCCTTGCGCCTAGTGGGCAATGACAACGACCTTAATATCAGTGAGGAAATCGCTAAGCTGTCTGATAAAAGTGTGAGCTTAACTGAGTCCATTTTTTCTAACTTAAGTGCGGCTCAAGTATCTAAGGTGTCTCGTCACCCTCAAAGACCTCATACAATAGATTATATTGCTAGTTTATTTGACGATTTTGATGAGCTGCATGGTGATCGACATTTTGGTGATGATCAAGCGATGGTATGCGGTATTGCTCGCCTTGCAGGTAAAGCTGTTATGGTTATGGGGCAGGAAAAGGGCCGCTCTACAAAGGAAAAAGTAGCGCGTAATTTTGGCATGCCTCGTCCTGAAGGCTATCGTAAAGCCCTGCGTATGATGCAGATGGCTGAGCGTTTTAAAATGCCAATCCTTACCTTTATTGATACCCCAGGTGCTTATCCGGGTATTGATGCTGAAGAGCGCGGGCAAAGTGAAGCTATAGCGTTTAACCTTGCTCAGATGTCTGGCCTTAAAACACCTATTATTGCCACTGTTATTGGCGAAGGTGGCTCTGGTGGTGCTTTGGCTATTGGTGTGTGCGACCAACTTAATATGTTGCAATATTCTACTTACTCAGTTATCTCACCAGAAGGCTGTGCCTCCATTCTTTGGAAAAGCGCTGACTATGCCGCTGATGCTGCTAATGCTATGGGTATTACATCAGGCCGGTTGCATGATTTAGGTTTAGTGGATCATGTCATTCAAGAGCCTTTAGGTGGCGCGCATCGGGATGCTGGATTAATTTCAGCAAATCTTAAGTCTACACTCATTAAGCAGCTAGAAGAGCTTGAATTGTTTGATACTGAGGCGCTACTTGATCGCAGGTATAAGCGCTTAATGTCATACGGCCTAAGTTCTTAGGCCGTTTATTAGGGCCTAATATCCCGCTTCCCCATGGCATTTTCTCATCAGCAGTTACTCACTCACCCAAGTGGTTTGAAAAACCACCTTCAAGCTGCAAGTTGGGTGGTTGCTGTGAGTGGTGGGTTAGACTCTATGTGTTTGTTGCATTCTATCGTGCAGCTTTCACAGCACTGTCCTTGCCCGCCACTGCGCGTGCTGCATGTTAATCATGACTTACATTTAAAAGCTGACCAATGGCAGCAGGAAGTTGAAGCTCAGTGCCTGCGTTATGGAGTGACCTGTATAAGTCAAAAGGTTCATCTTTGCCCTATTATGCAGCGCGAGCAAGGCTTAGAGGCTGCGGCACGGAGCGCTCGATACAGTGTTTTTGAGCAGCAGCTGCAGGCAGGCGATGTATTACTTTTAGGGCAACATGCTGATGACCAAACTGAAACTTTATTTTTACGATTATTGCGTGGGGCTGGAGTCTCAGGATTAAGGGCTATACCTTGGCAAAGAGCCTTAGGGTTGGGTTTGCTTGTAAGGCCACTGCTAAATTTAAGCCAAGCTCATCTCTACGATTATGCTAGCAAGTATCAGCTAACCTGGTGTGAAGACCCTAGTAATCAAAACACGCATTTTGATCGTAATTACTTGCGGCATAAAGTAATGCCATCCCTACGTGGCCGCTGGCCTGCCTTGGATCAACGAGTGGCAACAACAGCTGCTGTGATGGCTGATACGCAAATTTTATTAGATGAAGTGGCGTCGCATGATCTTGCATTCTTAGCAAAGAATGAACAAGTGATTCAGTGCTTGCCATTAAAAAACCTTAAAGCCCTTAGTCGGGCAAGGCGACATAATTTATTGCGCTATTGGTTTGATCAAAATCACGTCCCCACATTAGACTATGCAGCGATGCAAAGGCTTGATAAAGATTTTCTTTACAGTGAAGTAGACGCCCAGCCCTACTTAAAGCTTGGTGATTGGTGTTTGCGCAGGCATCAAGGCCATTTACATCTTATGCCGGCTCCTAAGAAGCAAAGTAGTGTGCTTGAGCCATGGGTTTGTCTGATACAAAGCCAAATGCTTTTAAGTGGATCAATTGCTTTGACAGATGGATTTCTATGCAGCCAAAAAAACCAATCCATAGGTATGCTGTTAGCCCCAGGGGATGTCTTAAAGCAATGCTTTAGAGTCGGTGGTGAGCGCTTTAAGCCTTCTGGACGAAAGCACAGTCAAAGCCTTAAAAAGCTACTACAAGAGGCCAAAGTTCCTGTGTGGGAACGCGATCATCTGCCTTTGTTTTATGTAAATGGGGAGCTTGCGATGGTGGCAGACTTGTGGGTAGTATCAGGCTTTGAAACCGAAGTAGGAACCCCTGCCTGGTGCTGGCAAAAAGCAACTTAATGTGAAGCTTTTCATTGTCCCGATTGAGCTCTTCTGGTATCCTACACTCCCATCTAAGTCGAAAAATAAAACCTGAAAACAGGGCTTATTTTTTGAGTCGAAATATTTATAAACGTTAGACAACCTATCCACTTATTTAATTAGTGGGCATATATTCGCCATATTTTTGGTATTTTTTTGTGTTTGTCTATCGTGTTTTGGTTCACACCGGCGTTTATTTCGCCAAATAAAAAATAGGGCATTTCATGACTCGTTTCATCTTCGTTACTGGCGGTGTTGTATCTTCTTTGGGCAAAGGTATCGCTTCGGCATCTTTAGCTGCCATTCTTGAGGCGCGAGGCCTCAAAGTAACTATGTTGAAATTAGATCCGTATATCAATGTGGATCCAGGCACCATGAGTCCGTTCCAGCACGGAGAAGTGTTTGTAACAGAAGATGGCGCAGAAACAGATTTAGACCTAGGTCATTATGAGCGTTTCATCGATACCAAAATGTCTAAGCGCAATAACTTTACTGCAGGACGCGTATATGAGCACGTGTTACGTAAAGAGCGTCGAGGAGATTACTTAGGGGGTACGGTACAAATCATTCCCCATATTACAGATGAAATTAAGCGCCGTGTATATAAAGGCTCTGAAGGCGCTGAAATAGCTTTGGTTGAAATTGGTGGAACCGTAGGTGATATCGAATCACAACCCTTTCTAGAAGCCATTCGCCAAATGAAATTTGAGCTAGGATCCAATAGGGCGTTGTTTATGCACCTTACTTTGGTGCCTTATATCGCTACAGCTGGTGAAACTAAAACTAAGCCCACACAACATTCAGTAAAAGAGCTGCGCTCTATTGGTATCCAGCCAGACATTTTAGTATGCCGATCTGAAGTGGCTATTGAAGCACCAGAAAGAAGCAAGATTGCTCTTTTCACCAACGTTGAGCAGCGCGCAGTTATTTCATTACCCGATGCAGAAAGTATTTATACAATCCCAAGCTTATTACAATCTCAAGGCTTAGATTCCATTGTGACTGAACGTTTTGGTTTGACGTGTAATGAAGCCGATTTGACCGAGTGGGATGCAGTGGCACAAGCAAAGCTAAATCCTAAGCGCGAAGTGACAATAGCTATGGTTGGCAAGTATATGGAGTTGCTTGATGCATACAAATCTTTGATTGAAGCGATTAGTCATGCTGGTATTAAGTCACATACCAAAGTGAATACACGCTACATCGATGCTGAAGATATTGAGACACAGGGTGTTTCACTATTAGCAGGTGTTGATGCCATACTGGTGCCAGGTGGGTTTGGTGAGCGAGGTACTGAAGGTAAAATAAAAACCGTTCAGTATGCTCGTGAAAATAAAATACCTTACCTAGGTATTTGCCTTGGTATGCAGGTCGCGGTGATTGAGTTTGCCCGCAATGTTGCAGGCTGGAGTGATGCTAACAGTAGCGAGTTTGACGCATCGTCTAAGCACTGTGTAGTGGGCTTGATCACTGAATGGAAAGATGAATCTGGGCAGGTTGAGCAGCGCTCACAAGATTCAGATTTGGGTGGCACAATGCGTTTAGGTGCGCAGCAATGCCAATTAATTCCTGGTTCTTTAGCACATAAATCATACCAAAAAGATGTTATTACAGAACGCCATCGCCATCGCTATGAAGTGAATAACTCGTTCATAGGGACATTGGAGAGCGCTGGCTTAAAGGTCTCTGGACGATCTATGGATGGTAGCTTAGTTGAGATTGTAGAGATAGAAGATCATCCATGGTTTGTAGCTTGTCAATTTCACCCAGAATTCACCTCAACACCTCGTGGCGGTCATGGCCTATTTGAGGGGTTTGTTGGCGCAGCCATTGTTCAGGCTAAAAAGTAAAATTATTAAATTAGTATAATTATCAATTACTTACCATAACAGGAGTATATTTTGGACCAACTGATTGCGGACATCCAGGCCAGAGAAGTATTGGACTCTCGGGGCAACCCTACTATCGAAGCTGACGTGTTATTGGCAGGTGGAGCTTTTGGTACAGCATGCGCTCCTTCAGGTGCTTCTACAGGCTCAAGAGAAGCTTTGGAGCTTAGAGATGGCGATAAGTCTCGTTACTTAGGTAAAGGTGTATTGAATGCAATTGCTGGCATTCATGGCCCTATAGCTCAGCGCTTAAAGGGAATGGATGCAACTGATCAAAAAGGCTTAGATGAAGCCATGATTGAATTAGATGGCACTGAAAACAAGGAAGTGCTGGGTGCTAATGCAATTCTTGCAGTGTCTTTGGCAGCAGCTAAAGCCGCAGCGGTATATAAAGGCGTGCCTCTATATGCCCATATTGCGCAGCTAAATGGTACGGCAGGCCAGTACAGCATGCCTGTACCAATGATGAATATTATTAACGGTGGTGAGCACGCTGATAATAATGTGGATATTCAAGAGTTTATGGTTCAGCCAGTTAACGCGACTAGTTTTGCTGAAGCTTTGCGCTGCGGTGCGGAAATTTTCCATGCGCTTAAGAAAGTATTAAGCCAGCGTGGTTTAAGCACGGCAGTGGGTGATGAAGGTGGCTTTGCACCTAACCTGCCTTCAAATGAAGCTGCACTGGATGTCATTGCTGAGGCAGTAGCTCATGCTGGTTATGAGCTTGGTACAGATGTTACATTGGCGTTAGATTGTGCGGCATCGGAATTCTATGAAAATGGTACATACAATCTAAGTGGTGAAGGTAAGTCTTTTGACGCGGCAGGCTTTGCCGACTACCTTACGGCGCTAACCCACAAACATCCTATTATATCTATAGAAGACGGTATGGATGAAAGCGATTGGGATGGTTGGCAAGACCTTACCCAAAAGTGTGGTGATCGTGTGCAACTTGTAGGTGACGACTTATTTGTGACTAATACGAAAATATTGAGCCGTGGTATTGAGCAAGGTATTGGTAACTCGATATTGATTAAGTTTAATCAAATTGGAACCCTCACAGAAACGTTATCTGCCATTCGAATGGCTCAAAAAGCTGGTTTTAGTGTAGTTATTTCCCATCGTTCAGGTGAAACAGAAGACACCACTATCGCTGACTTGGCTGTAGCCACAGCGGCAGGCCAAATTAAAACAGGTTCACTTTGTCGTTCGGATCGAGTGGCTAAATATAACCGCTTGCTCCGAATTGAGCAGGAACTTGGTGCCGACGCTCCTTATCGTGGACGTCAGGAAATTAAAGGCCAATAAGTATTGTTGACCTTGTCTAGGGAGCTTGCGTTGGCCAAATTAGTCAAAGTTAGCTCCCTTTTTTGTTGGTATAAATATGAAATGGTTAGTTGGGTTAATTTTAGTCGCTGTGATTGCTATGCAATATAGTCTATGGTTTGGACAAGCTGGATTGTTTGAGGTTGCAAGCTTACAGGAGAAGATCACAGCACAAGAGGCGGTGAACGCAAGTTTATTGCAGCGTAATCAGCAACTTCATGCAGAGGTTTTAGACCTGAAGCAGGGTATCGCTGCAATTGAGGAGCGTGCACGTCACGATCTTGGTATGGTTAAGCCTAATGAAACCTTTTACCAATTGGTGGAAGATTGATGAGCACCGCATTATTGCAACCTCTTCAATGGCCAGTTGAGTGGGCCTACGCATCAGGTGTGCCAACGTCAAATGCACATCTCAAAACCTATTGTAGTGATTTTTTAGTCACAGAAGATTTAGGCTATGAGCCTTGTGGCGAAGGCGAGCACGTGTATCTGGACATCACTAAAACTGATACTAATACTGACTTTTTAGCCCGTAATATTGCAAAGTTTGCGGGTGTGCCTGTTAGACAGGTGAATTACTCTGGCCTGAAAGATCGCAGAGGTGTAACTAGGCAATGGTTTGGAGTGCACTTACCAGGAAAATCAGAAGTTGTAGACCCTGATTGGCAATTGCTTCAAAGTTCAGAACTTCATTTGCATCAAGTAGTTAGGCATCAGCGAAAATTAAAGACAGGGGTACATCAAGGTAATTTTTTTGCCATTCGTTTGCGTAATATCACCCAAAGTGAAGCATTAGAAAAAAAGCTTGAGTTGATTTCACGACAAGGTGCGCCAAATTATTTTGGTGACCAACGGTTTGGTCGACAAGGTGGTAATCTAGCCCTTGCTTTGTCGATGATGCAGGGCAAGCGCATCAAGGATCGTTTTAAGCGAGGTATGGCGTTGTCATCAACACGCTCTTACTTATTTAACCAGCTTTTGAGTGAGAGAGTTAGTGATGAGTCGTGGCTCAAAGCGTCAGTGGGAGAGCGTTGCATGTTTAGCGACGGCTTCAGTCAATTTGATGCTGTTGCTTTAAGCGATTTGGAAAGTGTGCAGCAACGTATTAACAGTGGCGACTTAGCTCCCACTGGGGTCATGGCTGGGCGTGCTGGCAACCCTCCTCCCACTCCAGCAAGTATTTATGAAGCAAGCGTCTTAGCACCTTGGCAGCCTTGGATAGACGCTTTGATTGAGCAAGATATGACTGCTCAAAGGCGTAGTTTGCGCTTATGGCCCAAAGACTTCGCCTGGCGTTGGTGTGAAAATAATATATTAGAGCTCAATTTTCATTTAATGCGAGGCAGTTATGCTACGGCATTAATACGAGAATTAGCCCAGGCGCAAACGCCTTAGTAATGATTGAAGATTACACAGACAAACAAGGAATGACACAATGCAATTACTAATATCTAATGATGACGGCGTGCATGCTTTAGGGTTGTCTCATCTGGTAAAGCAACTTGAAAAAGATCACCAAGTCACAGTCGTTGCACCTGATCGAGATTTGAGTGGGGCCAGTAACTCGTTAACTTTATCTCGCCCAGTCAGAGTGACACCGCACGAAAATGGCTTTTTTAGTATCGATGGGACACCTGCAGATTGTGTGCACCTTGGTATCAATGGGGCTCTTGATATCGCCCCAGAGATGGTCGTCTCTGGCATAAATCACGGTGCCAATCTTGGTGATGATGTGCTCTATTCGGGCACTGTCGCGGCAGCAATGGAAGGTCGTTATCTTGCCCACCATTGCGTTGCTGTTTCTTTAGTAGGTAATGTTAATTTTTTAAGCGCTGCAAAAGTAGCTAGGCAGTTAGTGAAAATAATTCATCAGCTAGATTTGCCGCCACGCTGCATCATTAATGTTAATGTACCAGATCTACCTTTTGACCAAATTAAAGGTGTTAAAGTGACCCGATTAGGCAGCCGAGAGCAAGGAGGGTGTGTGATCGATGCCCAAGACCCAAGAGGTCATAAATGCTACTGGATTGGTCCAGCAGGAAAGGTTAAGGATGCAAGTGAAGGAACCGACTTTCATGCAGTACAACATGGATACGTGTCAGTGACACCTTTATCCCCAGACATGGCTTGCCATAAATCTTTTGATACTGTGATTGATTGGTTACAGGGTATGTCTTAATGCGCTACAGTGTTACTGATCCCAAACGCACAGCTGCCAATAAGCAAGGGATTGGTATGACATCTCAGCGTACTCGAGAGCGATTGGTGGATACGCTAAAAAGCCTTGGAGTAGCTGATGCTCGAGTGCTGGAGGTGATGCGATCAACACCTAGGCACTTATTTTTAGATGAAGCTTTAGCCCATCGTGCTTATGAAGATAAATCGTTACCCATTGGCCATAATCAGACACTATCAAGACCTTATACAGTGGCACGTATGAGTGAGCTTTTGCTTGAATCATGCGCGGCTAAGAAAGTATTAGAAATAGGCACAGGCTCCGGTTATCAAACCTGCATATTGGCTCAGCTAGTACCTAAGTTATTTTCTATGGAGCGTATTGAGCCTTTACTGAACCGAGCTAAGCAGCGTTTGGCACTTATGGACATTCACAATGTTGTCTATCAACATGGAGATGGTTATGAAGGATGGCCAGCTCGTGAACCTTTTGACGGTATTATGGTTACAGCCGCACCATCTCAGGTGCCTAAAGCACTTCAATGGCAGCTTGCCGAAGGGGGGTGTATGATCATTCCTGTAGGTGGAAATGAGCAATATTTGTTGAAAATCACGCGCTCAGGTAATCACTTTAGCAAACAAAAAGTAGAAGCGGCTAATTTTGTGCCCTTAATTAATGGATTAATATAGCGATGGTTAAAAACACGTTAATACAATGGAGAACATTCTTCACAGGCCTACTCATGGGCGCAGCAGATCTAGTGCCTGGGATATCTGGAGGTACTGTAGCTTTGTTAGGTGGCATCTATGGGCGCCTGCTGGCTGCAATTAGTCGCTTTGATATGCATTTATTGAAACTTGTGCGGGTGAGAGAAATTCGCAAGGCCTGGAATTATGTAGACGGCTTATTTTTGACAAACTTAGCGATTGGAATAATTTCCTCTATCCTATTGTTGTCCCAGGTGATCGCTTGGTTACTTTATGCCCAGCCTTTGATCATGTGGAGTTTGTTTTTGGGTCTGATTATGGTTGCTAGCGCCTTGCTACTAAGAGAGTTATACGTCCAAAGCCAGTTGCGCAAATACTGGCTTTTTGTAGGGCTCTTAGTAAGCGTATCCTTAGCCAATCTGCCTATATTGCAGAGCGTTGAAGGATTCTCCGGGCTGGGTTACCTATGGTTGATGGCAGCAGGAGCTGTGGCCATAAGCGCTATGATACTACCTGGCATTTCAGGTAGTTTTATCTTATTGATGTTGGGTATCTATCCTTTTTTGATTGCCCGTTTAGCTGCCTTAGATTTCCAAGTGATTGCTGTATTTGCTTTAGGTTGTGGCTTTGGGTTGTTGGTTTTTAGCCGGTTAATCAGCTATTTATTAAAGCGCCATACAGCAGCTGTAATGAGTTTGTTAGCTGGATTAATGATGGGCTCTGCTGTTAAGTTATGGCCATGGAAGTATACACTCTCATATCGTCTTAATAGTGCGGGATTAGAAGTGCCACTCGAGCAAGAAAACTTAATGCCTTGGACCTATAGCCAGATCACCGGTGCTGATAATCAGCTCATGTGGTGTCTTGTAGTTTGCATTCTAGCAGGGCTGGTTGTTGCCAAATTTGGCCGTATTCAGCTGCAAGATTTGGCAGCCTAGATATGTGCTTAGATACAGGTGTTTTATCGTTAATTAAATATTTTATTATAGGTGTGTTTGTTTGGTTACTAGTAGGCTGTAGCACCAGTCAATACGCACCTGTGCAGGAGCTTAGCTACAGCAATGGCCTAATATCTTCGGCTAATCGTGTTCAAAGTGTTCCTAAGTCCTATCAAGTCAAGTCTGGCGATACCATGTTTGCTATTGGATGGCGCTTTGGCTGGGATTATAAAACATTAGCTAAAGTTAATAATATACCTTCTCCGTACACTATTTATGTAGGCCAAATACTCTATTTTAATGATACAGATAATAGTAATTCAATTAGTCATTCGTCTGCAAAGAAGTTGATAAAAAAGCCAGTTGTTAGTGACAATGCTGTGGTCAATAAACCCGCCTCTTCAGCACCCGTAAATAACTCCAATACCGTTACTGAAAAAGCTTATAAAGGCCCATTATCTGTTCAGTGGAATTGGCCATTACAAGGTAGGGTAATCAAGTCTTTTTCAAGCAAGGGTAGTGTTTTTCACGGGATCGACTTATCTTCTTCGCTGGGAAATTCGGTAAAAGCAGCATCTAGCGGAATAATAGTATATGCTGGCAGTGGGATTCAGGGGTACGGAAAACTAGTTGTAATAAAGCACAATAATACCTTTCTTAGTGCCTATGCATATAATAGTAGGATTGTCGTTAAGGAAGGTGACACTGTCAAGGCAGGGCAGGTGATAGCCAAAGTAGGTAAGGGGCCGCAGTTGGACCCGAGGCTACATTTTGAAATCCGTAAAAACGGCAAACCTGTTAACCCATTGAGCTATTTACCAAAACTGTAAATTGTCCCTAACAGAATACCAATGTCTTTTTTAGTAAGGTTGTTGGCTATATTAGGTGAGTTAAATGATGCGAAAATTATCAGTAGATGAAGCTCATAAGCAGCGCAGTAAGATAGAGTATGAAAAGTATAAATCTACTGGCACTTATTCTAATAGAGTAAGCGAAGTTAAAGATGCAACCAGCCTATACTTAAATGAAATTGGTTTTTGCGCTTTGCTAACAGCTGAAGAAGAAAAGTACTTTTCTCGTTTGGCTCTAAAAGGTGATGAGCAAGCTCGTCATCGTATGATTGAAAGCAACTTAAGGTTGGTCGTTAAAATTGCCCGTCGCTATGTATATCGTGGCTTAACACTTCTGGATTTGATCGAAGAAGGGAATCTTGGCTTAATTAGAGCGGTGTCAAAGTTTGACCCTGAAAGAGGGTATCGCTTTTCAACGTATGGGATTTGGTGGATTCGCCAAACGATAGAGCGCGCCATTATGAATCAATCCCGCACTATTCGGTTACCAATACATGTAGCTAAAGAGTTAAATGTGCAGCTTAAAGCTACTAAAGAGCTTACACAAAAATTAGACCATGAACCTACCTTGGAAGAAATTTCCGAATATCTTGGCAAGCCAGTTCAGCGTGTTAGTGCACTTCTTAATCTAAGCCAAAAAGTGGGGTCGATAGACCATTCGTTAAGTACTAATAGTGATGCTACGCTGTTAGAAACGATACCTGATCAGAACAATCAAGGGCCCGAAAAAATTGTATTAGACGCTAACTTGATGAGCAATATGGAGCAGTGGGTAGATCGACTATCTGATATTCAAAAAAAAGTTATATGCCGTCGATTTGGTTTGCGAGGCCATACTGCCGGCACACTAGAGAATGTGGGTCAAGAAGTTGGCTTAACCCGAGAAAATGTACGCCAGGTTCAAGTTGCCGCACTAAGGAGCTTGCGCAATATCATAGAAATTGGGGGTCTTAATGGCTCAGACTTATTGGATTCTGATCTATAATAAAGCGCAGTTCTAATTCAAGCATAAGTCATGCAATGTTGAGCCATTATCGCTCTATCAGTTTTTGCATTTGGTAAATGAGATCAAGTGCTTGTCGAGGAGTGAGTTCATCTGCTTTAGTCTCCTCTAAAAGTAGCTCTACGGGGTGAGACAAACTGCTAAAAAGCTCTGTTTGAAGTGGCGCTTCAGTCACATTTTTGGGTATGTTTTGCTGCTCACTTTGCTCTAAGTGCAGCAGCTTTTGTTTGGCCTCACTAATCACCTGTTGGGGCACCCCAGCCAATTTTGCAACTTGTAGTCCATAACTCTTATTTGCAGGCCCAGGTAATACTTTGTGCATGAAAATGATGTTGTCGTCATGTTCTGTGGCGTCTAAATGAACATTTTTCACTTGTGTTAATTGATGTGATAGCTGTGTCATTTCAAAATAGTGAGTGGCAAAAAGGGTTAAAGCGCCTATGTCTTTAGCCAAGTTTAAGGCGCAGGACCAAGCCAAAGATAAGCCATCAAACGTACTCGTCCCACGTCCCACTTCATCCATCAAAACAAGACTTTTAGCGCTTGCATTATTGAGTATGTTAGCTGTTTCTGTCATCTCAACCATAAAGGTTGAGCGGCCTCCAGAAAGATCGTCACTGCTGCCCATACGTGTAAATACTCTATCAACAATACCGATGGTAGCAGAAGACGCAGGTACGTAAGAGCCTATTTGGGCCATGATGACAATAAGTGCTACCTGTCTCATATAAGTAGATTTACCGCCCATATTTGGGCCTGTGATCATCATCATGCTGGCGTCACTTTTAAGCATAGTGTCATTAGCTACAAACGGGTTTGTGATCAGTTGCTCAACGACTAGATGACGGCCTTGACTAATATCAATTCCAGGTTCAGAAACTAGTTTAGGCTTGCTAAGATCCAAAGTAAGTGCCCGCTCACTTAGGCAACACAGCACGTCAAATTCACTAATGCCATCTGCTGCGCACTGCAGTTTTGTCAGGTGCGTAGCTAGTTTTTCAATGAGGGCTTCATAAAGTTCTTTTTCTCTAGCTAAGCTGCGGCTCTTACTACTTAAAGCTTTGTCTTCAAACGCCTTAAGCTCTGGTGTGATAAATCTCTCGGCATTTTTTAAAGTTTGCCGACGCAGATACTCTGTAGGAGCTTGGTCAGATTGTAATCTGCTTATTTCAATATAATATCCATGTACCCGGTTGTAACCCACTTTTAAGGTGGATAAGCCAGTTCTTTGCCGCTCTTGGATTTCCAAATCAAGTAAAAATTGTCCTGCATTTTGACTAAGTCCACGTAACTCATCCAGTTGTTCATCATAACCGTCTGCAATAACGCCACCGTCTCTTATAATGACAGGTGGGTTCTGGGTAATAGCTTCAGTTAATAAGCTAACAATATCTGGAAAGTCATTAATGTTAGCTGCTAATGAAAGTGCTTTTTGAGTGTCCAGCGTGCTTAGCAAAACTTGTATGCTAGGCAAAGTACTAAGGCTGACACAAAGACGCGATAAATCCCTTGGGCGTGCTGATCTTAGAGCAACACGAGATAGAATACGCTCCATATCACCTATGGGTTTGAGGCATTGTTGAAACTCTTCTGGGTTATTATGTGCCATTACTTGGCTGATAAACTCTTGTCTTTGCTCAAGTATAGTAATGTCACGTAAGGGATTGTTGAGCCACCGGCGTAAAAGCCTTCCTCCCATAGGTGTAGCTGTTGTATCCAAAGAGGCTGCCAAAGTAAATTGATCACCACCTTGTATATTGTGATCAATTTCCAAATTCTTTCTACTGGGGCCATCCAAAATCAGAGTATCTTGTGGCAGCTCTACTTGCAAATTTCGCAGATGGGGTAAGTCACCCTTTTGAGATTCCTTAGCATAATTTAATAAGCATCCAGCAGCACAAATAGCCGCGTTCATAGAGTCGCATCCAAAACCACTTAAATCTCGGGTGTTGAACTGGCTACAAAGTAACCTTAAGGCAGTGTCGTAAGCGAAATGCCAACTAGGTTGTGACTTGCGACAGCTCCATTCTTGAATGTGGTCACAAACGTTGCTAGTTTCTTCAAAAAGCAGCTCCACTGGCCTTAACCGCTGGAGTTGTGTCTGTAGTTGCTCAGGTGTATTGGCTTCTACCAAGGTAAAGCGACCGCTACTCATGTCTAAACTAGCCACCCCGTATGTGCCTTGTAATTGGCATACTGCACTGAGTAAGTGATCACGAGAAGAGTCCATTAATGCTTCGTCTGTAAGTGTGCCGGGCGTGACCAAACGGACCACTTGCCTATCTACAGGGCCTTTGCTTGTTGCAGGGTCTCCAATTTGTTCAGCCACTGCAACACAGCGACCAGCATTAACAATTTTGGCGATATAACCTTCAGCTGCATGATAAGGGATGCCACACATGGGTATCGGCTGACCTGCAGATTGTCCTCTTGAGGTTAAAGAAATATCAAGTAGCTGTGATGCCTCTTTAGCATCCTCATAGAACATTTCGTAAAAATCGCCCATGCGATAAAATACTAGATCATTAGGATGGTCTTGCTTAATACCCAAATACTGCTGCATCATAGGCGTGTGGTTGCTATATTTGCTAGTGACTGCCATGAAAAATATCCTGCGGGTAAAAAGCTCGGTTAAGCAGCTATATTACTAGAAGCAGGCCAACACGGGCAATTTAAACTTACGTTTACTTGAGCCTAAATGCTTAGAGTGTCTGAGTAATTTGAAATGCGGCCTGCATTGGCAATGGTCAATGCGTTAGTTGTTTAAATGGTAATCTAATCATGCAAAATAAGTCAGCTCAAGCTACGATGCACAATGTCGATCTAGAGCTTAAACAAGACAAAAAATTAGCCTCTGAAGTGGCAGAGCTCTTAGTTGCTAAAGGCATGACCTTAGCTACAGCTGAGTCATGTACAGGTGGCGCAATAGGAGCCCTTTTGACCTCTTTAGCAGGAAGCTCAAGTTGGTTTAATGGGGGCATCATTAGTTATACCAATGATGCCAAAATAAACTTGTTGGGTGTGCCACCAGGAATCATCAATAAATATGGAGCGGTTAGCCAAGAGGTAGTTGAATATATGGCTACTGGCGGTTGTGAAGCTTTGAGCTCATCCATGTGCGTTGCTGTGAGTGGTGTTGCAGGTCCAGGTGGTGGAACTCCTTCCAAACCCGTAGGCACAGTTTGGATCGCTTGGTGTGCTAATGGGGTTGTGGCGAATAGCCAATTATATCAACTCTCTGGTAACCGGAATAAAGTTCAAAATACTGCGGTACGTATGGCTCTAAAAGGAATTATAAGCTGCTTTTTAGAGGATTGATGTATTAAGCCTTGCACTTTTTCTCAGGTGTGGTTTAATACTGTACATACAGACAGTTACTGTATGTAATTACAGTATTTAAAAAAGACGAAAGGCGTAGGCTTTTAAGCCTCAAAAAACAAGGTGAACCCCATGGATGCAAACAAACAAAAAGCCCTCGATGCAGCGCTAGGTCAAATCGAACGTCAATTTGGTAAGGGTGCAGTAATGCGCATGGGTGATCAACCACGTGAAGCTATACCTTCAGTGTCCACAGGTTCTCTTGGGCTAGATATTGCTTTGGGCATAGGTGGCTTACCGTTTGGTCGCATATGTGAAATCTATGGTCCTGAATCTTCTGGTAAAACTACGCTTACACTACAAGTGATTGCTGAAGCTCAAAAAATTGGTAAAACCTGTGCTTTTGTTGATGCGGAGCACGCGCTAGATCCTAGCTATGCAGAAAAATTAGGCGTTAATGTAGATGATTTATTAGTGAGTCAGCCAGACACTGGCGAGCAAGCTCTTGAAATTACAGACATGCTAGTGCGCTCTAATGCGGTTGATGTGATTATTATTGATTCGGTAGCTGCCCTGACACCCAAGGCAGAAATCGAAGGCGAAATGGGCGATCACCACGTAGGATTGCAAGCGCGTTTATTGTCTCAAGCAATGCGCAAGATCACAGGTAATATTAAAAATGCTAATTGCTTGGTCATCTTCATTAACCAAATTCGTATGAAAATTGGTGTTATGTTTGGTAGCCCAGAAACCACCACTGGAGGCAATGCATTAAAATTCTATTCTTCGGTGCGTTTGGATATTCGTCGTATAGGTGCAGTAAAAAGTGGCGACGAAATCGTCGGCAATGAAACACGAGTTAAGGTTGTAAAAAATAAAGTAGCATCTCCCTTTAAACAGGCCGAATTTCAAATCATATACGGTAAGGGTATTTTCCGTATGGGTGAAATCATCGACCTAGGTGTTAAGCAAGGTTTAGTTGATAAAGCCGGCGCTTGGTATGCATACAAAGGCGATAAAATAGGGCAAGGTAAAGCTAATGCGTCACAGTATTTATTAGACCATCCAGAGATTGGTCAAGAAATCGAGTTGCAGATCAGAGAGGCTCTTTTGAGCATTCCTAAAGCTGAAGAAGCAAGTGATGTGGTTACTCCACTTACATTCTAAATTTATGCGCTAGTTTTATTGGTTATGAGAAAGCCGGTTTTGGTTGGAGGGGTCGAAAAACAAACTGCAGCTTTGCGTTATAAAGCTATCGGGTTGTTGGCTCGACGTGAACAGTCAAGAAATGAGCTGCAGCGAAAGTTGCACATCAAGGCATTAGAAAATGGCTGGCAGGTTGATATAGATAGCTTGCTTGATGATCTTTACCGATTGGGTTTGCAATCTGATCAACGTTTTGCTGAAGTGTTAGTGCGATCAAAAGCTAATGCAGGTTATGGTCCCTCTCGTGTATACCAGTGGGGCCTTCAATATGGTTTAAATCGTGAGCTTATTCACCAACAATTACTTGAAAAAAACTTTGACTGGTTCGAAAAAGCGTTACAACAAAAACGTAAACATTATGGACAAGTGCTAGCATCAGATCTAAAAGAGCGTGCAAAACAAGCAAAATATTTATATCAACGTGGCTTTGCCCAAGAACAAATTTATTATGCTTTAGACGCTCACCCAGACGAACATTTGTAAGTCTGTTCAATTATCTGCAAAAAATTCTAATAATAGCCCCATTTAAGGGGTAAATTTCCAGCAATACTCGAAAGCCATTAGTGGTTCAGTATATACTTACACTTTTGTGTTAACAGTGAGACTGACCATGAAGATCGCCGCTATCCGTCAGGCATTTCTTAAGTATTATCAAGACTTAGATCACCAAATTGTGCCAAGTAGTTCTTTGGTTCCAGGTAATGATGCCACCTTATTATTTACCAATGCAGGAATGGTTCAATTTAAAGATCTTTTTCTAGGTGACGAAGAGCGTTCTTATAAGCGTGCTGTCTCATCCCAGCGCTGTGTGCGCGCTGGTGGTAAACACAACGATTTAGAAAATGTGGGTTATACGGCGCGTCATCATACATTCTTTGAAATGTTGGGTAATTTCAGTTTTGGCGATTATTTTAAGCAAGACGCGATAAGGTTTGCTTGGAATTTTTTAACTGTAGAGCTTGGGCTTCCTGAAGAAAAGTTATGGGTCACCGTGCACCATAGTGACGCTGAAGCTGAAAAAATTTGGTTTGAAGAAATCGGGATCAACCAAGAACGTTTTTCCCGCTTAGACGAAGACAATTTTTGGTCTATGGGTGATACAGGCCCCTGTGGCCCTTGTTCTGAAATATTTTATGACCATGGTGAAGACATCTGGGGTGGCCCTCCAGGAACTCCTGAAGAAGATGGCGACCGTTATATAGAAATTTGGAACATGGTGTTTATGCAGTTTAACCGTGATTCAAGCGGGGCGATGACGCCTTTACCAAAACAATCAATCGATACAGGTATGGGCCTTGAGCGTATTGCTGCGATCCTTCAAAACGTACATTCAAACTACGAAATTGACTTATTCCAGCATTTGTTAAAGGCAACTGCACAGGTGATTGGTACAGATGATATGGAAAGCAAGTCACTGCGTGTGATTGTGGATCATATTCGCTCTGTGTCTTTCTTGATTTTGGATGGTGTGATGCCCTCTAACGAGGGCAGAGGCTACGTATTACGTCGCATCATGCGACGTGCAATAAGGCATGGCAATAAGCTTGGTGCTCAAGGAAGTTTTTTCAATAAGTTAGTTGCGCCATTAGTAATAGAGATGGGAGAAGCCTATCCAGATCTAGCAGCTGCGCAATCGACCATTGAAAAAGTCATCGCCAAAGAAGAAATCCAATTTGTTAAAACCTTGGATCAGGGGATGCGCATTCTAGAGCAAGACCTAAATAAATTAAGTGGGAAAACTATCCCCGGTGAAACCATTTTCAAACTTTATGATACGTTCGGCTTTCCTGTAGACCTTACGGGAGATATTGCTCGTGAACGCAATTTAGAAATGGATATTAGTGGTTTTGAAAATGCTATGGAGCAACAGCGCATGCGGGCTCGTTCAGCCAGTAGCTTTTCTGTGGACTACAGTCATAAACTTGATATACCTGGTCAGACCCAATTTGAAGGTTACGATAAGCTAAATCATACGGGCAAAATTGTTGCAATTATTACTGATGGTCAACTAAGTGAAAATATATCTAAACCAGGTAATGTGCAATTAGTCTTGGACAGTACCTCGTTTTATGCTGAGTCAGGCGGGCAAGCTGGGGACCATGGTGTTATTGAATGGAGCGGTGGATGCTTTGAAGTTAGTGATACACTCAAACAAGGCAATCATTTTGTTCATCATGGAAAATTGACGTCAGGTAGCCTAACAGTGGGTGATGAAGTTGAAACCCTAGTGAGTCCAAACTTGCGCAGTAATTCTGCAAAAAACCACTCAGCAACACATTTACTCCACGAAGCTATGCGTCGTGTATTAGGTGACCATGTTATACAAAAAGGTTCTTTAGTTGACCCACAAAGATTAAGGTTTGACTTTTCACACCCAGAGCCTGTTTCCACAGATCAGTTGGCTATGATTGAGTCAATGGTCAATAAAGAAATTCGTGACAATACCTTGGTGGCTGTGGAAAACATGGCAATAGACAAAGCTAAAGCTGCTGGTGCGATGGCGCTTTTTGGCGAAAAATACGGAGAGCAAGTACGAGTGGTGACCATGGGTAGTGTCGCTGCACACGGACAAGAAACCCTCATTTCGCAAATCGATGTTTTTTCTTTGGAGCTTTGTGGTGGCACCCATGTTGAGCGTACTGGAGACATAGGTGCGTTTATCATTACTTCAGAATCAGGCGTAGCATCTGGTGTAAGGAGGGTAGAGGCTCTCACTGGCGCTGCAGCGAGCCAATGGCTAGCATCGACTTGCATGATGCTCTCCACGGTATCTGGGTTGGTGAAAGCTAATCGTGAGCAAGTGACCGACAAGGTGCAAAGTATTATTGAAAAAAATCGTCTTTTAGAGCGTGAGTTAGATCAGCTTAAAGCTAAGATGGCTGCATCCCAAGGGTCAGATCTGCTTTCTCAAGTACAAGAGATTAACGGCATAAAGGTATTGATTACCCAGTTAGAAGGCGTAGAGCCAAAGTCATTGCGTGATGCAATGGATCAGTTACGCAACCAGCTTGGTTCAGGTGTGGTTATGCTTGCAGTAACACAAGATGATAAGGCAAGTATTGTAGCTGGTGTGACCAAGGATTTAACCGGTAAGGTTAAAGCTGGTGATTTAATTCGTCACACGGCATCTAGCATGTCGGGTAAAGGTGGAGGTCGGCCTGATATGGCCCAAGGCGGTGGTCAAGCTGACCAGTTAACAGGGGCTTTAGAAAGTGCTAAGACATGGATACAAGATCAGCTTAGTTAACACTAACTTGAGTTGCTGTAAGGTCAAGGCGTAAAATATTTAGATTGATATTAGGGAATGAAGATGGCGTTGTATGTACAAAAATTTGGTGGCACTTCTGTTGGTTCTGTAGAACGAATTCAACAAGTGGCGCAAAAAGTAAAAGGCTTCAAAGATCAAGGTCATGACATTGTTGTTGTTGTCTCGGCTATGAGTGGCGAAACCAATCGCCTTATAGGTATGGCCAATGAGATTCAGGCCAACCCTTCAGTTAGGGAGATGGATGTTCTTGTCTCTACGGGAGAGCAAGTAACTATCGCTTTGTTATGCATGGCCTTAACTGAACTTAATTGCCCAGCTCGATCATACACAGGCGCTCAGGTTAAGATCCAAACTGATTCTTCACATACTAAAGCTCGCATTCAAAATATTGATGTAGATAGTATCCGTAATGATTTAGTTAAAGGTCGGGTTGTAGTTGTCGCTGGCTTTCAGGGCGTAGATGATATGGGTAATATTACTACCCTTGGTCGCGGTGGCTCGGACACGACAGGTGTAGCGCTGGCAGCGGCTCTAAAAGCTGATGAGTGTCAGATATACACAGATGTGGATGGCGTGTATACCACTGACCCAAGAGTGGTAGATAGTGCCCAACGTCTTGCAGAAATCACCTTTGAAGAAATGTTGGAAATGGCCAGCTTAGGGTCAAAGGTTTTACAGATACGTGCAGTCGAATTTGCGGGCAAATATAATGTACCACTTCGTGTGCTACATAGTTTTAAAGAAGGCCCAGGAACATTGATTACAACTGAGAGTGAAAATACTATGGAACAACCTGTTATCTCTGGCATCGCCTTTAACCGCGATGAAGCTAAGCTTACTGTTACAGGTGTGCCTGATGTGCCTGGTGTGGCATCCAAAATATTAGGCCCCATTAGTGATGCGAACGTAGAAGTGGATATGATATTGCAAAATGTGAGCGCTGAAGGCCTCACAGACTTTACTTTTACCGTTCATCGGAACGACTATGATCTAGCATTGACTACGTTGAAAACTATTGCCCAAAGCCTTAATGCATCAGGTGCTGTTGGTAGCCAAAAGATTGCCAAAGTTTCTATTGTAGGGGTAGGGATGCGATCCCATGCTGGCGTTGCAAGCCGGATGTTTGATAGTTTGGCTAAAGAAAATATTAATATTCAGATGATTTCAACCTCAGAAATCAAAGTATCAGTGGTTATTGATGAAAAATATTTAGAGCTAGCGGTACGCGCCCTCCATTCTACTTTTGAAATGGATAAGCCACAAACTATTGAAGAATAGTAGATTTACAATTATGATCGTTGGGTAATGATTTACTGTATTAGTAAGTTATCATTATATATATCGCTAGAAAGCAAGTTGTGCAGGAATAATTAAGGTGTCGGAAACTGATGGTTGGTTTATCGGCCCAATAAAATGGAGCTTTTGTATGTTAATTTTGACTCGACGTGTCGGTGAAACGTTAATGGTGGGTGATGATGTTACAGTCACCGTACTAGGTGTAAAAGGTAATCAAGTGCGAATTGGGGTTAATGCTCCTCGTGACGTAGCGGTCCATCGCGAAGAAATCTACCAGCGGATTCAAGATGAAAAATCCACCGGTGAAGGGTCTTCTGAGCAAGAACCGATTGAGCAGGAATAGAAACCTCACCAATCAAGTCTGATGTTTTGAGGTTGTGCTCTAACAACACACCAAACTTGAATATCTAAAGGTCCACCCCAAGAGTTAAGTATATCCGTGCTTAATGCTTGGGCCGTGGCTCCTGTAGTCATCACGTCATCAATAATGGCGATACGACTAATCCTTTGGTCTGCTTTTTTAGGGGTAACCTTAAAAATGCCTTTCATTTGCTCTAATCTTTGCTTGCGAGTTTACCCTTGTTGGGGTGATTGGTACTCAGGCCGATGGCATACAACTGTATTCATCCTCACGTTTAGTGATTGACTTGAACCTGTAGCGATAAATTGTGCTTGGTTAAATCCTCGTTGTCTTAATCTGCGTTTATGTAAGGGTACGGGTATAAGTAATTGCGGCATCATCGCTTTATCTTTTAGCGCTACCTTAGTAATAGTTTTGCTTAGGCACGATGTGAGTAGGCGGCCAGCGGCAAGGTTACGTTGATGCTTGAATTGATTGAGCAGTCCACTAATAGGGGCAAAATAATCAAAAGCGCATATTGTTTTGGTATATGGCGGCGGTTCTTGCAAGCAGTCAAGACAAATTTGATTGCTATCTAGTTTGTTATAACTCAAAAACGTGGCACACACATCACAGGAGTTTTTGCTCTATGGTATGTCTAAGCGACACGCCGTGCATAGATTATCTTGTTGGTGTGGGTGTGCACCGCAAACCATGCAAGATGGTTGAATGACCTGCTTGAATTGATTAATTAATGACCAGATGTAAACCTCCTTGAGCTAATTAGTTGACTAAAAATGCCTAGCTTTTAATATGCTTGCTGAACTCCTAAGCTGGCAATTCCATGACATCAACGAACACTTCCACTGACACTTCTATGAATACAGACACTAAGTCTAGTTCACTTTTGAAAATTGACCAGCGACATGATTGGGGTGTTAATGAAATCACTCAATTGTTCTCTTTGCCAATGAATGACCTCCTCTTTAAGGCTCAAACAATTCATCGCAAGCATTTTGACCCCAATGAAGTACAGGTCAGCACATTATTGTCTATAAAAACGGGGGCTTGCCCTGAAGATTGTAAATATTGTCCACAAAGTGTTCATAATGATACTGGTCTAGAAGTTGAGCGCTTAATGAAAGTCAAAGAAGTGATCATAGAGGCTGAGGCTGCGAAAGCCACAGGGGCAACTCGTTTTTGTATGGGAGCTGCTTGGAAAAATCCCCGTGCTAAAGATATGCCATACGTATTAGAGATGGTTAAAGAAGTAAAAGCTATGGGCCTTGAGACATGCATGACTTTAGGCATGTTAGCGCCAGAGCAAGCCCAAGAATTATCTGAAGCGGGGTTAGATTATTACAATCATAACCTTGACACTTCACCAGAATTTTATGGGTCTATTATCACTACCAGAACCTATCAAGATCGCTTGAATACCTTAACCAATGTGCGTGATTCTGGCATGAAAGTGTGTGCTGGTGGGATCGTAGGAATGGGAGAAGACTTAAGGGATCGCGTGGGGTTGTTACAACAGTTAGTTAATATGCCACAGCATCCAGAAAGCGTGCCTATCAACATGTTAGTAAAAGTTGAAGGCACTCCTTTAGATCAAATTGAAGACCTTGAACCATTCGATTTTATACGCACTATAGCTGTTGCGCGTATATTAATGCCCCAATCTCATGTGCGTTTGTCTGCGGGAAGGGAGCAAATGAATGAGCAAATGCAAGCGATGTGTTTCTTTGCCGGTGCTAATTCAATATTTTATGGTGAGCGATTGCTGACTACCGAAAACCCAGCTGCACAAAAAGACAGAGCATTATTTTCTAAGTTAGGCATTCGTCCTGAAAAAGGCCAAGATGTTTCTGATGAGGCACACCAAGGTGCCATCGAACAGGCGATTAATCATGCACGCTCGGAGCACATGTTTGTTGACGCTAGTCTCTAATGCACAGTTTAGACCACATTTTTGATGAGCAACTTAAGCGACGCCAAGCTGATGATTTGTATCGCAGCCGAACTTCACATTCAGGGCCACAAGCCCCAGAACTAAAGGTAAATGGGCAGGCTCTACTGGCTTTTTGTAGTAATGATTACTTAGGTTTAGCTAACCATCCGCAGCTGATCAGTGCTGCGAAAAAAGCCTGTGTTGATTACGGATTAGGCAGTGGGGCATCACATCTGGTCGTAGGTCACACTGATCTGCATCATGAGCTAGAAGAATCATTAGCTAAAGCTACGCAACGTCCCAGAGCATTGTTATTTTCTAGTGGCTATATGGCCAATATGGGGGTGATCAGCAGCCTGCTAGAGCGCCAAGATGCCATCTACCAAGACCGTTTGAATCATGCATCTCTATTGGATGGTGGGCTACTAAGTGCAGCTAAATTTAAGCGCTATCGTCACAATGACAGCCTTGATTTACAGCAACAACTAAAAAATACTCAAGCAAGACGACGTTTGGTCGCCACTGATGCCGTATTTAGTATGGATGGTGACAGTGCCGCGCTAAAGCCACTAAGCCAGGTTTGTAATGAGCAAAGGGCTTGGCTGATGATTGATGATGCCCATGGTTTTGGTGTGCTTGGCCCCAACGGTGAAGGTAGTGCTATAGCACAAGGTCTTACAGTTAAAGAGTGCCCCATTTATATGGCCACTTTAGGTAAGGCTTTGGGTAGTTATGGTGCTTTTGTAGCAGGTAGTGATACGCTGATCGAAAGTCTTATACAGTTTTCTCGTAACTATATTTACACCACCGCTCTTCCACCATCAATAGCTGCTGCAAGCCTTGCTGCGGTTAATTTGTTGACAGATGAACCTTGGCGACAGCAGCATCTTAAACACTTGATTGATGTTTTTAAGAAGCGAGCCAAAGAGCTAGGCCTGCCTTTGATGCCCAGTGATACGGCTATTCAGCCCATCATGTTAGGATCATCAACTGTGGCACTAAGAGTAAGCAGCGCACTTAAGGACATGGGTTTGTTAGTTACAGCCATTCGCCCACCAACGGTGCCAAAAGACACTGCGCGCTTAAGAATTACTTTATCTGCGGCGCATACAGAGAGCCATTTACAAAAGTTGCTTGAGGCCTTAGCCGTGCTGCAAAAGCAAGGCTTGTTGCCGTCGGTGAAAGAGTAAATGGAGACCTCAAAACTTTGTCTACGATAACTGAAAAACCTAAGCTTGTTTTACTTCATGGTTGGGGTTATGACAATAACTGTTGGTCTGATGTGATGCTGAACGACTTGCAGGGTCAATATGAACTGATACTACTGGATTTGCCAGGGCACGGGAAGGATGCCTTTATTGCTGGCAAACGTAATAATATTTCACAGCTTGATGAGTGGATTGCTAGCACCAAGCAATTTCTTCCAAACCAATACCATATTTTAGGTTGGTCATTAGGTGCGCAAATAGCGATTCGCATGGCCCATAACGATACACGCATTCAAAGCGTCACACTAATAGCAGTGAACCCTAAATTTACCAGTGGGGCTAATTGGCCAAGTGCCATGTTACCAAATTTGTTGGCACAATTTCAGCAAGGCTATGAGGCTTTGGCAAGCAAAACCTTACGACGTTTTGCAAGTCTGCAAGCCAAAGGGTCAGTAGCTCCTAAGATTTTGGTAGAGCAAATGCTTGAACTTATGCAGGTGCAGGTGAGCAAAGCTTTTGGTCTTAAGTTATTGCAAGAATTAGATGAGCGAGTGCACCTTTGTCAGCTCACCCAGTCCTGCTATATAGAGCTGGCTACTCATGATGCATTGGTACCATTTGAATGGGTGAGCCAGTTACAGTTGCCTACTAGCGTGCAAGTGAATTATGTGGAAGGCGCTCACGGTTATTTACTGGAACATTGTGGAGTCACGAGACAGATGGCCAATTTTCTTCACCTTGAGGTGCCCTTGTGATATCTAATACAAATTTTTTACCTGATGTGCAAGATGTGGCTCACTCATTTAGTCAAGCAGCTAAAAATTATGATCAAGTTGCAGGCTTGCAGCGCCTCGTGGCGGACCAACTAATCACTAAGGGTGCAGGTCTTCACCAAGGTCGTGTGTTGGACATTGGCAGTGGAACAGGATATGTCAGCGCTAAGTTGGCTAATCTTGAAGCTGTGACTAAGGTTACGGGTTTAGATATTGCACAAGGTATGATTGACTACGCTCAATCGTGTCACCATAACAGCAAACTCAACTGGCAATTAGGTGACGCGCAACAAATTCCCTTGGCCTTGCCAGGCCACGCCCGTACATATGACTTAGTGACTTCCTCTTTAGCTATTCAGTGGTGCAAAAACCTTGATGCTGTATTTTCTGGTGTAGCCCACTGTTTGACAGAAGATGGCTTTTTTCACTGTGCTACATTAGGCCCACAAACCTTACATCAACTTAAGTGGGCGTGGGGCCAAGTGGATAATTATCAGCACGTTAATGAGTTTGTGCCGTTAGAGGTTTTACGTAAGGCTCTTAAAAACCACTTCGTAGAAGTAAGCGTTGAGTGCAGACTAATCGAACTTAAATATAAATCTGTGCAGCAACTCACTAAGGATTTAAAGCAACTGGGTGCAAGTAATCATAATGCTTATGCAGCACAGGGTTTGATGGGAGTTGGACGTTTGCGTAAAATGGTGCAGGCATATGAGTCTTTGCGAGATGAGAAAGGCCAGCTGCCAGTCACCTATGAGGTTTATTATATTAAAGCTAAAACCAAGGTAGTTGTATGAAGAGTATAAAAAAACGCTACTTCATAGCTGGCACAGACACTGATGTTGGAAAAACTATGATCGCTTGTGCGCTTTTAGCTCAGGCACGCAGCCAAGGTTTGACTACAGCTGCAGTTAAGCCTGTGGCCGCTGGCTGTATCGAAACTAAAGATGGTTTAAGAAATGATGATGCCCAACAACTTTTAGCACAATGCACACTGCCTTTATATTATGAGCAGGTTAATCCAGTGGCTTTTATTGATCCTATTGCCCCCCATATCGCAGCCCAAAAAGAAGGGCAGCGTATGCAAGTAGATCGCCTTGTTGGTTACACTAGTGGTGTGATAATGCAGGGGGCAGATTTAACTTTAGTAGAAGGTGCTGGTGGTTGGCGGGTGCCTGTTAATGAGCGTGAAACTTTGGCCGATCTTGCCATAGGCTTATCTATACCTGTTGTGTTGGTAGTGGGTATGCGCCTGGGATGTATTAATCATGCGCTATTAACCGTCGAGGCGATTACCAGGGACGGCTTAACGCTGGCAGGTTGGGTTGCTAACTGTGTTGATCCTGAAATGATTGAGCTGGATGCTAATATTGCTACTTTAAAAGATCGCATACCAGCTCCTATGCTGGGTTTGGTTCCTAACCTTGTCAGTGTAGATTCTCCCTTGGCAAGGATTGAAGCTTGCCAAACTTATCTGAAATTGAACCTATTGCTTAAGTAGCGTTTTGGCTAGTTGAATCTTGAGTGCTCTTCCCACGCCTTTATTGCTTTATTTGATGACTATGAAGTCTCACAATTGACCTAGCAATAGGAAACAAGGTATTTTCAAACGACTGTTTGAAAATACCCCCTTATGCTGTAAAAAAATGGAGCCATCATGCCTAGTTACCGAGCCCCACAACGCGACATTCAATTTGTAATGCACGAAGTGTTAGCCATGTCTGACCACTACAAAACATTACAAGGAAATGAGGATATTGATGTACAAACAATTGATGCTATCCTTGAGGAAGCGTCAAAGTTTGCTGAAAACGTGCTAGCTCCTATTAACGCTTCTGGCGATGAGCAGGGGTGTACGTGGGATGATGGTCATGTAACGACGCCCGCTGGGTTTAAAGAAGCCTATGCGCGTTATGTAGAGGGCGGCTGGCCCTCTATTTCACATAGTCCATCTGTTGGAGGGCAAGGGTTGCCTGAGTCTTTAGGCACAATGATTAACGAGTTAAGTGGCACGTCCAACTGGTCTTGGAGTATGTATCCGGGGCTAAGCCATGGTGCGATGAATACTATAGAAACTCATGGTACTGATGCACAGAAGACACTGTATCTATTACCTCTTGTCGAGGGGCGCTGGACTGGCACAATGTGTTTAACCGAGTCTCATTGTGGAACAGACTTAGGCTTATTACGCACCAAAGCCGAACCTCAAGCAGATGGTGGCTATGCCATTACGGGAACAAAAATATTTATATCTGCTGGTGAGCATGACATGGTGGATAACATTGTGCACATCGTACTTGCTCGTTTACCTGGTGCGCCTGAGGGTACTAAAGGCATTTCATTGTTTATCGTACCTAAGGTTAATGTTAATCCAGATGGTAGCCTTGGTGAGCGTAATCAAGTGAAATGCGGTTCGTTAGAGAACAAAATGGGCATTCATGGTAATGCGACTTGTGTAATGAACTTTGATGGCGCCAAAGGTTACCTTATTGGCCCAGCAAATAAAGGTTTAAGTTGCATGTTCACCTTTATGAACATTGCGCGTATAGGTACTGCAGTGCAGGGGTTATGTTCAGCTGAAGGCGCCTTTCAGGGTGCTTTAGAATACAGCAAAGAGCGTTTGCAAATGCGCTCTCTTGCTGGTCCAGTTGAGCCAGAAAAGCCCGCAGATCCAATCATTGTTCATCCAGATGTTCGTAGGATGCTGTTAACAGCTAAAGCCTTTGCTGAAGGCGGACGTATGTTAGTTTATTATTTGTCTCAATTAAATGACACTGTCACACATAATGGCACCACAGATGAAGCCAAAGAAGCTGAAGTTCTATTGTCGTTATTGACACCTATTGCTAAAGCATTCATGACTGAAACGGGCTTAGAGTCTGCCAATTTGGGTATGCAATGCTTTGGTGGGCATGGATACATTCGTGAATATGGTATGGAGCAAATTGTTCGCGATGCACGCATTTCGACTATTTATGAAGGCACTACTGGTATCCAAGCATTGGATCTTTTAGGGCGTAAAGTGCTCATGACGCAGGGCCAAAGCCTTAAAGCTTTTACTAAGAAAATCCATCTTTTCTGCAAAGCTGAAGCTGGAAATGAAGTGATGGCTGAATTTATTGAGCCACTAATGGCGCTTAACAAAGAATGGGGTGATCTGACCATGAAAGTGGGTATGGCAGCCTTGAAAGATCGCAATGAGGTGGGTGCAGCTTCGGTGGATTATTTAATGTATTCAGGCTATGTAACCCAAGCATACCTTTTTGCTCGAGCGGCAAAGGTCTCTCAAGATGCTTTGGCGAAAGGTGCTGGTGATATTGATTTCTACCAAGCGAAGTTGTTTACAGCACAATTTTTCTTCTCACGTTTGTTGCCTAGAACCCAGACCCACGCCACTACAATGCTAGCTGGAGCGGGCACGCTACAAGGCTTAGACCAAGAGCATTTTAGGTTTTAGATTCGGTGCTAAAGCTATAAAAGGCCTGCCTAGGCGGGCTTTTTAATAAGAGTAGATTAACTAAAATGACGGTAAATAAACTCACCCCAAACATAAACAAAAAATAAAGCGGCAACAAAAACAGAGGCTGACCCCATATCCTTTGCTGCCCCCGTAAGGTCATGGTGTGCCAAACTAATGCGATCTAATGTGGTTTCTATAGCAGAGTTAAGGTACTCCATGAGTATCACTAATAAACCAGCCCCTAGCATGAGGATGCGCTCTACAGGTGATTCTCCAAGGTAGATGGTGAAAGGGATACTTGCTAAAAATATCATAGTATATTCACGCATACCTGCCTCATTTTTAAAGCAATAAAGCATGCCCTTAAGGGAGAAGGATGTTGCGTGATACATTCTTTTCCATCCACTGTTTTTAGGGTAGCTGCGTAGGTCAGGTTTGGCTGAGTGCATAAGGTTTTTTACTGCCTGTTATTATAGTTTCTGCTGCTTACTTACCTTTGTTAGTCTAATCAATTTATGATCAACTGAGAAGTGATCATAAAACCGACCAAGCTCCTTGAGCTAAGTAATTAATGATAGAATAACGTTTATTATGTCAGGCTAATGGGAATGCTATTTTGTATCAATTTATTGCGGGTTTGCCAAAAGTAGAATTGCATTTACACATTGAAGGAAGTTTAGAGCCCGAGCTTATGTTTGAGCTAGCGCAGCGCAATGGTATAGATATTCCATTCTCCAACCCAGAGGAAGTGCGTGGTGCTTATGATTTCTCTAATTTACAGTCATTTTTGGATATTTATTACCAGGGAGCTCAAGTACTGATCAGTAAAAGAGATTTTTATGACTTAACTTGGGCTTATATGTTGCGCTGTAAAGCCGATAATGTGCTTCATACAGAGTTATTTTTTGATCCACAAACTCACACAGACAGGGGTATAAGCTTTGACACAGTGATGGAAGGCCTAACCCAAGCACTGCTTCAGGCTGAGCTCGAATTGGGTATTACCAGCCAACTGATATTATGTTTTTTGCGTCACTTAGATGAAGCGAGCGCCTTTGAAACGCTGCAGCAAGCCAAACCATGGAAACAAGAAATTGTTGCAGTAGGTCTAGATTCATCAGAAATAGGTCACCCTCCAGAAAAGTTTGCTAGGGTCTTTGCAGAGGCAGTCAAACAGGGCTACCTAACGGTTGCACATGCAGGCGAAGAGGGCCCATCAAGCAATATTACCGACGCGTTAGATATTCTTAAGGTGAGTCGCATTGACCATGGAGTGCGTTGTGTCGATGACCCTCAACTAGTATCTCGCCTTATAGAACAACAAATACACTTAACTGTTTGTCCCCTTTCTAATACCAAGCTAAAGGTGTTTCAGTCTATGGAGCAGCACAGTATTGTAGATTTACTGCGCCAAGGAGTCAGTGTGGGTATTAATTCTGATGATCCTGCTTATTTTGGTGGATACATGAATGATAACTTTGCAGCTGTTGCCTCCTCTTTTCACACAAGTCATCTTGAGTTAGCTAAATTTACAGCTAATGCTATCGATGCTAGCTTTTGTAGCATAGCGCGTAAGGCTGAGTTACATCAAAATCTACAACACTATGTGGATAGCCAGTAACTCATGTCATCAATAAAAATTTTAGTCGTAGGAGCATCTAGCCAAGTGGGCTCTGCGTTGTGTGCAAGAGCGCTAAGTGTGGAAATGTCAGTAGTTTCGTTTAATGATCATGCGCAAGATATTTTATCTTTTGATTCTCTTACAGAGATTGTTGCTAAACACCAGCCCAATTATGTAGTAAATGTTACAGGTTCCTCTAGTGTTGATTGTGCGCAGGATCAGCTTGATGAAAAGAGCCTTGCTGAACATGAAGCTGTATTACTATTAGCTAAAGTATGTAATGCATTAAGTATACCCTTATTGCACCTATCTACTGATTATGTATTTGACGGACAGCAGCATGCGCCTTACAAAGAAGAAGCCTATACCGCTCCAGTGAATCGCTATGGTGAAGCTAAGCTTGCTTTTGAAAAACTCATAAAACAACACTGCCATCAACATATTATTCTTCGTGTGGGCTGGATATTCAGTGCTCAAGGCAATAATTTTGTATTGAGAACTTTGCGACAATTACAGCAGCATGATTCCGTAAAGGCTGTGTCTGATCAACAAGGGTGTCCTACCTATGCTAATGATGTCGCAGGAGTGATGATTGCTATAATTAATCAGCTAGAATGTGATATTGAGGTTTGGGGTACCTATCACTATAGCGGTGCTGAAGTGACTACTTGGAAAGGTTTTGCTGAAGCTATACTTGCTGCAGCAAAAAAACATGGCGCTACACAGGCGCAAACGATTGAGGCTGTGACAAGTTTAGAGTGGCCAGCTAATGCGCCTCGACCTGCTTATAGTGTACTAGATTGTAGTAAAATACTTTCCACTTTTGGCATACGTCAAAGACCATGGCGCTCGGGCCTTGTTAAGGTCATCGATCAGGTTTTTAAACCGGTATCAATAGACTGATTAACACTGTTTAATCATCAACTATTCAAGTTAAATCGCCTAACACCTAATGTAAAATAGAAGAGATGGCTAAGGGCGGGTATAATACATGGTAATTAAACTATTAAGCGGTCATCTAGTGAGGCTGTGAGTGAGCTTATGCAACATCAGTTGATAGACGACTTTGGACGACAGGTCGATTATGTACGTATTTCTGTAACAGATCGGTGTGATTTTCGCTGTGTGTATTGCATGGCAGAAGAAATGACATTTTTGCCTCGACATAGCATCATGAGTATTGAGGAAATTGAGCTTGTTGCCAAAGCATTTGTAGAATTAGGTGTAACTCGCATCCGTCTTACGGGAGGTGAGCCTTTAGTGCGCAGAGGTTTAGTTGAAAATCTGCATAAAATAGGCAAGCTAAAAGGTCTCAATGAACTGCTGATTACGACCAATGGTTCACAACTAGTGCGACATGCGAAAGCCCTCAAAGAAGCAGGGGTCAAGCGTTTAAATGTAAGTTTAGATTCATTGGATGAGGCTAAGTTTAAAGCGATGACCCGCACTGGAAAATTACCTCAGGTTTTACAAGGTATTAATGCTGCGATTGAAGAAGGTTTTGAGCGTATAAAAATTAATGCAGTAGTGATGCGTGGAAGCAACGATGATGAGGTGCTTGACTTAGTTGACTTTGCCCGTGATAAAGGAATAGATATCGCTTTTATCGAAGAAATGCCTTTAGGTAATATCGAAAGTCATGATCGTGCACTGACATACTGCTCTAGTGATGATGTGCGTGAAATTATTGAGCAACACTATCCATTAACTCATAATCCACAAAAAACTGCTGGCCCATCTCGTTATTACAGCATGCCTAACCACAAAACTCGGATTGGTTTTATTTCTCCGCACAGTCATAATTTCTGTAGTGACTGTAATCGTGTCAGAGTCACAGTAGAGGGACGCTTATTGTTGTGTTTAGGTAATGAACACAGTCTTGATCTTATGCCCATATTACGGGCCCAACCAGGGCAAATTGAGCCCATAAAAGAAGCGATTATTGCTTCTATGGCACTAAAGCCAGAAAAGCATCATTTTGATTTGCATGAAAAGCCGCAAATTCTCCGATTCATGAACGCCACTGGCGGATAATAAGAACAATTAAACATGACTAATAATATTGATCCATTTCAGGATATTAGGCCTTATAGCGATGAAGAAGTTAGGCCGGTAATCGATGCTCTTTTAAACAACAAAGAGCTGCTGGATGTTTTAGGGCGTTTCAAATATCCTCGTTTAAAGTCACTCTTAGGGCCTGCTTTAAATCTTCCTATACAGTGGGTGCTTAGGCGAGAATTTGAGCATGTGAAAGATGTATCCTCATGGCAAAAAATCATTTCTAAATATATGGGGAAAATGCTCAAACGTACGGTTTCCCAATTGACCTATAGTGGTTTGGAGAAGCTAAAGCCTGATACAGGGTACCTATTTATTTCTAACCACCGCGACATTACTATGGACCCTGCTTTAGTGAGTTATGGTTTAGACCAACAAGGTTTAGAAACAGCTCGTGTTGCAATTGGAGACAACCTGTTACAAAAGCCATATGTTAGCGACATCATGCGACTTAATAAAAGCTTTGTAGTTAAGCGCTCCGCCACTGGAGTTCGTGAAAAAATGAAAGCTTATATGCAATTGTCCAGTTATATTGATCACTCAGTGCATACAGGCCATAACATCTGGATTGCCCAAAGAGAAGGCAGAGCTAAAGATGGTATTGATACTACTGATGTGGCAGTTATGAAAATGTTATACATGAGTAAGAAAAAATCTGGCCAAAGCTATGCTGATTACATTAATAGCTTGCACATAGTTCCTGTGTCTATCGCTTATGAATTTGACCCATGTGACAAAGCAAAAGCGTGTGAGTTAGCGGCTTTAGAAACTAGTGGTGAGTATACTAAAGCTAAATTTGAAGATATGAAAAGTATTGTTAAAGGCATTGTTGGTAACAAGGGCAAGGTTCATGTTGCCTTTGGGGAGCCTTTAAAAGGTCAGTTTGAAACGCCAGAAGACATCGCCCTTGCTATCGATTCAAGCATTGCTAAAAACTACCAGCTGCAAGCTACTAATATGGCTGCCCATGCTATTCGTCAAGGGCAGTCCCATGAGGAAGCAGATGCATTACAACAACGCTTTGCAGGGCTCACCTCTAGGCAGCAAGAACATGCGTTAGCCATGTATGTTAATCCAGTGTTGCGACAGCAACAATTTAATGTCGTAGTTGTAGACTAAGGATTCCCGCGTTATGTCACAATTGACCCATATAGATAATCAAGGCCATGCCCATATGGTGGATGTGTCTGAGAAGGATGTCACCACCCGTGTAGCACGTGCGGAGGCGTTCGTAGAAATGCTACCGTCCACTTTGGAATTAATTACCGGAGGTGGTCACAAAAAAGGTGACGTGCTGGCTGTGGCTCGTATTGCAGGCATCCAAGCAGCAAAAAAATGCAGTGACCTGATTCCTTTGTGTCACCCTCTGATGTTGTCTAAGGTTAGCGTAGATTTGATCCCAGATGTGGCTAATAATCGTGTTTGTATCCAGACTATGTGTAAGCTAAATGGTCGTACAGGGGTAGAAATGGAGGCACTATGTGCGGCATCTACTGCAGCTCTAACGCTCTATGACATGTGTAAAGCTGTGGATCGTGGCATGATTATAAGTGGCTTGCGGGTGGTAGAAAAGCAAGGTGGTAAAAGTGGTCATTGGGTGATTGATACTACTTTAGGAGAGCGAGCGTGATCAAAGTGCTTTTTTTCGGACAGCTTAAAGAACAGCTAGGCGTTACGGGTATTGAGGTTTTGGTAGATGTTGACATTAACGTTTCGCAACTTATTGATAACATCATAAAAACCCACCCAAAATGGGCTCAAGATATTAACCATGAAACAGTGCTGGTTGCAGTTGATCAAATTATGGCAAAGGCAGGCACACTAGTGCCAGTGTCTTGTGAGGTCGCTTTTTTCCCACCAGTAACAGGAGGCTAAGCCCATTTTACTTGTTAGAACAGTCTTTTTTTATATGGGTTTATCTATTATCTCCATAATTGCGTCAACTTTATTGGTGACCACTTCTCCTGTGGTTAAGCGTCGCTTTAGGTTTAAGTTTGTGAGTTATTGTAATCGTGCAGTTTTGCAATGGATGAAGATAACTTGTGGAGTAACGTTTGAAATAAACGGCCTGCACCATATACCTAAAAATCAGCCTTTGGTAGTGGCTTGCAACCATCAAAGTGATTGGGAAACATTTTTTTTGCTCACCATTGGGTTGCCTGTGAGTACAGTGCTTAAAAGGGAGTTGCTGTACATTCCATTTTTTGGATGGGCTTTAGCGATGCTTAACCCAATAGCCATAGATCGTAAGCGCAAAACAAACGCACTAAAGCAGCTTTCTCAGCAAGGCTGTGAACGGTTGAATGCGGGCATTTCTGTAGTGATATTTCCAGAAGGTACGCGTTGCCCTCCTGGTGCATTGGGCCCATGTACAAAAGGGGCTGCAATGCTGGCTCACCAAGCTGGCGTACCCATTTTGCCTATAGTGCAAAACAGTGGCCACTTGTCTTCTCCACGCAAATGGCTAAAACCTGCTGGTAAGATAGAGGTAAGAATTGGACAGCCTATCAGTGCTGATGTGCCAACTAAAGAAATGCATGCACAGATGGTTTCTTGGATGACGGAAAACCTTTCTAAGATATCCTAGATTAATTGTAGTCAATTGCCACCATTGGGTGACAATTGACTAAGTCTTAAGCTACGTATTTAGTGAATACTAAGCTTGCATTAGTGCCACCAAAGCCAAAGCTGTTAGACATCACTGTGGTTAATTCCACATTGTCTTTCTTTTGAGTGATCACGGGCATTCCATCAGCACCTTCATCTAATTGATCAATGTTGGCTGAGGCAGCGATAAAGCTATTGGCTTGCATTAAAAGGCTGTAAATAGCTTCTTGCACTCCAGCAGCGCCCAAAGAGTGACCGGTAAGTGACTTGGTAGAGGTGATTGGTGGGCATTGATCACCAAATACAGACTTCACTGCTTTAAGTTCCTGGATGTCACCAGCAGGTGTGCTAGTACCGTGGGCGTTAATGTAATCGATAGGTTTGTCGATAGTGCTCATCGCCTGTTGCATGCAGCGCATAGCACCTTCACCAGAGGGTGAAACCATATCATAACCATCAGAAGTGGCACCATATCCTACTAGTTCAGCATAAATTTTTGCTCCACGAGCTTTTGCATGCTCGAGCTCTTCTAGTACTAACATGCCACCACCGCCTGCAATCACAAAGCCATCTCTATTCTCATCGTAAGCGCGTGAAGCTTGTGTTGGGGTGTCGTTGTACTTACTAGATAGTGCGCCCATTGCATCAAATAAAACACTCTGGCTCCAATGCAACTCCTCACCACCACCAGCAAAAACAACATCTTGCTTATTCAGTTGAATCTGTTCCATAGCGTTGCCAATGCAGTGGGCGCTAGTAGAACAAGCAGAGGTAATGGAGTAGTTACACCCTTTGATTTTAAACGGTGTGGCTAGGCACGCTGATACTGTGCTTGCCATAGTGCGGGTAACACGATAAGGGCCTACGCGGCGTAGACCTTTTTCGCGCATGCCATCAGCAGCTTCAATAACGTTGCCATTAGATGCCCCACCAGAACCTGCAATCAATCCTGTGCGAGGGTTGGAAACTTGTTCGTCTGTTAGGCCAGAATCATCGATAGCTTGCTGCATAGATAAGTATGCATAGGCAGCAGCATCACCCATAAAACGCATTAATTTACGGTCTATCAAGCTAGCAAAGTCTATGTCTACACTGCCTGCAATGTGACTTTTGAATCCCATTTCTTGGTACTCAGGCTGAAAACTAATGCCTGACTTGCCTGCGTTTAAGGACGCTAAAACTTCTTCTTGATTGTGTCCTATGCAGGATACAATCCCTAATCCGGTAACGACAACACGTCGCATAATAGACCTCATTAATGTGCAGTTAAATAATGTACTTTAAATTTACCTTAGACGTCTCTAGTAGATTAAAAGTCGTCTGTGCTGGTAAATAGTCCAACGCGTAAATCTTTTGCAGTGTAAATCTCCCTGCCATCTACTTCCATACTGGCGTTGGCAATGCCCATGACCAGTTTGCGTTCAATGCAGCGAGTAATATCAATTTTGTAAGTTACTTTTTTAGCAGTAGGAAGTACTTGCCCAAAAAATTTAACTTCGCCAGAGCCTAGAGCACGACCGCGACCTTTATTACCTTTCCATCCAAGATAAAAGCCAACAATCTGCCACATAGCATCTAAGCCTAAACAGCCTGGCATAACAGGGTCAGTAGGAAAGTGGCAGTCAAAAAACCATAGATCTGGACTAATATCCAATTCAGCAATAATCTGACCTTTATCATGGCTACCGCCAGTTTCAGAAATATGGACTATACGATCCATCATCAGCATATTGCCTACAGGTAAGCGGGCGTTGCCAAGGCCGAACATGTCGCCATTGCCGCAAGATAATAGTTCGTCACGGTTAAAGGAAGAAGGTCTGCTCATTAATATGTTTTCCGTATGGTGGTAACTAAGTGTAATAACTGATCAATGTATTATTGTAGCACTATTAGTTTTGTCGGGCTAAAGCTAGGGTACATAAATTAGCCAAAGAGCTTTTATAGTGCGAATCCTCTATTAAATCAAGGCAGTTCAATGCATGTTGTGTTTCTTGTGAAGCTCTAGCTCGAGTGTAATCTAGCGAGCCGCAGCGATTTAAAATTGATTGTATTTGATCGATGTGTTCGCAGCTACCCTGCCTGATGGCACTACGAATTAGTGTGCGCTCCTCTTGAGTTGCGTACTGCATCGCATGAATCAAAGGTAAAGTGGGCTTCCCTTCAGCTAAATCATCACCTACTTCTTTGCCCATAGTCGCCGGGTCACCAGTATAGTCCATAAGGTCATCTATAAGCTGAAATGCAATGCCTAGGTGGCGCCCAAAGCGCCTTAAGGCGTCAGTTTTTATTGGGTCAGCTTTAGCTAATTGAGCGCCTGTGTGGCTAGCGGCTTCAAATAACATAGCTGTTTTGCCAAGAATAACATGAAGGTAGCTCTGTTCACTCACATCTGGGTTCTTGGCGTTAAGCATTTGTAACACTTCACCTTCAGCGATAACGTTAGTGGCACTGGACAAAGTGCCCATAATATTTACTTGGCCTATTTCTACTAGCATCTGAAATGCGCGAGAATATAAAAAATCACCCACAAGAACGCTAGAGGAGTTGCCCCATTTATTATTAGCAGTGGGTTTTCCGCGTCGCAGATCAGATGTATCTACTACGTCATCATGCAACAAAGTGGCGGTATGAATGAACTCAACAACTGCAGCAAGGGTTATATGTTTAAAGCCTTGGTACCCGCAAGCTTGGGCTGACAATAATACCAATAGTGGGCGTAAGCGTTTGCCGCCACTTTCTATAATATATTGGCCGATTTTCTCCACTAATGGAACGTTTGAGCTAAGGTGCTGGATAATAGAGGCATCAACAGCTGCGAAGTCGTCTTTTACTGATGAGTATAGGTCGGTAGCCTGCATAACTGATGCGGAATCGATGTGAGAAATTGAGTTGTTAATGCTAGTTAGCTAGAGCCCAAGTGTCAAGGAAACTGCTATCAGCGAAGGATTATTTGACTAACATTGGTTGCCAATTAAGTGATTCAGAGGTCAGCACTAAAAACCTTAAGATACTGTGTTCATATGCTTGTGAATAATGGGAAGTTAGCGTAAAATTACGCCCCCTGTGACTGGTCCAACTTGCTCCCTGTCATATGGCACTTTAAAGAACTATTTTTAGCCCTTTAAATGCTATTAGCAGCAGGCCTTTTTTTAGTAGCCGGATCAGCACATATTGGAGAAGTGTATGTACGCAGTAATTGTAAGCGGTGGCAAGCAGCACCGTATAGAAGAGGGTGAAACCCTCAAGCTAGAAAAACTGAACCTTGAAGTTGGCGCTAGCGTTGATTTTGATCGTGTGCTTTTAGTTGTTAATGGTGAAGATGTGAAGATCGGTGCTCCTGTTGTTGAAGGCGCTAAGGTTTCTGCAGAGATCGTGTCTCACGGTCGTGGCAAGAAAGTTCGCATCATGAAGTTTAAGCGCCGTAAGCACCACATGAAGCAGATGGGTCATCGTCAGTGGTTTACCGAAGTTAAGATTACTGGCATTAGTGCCTAATCGTAAGGAGATAACCCATGGCTCATAAGAAAGCAGGTGGTAGTACTAATAACGGTCGCGATTCAGAGTCTAAACGCTTAGGTGTTAAGCGCTTTGGTGGTCAGGCCGTTGCAGCGGGTAATATTCTAGTTCGTCAGCGTGGAACTCACTTCCATGCTGGTACAAACGTAGGTTGTGGTAAAGATCACACTTTGTTTGCTACAGTAACTGGTACTGTTAAGTTCGTTGTTAAAGGTCCTAAAAACCGCAAGTTCGTTACTATCGTACCGGCTTAAGGTTAAGAACCTAAAAAGGCCTTAGGGGTCTTTAAAAAAAAGCCCCGCCTAGCGGGGCTTTTTTGTGCTCAATATGAGCGAAACGCCACAGCGTGATATGTTAGACACGTGGCGATTTAATTATTACTGATCAAGGCGCGGAGCCTTTATCTTGCAGCCTTTGCTGCACGGAGAATGTATGAAATTTGTTGACGAAAGTAACGTCATTGTGGAAGCAGGTAAAGGCGGGAACGGTTGCTTAAGCTTTCGACGTGAGAAGTACATTCCTCGTGGTGGCCCAGATGGCGGTGATGGTGGAGATGGTGGGAGTATTTACGTAGAAGCAGATGAGACGCTAAATACTTTGGTTGATTATCGTTTTCAACCTCGCTATCAAGCTCAATCTGGTGAATCAGGTAAAGGCGCTGATTGCACAGGTGGTTCTGGCGAAGACATGACTTTAACAGTGCCTGTAGGTACGACTATTGTCGATCGTGATACTGATGAAGTGCTAGGTGACTTAGCAGAGGCAGGCCAAATTATAAAGGTGGCTCAAGGTGGTTTCCACGGCTTAGGTAATACGCGATTTAAATCTAGCGTTAACCGCGCTCCTCGCCAAACTTCAAATGGATCCCCAGGTGAAAAGCGTAACCTTCGTTTTGAGCTAAAAGTATTAGCAGATGTAGGGTTGTTAGGCATGCCCAATGCGGGTAAATCGACCTTTATTCGAGCGGTGTCTGCAGCTAAGCCTAAAGTGGCTAATTATCCGTTTACTACACTTACCCCCAATCTTGGTGTTGTGAGTCTGCAGCGCCATCGTAGTTTTGTTATCGCCGATATTCCAGGGCTCATTGAAGGCGCAGCTGAAGGTGCAGGGCTTGGTATTCAATTTCTTAAGCATTTGTCTCGTACAAGTGTGTTGTTGCACTTGGTGGATATGGCGCCTTGGGACGATGTTACACCTGCTGAAACAGCTAAGATAATAGTGCGTGAGCTGGAGAAGTTTAGCCCGGCTCTAGCGGATCGTGAGCGTTGGTTGGTGCTTAATAAGCTTGATTTAGTGCCAGAAGATGAGCGCAAAGAACGCTGCCAGTCTGTTGTTGACGCGCTTAATTGGAAAGGCCCAGTGTATGAAATTGCGGCAATTAATAAGCAAGGCACACTAAAGCTTGCTGGCGACATCATGGACTTCATCGAAGAGCGCAATGAGCGCGCGCTAGCAGATCCAGAATACGCTGCTGAAGAAGAGGAGTTGAAGCTACGCCTAGAGCAAGAAGCTCGTGAACGTGTGCAGCAGTTTAAGCTTGCTCGTCATCAACAGCGCCTGGCAGCCAAAGGCAATGATGATCTAGACGATGATTATGACGACGATGACTACGATGTTGAAGTCGAGTACACCTATGACTAGCCATCAGGCTGCTGTTAGTGGCCAGCGCTGGGTAGTTAAAATCGGCAGCGCATTGCTAACCGATGATGGTAAAGGCCTCGATAAAGAGGCCATTTCTGGTTGGGTCGATCAATTAGCAAAACTACGCCAGCAAGGTGTAGAGATCGTATTAGTCTCGTCAGGTTCAATTGCCCAAGGTATGGTGCTTTTGGGCTGGACTCAAAGACCAAAAGAAATTCATAATCTTCAAGCTGCTGCAGCTGTAGGCCAGATGGGCTTGGTGCAGTGCTATGAAGAAAGTTTTTCGCGACATGATATGCGTACCGCGCAAATTCTTCTTACCCATGACGATTTAACTCACCGTGAGCGTTATCTCAATGCTCGTGGCACTTTGCGTGCTTTAGTTAGTCACAACGTTATCCCTGTAGTAAATGAAAACGATACAGTCGTTACGGATGAAATTCGTTTTGGTGATAACGATACTTTAGGTGCTTTGGTGGCTAATCTAGTTGAAGCAGACTTGTTGGTGATTCTTACGGATCAAGATGGTTTGTGCGACAAAGACCCAAGGCATCATAAAGATGCAAAGCTGTTATCACAGGTGCACGCGAGTGACCCTTCACTCATTCCAATGGCTAGTGGTTCGCCAGGCAGTTTAGGTAGTGGTGGCATGCTCACCAAAATACAGGCTGCAAAACTAGCTGCTCGTTCAGGCGCTAATACTATTATCGCGAATGGGCGCACTGTGGATGTTTTGCGCCGCTTGCGCGAAGGTGAGGCTTTAGGCACTCTATTTATTCCCGATCAAGAGCCTTTGCTAGCCCGTAAGCAGTGGCTTGCAGGGCACCTTAAGGCTAAAGGTGAGCTGCATTTAGACGCTGGAGCTGTGAAAGTGCTTACTCGGCAGGGAAAGAGTTTGCTATGCGTCGGAGTCACTAGGGTTCAAGGGGAGTTCACTCGCGGTGATATGGTGTTGGTGCTTGATCCACATGGAGACGCCATTGCTCGGGGTTTGGTTAACTACTCATCTGATGAGGCGTTGAAAATTATTGGCTTGGCTAGTGGGTCAATTGAATCTACTTTGGGCTATGTCGCAGAGTCTGAGCTCATGCATCGGGATAATCTTGTGTTATTGTAGTGAAGTACTTGAAAATGCAGACACAAAAAAACCGGCCTTGGCCGGTTTTTATATGCGCTATAATAAATTATAGGGCTTTAATTTTTGCACTTAAACGGCTCTTATGACGAGCAGCTTTGTTCATAGTAAAGATGCCTTTAGAGACACTTTTATCCATAATAGTCATTGCAGTTGTGTACGCAGCTTGGGCAGCATCTTTGTCACCAGCTTCAATAGCAGCGATAACTTTCTTTAAGTATGTGCGTGCCATGGAGCGCAGACTTGCGTTATGACTGCGACGTTTTTCTGCCTGGCGAGCGCGTTTCTTTGATCCAGCGGAATTGGCCACGATCTGGCTCCTATATAAATATAATAAAAAAGCTTTAAATAAAGTGCTAAACACAATATTTACAGCAGGGTGTTTATGAGGTGCGAAATTATTCCCGTTTGGGCGCCTATTGTCAACTTAGATTGAGCCTTTTTGTTATAAATATCAGCTCATTTCAATGTTTTTGCGTTAACATGGGATAAATCGTCAAATAAGAGGGTGAGAATCGTGTTTTTTGCCACCTTAATAAATGCTTTATAGGGATTTATGAGTTCTTCTTCGTCACTTAAATCATCTTTGCCCAACACACCTAAGGGGGTAAAAGGGTTGCTGGCTTCTAGCCTCATTGTTGCTAGCATGACAATGTTGTCCCGGATTTTAGGTTTGGCGCGCGATGTAGTCATTGCTACTTTGTTTGGTGCAGGCTCTCAAGCGGATGCGTTTTTTGTGGCATTTAAAATCCCCAACTTTCTACGTAGGTTATTTGCTGAAGGTGCTTTTAATCAGGCATTTGTGCCTGTGTTGGCAGAAATAAGTGAGCAGGACAACCAACAACTGCTCAAGCTCATGATCAGCAAGGTAGCGGGAAGTTTGTTGCTAGTATTAACCATCATCACCGTTATTGCTGTGGTAGCTGCACCTGTGTTGGCACTAGTGTTTGCTCCAGGCTTTGCGGGAGATAGCGATAAGCTAGGCTTAACGGCCGATATGCTGCGTATCACCTTCCCTTATTTGCTGCTTATATCCATGACAGGGTTTTTTGGTAGTTTGTTAAACTATTCAAAACGTTTTGCTATTCCAGCACTCACGCCCGTGTTACTTAACCTTAGCTTAATCGCTGCAGCCCTTTGGGTAGCACCTCAAATGACGGTCCCAGTAATGGCTTTAGCCTGGGGTGTGCTGGCGGCAGGTATTTTGCAACTAGCCTTGCAGCTGCCCTTTGTGGCTCAGTTGGGGCTATTGGTGCGCCCACGTGTTGGTTTTAGCGATGCACGGGTGAAGCAAGTAATGAAGTTGATGCTGCCTGCTTTATTTGGAGTGTCAGTGGCGCAGATTAATTTGCTGTTAGATACGGTCCTTGCTTCGTTATTACAAAGTGGTAGTGTGTCTTGGTTATATTATTCAGATCGGTTGATGGAATTGCCCTTAGGTGTGTTTGGTATCGCTATTGCTACCGTTATTTTGCCAGGACTATCTCAGCGTCATGCGTCTAAATCGCCCCAAGCCTTTAGTAATACTCTAGATTGGGCGCTGCGAATGGTTATACTTATTGGCGTGCCTGCGGCAATCGCTTTAGGGCTGCTGGCAGAACCATTAATAGCTACATTATTTCATTATGGTGCTATGGGCGATAGAGATGTGTTGTTCAGTGCGGCTAGTTTGCGCGCTTATGCTTTTGGATTATTATTTTTTATGCTAATTAAAGTGCTGGCGCCAGGTTATTTTGCGCGACACGATATAAAAACCCCAGTGAGAATTGGCATTTGGGCGATGGCCAGTAATATGCTGTTAAACTTATTGTTAGTTTGGCAGTTTGCCCACGTGGGTTTAGCTATGGCAACATCTTTGTCTGCTTTGCTAAACGCTGCGTTGCTGGGAATTGGTTTGTATCGTAAAAAAATATGGCAGCCTCAGTCCGGATGGTTGGTTTTTTCATTACGTGTCCTGATTTCAAACATAGCTTTAATTGGGGTGATTTATATTACTTTTGAACCTGCACAAACATGGCTCATGTGGGGCATGTGGCAACGCATAGAACAATTAGCCATAGTGGTTGTTTTAGGGGCTTTAGCCTATAGCTGTGGGCTTTTCTTGTCAGGTCTTCGGCCCAAGCATATACAGGGTCCAAAATAGCCCCAAATATCAATTACTAATAAGCGTGTTGTTAGTCGCAAAATGCGTCGCGTCTAGTATATAATGCAAGGCTTACTTTTGCTGATGCCATTGGCTTCAATTTTGACGAGTGTTTATGGAATTTATTCGTGGTCTTTATAACCTCAAGCCTGAGCATCGCGGCTGTGTGGCGACCATTGGAAATTTCGACGGCGTCCACCTTGGCCATCAAAGGGTGTTGCGCCAAGTCAAGCTAAAGGCGCTAATGCAGGGGTTACCTGCTGTGGTTGTATTGTTTGAGCCACAGCCTTTAGAATATTTTGCTAAGGATCAGGCGCCACGCAGAATCACGCGGCTGCGAGAAAAACTACTTTTACTTGAGCAGCATGGCATTGATCGTGTTTTGTGTCTGCGTTTTGATGCTAAGTTGTTAAGTCTTAGTCCTCATGACTTCATTCAGCAATTATTGGTGAGTGGGCTGGCGGTGAGTCATTTTGTAGTAGGGGATGATTTTCGTTTCGGTAAAGGCCGCATGGGTAACTATGGGTTGTTACAGTCTGAGGGCTTGATCCATGGTTTTGATGTTGAAAATACTCAAACTTGTGAGCTTGATGGTGAGCGCGTTTCAAGTACACGCATTCGCAACGCGCTTGAAGTACATGACTTAGCAGCAGTTAGGCGCTTTATAGGCCGGCCGTTTATAGTGACAGGTAAAGTAGCTTACGGGCAGCAATTAGGCCGCAAGTTAGGTGTGCCTACAGCGAATATACGCTTGCAAAAACCACGTCCAGCCCTTCAAGGCGTATACGCTACATTAGTTCACGGGCTCTTAGATAAGCCTATTGCCAGTGTTGCTAATATTGGCTATCGCCCAACACTCGTCGGTGTTCAGCCTCAATTAGAGGTGCACCTCTTTGATTTCAGTGATGATTTCTATGGCAAGACGATAAGTGTAGAAATTTGCCAATTTATTCGTAGTGAAAAAAAGTTTGAGGGCCTCACTCAGCTACAAACACAGATAAAATTAGACATGCAAACAGCCAAAGATTTTTTTGCTGTGGCATCCCAATAGATTTAATTGATTATTATTTAAGAAGCGAACATAAGTATGAGCGACCATAAATCCACTTTGAACTTACCTCAAACAGACTTTCCCATGCGTGGTAATTTAGCCCAGCGTGAGCCTAAAATACTCAAGAAGTGGCAGCAAATGGATCTTTACAACAAACTGCGCGAAGCAGGAAAGGGTAAAGAACAATTTATATTGCATGATGGGCCTCCATACGCCAATGGTGATATTCATATTGGCCATGCAGTAAATAAAATACTCAAAGATATTATTGTTAAGTCTAAGACTTTAAGTGGTTTTGATGCGCCTTACGTGCCCGGTTGGGATTGCCACGGTCTGCCGATTGAACATAAGGTAGAGCAAAAAATTGGTAAAGCTGGCAACAAAGTGACCCATGCTGTGTTTCGTGAAAAGTGTCGCGTTTATGCGGAAAAGCAAGTTGCAGGGCAAATGGCAGACTTTGTTCGTTTAGGCATTATAGGTGACTGGGAAAACCCATATAAAACTATGCGCTTTGAAACAGAAGCTAATATCATCCGCTCATTGGGTAAGATAGTTGAAAATGGCCACTTGGTAAAAGGCTATAAGCCGGTTTACTGGAGTGTCGTGGGTGCGTCAGCTTTGGCTGAGGCTGAAGTTGAATATCAAGATAAAGTGTCTTTGTCCATTGATGTGCGTTACCAAGTGTTGGACCAACAAGCATGGAATCAAGCGTTTGGTGTAGTCACTGATTTGCCAACTTCTGTGGTTATTTGGACTACAACTCCTTGGACCTTGCCGTCAAGCCAAGCAGTAAGTATGCATGGCGAATTTGACTATGTGCTAGTTCAAGTCAATGATGAGTGTCAAGTATTTGCGAAAGACCTCGTTGAAAGTGCAATGGAACGATATGGCATTGATGACTTTAAGATCTTAGGCGAAGCTAAGGGACAAGTATTAGAAAATCTATCTCTACAGCATCCATTCTACGATGAGCGTCAAGTGCCAGTAATACTTGGAGATCATGTTACTACCGAAGCAGGTACAGGCAGTGTGCATACATCGCCAGATCACGGAGTAGATGACTTTAATGTTGGCCGTGCTTACGGCATAGGCACGCTTAACCTTGTTGATGATAATGGTGTTTTTGTAGATGCGGCTGGTGAATTTTCAGGTGCGCATGTTTATAAAGTAGACGACCAAGTGGTTGCTGCCTTAGAAGACCATGGCACTCTAGTGCATCAAGCTAAAATCACTCACAGTTATGCCCATTGCTGGCGTACCAAAACACCACTCATTTACCGTGCGACGCCTCAGTGGTTTATTTCTATGTCAGAAAATGGCTTGCTAGAAAAGGCCCTTGACGCTGTAAAAAATGTAGCTTGGCACCCCGAGTGGGGTGCAGCTCGTATTTCTGGTATGTTGTCTTCTAGCCCAGACTGGTGTGTTTCACGCCAGCGTACTTGGGGCGTTCCTATTACTTTGTTTGTTAACCGACAAACCCAACAATTACATCCTCGCACTGCTGAGTTATTTGAAGAGGTAGCCCAAAGAGTAGCTGAAAATGGTATCGACGCTTGGTTTGAGCTAGATGCTGCAGAGCTTTTAGGTGAAGAAGCTTGTGATTATCAAAAAGTTACAGATACTATGGACGTGTGGTTTGATTCTGGCACTACGCATTACTCGGTATTAGAGCAACGCCCTGAGTTGCGTTTTCCAGCAGATCTTTATTTAGAAGGCTCAGACCAGCACCGTGGTTGGTTTCAGTCGTCTTTAAAAACCTCTATTGCGATGCATGGTGTAGCTCCGTATAAAGGTGTATTGACTCACGGGTTTACCGTAGATGGCCAAGGCAGAAAAATGTCTAAGTCTATTGGTAATGTGATGTCACCTCAAAAAGTGTGCAACACTTTAGGTGCTGATATTATCCGACTTTGGGTGGCTTCGTCGGACTTTAGTGCAGAGATGGCAGTGTCTGATGAAATTCTTAATCGTACTGCGGACGCCTATCGCCGGATCCGCAATACAGCGCGTTTCTTACTCTCCAACCTTAATGGTTTTGAGCCTGCTGATAATCTGGTTAAAGTGGATGACATGCTGGCTTTAGACCAGTGGGTGCTTGGACGAGCTGCAACACTACAAACAGAAATCGAAGCTGCTTACCATAGCTATAACTTCCACGCAGTGTATCAAAAAATAACCCACTTTTGCTCACAAGACTTGGGTGGCTTTTATTTGGATATTATTAAAGATCGTCAATATACCTGCGCCGCAGACAGCCTTTCACGCCGCTCGGCACAAACAGCAATGTATCATTTAATCGAAACAATGACCCGTTGGATTGCGCCTATATTAAGCTTCACTGCTGATGAGTTGTGGGAACATATTCCAGGTAAACGTGCCGAATCTGTGCAGTTGGACGCTTGGTACGACATCCCTGAAGCTAACGCTACCAGCATGACTGCCGATTACTGGACGCAAATCATGGAAGTAAAGCAAGCGGTTAATAAAAACCTAGAAACACAACGCAGCCAAGGTGTCATTGGCGGTTCTTTAAGTGCTGAAATTATCTTATACGCAGTGCCAAAGCTCCATGCTCAACTAGAGCAACTAGGGGACGAGTTGAGATTTGTACTATTAACCTCAAAAGCATCTTTAGTGGCTGGCCAAGAGGGTGGAATTGAGACAGACTTTGAAGGCTTGCGACTAGACATTCAAGCTTCCAAACATACAAAGTGCGAGAGGTGTTGGCATCATCGTGAAGATGTGGGGGTTTCTGCACAAGAGCCAGAGCTGTGTGGTCGTTGTGTAGATAATGTCAGTGGTGCTGGTGAGACTCGACAGTTTGCCTAGTCGCTTTATTGGTCACTTCAAAACCTCAGCCTTGCGACGATATTTTTTGCTTGTGCTGGTGTTGTGGGCGCTGGATTTGTTGATCAAGTGGGGCATCACGCAAAGCTTTGATTATGCTCAAAGATTTAATGTGATGCCTTTTTTTGATCTCATCCTTGTGCACAACAAGGGAGCAGCGTTTAGTTTTTTAGCATCACAGTCAGGTTGGCAGCGGTGGTTTTTTTCGTTCATAGCCCTAGCTATCAGTATTTACCTAATAGTGTGGTTAAGAAATACTCCTCGCACACAGACTCTTTTAGGTTTAAGTTTAAGCTTATTATTGTCTGGAGCGCTGGGTAATTTGGTTGATCGAGTTGTAAACGGCTATGTAGTGGATTACTTACTTGTATATTACCCTCCTTATTATTTCCCAGCTTTTAATCTGGCCGATAGCTTGATTTTTATTGGTGTAGTGGGGTTATTAATAGATTTTTGGCAAACAGAAAAGGCAACAAAGCGTGACACAAAGCATTAATACATCTTCTCATGTGAAGCTAAACTTCGCCCTACATCATGCTAGCGGGCAAACCATAGACAGCACCTTTGATAAAGGCGCTGTAGAGCTCACCATAGGTGATGGCAACTTGTTGGAGGGGTTTGAATCGTGCCTTATTGGTTTGGTTACTGGCGACCATCAAACATTTATGGTTCCTCCACAAGAGGCCTTTGGCCAGCATAACCCGGCTAATTTACAAACCATAAAGCGCCACCAGTTTGGCCCTGACATGGTGCTGGAGCAGGGCTTGGTGGTGAGTTTTTCTGATGCTGCTAATACTGAGCTTCCAGGGGTAGTAAAAACCATTGACGGGGATAACGTAGTCGTGGATTTCAACCATCCTTTAGCAGGTGTCGAACTTAAATTTGAAGTAGAAATTTTAGAGGTTAGTTAACCGCTAGTCACCTTGGGTTAGCTTTCGCAGCCCTGTTGTTAATCACAACTTATAAAACTAAGCTACACTTAGACAGCAGCCAATAAGGATGTTGTCATGCGTTTATTAAATCACCGCCTACATGTGTTCTTTGTAACCTCTGGTTGGAGTTTGCTTGAGCTACTCATTGTCTTAGCCCTTGTGGCTATTATCGCTTCCTTAGCTGCGCCTGCGTTTTATGTGACCTGGCAGCTTCAGATCTTACATGACGAAAGGCAAAAGTTTGCTCAGCAAATTCGTTATGCGCGTCTCACCAGTTTACAAAAAAAATCTACAGTAAATCTTTGTTGGTCGCAAAGCTGTGGTATTACATCTGGGTTTGCAATTTATCTAGATACGGATCAAGACGGCCATTGGCAAGCTAAAGAAATGCTACTGTCTCATTGGCAACCTAATAAAGGAGTTTCTTTTAGCTTTAATCGTGGCGTTCAAATTAGCTTTAACTATGCTGGTAATACAGCACACTCTGGCACCATGGTTTTTTGTCCATTTTCAAACAAAGTTATTGATGAAAGCTTAGGCTTCGCTCTGGTCTTGTCATCAACTGGCCGCTTGCGAGAGACAAAATTATCATGTCTCTAGTTAGGGTGGTGGGTACTCATCAGATGTATCAAAAAATGCATCAACAAGGCTTATCTTTAATAGAAGTGCTATTAAGCTTAGGGTTATCCAGTGTGATGTTTTTGGTGCTATTTACAGCCCAAACTCATAGTCAAAAAGTGTTGGTGTATTCTCACCAATTACACTATGCCAATGGCCTTTTGGGTCAGCTCGCAGCTCAAGTTTGGGCTTACCCTCATCATTATCAAAATTTAATAAATACCTCATTAACGTTAGACCTTGGCTGCCTAGAAGGCAATCAATGCAATGGCGCGGATATGACACAAGCTTGGGCAACACATTGGCAACGAAGCTTACTTCATAATCTGCCAGGCGGTGAGTTTAATCTGCAATGTAATGGGGCATGCACACAAGGTAATAGGTTAACCATTGGTTTGACCTGGACTCAAAAGTTAGCTGTAGCCGATGATAAGTGTGAAAAGGGGGTAGCATGTATCCATTTAGATATCGCACTCTAAACGGCGCAAACCATAAAAATGGCTTTACCTTATTAGAGCTGGTGCTCAGTACAGGTCTTGCGGGGCTTATGATGGTTGCCATCACTACAAGTTTCTTACAGTTTAATCAACATAAATTACTATCTCAAACCTTGCTTCAAATGCAAGCCCAAAGCCAGTTAGTAGTTGCTCAAGTGCTCACTGATTGGTCCAATATCTGCGGTGCTGGAGTGAAATCAGGCACAGCCGCCACTATTAGTTTAATGCGCAAGTATCAGGGAAACTGTATGCAATATGACTATGGGCACAACGCCCAGAGCCACAATCTCACAAGACGAAGGTTTGGTGGGCGAAACAGCAGTTTTATTGCAAGAGTAGAGTCTATGGATCTCTATTTTGGTGTGGATAATGATCATGATTGCCGTATTGATCAGTGGCGAAGGAGCTATCAAGCCAGTGCAGTGTTAAACCTGCATCAAGTAAAGGTCGATTTAGAGCTTATGACTGCCTCTAGTGGGCAGTTGAGATCAGGTGGTGGCGATCTATGGTTATGGCGCCAAAGTGGTGAGTTTGTTATACACCCTGTTAGTTTTATCTGGCGGCTACCTAATGTGTGCAGCTAGGCTGTCTTTGCCACCTTTAATTTTGGGTTTAACATCAGGCTTGCATCCAAGAAGGGAACAAAAAGGCTGGCTGCTTTTAGCGGTCATTGTGATGCTTATGCTCATTTCTGTAGGTGTGGTTATGTTGATGTCACAAGCTCAATTAAGTTTAAGAGGTGTTGCGCAAGAACATCAAGCGATGCAGGAAAAAATCAACCAATGGCAACCTTTGTTAGAGCATAAGGCAGCACTTGATGCGCTCTAATCAGAGGGCCTTTAGCCTGATGGAGTTGTTGCTGGTGTTGGCCTTAGTGGGAGTGATGTTAGGTTTGGCGATACCCACTTGGCGTCAGCATCAATTATCTGTAGGCAGGCAGCAAGCATGGTTGCAATTGCATCGGATAGGTTTGCAGCAAGAAATGTGGCATTTGCAGCATGGACGATATTTTGAAGACATCAGCCTAGCGTCTATTGAAAGCGACCATTCGTATGAGCAAAAGCAAGGTAGTTATTATTATCAAGTAAAATTATTAGAAACGGGGTTTCTTTTGTCAGCTACGGTAAATAACAATGGACCCCAAAGCCTCGATACACTTTGTTGGTATTTAACGTTATCTGATGCTGGTGAAATGAAAAGTCTTGGTAAAGCTGGGGAGTCCAACTTGTGCAAATAAGCACTTTGCTGCCAATATGGGTTAAAATAAGTCATCTCCACTAGGCCTTGGAATAAAATCATGATTACCTCGCAACAACACAAAATTATTGCATCACTTAATACGTTACCTACTATTGATGTAGCCATAGAAGTGTCTAAAAGAGTAGAATTTCTTAAGCATAGTCTAATGACAGCTGGGGCGAAGTCATTAGTGTTAGGTTTGTCAGGGGGCGTCGATTCAACTACTGCGGGTAAGTTGGCACAAATGGCATGTGACCAATTAAACTTACAATATCAAACTAATGACTACCAATTTATTGCCGTGCGCTTGCCATACGGAGTGCAAGCTGATGAAAGTGATGCCCAGTTAGCTTTGGATTTTATTCAGCCTAATCAGCGTCTAGAGATAAATATAGACGCCATGGTTAAAGGCCTGGATTTGGCTGCCAAAGAGTTAGTGGCACTTGCTGAACCCAATTCCCATCAGTTGGATTTTTCACGCGGTAATAATAAAGCTCGCGCTAGAATGAGTGCGCAATATTATGTAGCAAGCTTGCTTAATGGTTTGGTAATTGGTACCGATCATGGCGCAGAAGCGATTACTGGGTTTTTTACAAAACACGGAGATGGTGCGTGTGATATTGCGCCATTATTCGGGCTCAATAAGCGTCAGGTGAGAAGTTTGGTAGCCTATTTAGGAGCGCCTGATAATTTGGTGAATAAAACACCTACAGCAGATTTAGAAGAACATAACCCCCAGCAGGCCGATGAGGATTCATTGGGTATTACTTACGATCAAATAGATGATTATCTAGAAGGCAAAGATATCTCTAGCGACGCCCAACTGCAGTTAGAGCAGCGCTATCGCCAAACTGAACATAAGCGCCAAGGCCCAGTTACACTATACTGTAGCTGGGATGTTTAGCGCATTGTTAGTCAAATAAATTAAATGTTAGTCGGTTCAGCCACGTTTGAACAGCTGGTTGCTCCTGCTGTTTAGGGTCTTCACTGCTGGCGTTGTTGTCGCCAAAATTAGCCTCTAATACCTGCTGAGCATTATTGGCATTATCTAGTAAGCCTAGTTTGGTATAGGCCTTTACCATAATGCCTAATGCAAGCTCTACCGATGGAGTGAGCTGGTAATTTTCCACCACATACTTTGCCCTGTTTGCTGCAGCAAGCCAGGCGTTAATTGAAATGTAGTGATTGGCGACGTGAATTTCATGCTCAGCTAATAAATTCCTAAGATAGACCATTCTTATGCGAGCATCTGCAGCGTATTCACTATTTGGAAAGCGCAGTAGCAGTGTTGAAAAATCGTCAAAGGAGTCGCGCGCTGCACTGGAATCTTTTTTTGCTTTATCTATACCAAGGTATTGATCAAACGCGCCTTTATTCTCTTCAAAAGCTGTTAACCCCTTCAAGTAATAAGCGTAATCCACATGTTCATGATCTGGGTATAAGCGTATAAAACGAGTCGCTGAAGCTTTTGCAGCGGCAGGTTGGTTAAGCCGGTAGTAGGCGTAAATAAGTTCAAGCTGAGCTTGCTTAGAATAGCGACCGTAAGGATAACGAGCTTCCATGGCTTCTAAATCTTCAATAGCCAGGCGATAATCTCCCCCTTCTAGTTTCACAACGGCACTTGCATAAAGTTCTTTTTCTGGTTGTATGTCCTCAATCACAGGCCCTGAGTCTGTATTAGCACAAGCGCCAAGCAATAAGCTGATGAACAATATTCCAGAAAGATGAAGTAAGCGGTTTGAAGTATTAAGTCGCATAGTGTGTAAGTTGCCCGTTGCTGCCTGATTGCATAAAGTGTTGAGTATATCATTGTTATTGAACAGCGTAATTGTCCTAAATACTGTACAATGGCCCCTAGTTTAATATGCTAGCTTAACTAGCGCCAACGAAAGTCTTATCATGCACGAAACTATTTCCCTCCAAGCGCAAGTCGACCCAGAATGGGCAGGCATGCGTGTTGATCAAATTGCTGCTGTAGTATTCTCAGATTACTCTCGTTCACGCTTGAAAAAGTGGATCGAAGAAGGTGATATTCTCGTCAATGGCGTTCAGCTTAGGCCCAGAGAAAAACTATACGGCGGTGAAAAGATCACCTTAGAATGCCAGATAGAAATTCAAGAGCGGTGGCAGCCAGAACCTATCGATATTGATATTGTTTATGAAGATGATTATATATTAATCATCAATAAAGCGGCTGGGTTAGTGGTTCATCCAGCTGCAGGCCATCATGGCGGCACCTTGTTGAATGCGTTGCTCCATCATTGCCCTCAGCTTAATGGTGTGCCTCGTGCAGGTATTGTGCATCGCTTAGACAAAGACACTACAGGTTTGATGGTAGTGGCGAAAACTATTCCGGCACAAACTGCATTGGTCGCTCAGCTGCAAGATCGTAGTATGGGGCGTGAATATGAAGCTGTTGTGCAAGGCGTGCTAACAGGTGGCGGTACAGTAGACGAACCCATGGGACGACACAGTCGGAACCGTTTGAAAATGGCTGTTTCAGCTGTTGGTAAAGAAGCGATAACGCACTTTCGAGTCTTGCGTCGTTTCCGCGCCCACACTCATATTCGCTTAAAGTTAGAAACAGGGCGTACGCACCAGATCCGTGTGCATATGACCCATGTCAATTATCCAATACAAGGTGATCCCCTTTATGGTGGCCGTCAGCGCTTGCCTAAAGGGTGTGATGAAGAGTTTTTGGACAGTTTGCGAGGTTTTAAGCGTCAAGCGTTGCATGCTAAGCGTCTAGAGCTAATGCACCCTATTACCCATGAAGATATGGAATGGGAAGTGGATTTACCTGAAGATATGTCTGAATTACTTAAGCATATGCTCATTGACACTAAACTTAATCCTCATTCGAGGTTGTAATGCAGGATGTGGGCCATACTTCGCGCTACTTAACGCTAGATTGGCCCGCGCCAGCTAATGTGCGAGCAATAACGACTTGTCGTGGGTTAAACACGGATGAGCCGCTGATTGGCTTGGCTGGTTTTAATCTTGCACGGCATGTGCAAGACAGGCCTGATCGTGTATTGCATCACCGCGCCCAGTTACAGCAAGACCTTAATCTAGAACGACAACCCTTTTGGCTTAATCAAACCCACTCTACTCAACTATTAAGCTTGCCCGCGCAAGCTGGCGTGTACGACTGTGACGGCAGCTACACGCAAGCTAAGCATTGGCCTTGTGTAGTGATGACGGCAGATTGTTTGCCGGTGCTATTATGTGATACTTCAGGCACTCAGGTTGCTGCTGTTCATGCTGGATGGCAAGGGTTAGCTGGTGGGATACTTAGCCAAGCAGTGGCGCAATTTTCAGACCCTAGACAAGTGATGGTATGGCTTGGCCCTGCAATTGGCCCAGGCGCCTTTGAAGTAGGTATCGATGTACTGCGAGCCTTTGATGTGGACCCTTTATCTAAGTGTGAAGAGTTTGTGGCTATAAAGTCAAAATCAAACAAGTGGTTAGGCAATTTGTACGCCTTAGCTCGTAAAGAGCTTGCGCAGCTTGGAGTTACGCTGGTCTTTGGTGGCAATGACTGTACTTTTTCAGATGAAAAACGATTTTATTCACACCGGCGTGACCCATCAAGTGGACGCATGGCCAGTTTGATTTGGATGGTTTAGCTTTATCTAATGTGTAATTGATTCTACTTGAATTCAACTCTTGATCGCCCCATATATAAACCATAATAATATGTAAGTCACATTAATCAGGCTTTTGTGTATAGGCTGATAGATATATTCGAGGTTTTATTATGCGTTTTGAAAAACTCACTAATCGCTTACAAGAAGCCATAGGTGAAGCCCAAACACTTGCCCTGTCATTAGATCATCAATTTATTGAATCTGAGCACATGCTTAGTGCTTTGCTGCAACAGCAAGGTGGATCATCACAATCTTTGTTAGTTCAAGCCGGTGCCGATATGCCTATGGTGCAAACAAAGCTAAGTCAGCGTTTAAGTCATATGGCAAAAATAGGCAACGATAGTGGCGATGTACATATAGGCAATAGCTTGTCTCGTTTGTTTAACTTAGCTGAAAAGGCTACTAGTAAGTCAGGTGACCAATTCATCTCCAGTGAGCAACTGGTTATGGTTATGGTAAAAGAAAAAGCTAGTGTTGGAGATTTGTTAATAAAAGCAGGGGTTAGTGCTATTAAGTTAGCTCAACTTATAGAAAAATTGCGCGGCGGCGACAAAGTAAATACCCAAGGTGCCGAAGAAGAGTGGCAAGCGTTAGATAAATTCACTATCAACCTTACACAAAGAGCAGAAGCAGGTAAGTTGGACCCAGTCATTGGTCGGGACGATGAAATTCGTCGTGCTATTCAAGTTTTGCAGCGGCGCACTAAAAATAACCCAGTCTTAATTGGTGAGCCTGGTGTTGGAAAAACAGCCATTGTTGAAGGCTTGGCTCAGCGCATTATTAATGGGGAAGTGCCAGAAGGTTTGCTTGGCAAGCAAGTTTTATCTTTAGACATGGGCGCGCTTATTGCTGGTGCGAAATTCCGTGGGGAGTTTGAAGAGCGTCTAAAGAGTGTGCTTAGTGAATTGAGTAAGCAAGATGGCAATATCATTTTATTTATTGATGAAATTCATACTATGGTAGGCGCGGGTAAAGGCGAGGGTGCTATGGATGCGGGTAATATGCTCAAACCAGCCCTGGCTCGTGGTGAATTGCACTGTTTGGGGGCCACCACTTTAGATGAATACCGCAAGTATGTTGAAAAAGATGCAGCGTTAGAGCGCCGCTTCCAAAAGGTCTATGTAGGTGAGCCAACTGAGCAAGCCACCATTGCCATATTACGTGGTTTAAAGGAGCGTTATGAGCTTCATCACGGTGTAGATATTACTGATTCAGCTATTATAGCCGCCGCACGACTATCTTCGCGTTATATTACAGATAGACAATTACCTGATAAAGCCATCGATTTGATAGATGAAGCTGGAAGTCGTATTCGTATGGAAATGGACTCCAAGCCTGAAATAATGGATAAACTTGAGCGGCATATCATTCAGTTAAAAATTGAGCGTGAAGCCCTGAGAAAGGAAAAGGACAGGGCTGCTGCTGCGCGGTTAAAAATATTAGAGAATGAGCTAGCGCAACAAGAAAAAGAATTTGCCGATTTGCTTGAAATTTGGAATGCGGAGAAGACCTCTGTATACGGCGTACAAAAAGTTAAAGAGCGTTTAGAGATCGCCCGTCAGGAATTAGAAGTGGCTCGTCGAAGTAGCGACTTGGGTCGCATGTCTGAATTACAATATGGCACTATTCCAGATTTAGAAAAGCAACTAGTAGCAGCTCACGAGGCTGAAGTGGTCGAAACTACTTTGCTACGTAGCAAAGTAGGAGAGGAAGAAATTGCTGAAGTGGTAAGCATGTGGACAGGGATTCCTGTGAGTCGAATGCTTGCAGGCGAAAAAGAAAAGCTCTTGAATATGGAAGGCGTGCTGCATCGGCAAGTGATTGGGCAAGATGAGGCTGTATCCAGTGTTTCTAATGCAGTGAGGCGGTCACGTTCTGGTTTAGCCGACCCCAACCGACCTAATGGGTCTTTCTTGTTTCTAGGGCCTACAGGAGTAGGTAAGACTGAGTTATGTAAATCGTTGGCCACCTTTTTGTTTGATACACAAGAAGCTATGGTGCGTATCGATATGTCTGAGTTTATGGAAAAGCACTCTGTGGCTAGGCTTATTGGGGCTCCCCCCGGATATGTAGGATATGAGGAAGGGGGTTATTTAACAGAAGCGGTTCGACGTAGGCCATACTCTGTGTTGTTACTAGATGAAGTGGAGAAGGCGCACCCTGATGTGTTCAATATTTTATTACAGGTGTTAGATGATGGCAGGCTTACAGATGGACAGGGGCGAACGGTAGATTTTCGTAATACTGTCATCGTGATGACCTCAAACATGGGCTCAGATATTATTCAAAATATGACTGATGAAAGTCAGTACGAACAGATGCGCAAAGGCGTCCTGGATGCAGTGAGTGTGCATTTTAGACCAGAATTGCTCAATCGTATTGACGAGCTGGTGGTGTTTCATTCTTTAAATAAGGAACATGTAAGAAAAATTGCTGATGTTCAGCTATTACGTCTTCATAATCGTCTGCAAGAACACAGTTTAAGTTTGCAACTCACTGATGCTGCAAAAGACTTAGTTGTTGAAGAAGGGTTTGATCCTGTCTATGGGGCTAGGCCGTTAAAGCGTTCGATCCAGCGCAATTTAGAAAATCCATTAGCACAAGAGCTATTAGCCGGGCACTTTTTACCAGATGAAATTATTCTGGCAGATGTTGAGGATAGTAAGATAACCTTTAATGTAGCCCAAAAGCACTAGTCACATTAAAGGCCGTGTTAGTGATTTGAGTCTGTGAATTTAGCCCTTAGCTATAGCTGGCAAGCAAGGACGCGTGCCAATTCTAATACATTGCATTTTCGTCCCTCACAACTTCTCGTAATACCTGTAAAAATAGCTGGTCTGCATCACTGTGTTCGGCAGGGATTTTTACGTTGGTCGTTGCTGCTATTTTTTGGGCGATAATAGCGTCGGCATTATCTTCATCTATCAACTCGCGAGTAATAGCTAACGAGTGAGAAATAATATCGGGTTCAACAAAAATTTTCTTTAAGAAACCTCGTAGCTCTTCGATGGTTCGTTGAGACTTTCGTAACTCTAAATTAGACATGGCATACCTCAAACTAAAACGTTTTGTTATTAACTTATGACTATACCACCAAATGTTTGTTGCTGGTTTGAAAAACTACACGGGAAATGTAGAAGTTTATTCTCTATTAACCCTTGTTTTAGACTTAAGCTATTGAATTACAGGCCTTGGCGTGTGAAAATTATTCTTTTAGGTTGATGCACATGTCGCGCAGGTGATCCCTCGCGTTTGTGATACGGTAAGCAGTACCCTTTCGCTTGTCTGCCCTGAGTTCTACGCACGTTGCAACCCGACAATGCCGACCTCCGAGCGTCACCACTAAAGGCACATTCTGTGCCTGCACGATATTGCGGGCTGGCTACAAGCGCTGTCCGTAAATTATCGATGGTTACATGAGATTAGTCTCAGACAAATAACTGCCGCTTCTTTTAGAATGTGGTGAGAGGATATTACAATGGAAATGCTTTCCGGTGCGGAAATGGTTATCCGCAGTTTACAAGATCAAAAGATAGAATATATATACGGCTACCCTGGTGGTTCTGTGTTACATATTTATGACGCCTTGGCTCAACAAGACCAAGTGAAACATATTTTAGTACGCCACGAGCAAGCTGCCACACACATGGCTGACGCTTATGCGCGTGCATCTGGCAAGCCTGGGGTTGTGTTAGTGACTTCTGGCCCGGGTGCAACTAATGCTGTCACAGGTATTGCTACCGCTTTTATGGATTCTATTCCTATGGTGGTGCTTTGTGGGCAGGTGCCTAGCACCCTAATTGGCGAAGATGCTTTCCAAGAAACTGACATGATGGGTGTATCCCGCCCAGTAGTTAAGCATAACTTTGCGATTAAGCATCCGTCAGAAATCCCAAGCACTATTAAGAAAGCATTTTATATCGCAAGTAGTGGTCGACCTGGCCCTGTGGTTATTGATATACCCAAAGATATGACTACTCCAACAGACAAATTTGAATACAACTACCCTGAGTCTGTGTCTTTGCGTTCCTATAGTCCAGCCACCCGGGGTCATAGTGGGCAAATTAAGAAAGCTGTAGAGCTCATGCTTAATGCCCGTCGTCCTGTAATTTTGGTAGGCGGTGGCACTGTTGGTGGGAGAGCATCAGCTGAAGCCACAGAATTAGCTCGAACACTAAATTTCCCAGTGACTACAACGTTGATGGGTTTAGGTGGTTTTCCAGCATCAGATCCACAGTGGTTGGGTTGGCCTGGGATGCATGGAACCTATGAAGCCAACACTGCTTTACACCATTCAGATTTAATTTTAAGTATTGGCGCACGCTTTGATGACCGCGTGACCAATGCCACGGAGAAGTTTTGCCCAACGGCAAAGATTATTCATATCGATATTGACCCATCCTCCATTTCAAAAACCATCGCTGTTGATGTGCCTATTGTAGGGCCAGCTAAAAGCGTATTGTTAGAAATGTTAGCTTTACTTGCCAAAAGCGATAAAGATATTGATGCAGATGCATTAACTGATTGGTGGTCACAGATCAACGAGTGGCGTAAGCGCCATGGTGGTCGCTACGAGCTTAACGACGCTAATGGTTTGCTTAAGCCTCAAGAAGTTATTGAAGCGCTGTATGAAATTACTAAAGGAGATGCATATATTTGTTCTGATGTAGGTCAGCATCAAATGTTTGCAGCCCAATATTAT
>NZ_CP159832.1:437500-827500 GCF_047730155.1 Candidatus Njordibacter sp. Uisw_002
TAACCGAATAGGGGAGGCGTAGGGAAACCGAGTCTTAATAGGGCGTATAGTTGCTAGGATTAGACCCGAAACCGGGCGATCTACCCATGGCCAGGTTGAAGGTTGAGTAACATCAACTGGAGGACCGAACCCACGTATGTTGAAAAATGCGGGGATGAGCTGTGGGTCGGAGTGAAAGGCTAATCAAGCCCGGAGATAGCTGGTTCTCCTCGAAAGCTATTTAGGTAGCGCCTCGTGTCTCACCATTGGGGGTAGAGCACTGTTTCGGCTAGGGGGTCATCCCGACTTACCAACCCGATGCAAACTCCGAATACCAATGAGTGCAATCACGGGAGACACACGGCGGGTGCTAACGTCCGTCGTGGAAAGGGAAACAACCCAGACCGTCAGCTAAGGTCCCAAAGTTATAGTTAAGTGGGAAACGATGTGGGAAGGTTTAGACAGCTAGGAGGTTGGCTTAGAAGCAGCCATCCTTTAAAGAAAGCGTAATAGCTCACTAGTCGAATCGGCCTGCGCGGAAGATATAACGGGGCTCAAACTATACACCGAAGCTACGGACGCATGCTTGCATGCGTGGTAGAGGAGCGTTCTGTAGGCCGTTGAAGGGAAAGCTGAGAGGCATCCTGGAGGTATCAGAAGTGCGAATGCTGACATGAGTAACGATAAGGGGAGTGAAAAGCTCCCCCGCCGGAAGACCAAGGTTTCCTATCCAATGCTAATCAGGGTAGGGTGAGTCGGCTCCTAAGGCGAGGCTGAAGAGCGTAGTCGATGGAAAGCAGGTTAATATTCCTGCACCACTCAATATTGCGAAGGAGGGACGGAGAAGGCTAGTCCAGCACGGCGTTGGTTGTCCGTGTTTAAGCGTGTAGGCTGGGAGTTTAGGTAAATCCGGACTCCCTTAAGGCTGAGGCGTGATGACGAGGTCCATTAGGACTGAAGTGGTTGATGCCATGCTTCCAGGAAAATCTTCTAAGCATCAGATATTGAGTGACCGTACCCCAAACCGACACAGGTGGTCAGGTAGAGAATACCAAGGCGCTTGAGAGAACTCGGGTGAAGGAACTAGGCAAAATGGTACCGTAACTTCGGGAGAAGGTACGCCGCTGATGGTGATGGGACTTGCTCCCTAAGCTGTTGGCGGCCGAAGATACCAGGTGGCTGCGACTGTTTATTAAAAACACAGCACTGTGCAAACACGAAAGTGGACGTATACGGTGTGACGCCTGCCCGGTGCCGGAAGGTTAATTGATGGGGTTAGCTTCGGCGAAGCTCTTGATCGAAGCCCCGGTAAACGGCGGCCGTAACTATAACGGTCCTAAGGTAGCGAAATTCCTTGTCGGGTAAGTTCCGACCTGCACGAATGGCGTAACGACGGCCACACTGTCTCCACCCGAGACTCAGTGAAATTGAAATCGCTGTTAAGATGCAGTGTATCCGCGGCTAGACGGAAAGACCCCGTGAACCTTTACTATAGCTTCACAGTGAACTTTGAACCTATTTGTGTAGGATAGGTGGGAGGCTTTGAAGCGGTGACGCCAGTCATCGTGGAGCCAAACTTGAAATACCACCCTGGTATGTTTGAGGTTCTAACTCAGGTCCGTAATCCGGATCGAGGACACTGTGTGGTGGGTAGTTTGACTGGGGCGGTCTCCTCCCAAAGAGTAACGGAGGAGCACGAAGGTATGCTAATCATGGTCGGAAATCATGAGGTTAGTGCAATGGCATAAGCATGCTTAACTGCGAGACAGACACGTCGAGCAGATACGAAAGTAGGTCATAGTGATCCGGTGGTTCTGAATGGAAGGGCCATCGCTCAACGGATAAAAGGTACTCCGGGGATAACAGGCTGATACCGCCCAAGAGTTCACATCGACGGCGGTGTTTGGCACCTCGATGTCGGCTCATCACATCCTGGGGCTGAAGCCGGTCCCAAGGGTATGGCTGTTCGCCATTTAAAGTGGTACGCGAGCTGGGTTTAGAACGTCGTGAGACAGTTCGGTCCCTATCTGCCGTGGACGTTTGAGATTTGAGAAGAGTTGCTCCTAGTACGAGAGGACCGGAGTGAACGAACCTCTGGTGTTCCGGTTGTCACGCCAGTGGCATTGCCGGGTAGCTACGTTCGGACAGGATAACCGCTGAAAGCATCTAAGCGGGAAGCCCCCTTCAAGATGAGATCTCACAGGACTTTAAGTCCCTAAAGAGCCGTTCAAGACTAGGACGTTGATAGGTTGGGTGTGTAAGCACGGTAACGTGTTGAGCTAACCAATACTAATTGCTCGTGAGGCTTGACCATATAACGCCAAAAGCGTTGTACAAGCTAATGGAATCGTATGCAAATGCGGTGACATGAAGTACAAACAATTAAGTTTACGATAGAAGTACGACGGGTAAGCCCTCGGTAAACACATTGTGTATCACCTAAACGAAGACATATCACAAATTCAAGGATGCTGATCGAAAGATTATCATTCAACTTTTTTTGCTTGGCGACCATAGCGAGATGGAACCACCTGACCCCATTCCGAACTCAGAAGTGAAACGTTTTAGCGCCGATGGTAGTGTGGGGTTTCCCCATGTGAGAGTAGGTCATCGCCAAGCACCTCATTCAGTACTAAAAAACCCCTAGCCCAAAAAGCTAGGGGTTTTTTATTGGGCGTAAGAAAGGCAAAAAGAGGCAGAAAGAGGCAAATTATACCTCTACCTTGTTGATACGCTTTTCACGTTCACCTGAGCGTGACCATCTAGAAGTGTGATCTTTAAATTTTGTTCAGCTTCAATTTGCGATACTTTAGTAATCACCTGTGCCTGCATGTTTTGCGTCACACTATACCCTCGAGATAAGGTGTGCAAAGGGCTCAATTGGTTTAGTTGGGCAGCCAGTGCCATAAACCTTTGTGTGCGCCTTTGAAGCCCAACACTCTGACTTGTCTCTAATCTACGTGTAAGCTGTGTTACATTTTTTATATGTGCGCCAATAGTGTTATCAGGCCTGAGATTAATAAGTTTGTTTTGTTGTTGATTAAATATCGCCCTTTTACCATGTAGTTGCTTTAGCGAGGCTTGTTCTAAGCGAACTTGTAAGTGATCCAAACGCTGGCTTTGGTCATTAAGTTTTTGTCCAGGGTGTTTGAGTAATCCTCGCACGCGGGACAAGTTAAGTTTCTGGTGTTGCAGGTGCTTGTGCCAGAGTTGTTTTAGTTGACGTTCTATTTGCTGTATTTGATGTATAAGATCTGCTTGGTCTTTGCTCACTAGTTCTGCGGCAGCGGAGGGCGTAGGCATTCGGCAATCTGCTACAAAGTCTGCGATAGTGAAATCTGTCTCGTGGCCCACAGCGCTCACCGTAGGTATACGGCTTGAGTAGATAGTGCGAGCTAGGTGCTCATCGTTATAGCTCCAGAGGTCTTCTATAGATCCCCCTCCTCGGGTGAGAACGATGACGTCATGCTGTCCCATTAGATTGCATAGCTCTATTGCTTTAGCGCTTTGCGAAGCAGCGTTTTGGCCCTGTACGGTTACTGGAACTAAATCTACAGCTAAGCTTGGCATGCGTTGCTGCAATATTTTCAAAAAGTCATGGATTGCCGCGCCATTTTCGGAAGTAATTACTGCAATGCGCTGACAATGAGATGGTATAGATCTTTTATGTTGTTCATCAAAAAGGCCTTCATCAAGAAGCTTTTGCTTTAAGGCTAAAAATGCCTGTTGCAAATTACCACTGCCAGCCAGTTGCATTTGTTCGCCAATAAGTTGGTAATCGCCTCTGTCTGGGTAAAGACTGACTTTGGCTTTAAAGTGTATTAAGTCTCCCTCTTTGGGTTCGAATGAGCAGTATAAATTTCTATTGCGAAACATAGCGCAACTTACTTGGCCATCCATATCCTTTAAGCGGAAATACCAGTGTCCAGAGCGAGCTTTGGTTAATCCAGAAATCTCACCACTGACAGTAATAATGCCAAAACGCGTTTCAAGTAAGTTCCTAGCTGCGTGGTTAAGTTCACTGACTTGCCAAATACGGGGGCTTTCCATTATTACTTCGTCCAAGTGTCAAAAATTCAAACTAAATCATACACTAAAAAATTGTAGAAAAGAGTGGTTAAATTGGAAGCTTATAGTGGTCAAAAGGGCCTGTATTCCGGTATAATATGGCGTTTCCTTTATCCATCCAAAAGGACGCATTCATGCTACGACTTGCCGAAGATTCGCTCACATTTGATGACGTACTCTTAGTACCTGGTTACTCGGAGGTGCTGCCTAACGAAGTAACGCTGCAAACCCGCATTGCACGTGATCTACCACTAAATATCCCCCTTGCATCTGCTGCTATGGACACTGTCACTGAGGCACGTCTTGCTATTGCCATGGCCCAAGAAGGCGGTATTGGTATTGTTCACAAAAACTTAACCATTACCGAGCAAGCTGAGCAGGTTCGTCGCGTTAAAAAGCATGAAAGCGGCGTTGTTCAAGACCCAGTCACCTGTTCATCTAATATGACTGTGGGTGATCTTCAGCGCTTAGCTGCTAAGACTGGATTTTCTGGTTTTCCTGTAGTGGATGACGGCCTACTAGTTGGTATTGTAACGAGTCGTGATATGCGCTTTGAAAATCACGTTGATGCCCGTGTTGATACCATCATGACCACTAAAGAAAACTTGGTGACTGTAAAGCCAGGGGTAGATCAAGATACGGTTCGTAACTTGCTTCGCAAGCACCGCATTGAGCGCGTGCTGGTAGTGGGCGATGACTTTACATTACAAGGCATGATGACTGTTAAAGACATGTACCGTGCCAAAGCTTACCCTAACGCCTGTAAAGATGCCCAGGGCAGCTTGCGTGTAGGTGCTGCTGTTGGCACTGGCCCTGAAACTCAGGAACGTGTTGCTGCATTATCTAATGCTGGAGTGGATCTTATTGTTGTAGATACGGCCCACGGACATTCTGCTGGCGTGATTGAACGAGTTCGTTGGGTTAAGGCTAACTTCCCTCATATACAAGTAGTGGGCGGCAATATTGCTACAGCTGCGGCTGCTGAAGCCTTGGCAGATGCTGGTGCAGACGGCGTCAAAGTAGGCATTGGACCTGGCTCAATTTGTACTACGCGTATCGTGGCGGGCATTGGTGTTCCACAAATTACTGCAGTTGCTAACGTTGCTGCTGTAATGACGCCAAGAGGTATTCCTGTAATAGCAGATGGCGGCGTACGTTATTCTGGCGATTTGGCAAAAGCCATAGCAGCAGGAGCAAGTGTAGTGATGGCGGGAAGTTTTCTAGCTGGCACTGATGAGGCACCAGGTGAGGTAGAGTTGTTCCAAGGTCGTGCTTATAAGGCATACCGCGGCATGGGTTCTATTGGCGCGATGGGTCAAACCCAAGGCTCTAGTGATCGTTATTTCCAAAGCACAGACGCAGGTGTAGAGAAACTTGTACCTGAAGGAATTGAGGGGCGTGTAGCTTGTAAGGGCCCAATGGCAGCAATTGTTCATCAAATGATGGGTGGTCTGCGAGCTAGTATGGGTTATACAGGTTGTGCTGACATGGAACAAATGCGCACTATCCCTACGTTCACCCGTATTACCAGTGCGGGCATGAGCGAAAGCCATGTACATGACGTTACCATAACCAAAGAAGCACCAAACTACCGAGTTAAGTAATTCACACTTAACTATTAGGTTACTAGTTTAATTAATTTGGTTGCAGCTTGTTATAAAAGCGACAACCCACTCACGGAGTTACACATGATGCAGGATATCCACGCACAACGGATTCTCATCTTGGATTTTGGTTCACAATATACGCAGCTCATAGCACGTCGAGTGCGAGAGATTGGCGTTTACTGCGAAATTCGCGCTTATGACATTACCGAAGAAAAAATCCGTGAGTTTGCACCTAAAGGAATTATTCTTGCAGGCGGTCCAGAATCTGTTACTGAAGTAGGCAGCCCTCGTGCGCCAGAAGTTGTTTTCAATATGGATGTTCCCGTATTGGGTATTTGTTACGGCATGCAAACGATGGCTGAGCAGCTAGGCGGCAAGGTGAGTGCCTCTAACGAACGCGAGTTTGGTTATGCTGGTGTGCAAGTTGAAACAGCAGGCGCCTTATTAAAAGACATTCATGATGAAATTGAGGCTGAAAAATGTAGCCTTAATGTATGGATGAGCCATGGTGACAAAGTTACACTGATGCCTGATGGGTTTACTTGCATGGCTTCTACAGACAGTGCACCTATTGCTGGTATGAGTAATGAAGCTAAGCGTTTATATGGTTTGCAATTTCATCCAGAAGTCACACATACCAAACAAGGTGGCGCTATTTTAGAACGCTTTGTAAATGATATCTGTGGCTGTGAAGGCTTATGGACTGCTAGCAATATCATTGATGACGCCATTGCTACTGTGCGTGAAAAAGTAGGAACAGATACTGTATTACTTGGCCTTTCTGGTGGTGTCGACTCTTCTGTTGTAGCTGCTTTATTACATAAAGCCATTGGCGATCAGCTAGTGTGTGTATTTGTAGATAACGGCTTACTTCGTCTCAATGAAGGCGATCAAGTGATGAAGATGTTCGCTGACAATATGGGCGTGCGCGTTATTCGTGCAAACGCTCAAGAGTTGTTTTTAGACAATCTTAAAGGCGTCACAGACCCAGAAGCAAAGCGTAAAGTTATTGGTAATACATTTATCGATATCTTTGATGTTGAAGCAACTAAAATTACCAACGTTAAGTGGCTGGCCCAAGGCACCATTTACCCAGACGTTATAGAGTCTGCAGCCGGAGCCACAGGCAAAGCTCATGTTATTAAATCCCATCATAATGTAGGTGGCTTGCCAGATGACATGGCTTTTGAGCTAGTTGAGCCATTGCGCGAATTATTTAAAGACGAAGTGCGCAAGGTTGGCCTAGAGTTAGGCTTGCCTTATGACATGGTTTACCGTCACCCATTTCCAGGTCCAGGCCTTGGTGTGCGCATATTAGGTGAAGTAAAAGAAGAATATGCTGATCTACTGCGTTTGGCAGATGCCATCTTTATGGAAGAACTGCATGCGTCTGGCTGGTACCATAAAACTAGCCAAGCTTTTGTGGTCTTCCTGCCGGTTAAGTCAGTAGGTGTGGTAGGTGATGCACGTCGTTATGAGTGGGTTGTGAGTCTAAGAGCTGTGGAAACAATCGACTTTATGACCGCACGTTGGGCTCATTTACCTTACGAACTATTAGAAAAAGTTTCTGGCAGAATTATTAACGAGATTTCAGGCATTTCACGTGTTGCCTATGATGTTTCTAGTAAGCCACCAGCCACTATAGAGTGGGAATAGCGGGCTAGACACACCTAGAGCAGTTAAAGTTACTTAGAGAAACTAAGCCATGCAGGCTAACACCCATACCGACACTGATGCAGATCAACAATTCATGGCCCAGGCCATGGGTTTGGCGATGCAAGCTGCTGACATCGGTGAAGTGCCTGTAGGGGCTTTGGTGGTAGTTGATGGCAAAGTCATAGGCCAAGGATATAACCAAACCATTAGTGGCCACGATCCATGCGCCCATGCTGAAATAATAGCTTTGCGACAAGCTGCAAAAGCCATAGGTAATTACCGCCTTAGTGGGTGTGAACTTTATGTCACACTAGAGCCATGTACCATGTGTGTTGGTGCCATTATTCATGCGCGTATTAAACGCTTAATTTATGCTGCTACCGAGCCTAAAGCAGGCGCTGTGGTTAGCCAATTACAATTATTTTCCAAGACCCATTATAATCATCTAGTACAGGTTGAATCAGGCGTTATGGCGGATCAATCTAGTGCTATGTTAAGTCATTTTTTTAAACAACGGCGTTTGTCCCACAAAGCTAAAAAAACTGCTGTTGCTGATTCTACTTCCGTCCCCAATTTCAATATAGACCAACCCATAGATGCAGTTCTCTAGAGGCCTACCATGTTAACTCTTCGCGGCGCACCTGCCTTATCCAATTTCAGAAACCAAAGCCAACTTTCACGTTTGCAAGAAGCACTACCTAGTATTGAGGGTGTCTACGCCGAATTTGTACATTTTGTTTTGGTAGACGGCAAGCTAGCTTTGGCAGATGCAGATAAGCTTGATAAAGTGCTACGTTATGGCCCTAATGTGGCCGTGCAGGAGATGAGCGATAACCTAGTGTTGGTAATCCCTCGTATTGGCACTATTTCACCTTGGTCTAGTAAAGCTACAGACATAGCCCATAACTGTGGCTTACAGCAGGTTAAGCGTATTGAGCGCGGCACTGCTTTCTACCTAGCTACTAATACACCTTTAACACCTCAAGAATATGAAATAGCTGCAGCACTGCTTCATGATCGCATGGTAGAGCAGACGTTAACTTCTCTAGATCAGGCACAAGGTTTGTTTGTGCAAACACAACCTGCTCCGCTAGAGCGTGTGGACATTTTACAAGGTGGCCGTGCAGCACTTGTTAGCGCCAATATTAGCCTGGGGATGGCTTTAGCTGATGATGAAATAGACTATTTAGTGGATGCTTTTGCTGATCTGGGACGCAATCCAACTGATGTGGAGCTGATGATGTTTGCGCAAGCAAACTCAGAGCATTGTCGTCATAAAATATTCAACGCAAGTTGGTCGATTGACGGCGAAGATCAAACCTTGTCATTATTTAAAATGATTAAAAACACTAACGAGCTCAATGGGCAAGGCGTATTATCTGCCTATATAGACAACGCTTCAGTAATTGAAGGGCATAAAGCGGGACGCTTTTTTCCAGAGCCACAAGGCACAGACAACCCTCAGCAATATGCTTATCATGAAGAAGATATCCATATTTTAATGAAAGTAGAAACTCACAACCACCCCACTGCTATTGCTCCTTTTGCAGGTGCAGCTACAGGCTCTGGCGGAGAGATTCGCGATGAAGGTGCAACAGGTAAAGGCTCTAAGCCAAAGGCAGGTCTAACAGGTTATAGCGTATCTAATTTGCGCATTCCAGGCTTTGAGCAAGCGTGGGAGGTAGATTATGGAAAACCCGCTCGCATTGTTTCTGCCTTAGATATTATGTTGGAAGGCCCTATTGGCGGCGCATCCTTTAATAATGAATTTGGACGCCCTGCAATTAACGGATATTTTCGAACCTACGAAGCACTAGTTGCCGGAGTCAATGGCGATGAAGTTCGTGGATACCATAAGCCTATTATGATCGCAGGCGGTATGGGTAATATTCGTGCAGATCATGTAGAAAAGGGCGAAGTAGGCGTTGGTGATAAGCTCATCTGTTTAGGCGGGCCTGCCATGCAAATTGGTTTGGGTGGCGGTGCTGCATCTTCTATGGACTCTGGTGCCAGTGCTGAAAACTTAGATTTTGCATCTGTTCAGCGGGATAACCCTGAACTAGAGCGCCGCTGCCAGGAAGTGATCGATCGTTGTTGGCAGATGGGCGATAACAACCCTATTAGCTTTATTCACGACGTGGGGGCAGGCGGCTTATCAAACGCCTTTCCTGAGTTAGTTAAAGACGGTGGCCGTGGTGGTGCATTTAATATCCGTAATATTAACAATGACGAACCTGGTATGTCGCCACTTGCTATTTGGTGTAACGAAGCTCAAGAGCGATATGTACTGGCAGTGCCTCCAGAAAATATGGCCACGTTTGAAGCACTTTGTGCGCGCGAGCGTTGCCCTTATGCCATTGTAGGTGAAGCAACCCAAGAACATCATTTAACCTTGGGAGACACTCTTTTTGATGAGCAGCCAGTTGACCTGCCCATGTCAGTATTATTTGGCAAGCCGCCTAAAATGCATCGTGACGTTAAGCGTCAAAAGGTAGCATTGCCAGCGCTGGACTTAACAAATGTTGAATTAGCTGAAGCAGCAAAGCGGGTGTTAAATTTGCCGACAGTTGCCAGCAAAGGTTTTCTAATCACCATAGGTGATCGATCAATAACTGGCATGGTAGCACGCGAACAAATGGTAGGGCCTTGGCAAGTGCCTGTGGCTAACTGTGCAGTCACTACATCTGGCTTAGACTCTACTACTGGAGAAGCAATGGCGATGGGTGAGCGTACACCATTGGCATTAATAGATGGGCCAGCATCTGGACGCATGGCTATTGGTGAAACCATTACCAACATGGCATGTGCTCAAATAGATCAAATAAGTGACATTCGTTTGTCTGCCAATTGGATGTCTCCAGCGGGCTATGCAGGCGATGATGCTACTTTATATGACACAGTAAAAGCTGTAGGCATGGAGCTGTGCCCAGCTCTTGGTATCTCTATCCCTGTGGGCAAAGACTCAATGTCAATGCGCACTGTATGGAAAGATGGTGATGTAGATAAGAGCGTAACCTCTCCGGTTTCTCTTGTAATTACAGGCTTTGCTCCAGTGTCTGACGTGCGTAAAACACTAACACCACAACTAGTAACAGATGCAGGTGACACTGTGCTTATTTTGGTAGATTTAGGTAACGGCCAAAATCGTTTAGGTGGCTCATGCCTAGCTCAGGTGTTTAGCCAGTTAGGTGACACTACTCCAGATGTAGATGATGCAGAAGATTTACTTGGCTTATTTAGTGCTGTTCAAGGCCTCAATGACGATGGCTTATTGCTAGCCTATCATGACCGTTCTGATGGAGGCTTGTATACTAGCCTAGTAGAAATGTCTGTCGCAGGCCATGTGGGCATTGATATTGAATGCGCACAAATGATCAGTGATAGTGATGACTTGCTAGCTTGGTTATTCAACGAAGAGCTTGGCGTGGTATTACAAGTTAAAGAAGCAGATAGTGCTGAAGTATTACGCCAACTAAGCTCATGTGGTCTTGCTGAGCAAAGCCGAGTAATCGGCCAGCTTAATGATGACGACCAAGTGCGTTTCACCTTAGAAGGTGAAGAGGTTTTAGTGGACTCTAGAACACAGCTTCATCGTGCCTGGGCGCAAACCAGCTATCGTCTTCAGGCAATGCGAGACAACGCAGACTGTGCGCAACAAGAATACGATGCACTGCTTGATGACAAAAATCCAGGGCTTAACTCATTATTGACTTATAACACTGATGAAGATATTGCAGCCGATTTGATCGCAAGTAACATCCGTCCACGTATCGCCATACTTAGAGAGCAAGGTGTGAACGGGCAGCTAGAAATGGCAGCAGCGTTTGTTAAAGCTGGCTTTGATTGTGTGGATGTTCACATGAGCGATATTTTAGAAGGGCGTCGTGCCTTGAGTGAATTTAAAGGACTCATCGCTTGTGGTGGCTTTTCTTATGGAGACGTTTTAGGAGCCGGTGAAGGCTGGGCTAAGTCGATCTTATTTAACCCTCTAGCACGACAAGAGTTTAGTCAGTTTTTCCAACGTGAAGACAGCTTTGCACTAGGTGTGTGTAATGGATGCCAAATGTTATCCAACCTACATGAATTAATACCTGGCAGTGATCATTGGCCACATTTTGTGCGTAACCAATCAGAGCAGTTTGAAGGCAGAACTGCACTGGTTCAGGTGCAAGAAAGCGACTCTATTTTCCTACAAGGCATGGCTGGTTCACACATGCCAATCGCCATTGCCCATGGTGAAGGCCATGCAGAGTTTGCCAGTGATCAACAACGCCAAGCTTGTGAAGCCAAAGTCGCTCTTAGATTTGTAGATGGGCATGGACAGGTGACTCAAAGCTACCCAGCCAACCCCAACGGTTCGATCAACGGCATTACAGGTTTAACTGCGGCTAATGGGCGTGTGACCATTATGATGCCACATCCAGAGCGGGTCTATCGCAGCTGCACCAACTCATGGGTAGACAGTGCTTGGGGTGAGGATGGGCCTTGGATGAGGATGTTCCGTAATGCCCGTGTATGGGTAGGTTAGAGCTGTAAAATAGAGACATTATCATGGCATTGCAATTTGAAATTATTCCAGTAACACCGTTTCAGCAAAACTGTAGCTTAGTGTGGTGTGATGAAACCATGGAAGCCGCTTTTGTTGACCCAGGTGGTGAGTTACCGCGTTTATTAGATCACGTGGCTGCTCGTGGAGTAGTGCTTAAACAAATTTTGTTGACCCATGCTCATATCGACCATGCAGGAGCAGCAGGGCAGTTATCAGAAGATAAAGACCTGCCTATTATTGGACCCCATGAAGGGGATCAGTTTTGGATAGATGGTCTGGCTGATCAAAGTCGCATGTTTCAGTTTCCAGAAGCAAAAACATTTGTTCCCACACGTTGGTTACATCAAGATGATCAAGTATCTGTGGGCCATGAAACTTTAGATGTATTGCATTGCCCAGGACATACTCCAGGTCATGTGGTATTTCATCACCAAAGCCAAGGTTTGTTGTTTGTGGGCGATGTGTTGTTTCAAGGCTCTATCGGGCGCACAGACTTTCCTCAAGGTGATCATGCAACGCTGATTAATGCCATCAAAACCAAATTATTGGTATTAGAGGATCATGTGGAGTTTGTTCCTGGTCATGGGCCAATGTCTACCATTGGCATGGAGCGCAGAACTAATCCTCACTTACAAGGATAAAAGGGCATTGTAGGTGGTGTGAAAGTGCCATATTGGTTTTAGAAATCGATATGGTGAAGCTGCATTGCTCCATTTTTTCTATCTTCAAAAAAACGCTGTAATGTTTGCGTCACAGTGCCAAATGCCATGTCATCCCAAGGAATATTAGCTTCCTCAAACAGCTCTACTTCTAGGCTTTCTAAGCCAGAGCCATACTGTGCAGATGTCATTTTTGCTAAATAAAAGAGATGTACCTGGTTGTAGTTTGCTAAATTACACACACTGAACAACTCATTGAGCTGCGGTGAGGCATACGCTTCTTCATAGGTTTCTCTAAGCGCTGCTTCTTGTGTGGTTTCGCCATTTTCCATAAACCCCGCAGGCAATGTCCAATAGCCTTTGCGAGGCTCTATGGCCCGTTTACATAGCAGCACTTTATCGCCAAAAGTAGGAAGGCAGCCAGCTATAATGCGTGGGTTTTCGTAAAAAATAAATTCACATGAGCTGCACACGTAGCGATGTCGATTGTCGCCTTGGGGTACAATAAAGCTCACAAGAGCACTACAATGGCTGCAATGTTTCATGGTTTTTGTAGATCTCATACTAAAGAAGTTGGTTTATTGTAAGATAAACCTTCGACAGTAGAAACAAAGAATTGTAGATTCAAGCCAATGCGTCAGTTTATTACCCAAAAATTAGCCCAACAAACGCCTAGAATACTCACGGCAAAGTCACAAATATCAGCTGCAGTGTTGGTGGCGATCACGGACGATCATGACAATCCAGAAGTCATTTTAACGCGCAGAGCCAAACATATGCCCACTCACAAAGGGCAAATTGCTTTTCCAGGAGGCAAGGCAGAGGATGACGATAAAAGTTTGATTGCTACCGCTTTAAGAGAAGCTAGTGAAGAAGTTGCGCTTAGGCCAGAGTCAGTTGTGGTGGTTGGTCAGATGGGACAAGTGTTGTCCAGACAAGGCTTTGTAGTGACTCCAGTTGTGGGTGTGGTGCCCGCTGGCATAGTTAGTGAGCTAATACCTAATCTAGGTGAGCTGGATCGTATATTCACAGTGCCACTTAAGTTTTTAATAGACGGCCCAAGGGTAATGGACGCCTTACCTCTGGCAAAAGGGGTGAATCAGGTGCCTAGCTTTTATTATGATGACTATAGAATTTGGGGTATGACTGCTTTTATTCTAGCTGAATTTGTCAATTTGGTTTACGATGCGCGCATTGACCTATATTCAAAGCCAAAGGATGATTAACAGTGTCCAATAAAACCATAGCCTCACCCTGCGTTAACGTATGCTACCTAGACGAAAATGATATATGTCAGGGCTGTTATCGCTCTGGGGCAGAAATCACTGCATGGATGCGACTAGACAATGATGGACGAAAGCAGGTGCTAACCAAGGTGGCAGAGCGTGAATTAGCTAGTCCATTTGTCACTAGAGTAAAGCTTTAATGTACTTCGTCTACAGAAAGTTGAATTCTGCGTAAACGCACAGTTTTAATGAAATTATCCCTTATTTGTAAGGTTTCCAAATGATATTCACCCATTTTCAAACATACATTAAACTGAGGGATTTCTTCTAAGGTTTCTGTCATTAAACCATTGAGTGTTTTTGGCCCATCAATGGGCAAACTCCATGCCAGCGCTTTGTTAATGTCACGCACCGTAGTGGTGCCATCAATAAAGAAAGAACCGTCTTCTTGTGGGTGTATGTCCTCGTTCTCATGGTCTTGTTCTTCGGCCATATCACCAACAATTTCTTCTAAAATATCTTCCAAAGTTGTTAGGCCCTGAATATCCCCATATTCATCCACTACTAATGCCATCCAGTGCTTACGCTTTTGAAAATTTAGAAGCTGAGTGTTTAAGGGCGTGCTTTCAGGCACAAAGTAAGGCTCCCTAGTAAGGGCTAAAAACTCTTCCTTAGTTGGGTTTTTAGCATGTATCAGAGGCAAGATTTGCCTCACATGAACAATGCCCACTACATTATTTAGCTCTTCTTGGTACAAAGGTATTCGTGTATGCGGGCTTTGACTAATAGTATTTAAAATAGTGTGAATATCTTCATCGACGTCAATGCCGACAATCTCATTACGAGGGATCATAATGTCTTCTACAGTGACTGTATCTAGGTCTAAAATACTCAGTAACATAGATTGATTACGACGAGGAATAAGTGCGCCTGCTTCGTGCACTATCGTGCGTAGTTCTTCAGAGCTTAAGTGATCACTTACTTTTGCGGCAGCATTGAACCCAAGTATGCGCAACAAGCCATTACAAATGGTGTTCACTACCCATACAAATGGATACAGTATTTTAAGCAACGGAGACAGTATAAATGAAGCCGGAAAAGCCACTTGCTCTGGCTTAATAGCAGCCACTGTTTTTGGTGTCACTTCTGCAAAAATGAGTATGACCATCGTCAGCACAGCTGTAGCTACAGCAACACCCGCATCGCCCATCGTGCGCAACGCAATCATAGTGGCAATAGCAGACGCTAATATGTTTACAAAATTGTTGCCAATAAGAATAACGCCAATAAGACGATCGGGGCTATCTAACAGTTTACTAGCGCGCATGGCACCGCGGTGTTTTTGTTTCACTAGGTGGCGCAGGCGATAGCGATTTAAAGACATCATGCCAGTTTCTGCGCTAGAGAAAAATGCAGATAATAAAATAAGAAATGCCAAGCTAGTAAATAAATAGCTTAAAGGAATGTCGCTCAAGGCGGATGTAACCTCATGTAAGTTATGGGCCTCAATTCTTATGCTTGAGGGGCCCCCTGTCAAGTCTTGTGAGGCTTATAACAGCACTTCTAGAACTAATTTAGTGCCAAAAAAGGCCACAACAAGGGTGGCAAAACCCCATAAAGTCCACCGAATAGCCGTGCGGCCGCGCCAGCCCAAACGGTAATGGCCTAATAAAAGAATAGAAAAAATAACCCAAGCCACCAAACTTAAGATGGTTTTATGAACAACATGTTGAGCCCATAGATCATCTAAAAATAAGAATCCAGTGAGTAATGCGATGCTCAATAAAATTTGCCCAGCAGCAAGCACATCAAATAAAAGACTTTCCATGGTTTGAAGAGGCGGCAAGTTTGCCACCAAGGCAGATGAACCATGATTTTTTAAGTACCGGTTTTGGTAAATAAGTAATACAGCCTGACATGCTGCAACGGCAAACAGTGCGTAACTCAAAATAGATGTGATGATATGTAGTAAAATGCCAGAAGAAAAGTGTCGACCTTCAACGCTGGACACGCTAACGATGTCTACCGCTATGGCTAAAGCTGCAATCGGTGCAGTAAATACCAAAAGGCTAGACACGGGTTTGCGTAAACTACTGATCATAATGATGCCAATAACAGCCCATGCAGTTAAAGACAGGGCAGCACCTATGTCCAACAAAAGGCCTGCTTTAGTAAATAAATGAAGGTATAAATACAAACCTTGCAGTACCCATGCAACTAAGCCAAGCGTGTATGCACTTTTTAATACTGGCACAGATGTGGGATTATTTTGAGTCCAAGCGCTCAGAATGTAGAAAAGTATTGCGCTAAGGCCAATTATTAACGAGATCATGGAAGTCTTTTGTTTGGGATGTGTCACCCATCATAATCAAGCTTTGCAGCTGTGCCTAGACTTGATGTTAAAAAAATCTAAAACTAAGCGCCAAAATGAGTCAGCGAGGGTATACTAGGTGCCATAATTTGGGGTAATACAGAGACTTTTATGTTTGATAATCTAACTGACCGCTTAGGCAAAACGTTACAGCACATCCGTGGGCAAGCACGCCTGACTGAAGACAATGTTAAAGGTACCTTGCGTGAAGTGCGCATGGCTTTATTAGAAGCCGACGTTGCCTTGCCTGTGGTTAAGTCGTTTATTGAACAAGTAAAAACTCGTGCCGTAGGTACAGAAGTTAGCCGTAGCCTAAGCCCAGGCCAAGTGTTTGTAAAAATCGTCCAGCAAGAGCTGGAATCTATCATGGGCAGCGCCAATGAAGACCTTAACTTGGCCGTGCAACCCCCCGCAGTTATTCTTATGGCGGGCCTTCAGGGTGCAGGTAAAACCACTTCAGCTGCTAAATTAGCCAAATTTTTAATCGAAAAGAAGAAAAAATCCGTCATGCTGGTGAGCGTTGACGTTTATCGTCCAGCAGCCATTAAACAGTTACAGATGCTCAGCGAAGAAGTGGGTGCCCACTTCTTTCCTAGCACGGTTATGGAACAGCCGGTTGATATTGCCGAAAAGGCCATTAGCCATGCGCGCCAACAGCATTATGATGTAGTTATTGTGGATACTGCAGGTCGGCTAGCAGTAGATACACAAATGATGGCTGAAATTAAAGCTTTGCATGCAAGGGTAGAGCCTGTTGAGACACTCTTTGTAGTGGATGCCATGACAGGCCAAGATGCTGCTGTTACAGCCAAAGCTTTTAATGAAGCATTGCCTTTAACAGGTGTTGTGTTAAGTAAAACTGATGGTGATTCTCGTGGAGGTGCAGCCCTATCTGTGCGCCATATTACGGGTAAACCGATTAAGTTTTTAGGTGTTGGTGAAAAGGTTGATGCGTTAGAACCATTTCATCCAGATCGAGTGGCATCGCGTATTTTGGGCATGGGTGATGTACTTTCCCTGATCGAAGAAGTAGAGCAAAAAGTTGATAAAGTTAAAGCTGAAAAACTTGCTAAGAAAATCAAAAAAGGTAAGGGTTTTGATTTAGAAGACTTTCGTGACCAACTTCAGCAAATGAAAAACATGGGTGGTATGGCCGGAATGCTGGACAAAATGCCAGGTATGGGCGGTATGGCCCAAGCGGCATCCAGTGCTGGCGCTGAAAAGAATTTTGATCAAATGGAGTCGATCATTAATTCCATGACTCCCAAAGAGCGGACGCTACCTGATACTCTCAATGGCTCGCGTAAAAGGCGTATTGCCGCAGGTTCGGGCACCCAGATTCAAGACATTAACCGCTTAATTAAGCAGCATAAGCAAATGGCCAAAATGATGAAGAAAATGTCTGGTAAAGGCGGTATGCAAAAAATGATGCGTGGGCTTCAAGGACAACTGCCACCAGGCATGGGTGGAGGCGCTGGCCCAGGAGCTATGCCTGGCGGAATGCCTCCAGGAATGCCAGGTGGCTTGCCTGGATTGGGTGGCGGTTTTCCATTTGGTAAGAAATAATACCAGCAAAGATAAGATTCAATATAATTTACCTTTAGGCTTTTATTTTTCAAAAGGTTAGGGTAATATACGCGCTCTCTGCGGAGAGGTGGGTGAGTGGCTGAAACCAGTTCCCTGCTAAGGAACCGTATCTTAATTGGTACCGAGGGTTCGAATCCCTCCCTCTCCGCCATTTTTTGAGCGCCCGTAGCTCAGCTGGATAGAGTACTCGGCTACGAACCGAGCGGTCAGAGGTTCGAATCCTCTCGGGCGCGCCATTTTTTAAGGCGCTGTTTTATAAATAATTTTTCGTTATTTTATAAAACGTAACTGTCAGTTATGCTGTCATGTTTACTTCTTTTTCTCTAATATCCTATTGGCGTCCTAGTTGACTCTACAGTTAACTAATTCAACCTACTATAGCTCTTTATCATCCCTCCTATCACACTACCCAATGGCCTGCGCAGTGGCTGTGGTTTCAGGTAGGGCATCCGCAGGGGTAGACTGTCCTTTTTTAAGATGGAACAGGATTTAGTCAATGACCTGATTATCCGCGATACAGGCGATGAGCTCTCCGAAACCCCACAGTGAGTGCAGGCCTAGATATCAGCATCAGTAAGTAATTGTGATGCTGAGCTGGTCAGTGTAAACCCCCTGGGCCACTAGCTGCGCTGGTGGGACGCTACCATAGGCGGTAAGGGTTTGAGAGACGCCAGTTCCGGTAAGCGCCACACCTGTGGGGTCGGTATTTCCCCATACCGTGCCGCGAGCCACATCTGAATAAACTTGATAGACTAGGTACTTGCCTGCTCCAGCAGTCATTCGGCGAACTGGCGCTTCAGCTGAACCAGATCCTGCGGAGGCACCAGCACTCATGGTGATCAGGGCCGCTGCACCTGAGGTGCAGGTCGAAACTACCGTGGCCTTGGCTTCAAGGGCGGTCGATGCGTTACCATCATAGGTTCCAAACGCCATTGGATTAGAGTCTATGGAGCAGGAATGCGCAACCGATACGCTAACGTTCAAGGTTGAAGTAGCCGTGCCAGCGTAGGTATAGACGCTAAGAGCAGTGGAGCCGAGTGCCATGGCCGACATGATAACGAGTTTAAGAGTGCTTTGATTGAATTTCGTTTTCATACTTTGTTCCTTTTGTTAAAAAGGGCCGTTTTTTGAAAGATGATATCTAGTACCTTCCTCATCGAACGGGTCTGAGCCGACGCGAAGCCGTTAATAAACTCAAATATACTGCCAACAATGCTACACAGAAAAAGCGAGAAAAACAAAAGCGGCTTGAGAATGAAATAAGAATAAGATAAACGAAGAGTTTGAGTTTGATATTTACCCGTTAAATGCCCGTTACAACCCCACACGTGTGATAGATATAAAGGTGTGCTATGCGATTAAGGACAACACATTTGATTTAATCGGCTTAGGATACTCTATTGGCTCTAGAATAGAGCATTGATTCTAGCTAGGCCACCAACCTGCCGCTGTTCGCCTCTGTGGTGACTAGAAGGTGTTGCCCGCTTCCCACGCAGATACTTTCGCCTAGATACTTCGTCAAAAATTTATCATTATAGCGATGGTGTCGCTGTAGCTGCCCGGGTGGAGGTTCTGGAGGGCGGGGATGCGGCCGTATACCCCGTGATTTACGCTCACACCAATACCGGTACCATTTACTCTAGCGGTGCCACTGGTGGCATCGCCCCAAACGACGGCGTGGTCAGCGGTGGTGTAAAGATTGTAGTTGAACCTGTGGGCGCCGCTGCCCATGACACGCTGCGTATGGGTCCCGCCGCCCGCGGTGAGGGCCATGGAATACCCGACGCCGCTAGGGCAGTTCACGTCAATGTTGCCGGTGCTATCAAGCGGTGTATTGCTGAACACATCATAACTTCCGAAGTTCACCCCTGTAACGTTAAAGGTACATGCATGACCCTGCTGCGCTGTTAGCGCAAAGGCTAATGCGACCAGCCAAGGCACCAAAACATTACGTTTGCAGGTGCCCGCAAGGGTACTTGCCGCTGCAGAACGAGCTGGTTGAAAAGTTCGGCAGGCGCTGGATTTTAGGCTTATACATACTCTCATGGTTCTACTCCCGTGCAGATATAAGTGCCCAGGTGCGGCAGCGGGTCGGTCGACTCAGGGAAAGGCAGCACGAACTCACAACTCTGCTCTCGCCAAGTGACTCTCAGCCTATTGCTCACCGCCAGCCCGGTCAGATAAACCTCGCCCCTCAAGCCGGTGGGGAATACTTCATTTTGTTCGACGTTATCTCCAATAATTTGCGCCTGTGCGCCCGCTGGTAAAGGGTCGCCGTTATCCAGGACCACGGTGAACAGCGCCCCGCGCGAGCGCTTAACTGGAAACTTCAGCAGCAGGCCACTGCGGAAATACGGCACGGCGTCGAGCTGCACCGCATCGATCTGCGCATCCAGCGGTAAATCAGCCTGCTCGATGCGCACCGTGTTCTTTTGGTACGGGCGTAGCCTTGGCAGCAGTGCACTACCGTTGGCGTCGGTGCGCGCTACCAGTTGGTTGTCCGCGTAGACGCCCACGCCAGAATAGCCGGGCACCTGCACCACGGCGAAGCTGTTGGTAATACGCCGGCTCAAAAAGGCGCTACCCCCTAGGAAAGCCACAGCGCCTCCTGCACTGCCGCGAAAGGCCGTCTGACCACTAATCTGGGATGCTCCCAAGGTATAGGTACCGACCTCATTTTGCGCGCTGACCTCCGCCTGGCGGTAATCTGAATCGCCCGCCCCAGCAACCAGGTGATAACCAACCCCGCTACCTGCTGGCATACTGTGGCTCACTGCTAAACGTGCCTGCTCGCGGCCTGGTTGCGCCGACGTGCTGATGCTGGCGTTGGTCTGATTGCCTAATGGCATAGAGAAATTCAGGTTGAAGGTCGTCTTTGCGTCCTCAGTGAGAGGCCTAGTCACAGACGCGCTCAGGTTGCCAAGACTCCCTATTTTCCTGCTATAACTGCCGGCCAGTATCTTAATTCCCTGCCGGTCACGGAAGGCCTGTTCCGTGTAGTTCGCTGTGAATGAGCCGTGGCCGCTAGTCGCCAAATTGACAAACACCCGGCTTATGTGTCGGGGCGCAAGCGCTTCGGGCTGCATGCCCAGCTTTACGAAGCGCTGGCTGGCGAACTGAGTGTTCACACCGAAACTAAAGGGCTGGCCCTGACGCTGCAACCCAAGCGCCAGTAATCCCCCTACGCCTTTATCGCTGTGGCTCGCAGCAAAGGAACCAGATAATACGCCAGCGGCAGGCAACATCAACACGCCGCCCAGCCCTAAGCTCTGCTGATGGTCGAGCAGCTCACCATGAATCTCGGCGGTGAACTGGTCGGTGATCCCTAAGCGGTGCGTACCGACCGCCAGGGCGCGGCCGTAGTTGTTGCTGTCGGTGCCAAAATTCCTGCGCACAAATCCCAACTCGTAAGAATAATCTTGCAGGCCCTGCTTCAGCAGGCGGGGTGTGGCATAAAAGGGCAAGGTTATGATTTGCTCGCGCCCTAAAATATCGGTTAACACCAAACGAGCATCCCCTTGGCCAGCCCTAACCGGCAGATCCTGGATGCTGAATGGCCCGCTGGGCACTTCGCGGCTCATGCGCAACGCATTATCAACATAAAGATCCACCGTGGAGGGCAGCGCAGCTTCTCCAGACATCCCTGGCACCGGGAAGGAGGTGACGCCAGGCTGGGTGGAAAAATTGGTCGCCCACTGCACCCCACCAAAGCGTATCGCTCCTCCCCAACTGCTCGTGCCGCTGATTCCGTCACCCAAAAGCAGGCTAGCCATTTGCATCGGCTGGTCGCGCGTCCAGGTGGTATCGAGCCGAACAGCCCTCGCTTGCCTGTTCAGGTCTAACGCCAAAATACGAGTTTGGGCTGTACCCCAGCTACCAAACCCCCCAAGTTCCAGTGCCCCGCCAGTATTGGTTTCCCCCGCCCTATGACTGGCAGTCACATCGTAATTAAGAAAGCCGCCGAGAGACGCCGGGGTGGGCGCACTGAAATTGGTTACCGTTCCCTTTAGCCGCGTGGCATCAAATAGGCTTGGCGGCGCTTGAACCGTCAGCACTTGGCTAGATTCATCAAATCTATACGACAGGCCTGCCAGCGCATCAAGCGCGAAGAAGTCTTCGCCGTACTGGGTAAGAGGGGCAGTATTCGGCAAGCGCAAGCGCCAGCGCCGCAGATCTTGAGCTCCCGCGAACAGACGACCGTCGCTGCGCAGTATAACGACGGTGCCTTGTGTTTGCTCGTTGATAAGCACCGCCATAAATACTTCGTCTACATCATGAACTGGATCTTCCGCCAGCGCCGCTAGCGGTGTTAGCGTCAGTATAGTCAGCAGAAGTAGGCGTGCATTGAGATACGTGATGGCATTAATCTTATGAGCAACCATTCCTGCCTGATACACATCAAGGCGCAATAATGACTTCGGCCTCAATGTCACCGGCATCCGTCTGAGCAAAAAGCTTTAAGCTGACGCCTGGCGGCGGAGCTGGGTTTTCCGGGTTAGCCGGCAGGATCCAGTCGCGGCTCTGACCAGCTAGTACATAATCAGACGTCTGTAGGGTTGCCCAAGGTTGCACGCTATCAATCAGTGATAACTTGAAGTTTTTAATTTGGATGTGGGCGTTACCACTATTGCTTAGGCTGATCTTGAGTGCGCCTTGCGAGGTGCGGACCGCCTGCCACAGCAGCAGTGGTTTGGTGTCGATCTCGGGTGAAACAAATACGGGCAGGCTGATACGTAACGTCATACGTGCACCCGAACCCGAAGAATCAGAATCGGGTGGCGGCGGCAATTCCTCTAGGATGACGCGATACGATAGCTCGCGCTGCGCATCAGGTGCGCGGCGCAGCCCAACTCGGACCAACTGCGAGTTTCCAGCTGGAATGGTAAAAATGGGTGGGTTGGCAAGTAACTCTCGAGTAGCTGCGAAAACAGCTTTCCCCTCCCGCTGTGACCAGCTCAGCACCTCCATTTGCATTGTTATTGGCTCAGTACCCTCGTTGCGCACGGAAAGCGAACCTATCTTCTGACTGTCCGATAGTGTTACACGCACCGGACTCACCCCAATTTTGCCGGCGTTAGCGATGCCAGCACAAATCACAAAAAAGAACAGGCCGCAAGCGGCCTGTTTTAACGCTCGTGTTAGCATTAGTAAGTGAGTGTGACTTGGACGAAGTCATGAAACGCTCCGTAGGAAGCCGGTTGTTCCTTCCCAATCGTACCATAGACCGTAGTGGTATTGTCACCTGCAGTCGCGGTGAATGATTGTCCTGATTCCTCATCATTTCCCCAAACAACGGGGCTTGGACCATCATCCTTATACAACTGGTAATTTAGTTTCGAGGTATCAGAGTGGGTCATTTGGCGTAATGGAACGGCATCGGTAGAACCAGTAACTACAGCGGATCCCCCATTCATTGTGATTGTTGCCGAGCCGCCATAAGTGCAGTTCGATGTTATAACAGAAGTAGCTTTTGTATCGCTTGTTGCGGTCGGATCATAACTTGTGAAATCTAACGTAGGGGCACTGACAGTGCAGGACATCAACACGGTCGTCTGAACTCTCATTTGATCGCCGACCGTCGTGGCAGCATAACCAGCAGCGCTAAAACCAGCGGAGCCAACTAACATAGCCGATACGATCGCAAGTTTAAGTTTGCTTTGATTAAGTTTATTTTTCATTTTTTGTTCCTTTCTATTTACAAATGCCGTTTTCGGCAAGGTGATATTTAATGACTTACCCATCGAATTATTTGAGCTAAGAAGATGGATTGGCAATAATACTATGCACACCTCCCCACAAAGTCAACAGATTTTGCTATAAATAAAATTTGGTTGCCAATTAAATCTGTATCAATATGATGCCTCAATCGCCGGCTAAAAGCAGTAACCTGCTGTATTAAATAGGTATTAATTCCTAAAACTTGTCTATTTGGTCAGCTTTTTATATAAAGTTGGTACAAAAATAAAAGTTAATCTACTTCCTCGCAATCTGGCCAAGGCCTGAAAAGGATTTCAATATGTCAAATGTTAGCTTTCAGAATCGTCTGCTGTATAGCTCGGGCATTGTCAGTCACGCACTCAAAGAGGCGGCAATGGGTGTGTTTATCCTGTTTTACTATAAGCAGGTGCTGGGCTTGTCGGGGACGCTAACTGGTCTTGCTATTGCCATTTCAATTATCTGGGACGGCATCAGTGATCCTATGATTGGCGCCTGGTCAGACCGTTTGCGCTCGCGTATAGGTCGCCGCCATCCGCTAATGATTGCCGCTGGCAGGTACTGAAGTCCTTCGAAAGGGCGGCAGCCCCGCCATATGGGTGAGCATGGCTCCAGTGAAATGGTGGCTACCATCGGTGCTTTTAATACGGTGGTCGGCAGCATTCAAAAGTTTACTGGCGTTAGAAGGGCAGCTTTCAGATGATGAAAGGCGATGCCATACATGAAAACGCACAGCGTATTAATCAAAGCCCAGCAGTGATCACGCTGGTCTAATGGGTGAAGTCTATTTATATTTGTAACCTTTTGTAACACTTTCCTACGCTGTGTGACGTTCACTTATGTAGACTCTCCATGCGGGAGTGTAAATGCCTCATAACAAGACTAATAAATAATAGGCCCATTAATGAACAAAAAATAAAATCTATTTAAAAAAATGTTCAATATTTGAACACCTAAATATTCTGCTATTGCAAAAATTCAACACCCTTGGCCCACCATTTGCAACAGTATTTAGGTATATTAAATATAGAAAGAACGCATCGTATCGTATTTTTGGAATATTACGAATGTTCTGATATTATAAATATTTTTGAGTTTTTTTAATGCAAAACTTTCACAACCATTGCAAAGACATCTCAGGTATTAGCTTTCAGAATCGTCTGCTGTATAGCTCGGGCATTGTCAGTCACGCACTCAAAGAGGCGGCAATGGGTGTGTTTATCCTGTTTTACTATAAGCAGGTGCTGGGCTTGTCGGGGACGCTAACTGGTCTTGCTATTGCCATTTCAATTATCTGGGACGGCATCAGTGATCCTATGATTGGCGCCTGGTCAGACCGTTTGCGCTCGCGTATAGGTCGCCGCCATCCGCTAATGATTGCCGCGGTTATTCCACTGGCTGCAGGTTTTGTAATGCTGTACGGGCCACCAGACACCGTGCTGAGCGACCAAGGACAGCTGTTTGCTTGGCTTTTGATCAGCATCCTGCTAGTACGCACAGCCCTGACCTTTTTTATGGTGCCCTACCTAGCCCTGGGCGCAGAGATCACCAACGACTATCACCAGCGCTCGCAGCTGGCTGGCATGCGCACCATTATGGCTTGGTTTATTGGCACTCTTGCTTCGGCCACCGGCCTGATTTTTTTATTCAACGAAGAAAATGGCCTAGACGGCCGCTTTGTCATCGATAATTACCATTTCTTTGGCTGGATCAACGGTTTCCTTGTCATACTGTTTAGTGTCATCTGCATTGCCGGCACCTGGCAATACATTCCCAAACTCTCCAGCGGCGCGGCAAATGCCAGCGGTAATATGCTGCGCGATCTATTCAGCACGTTTCGTAATAAAAACTTTAGATACATGGTGATTTTGGATATGGGTCTTGGTGGTATAGGTGGCATTACCGCGACATTACTAATGGTGACTTACACCTATTTCTGGCAACTGGATGCAACCCAGACTTCCATACTTTTTGCTGGTCCCATTATTGTCGCGATACTGCTGGTGGCTATATTTTCCGGATTTCTGAATCGACTGTTTGAAAAACAACAATTACTGCGCCTGACCTGCGCTTTGACCACCATCAACCTGCTCTGGCTGACACCGTTAAAATTGTTTGACCTGCTACCAGATAACAGTGCGGTGGTATTTGCCTTGATTTACGTCAATTGGGCAGTCCATGTGACCATGACTATTTTGCGTGTGATCGCTGTTCAGTCGCTGCTGGCTGATATCGTGGATGAGCAGGAGTTGGCCACTGGCAAGCGCCAGGAGGGCGTAATTTTTGCGGCGGCTTTCTTTTCTGCCAAATTCATTAGCGGCTTTGGCTACCTAATAGCTGGCCCGTTTCTGGACCTAATAGGCCTGCAGGCTGGAGCACGACCAGGCGAAGTGTCCAGTACGGTATTGTGGGGTCTGGGCCTGATTATGGGGCCGGGGCTGGCGATTATCATGCTGCTGCCCCTGTGGATGTCATTCAAAGTGAAGATGAGTCACGCCAGTCAGTTGGAAGTTCGCCAGGCCTTGTCACAGCGACAACAGGCAGGTGATAGTAGCAACAACGCCACACCCTAATGGCCAATAACGAACGAGATGGTGCTATAAACTATAGGTTGTTGAGTCCATTGATTTCTTCACTCAGCCTAACATGCAGTTCGGGGCTGGCATCGGACGCGTACGCCAAAAGTATGCTCTCTAATACCTGATGGCGGTATTGATCCAAATCAATGTAGCCATCCACCCAGTCAAGTCGCCCAAGCCGGTTGCTATTGTGAACTATTTTCATCATTGTGCTGGGTTGGATATTGCCTAAAAACAACCCACTCTCGTACCACTCCTTCCTGGGCGCTGCCACTTGCTGTGCCCGCTGGAAAAGTCCACCCGGAATTCTAGGATCAAACAATCTTAATTGCTCAGCCGACATAAATGCGGCACGATAAAAGTCGGCATCTTGTTCGAATGCAGCAACCATGTTGTCGAGGAAGAACTTGGCATTTTCAATAGGGTCAATGGGCGGGTGGTGCAGGAAAATACCCTGCATTTTTTCAATTAAATTCGAAACCAACTCTTTAATGATGTCACTTTTTTTCCCGAATAAGTTGTGAATCGTTGGTGTTGATACTCCCGCTTCGCTGGCAAGCCGGTTTATTGTAAAGGCTTCTACACCCTCCGACGCCATTAAGTGAGCGGCAAGTTCAAGGATACGTTGCCGGCGCTGCTTTTTATTAGCCTGGCGGACGGTGTTTCCATAAGCGACGCGTGGAGTCTTCATAATTATTTCTTAGATTAATATTCAATATAGCTAATATAATATTCTACGCCTCTTTGCGGTCTTTTTCAAGCAGTTTTGTGTCTAAGTAAAAACTTAATATTTGGCTTCAGTGAATTTGCCTGCCTAATTAGGCATGGGTGTTTGGTGCAAACCATCAGGCTAGGCTAGCTACTCACTAAGGCGATATGCAACGTAAGACTTTGTCAGCAAAGTAAAAAGATGTAATCAGTGTTGTTGGTAATTAAAAATATTGTTAATTTCACTGTCGAGACTTGATACTCTCTGAGTAGTTGCCTGCTCACTTTTACCACGGGGTTCACCCGAACCTCGGTGGTTTTTTTTGGCAGCCCAATCCTAGAGTTATTGCTCTGCCACCCTTTAACCCACGTTGGAGTTGTTATGATTACGATTATTACTATGGCCTGTGTCGCTGGCTTCTTTATCGGGATTGCTACTCACCTTACGCTTACTCAGTTAGCGCAGAAAAGGAAAGTAGAGCTTGTGCGTGTTGGTTCTAATTGGCAGGTCTATAAATAGTTAGGGCGGGGAAGGTTCTAGCGGTCCTTCCCTGTCACCCTGTTTTTATTTAAGTACCTTATGCAGACACAGTGAGCTATCCTTTGGACAGGTCAATTTATACGCAACAGTCGCTATAGGGGCCTTCTAAGCAGGGCGTTGTTGCGTTTGATTGTTATTTTGCTTGTAACTTCTTTGCTACTACAAAATAGCTAGAAGCTCCTTTATATATTTCTTCTGATGCTACAACCTGAAAGCCGTTAGCAATTAGTAAATCGTCTACTTCAGAGCTCGTTATCCTTCTTATAGGAATGGGAATTAATCCAATCTTACATAAGACCCTAACGAACTGAATTTGCAGATTAACTAACAACGACATCTTTTGCCGTAAGCAAGGTGTGACCGAAATAAATAAACCATCCGGATTTAACATTGCATTTATTCGTTGCGCAACATCCTGCGGACTAGGAACTGTGTGCAACATATTAAAAGCCAGAATGACATCATACGATTCGCTGGAATACTTTTTATCAAAAATATCCGATTGCTCGAAATTTACATTTTCAATGTGACCAAGAGCGGCTTTCTCTTTTGATATTGCAATCATCTTAGATGAAATATCAATTGCATGAATATCTTTTACCAGACTAGAAAATTGGCAGGACGCAGTGCCTGTCCCACACCCATAATCCAGAACAGAGTCGCTATCTTTCAAGAACCTTTTAGTATTTTCTCTAGATTTTTTATGAATGTACTCAAACCGCTCTTCAGTCTTGTCATAGTTTTTTGAAGCGTTATCCCAAAAACTTTCCGATTTATTCATTCTCTATACCTTAGGGTAAAATACCACAGATTATTACTGACACATTGAGAAAGCTAAGGTTACTCATCGTTTATTTATACGCACCTACCTATCCTTGTGTTGATGGTAGCTCTAGTTAACTTATATACACACGGCGCAGTTAGCTATAATTCACTAACATCAAACAAGAGTGCCTTGGGTGTAATACCAAAGGCCATGCTCAAAGACAAATTCACTCCTTTCGTGCAAGCGGTAAGCCTTACCATCAATTTTGTAGCGAGCCACAAACTCTACCATGCCTTGAAGCTCTCCAGGCTTGCCATATTGAGTGGTTACAATTTTAAGGCCAAGCCATTGTTGCTTCGCTTCAAAATCTAGGCTTTTTGGGCGTGTATTAAGGTGCCAGGTGTTTAACAGATAATCTTGGTTGTGCAAGCAAAAGGCTGTGTAACGTGAACGCATAAGTGCCTGCGCTGTTTTAGCTTGAGAGTCTTCGCTAAGTATAGGCTTACAGCATAAATCAAAGCTTACCCCTGATGTGCAATAACAAAGGCCTTCTTTTGGTGGTATAAAACCGCCCTTGTTTTTGCTCATAGGAGATCATCAATAGCATTTTTAAGTAGCCATGAAGTGGGAGTAATCCACTGTCTGTATCGGTCTACTACATTGCCATTTTTGTCTACTAGGTACTTGTTAAAATTCCAGCTAGGTGGCCCTTGTTGTTCATTAATGTGCTTGAATAAAGGATGCGCATTTTCTCCAGTCACCTCAATAGTTTGGCTCATCAAAAAAGTAACACCAAAATTATAAAAGCACACTTTAGCGGCTTCTTCTTCGTTTAAAGCCGCTTGATTAAAGGCGTTACTTGGAAATCCAATAATGACTAACCCTTGGTCTTTATATTCTTGGTGTAACTCTTCTAAACCTTCAAACTGTCCAGTAAAGCCACAATGACTAGCCGTATTGACCAACAAAAGTGGTTTACCTGCTGTGACTGCACACAAATCTAAAGGTTGGCCTGAATGAAGTTGTTTAAGCTCATGCTTTAACCAAGGGGCACAATCTGCCATGGCCGTATGAGATGCCAAAAGGCCAATAAAAAGTATAAATAAACAATGGGTAATACGAAGTGGAGACACCATAAGAGACTATCCTAAGCTTGTGATATAGCTGATATGAAAATGATTTACGATAAAGGCTTTATGTTGTAATAATAGGTTTGAAATATGTGATCTGTCATTTATATTCTATAGTAACTAGGGTGGATTAAGAAGCTAGGATCTGTAGGCAAAGAGCACCTGAGTGTTATCATTAGTGAAATTGAAAAAATATTAGAAAAGGGATGTATTATCGTGACCACACCAGACGAAGAAAATGAACCACTATTAGTAGGCATGCCAGCAGGTAATCCATCTTTGCGCACTGTAGCGATGCCCGCTGACGCTAATCCAGATGGTGATATTTTTGGTGGCTGGATTATGTCTCAAATGGATATCTCCAGTGGTGTGTTTGCAGCCCATGCAGCTAAAGGGCGCGTAGTAACGGTGGCGGTCGATGCTATGACCTTTCACAAACCTGTGTATGTTGGTGACGATGTCAGTTGTTATTGCAAACTTGCAAAGCGCGGTAATACCTCTATTACTGTGCTTGTAGAGGCTTGGGTTAGGCGTCGCCACAGTGATACGATAAATAAAGTAACACAAGGGATGTTTACCTTTGTTGCAGTGGATGCCAACGGCAAGCCAAAACCATTGCCTCCAGAATAAAGGCTTATTTAGGCTGGCTTCAATAGTGCATAAATAAAGGAAAGGTGATGGCGCAAAAAAATATTCTCTTCATTATGTTAGATCAGCTGCGTGCTGATGCGTTGTCCTGTTATGGAAATGAAGTGGTGCACACTCCCCACATAGACCGATTGGCCCAACAAGGCGTGCAGTTTAATAGGTGTTATGTTCAAGGCACCAGCTGTGGTAATTCTAGGGCATCTTACTACACAGGCCGACATGTGCGTTCTCATGGGGCCACTTGGAATGGTTGGCCTAACAGAGTGGATGAGTTAACTTTAGCTGATCATCTTGCAACCTGTGGTATGAACACTTATTTGATGGGTAAAACCCACATGAAGCCAGATCTTGCAGGTATGAAACGCCTGGGCCTTGAGCCACAATCAGAGCTAGGACGATTTTTGAGTAACGCTGGGTTTAGCCAAGGTGAACATGATGATGGCCTGCATACTATAGGTGTGGCTGGTGGTTATGGTGCAGGCACACCGGCTTATTATGATTATCTACGAAAGCATGGATATGAGGCAAAAAATCCTTGGGTCACTTGGGCTAGCGCCATGAAGGATGAAGAAGGTGTGTTGCGCAACGGCATGTTTTTAAAATATGGACACTTACCTGCCCGGGTAGATAAAACTCATTCTGAAACTGCATACACGACCGATCGAGCCGTCGAAATGATTGAGCATTTGGGGCATCAAAATTGGTGTTTACATTTATCTTATATTAAACCTCACTGGCCCCTTGCGGCGCCTGCACCTTATCACCAGATGTATCGCGGTGTTGATTTGCCAAAAGCGATAAAGTGCGAAGCTCAAAAGCAAAACCCTCATCCTATTTATAAAGCTTTTATGGATTTGCCCCAAAGCCAAACCTATGCCAAAGATGAGTATCGCAATCATGCCTTGCCCACATATTATGGCTTGGTGAAAGAAATTGATGACAATTTAGGGCGCTTATTTGAAGCTTTGAAGCTGCAAGGTCAAGATAAAAATACCATGATCGTATTGACGTCTGATCATGGCGACTATTTTGGTGATCATTGGTTAGCTGAAAAAGATTTATTTCATGATGCTGTAGCTCGTGTACCACTGCTTATTATGGACCCTAGTGTTGCCGCCAACTCAAGTCGTGGCACTCAATGTGATCAATTAGTGTGTGCCATTGATCTAGTGCCCACCTTCGTAGATTGGGCTGGTGGTCAGCCCCAGTGGAATTGGTTGGAAGGGCAGTCGTTGGTGCCAGTGATTCATAATCTACCTATGATTGAGCGAAACTGCGTGGTGTCAGAATGTGACTATGGCGTAATGGACTTTACCCAAAAATTGGGCCGTACCAGTGATAATGCCCGCATGACCATGTTATTTGATGGGCGCTACAAATATATCCACTGTTTGGGTTTTAAACCCATGCTATATGACTTACAAGAAGATCCACAAGAGTTTGTAGATCTAGGTCAAGATGGTGGGTATAAAACTGTGCGTGGGCAACTTGGTGAACAAATGTTGGATTGGTCTGCGGGCCTAAAAAACCGTGTGAGCGTTAACCAAAGCATGGTTGATCGTCAGCTAGGTAAAGCAGGTGAGGTGGGTATTTTAATTGGTTATTGGCAACAAAATGACGTACCTCAGGCTCAGCAACTTGTGCCTGAGGTACCAGATAAATAGCAAAAGTTAACTGCCTATGGTGTCTGTTATGGTGTTTCGTAAGTGCCCAAAATTTGCATTTCTCCACTGCGCTTATGCCAGCGACCACGCGCCATGACATCAGTAATATGGTGTTGCTGATCTAAAACCACCATGTCGGCGTCTTTGCCTTGCACTAGCCTGCCTTTTTGAGACAGTTTTAATAAGTCGGCCACGTTAGAGGTAAAGGGCAAAAGGGCCTCCTCCATAGGCACATGGTTATTTAGCACTTCAGCTAAGGTTTTCACCAAGGTGGATGCGCAGCCTATGCCCATGCTCTCAGGCTCTCCTTCGGCATTAAAGTGAGGTAGACACCCGCCACCATCAGAGCTAATGGTTAGCTTATCAGCAGGATAACCCCCATCGCGATAACGTAAAAATGCTTCAGCCGCAGACCAGCCCGGTGCGCTGTGACCCTCAGGGAAGGCAGTTACATCTAGCCTTACCCCTTCAAGAGACAAAGGTAGTGCTTCATCAAATAGGGTTTTGTTACGGTTAATGTGGGTTGGGTTAAATACTCTAGCTGGAATTTCACAAGTGTCCAGCGCTTCACGCACAAGCTCTAGGCCTCGTTTACCATCGCCCATATGAATATGTAAAATACCGGCTTTGCCCGTCATTAAACCAGCTACATGAGCTTCACTTGCTACGCGCAAAAACTCACTCAAAGTAGGCTGGCTTGAACGATGATCACTGATGGCTAATTCTCCCACACCAATCACTGGGTCAATAAACACGATGTCTCCACGAGCACTGTCTGTAAGGGTAGTCAAAGGCAAGTGATAGCCCCCAGTATGACACCAAGCAGACATACCTTCTTCACGTAAACCATAGGCTTGAGTCACTAAGCTCTGGGTGTTGCGGGTGAGGTCGTCTGTACCTAATACACCCACCACACTTGTCACACCAAAGGCTGTAAACTGCGATAAAAATACAGGAGGCACGCGGCTAGCTGGGCCTGTTTCACCGCCGCCACCGGTTATATGAGCATGTCCATCTATGAATCCGGGCACCAATGAAGCCCCTTTTAAATCGGTCACTTCTACCTGCAAGGCGTTATCTAATGCAGGTAAGTGTGAACCGATGTAAACAATGGTCTGTCCAGCGATAAGCAAGTGACAAATGCCCATGGCCTCTGGTGAAAAAAGGTTAGCGTTGGTGATGAGCTTTAGCATGGTGAATCCGTATGTTAAATAATTAAAAGAACTTAAGTCACTACTGTAAATCTTGTATCAAGGTCATTTATTTATCCCAATATTGTAAGGTGCATAGTAAGCCTTTTTGGATCCTAAAAAATAGTAATAGAGCAATATATGCACTAAAACATGAATGTGTTATCTATTTTTCTTTGATTGAGCCAATTAAATGCTATGGTTGATCGTGTTAATCCACTATAAAAACAGAAGTAAGAGGCTATACATTAACCTCTAGGTGAAAATAATGAGCCGTACAGAAGGTCGCCGCCGCAAAGTAAAGCAAGCACCTATTAAATCGTTTGCTATTCATCAGCTTGAAAGGCAAGTAAAACGTAACCGCTTTGCGCCAATGGCTGCGCTTGAGCCAGAGCAAGTTGAGCTAATCCATGATGCCTCTATGGATATACTTGAGCAGCTAGGTATTGAAGTGATGGGCCAAGCGGCGCTTGATTTATTTAAGCAAGCAGGTGCAGATGTAGATGCCCAAGGCATTGTGCGCATGGACAGAGCTTTGGTGATGGAGTGCATCAGCAAAGCCCCTTCACAGTTTACCCTTACGCCCCGTAACCCTAATAATGCTTTGGATATTGGATCTAATATAATTCACTTTGGCTTAACTTCTGGCCCACCAAATGTGCACGACTGCATCAATGGGCGTCGTCTGGGAAATTTCACAGACTATGAGCACATGATTCGTTTTGGCCAATATTTTAATGTTATTGATTTTTTTGGTAATCAGGCCGTGGCCCCCACAGATTTGCCGCCTAATACCAGACATTTAGATACCACCTTTGCTAACCTAACTCTTGCAGATAAAGTGTTTTTTGCCCAAGGCATTGGCGCTGGGCGTGTTAAAGATGCTGTCACAATGAATGCGATTGCTAACGGTATGACATTGCATGAGCTGGCCCAAAAACCAGCCACAATGACCAATATCAATATAAACTCACCTCGTAAGTTGGATGACAGTATGGCCTATGGCGCCATGCAAATGGCAAAAATGGGCCAAGCAGTAACAGTGACACCCTTTACACTGATGGGCGCCATGACCCCAACCACTATGGCAGGCGCACTGGCCCAACAAAATGCTGAAGCTTTGTTGGGTATTGCCCTAGTGCAATTGACCAAAGCTGGCGCGCCAGTAGTGTATGGCGGTTTTACCTCAAACGTTGATATGCGCTCAGGAGCCCCTGCTTTTGGTACGCCAGAGAACTGTTTAGCCAATATGGCCAGTGGGCAAATGGCCAGACGATATAACTTGCCCTACCGCACCAGTGCCTGCAATGCGTCTAACGCAGTAGATGGGCAAGCGGTATACGAAACCCAAATGGCTTTGTGGGGCTCGGTGATGGGCCACGGTAATTTAATTTATCATGCAGCAGGTTGGTTAGAAGGTGGTTTGGTCGCCTCTTTTGAAAAAATTGTGATGGACTGTGAAATGCTGCAGCACATGGCAGTGATGATGCAGCCTCTAAAAATAGATACCATTGAAATTGGTATGGAGGCTATGGAAGAGGTAGGGCCTGGAAGCCATTTCTTTGGTTGCAGCCACACTATGGAACGTTATAAAAGTGCCTTTTACCAGCCGTTTTTGAGTGACTGGAAAAACCATGAAAGCTGGGTTGAAGCAGGGTCCAAAGATGCTACCATGAGGGCCACTGAAATTTGGCAGAAAATTTTAGCCGAGTTTGAACCACCCAAAATAGACATCGCTAAAAAAGAAGAACTTGAAGCATATGTAGCCAAACGCAAAGAAGAGCTTTGTGGCAGTGAGCCACTACTTGAGCCGATTGATTAGAGCCTATCGAAATAGCTAGTACGCGACATAACACATTAATAAACAAGGTTAACTCATGGCATCTCATTACCCATTAGCAGACGCACAACATACTGCCATTGTCCCAATAACGATTGATCTTCGCAGTGACACTGTGACACGACCAAGCGAAGCTATGCGAGAAGTGATGGCCAGTGCCCAAGTGGGTGATGATGTGTATGGGGATGATCCTAATGTAAATGCCCTAGAACATGAGGCAGCCCAGCTATTAGGTAAACAAGAAGGTCTATTTTTACCCAGTGGCACCATGAGTAATTTAGCCTGTGTGCTGGCGCACTGCCAAAGAGGTGAAGAGGTTATAGTGGGTGATCGCTATCACATTAGTTGTGATGAAGCTGCAGGGGTGGCGGTGCTTGGCAGTGTGGCAATACATTCCATAAGCACAGATAAGTTTGGCTATTTTAATCTTGATCAGCTCAATGCGTCGGTGAAGCCCAATGATTTTCATTGCCCCATATCACGGCTACTATGCCTAGAAAATACTGTGGGAGGATGCATTCAAGAGCAAAGCCATATTGATGCTTTAGTAGATTGCGCTAAATCCCACGGGCTATCCACTCACATGGATGGCGCCAGACTCCTTAACGCTGCGGTAGCGCAAAACTTGCCACCAGCTCGATTAGTAGAATCTATCGATACGGTGTCTTTGTGTTTATCTAAAGGCTTAGGTGCGCCTTTAGGTTCGGTATTAGTTGGCCCTAAAGATACCATTCAAAGGGCGCGAAGGTTACGTAAAATGCTAGGTGGAGGCATGCGACAAGCTGGCGTGATTGCAGCTGCAGGCCGATACGCCTTAACTCACAATGTCGCTCGCTTAGCGCAAGACCATGTGCGTGCACAAATATTGGCCACGGCTCTTGAAGGCATAAAAGAGCTGTATTTAGATCGAACTTTAGTGCAAACAAATATGCTTTTTATACAATCTCCACAGATGCCAGCCTTGGCTGATTATCTAGCTAAGCGAGGTATTGCCATCACAGCTGTCGGAAAACATTGCCGGATTGTTTTACATAAGCAAGTGGATGATAAGGCTGTACAGAAAATTTCTGAGTCTATAAAAGCCTTTTTTACGGCCGCTTAAATGGTTTTATAAAGCCGTGTGTTAATCATGTCCAGTCATATGCTGTGGTGGTGATGGCTAATAAAGTAGTGTTTTTAATTGTCTAAAGTGCAGTATCCTTAGCAAAAATTTGCCTATTAAGGGCTTTATCATGATAATAACTACGCTAGTGTTTTTAGCTTTACGCTTTTTATAAATTTTAGTGACCACTTCTTACTATGCAAACTCTCGCACTGATCGACGATGATTTAGAAATCCGTCAGCTTCTAAGCCAATACTTGAGCCAACAAGGGTTTGATGTGATTGCTTTTGCTGATGGTGAAAGTTTCTTAAAAGCCCAGATGTCCCAGTTTGATCTAGCTGTTTTAGATATAGGCCTGCCGGGTATGGATGGGTTAGATGTGTGTCGCAACTTAAGACAAACCTCAAGCTTACCAGTAATTATGCTCACAGCAGCCAGTGATGACCTGGATCGTATTTTGGGTTTAGAGCTAGGTGCTGATGATTATATGGGCAAGCCGTTTAACCCTCGAGAATTGTTAGCTCGGGTAAAAGCTTTGCTGCGCCGCGTCAAGGTTCAGCAACCTGTGGCCAATTCAGAAAATACGCCTACCTTAAGCATAGATACTCTAACGCGCAGTGTCAGCTATGCAGGCACTAATCTGCCACTCACTGGTGCTGAATTTGATCTGCTTAACCTTTTATATCAACACAAAGGGGAAGTGCTCAGTCGAGATGCCATTTGCCAAGTATTACACGGGCGCAATGCACAACCCTTTGACCGCTCTATAGACACCACTATTAGCCGTTTGCGCAACAAGCTTAATCAAGTGGCAGGCGATAGTATTCAAAGTGTGCGAGGCAAGGGCTATGCGCTGGTATTAGTGTGAGTTTATTAAAAGGGATATGGTTAAGGTTACTCCCCAATTCTATAATGGCACGTGTCACCATGGTGCTCTTTGTTGGCATTTTGATGGCTCAGGTTTTTGGTACTTGGTTGTGGGTATCACAACTTAAAGCCAATGAAAGAAATCGTTTAGTGGACGTGTCCCAAACTATGGGTTCTCGTATTGGCCAAACAGTACAGTTTTTTAAGAAGTTGCCAGACCAATATCGCCACATTGTATTAGATCAGCTGCGTGATATGGGAGGCACCCGTTTTTTTGTCTCAGTTAATAAGCAGCATATTAGCTTGCGCAATATCCCTCAAACAGATTTTTCACAATTGGTTAGGCAACAACTCAGCACCAGTATTGTTACTCAAATGGGCGTAGCAAACGGGCTGGATATTCAATTTGTTGATTTTGATGATCTAAAAATACTATCTGGCTCTAATTTAATGGTGGACTTGTCGCCCAAATGGAAACGCTTTGCCCTCATAGAGCCAGGTGATGATAGCCCCATTGCCGTGGTGCAATTACCCGTAGCCAATGAATGGATTTACTTAGCTGCAGTGATTCCTGAAGGCCACATGCTCACCGGAGTAACTTGGCTTACAAGTGAGCGTATGTTAAGTATTAGCTTAGTATCTTTAACCGTGTTGTTGCTTACTTTGCTTTTGGTGCGCTGGGTAGTGAGGCCTTTGCGTCTATTGGCTAGGCAAGCAGAGGCCATAGGCAAGGGTCGCAAGCCTCGCCATATGCGTGAGCAAGGCTCCAGTGAAATGGTGGCTACCATTCGTGCGTTTAACACTATGGTTGGCCGCATTCAAAAGTTTACAGGTGACAGAGAGCGGCTCTTTGCTGCTATTTCCCATGACCTTAAAACCCCGCTTACTAGAGCAAGGCTTAGGGCTGAAATGATCTCTGATACGGATCAAAAGCAGGCTTTAATTGGTGATTTAGAAAATTTAGAAACCATGGTGAAAGGCAGTTTGCAGATGATGAAAGATGATGCCATTCATGAGAACGCAAAACGCATTGATCTAAGTCAATTGCTTTTGGATTTAGCAGCAAACAACCAAATATATGGGCTACCTATAGAGTTAGACATTCAGCCTGGGTTAGTGATCGATGGACGCAGCATGGCCTTGCAACGCCTATTTAGCAACCTTGTTGATAATGCACTAGCCTATGGTAAAGCTGTGAAAATAGTAGCTAAAGCCAACCCACAGGGCACTTTAATTTCCATCATGGACCCAGGTCCTGGTTTAAGTGATGCCGATAAAGCCAGAGTATTTGAACCTTATTATCGTATTAATCAAAAACCCAGTGGTGACCACGTTGGTCTTGGGTTGGGCATTGCGCGCAGCATAGCCAACCTTCACGGAGGGGAGTTAGAGCTTAAAGACCGAAGGGGTGGTGGTCTAATGGTTGAAGTTTATTTCTATTCGTAACCTTTTGTCACACTTCCCTACGTTGTGTCACGGTGACCTATATAAACTCCTGCTACCGGAGTGTGACTGCCGGATAATAAGACTAATGAGGAATTCACATGAACACAAAGTTAACAGGTTTGGCTTTAGCCACTATGATGGCTGCGGCACCTAGCGTACAAGCAGGCGAAGTAGAAGTATTACATTATTGGACCAGTGGCGGTGAAGCTGCCAGTGTGGCATTTTTAAAGGATCAGTTAGCGGCCTCTGGCGTAGATTGGGTTGATTTTGCAGTAGCTGGTGGTGCAGGTGAAAGCGCTGCGACAGTGCTTAAATCTCGTGCTATTTCTGGCAACCCACCTACAGCTGCACAAATCAAAGGCCCATCTATTCAAGACTGGGGCGAGCTAGGCTTTTTGACTAGCATCGATGACGTTGCTCAAGCGAACAACTGGGATGAGATTTTACCAGAAGTCGTATCAAACGTGATGAAGTATGAAGGCAAATATGTAGCTGCACCAGTAAACGTACATCGTGTTAACTGGTTGTGGGCTAACCCAGAAGTATTCCGTAAAGCAGGCGCTACTATCCCAACAACTTGGGATGATTTCATGGTACAAGCTCAAAAATTAAAAGACGCAGGCTACATTGCCCTAGCTCACGGTGGACAAGCTTGGCAGGATGCTACTGTATTTGAAGCGGTTGTTCTAGGTGTTGGTGGTGCTGACTACTACAACAAAGCTTTTGTACAAGCAGATATGGATGCACTAAACAGTGCAACTACCAAAGAAGTCTTTGAAACCTTTGGTCAATTGCGTCAGTTTGTTGATATCAACTCTCCAGGACGTGATTGGAACTTAGCCACCTCTATGGTAATCAATGGTGAAGCAGGAATGCAAATCATGGGTGACTGGGCTAAGGGCGAATTTAAGGTTGCAGGCATGAACCCTGGCACAGACTATGTGTGTGTAGCAGCTCCTGGCACTTCTGGCGCTTATACCTTTAACGTAGACTCATTTGCTTTCTTTAACCAAAGCGATGCTGACAATACTCAGGCTCAAAAAGTGATGGCCAAAGAAATCTTAAGTACCGATTTCCAACGTGTATTTAACCTTAACAAAGGTTCAATTCCAGCACGTTTAGGCATGGCGCGTACCGAGTTTGACTCTTGTGCTCATGACTCTATGGATGCATTTGTTGCTAGTTCAGCATCAGGTAGTTTAGTGCCAAGTTTTGCTCACGGCATGGCTGTTTCAGAAGCGGTTTCAGGGGCAATCTATGACTCTGCAACTCAGTTCTTTAACTCAGATGACTCTGCAGAAGCTGGTGTAGCTGCACTTGTAGCAGCGGTTGCTGCTGCTAAGTAAGCACAACTTGCTTTGTCATTGCCAGCTTCATCGGCAATTATAGGCTGGGCCCAATCGTTGCAATGATGACTGGGCTTAAGTTTGGCAATGACATATTTCTAAAAAATTCATTGAGCTAACCTAGAGCTAACTTATGTTCGATTATCTCGAAAAACAATTACCCAAACTAATTTTGGCACCTACTGCCATTGTTACTTTGGTCTGTATGTATGGCTTTATAGGCTGGACTGCAGCACTGTCTTTCACCAAAAGCCGCATGCTACCCCAATGGGATTTTGTCGGCTGGCAGCAGTACGAGCGTTTATTCGCTAACCCACGGTGGCATGTAGCCTTAGACAACCTGCTAGTGTTTACTGTGCTTTTTATTGTGATTGCATTATTTTTAGGCCTTATGCTGGCCATTTTATTAGACCGTAATATTCGTAATGATGGGGCTTTACGCACCATCTATCTTTACCCCATGGCAGTGTCTTTTATAGTCACAGGTACGGCATGGAAGTGGATTCTTAACCCAGGTTTGGGTATAGAAAAAATGGTCCGCGACTTAGGCTTTACAGACTTTGAATTTCGCTGGCTAGTCGATCCAGATATGGCCATTTATACTATTGTTATTGCTGCAGTTTGGCAATCTAGTGGATTTGTTATGGCGATGTTTTTGTCAGGGCTTCGCGGAGTGGATGATAGCTTGATTAAAGCCGCCCAAATGGATGGGGCCTCGGTATTTCGCACCTACTGGCATGTTATTTTGCCTGTCATGCGCCCTGTATTTTTTGGCGCCGTGGTGATCTTAAGCCACATTGCTATTAAAAGTTTTGACTTGGTGCAGTCCCTCACAGGAGGTGGCCCAGGCTATGCATCAGATTTACCAGCCACCTTCATGTATACCCATGCATTTAGCCGTGCCCAAATGGGCTTAGGCGCCGCAAGTGCCATGGTGATGCTAGCAGGTGTAATGGCCATTATAGTGCCGTATCTATACTCTGAGTTGCGAGGTAAAAAGTCATGAGCTCGTTAACTCTTTCTAAAAAGCTATACAAAGCCTTTTTTATTACTTTGTTGTTGGTGTTTGCATTGGCCTATTTAGGGCCTTTATACGTCATGCTAACAACCTCCTTTAAAGGCATTGAAGAAATCCGTAACGGTAACATCTTAGCTTTGCCAAATGCTCTAAATGGCAGCGCATGGGTTAAAGCATGGAGCAGTGCCTGCACTGGTGGCGACTGTTATGGCTTGGCACCCTATTTTTGGAATAGCATGCGCATTGTTATACCTGCTTTGCTTATCTCTACAGCAGTGGGTGCATTGAATGGCTATGTGCTATCTCAATGGCGTTTTAAAGGCAGTAATTTCCTCTTTGGTGCTTTATTGTTTGGTTGTTTTATTCCTTTTCAAGTAATTCTGCTGCCTATGGCTAAGCTCTTAGCTTGGCTTGGTTTGGCCAATACGGTAACCGGTTTAGTGTTAGTGCATGTGATTTATGGCATAGCATTCACCACCTTATTTTTCCGTAATTACTATGTGGGCATCCCCAATGAATTAGTGCGTGCTGCAAGGCTAGATGGCGCAGGCTTTTTTGCTATTTTTAGGCATGTATTTTTGCCTCTTTCTACTCCAATAATAGTAGTAAGTGTGATTTGGCAATTCACTCAAATTTGGAATGATTTCCTCTTTGGAGTGGTTTATTCCGGGCCAGGCACTCAGCCGATTACAGTGGCACTGAATAACCTAGTGAATACCACCATGGGCGGTAAAGAATATAACGTCGACATGGCTGCTGCGGTCATTGCCGCCTTACCTACCTTAGTCGTTTATATAGTGGCTGGTAAATATTTTGTACGTGGTTTAACTGCGGGCGCCGTCAAAGGCTAATAAGAAGATTTTACAAAGGAAAGAAACCGATATGGGTTCCATACAAATACAACAACTTACCAAGTCTTTTGGCGATACAGAAGTGCTAAAGGGCATAGATTTAGACATTAAAGATGGTGAGTTTCTCATCCTAGTAGGCCCCTCTGGCTGTGGTAAATCTACCTTAATGAATAGTATTGCTGGGTTAGAAGAAGTAACCAGTGGAGATATTTTAATTGATGGCGATAATATCACCGATTTAAGCCCTAAGGAGCGAGACATTGCGATGGTGTTTCAGTCTTATGCGCTTTATCCCACTATGAGCGTCTCGCGCAATATTAGTTTTGGTTTAGAGATGCGCAAGGTACCTAAAGCTGAAATAGAAAAAACGGTTGCTGATGTGTCCCAGCTATTACAAATAGAGCATTTATTAGATCGTAAACCTAGCCAACTTTCAGGTGGTCAGCGTCAACGTGTGGCCATGGGGCGGGCTTTAGCGCGCAACCCTCGGGTGTTTTTGTTTGACGAGCCTTTGTCTAATTTGGACGCTAAGTTGCGAGTAGAGATGCGCACCGAGATCAAAAAGCTACATAAACGCTTGGGTACAACCATTGTTTATGTAACCCATGATCAAGTAGAGGCGATGACTTTGGCTGACCGTATTGCGGTAATGAAAGATGGCCAAGTACAGCAGTTTGGCACACCCTATGAGATCTACAATAACCCAGCCAGTCGCTTTGTAGCAGACTTTATGGGCTCACCGCCAATGAACTTCATTGAATGTGTGGTATTGGATGACAAGTTAGTGATTGAAAGCCAAGGTGAGAAGTTTGAGCTGCAAGTGCCACATGGAGATCACCTTAAAAATGCGGGTGTAGACACAGTGATTCTAGGGATTCGCCCAGAAATGATTACTGAGCCAAAGCCCCATGTTGAAGGCGCGTTAGTGCATTCTATACCTATGCAAATTGAAGTGACCGAGCCTATGGGCCCAGATACTATTGCTTTTGGACAGTGGAATAGCACTGAAATTCAGGCTAGGCTAAGCCCAGAAGCAGGAGTAGATGCGCAGGATACTGGCAAGATTACGGTGCAAGTGGATACCAGTAAAGCCGTATTGTTTGATGCCTTTAGTGGTGCTCGATTAGGTGTTTAAGCATCCATAGTGTAATTATCAAAACTTAAATCACCGCGCCATGCCCATATTGCTAAAAGATCTTCGTCTTTGGTTTTCAGGGCATGGTCTATGCGGTCTAAATGTTCAAAGCTTGCCCCAGGTGTTTGGGGCTTAAAATCTTGGTCACCTCTTTGCCAAAGCGCTGTACCACTTATAATGTGGTAAAGCTCCAAAGCATTATGGCGATGCTTTGGATAAAAGGTATGGGCTTGTTGCCAGTAAATGCCAAAACGAAATTGGTCACTAAACTTCACACCCTCTGGGCCTACTAGCTCTATGTAGGCGCGGTTTACGTCTTCGCTGTTACTAAATACACCGCGTTCTACCCATGTCAAATAAGCCCCAATTTGCGCCATAGCTTTTCGAAATTCGTCGTCATTTATAGCATTTATACTGGCCGCTAATGGCAAAGTGTTAGGGATGTCATTCCAAGTAGGGTGCGTCTTTGAAAAAGGCAGCAACAAGGATGCAACCTCAATGCCAATAGCAGTATTACTTGCAGCAAACCGCGCACAGGCAAGGTGAATAAATTGTTGCCAGTGAAGGTTTCTACTTGAATTATTTGGCATGCTCTAATTCCAGCTTAGTAGTGTTTCGACTAACGAATTTCGGTGCGGTAACTAAAGCTATCCGCCCTGCCTCTAGTAATTCTAAACTCAACAGGGAGGTTATTTTTACTATAGGTTAACCGGTGCAATACCACCAGTGGTTCACCTACCGCTATGCCCAAGCTAGCCGCTGTGGTTTGGTCTGCTATTTCTGCCGTAAGGGATTCTTCTGAGCGAACAATAGGCAAATCAAACTGGTCTACAACCACAGCGTATAACAAATCTGGTATGTGCACTTCCTCTTTTTCCAAACCACGCACTAGGTCTGCTACCCACCAACACTGCTCTATCAATACGGCTTTGTCATCACGAAAGCCTACTCTTTCTATGTAAACCATCTCAGTACCTGTGGGCACATGAAGCCTTTGGCAAATCTTTTCGCTGCCGATAGCAAGCTCTCTCACAGGGGTTTGCTTACGAATTCGTACAGGGTTTCCAGAGTGTGTGCCGTAAGAGAAGAAACGAAATAAGCTGTTATTAAAATCGATGCGAGACACGTAGGTGCCTTTACCTTGATGACGGTAGAGTAATTTTTGATGAACCAGGTTTTCAAGAGCTTTTTTAACGGTGCCAGTGCTGACTGAAAGGTATTCTGCTAATTGTGGCTCAGAGGGGATTAAATCACCAGGTGCTAATTCACCTGCGGTAATTTGTTCTTGGAGAAAATTTTCCACTACTTTGTATAAAAGTTTCCCTGGGGTTTTTTTGATGGGCCATTGAGTCATTAAGTATTTGAATCTCTGATGTTTATATAAAATTAACCTTTAAATTAATAGCTCGAATCTTAACAGATTCTGACATTGGACAAAAAAATATTATCATAAAAGCTTGACTCATGTATATGAGTTATATTATCTATACATTACTTTGAAACGTTAATTCTGAAAAATTAATAATAATTACAACTATTGTGGTGAGTTTTAGGCTCTCCCAGAGGAAGAATCCGTGGAAATATTTGATTATATTGGGGCTATATTCAGCGTCAGTAACCTTACAGTGTTGATTCTAGCCACAGCTGGGGGGTTGATTCTAGGGGCCTTACCAGGCTTAAGCCCCACCATGGCTGTTGCACTACTGATTCCATTTACCTTTCAAATGGATGCGGCTACAGGCTTAGTGCTTTTGGGCGCTGTATATACTGCAACCGTTGCAGGTGGAGCGATCAGCGGCATTTTAGTTAATATTCCCGGAGCCCCTGCAAATATTGCTACGGTATTAGATGGCCACCCCATGGCTAAAAAAGGTAAAGCAACCCAAGCGCTCCATTTTTGTTTTATTAGTTCTTTTGTTGGCGGCATTATTGGTGTGTTGGTGTTGATATTCTTTACGCCCCCCTTGGCTAAGTTAGCACTTCGATTTGGACCTTCGGAAATGTTTTGGATGGCCATTGTGGGTGTCACAGTCATAGGCACTTTAGGCTCCAAGTCAGTGGTAAAAGGGCTGTTCTCTGGGGTGTTAGGATTATGGATCTCAACCATAGGCATCAGCCCAATATTTGGAGAATCACGTTTTGTATTTACCGACCACCTTACTGGAGGGGTGCATATCGTTGTGGCCTTGATTGGTCTATTTGCTGTGCCTCAAATCTATCAACTTTTGGTGACCAGTAGGCAAAAATCTAGTGGAGGTTTATTTGCCACTGAAAAAACCTCGTTATTATCATCTATTCGATACAATTTAAGCCGCTTTAAAGCCTTAACTATTGGCACTCTTTCTGGAGTGATCGTGGGTATTATTCCTGGTGCTGGTGGGCAGATAGCAGGTTTGGTTGCCTATGATCAAGTTAGAAAGTTTAGTCCAGATGCTAGCAAGTTTGGCCACGGTGAACCCGATGGCGTTATTGCGGCAGAGTCGGCTAATAATGCAATGGTTGGCCCCTCATTGGTACCTTTGCTAACCCTAGGTATTCCAGGTAGTCCAACAGCAGCGGTATTATTAGGTGGCCTGCTGATTAATGGTTTGTTTCCAGGCCCTGATTTATTTACGGTGCATGCACAAGTGACTTGGACTTTTATTGGGTCATTACTAGTAGCGCAAGTATTTATGCTTATTATTGGCTTAGCTTTGAGCCGCAGTAGTAGTTACTGGGTGATGCGTGTTCCGTCTCAATATATGGCGGCAGCAGTGACTGTGCTTGCTGTGTTTGGCACCTATAGTATTCAAAATAGTTATTCTGATGTAGTGCTGATGTTAGTGCTTGGTAGCTTGATGTATGTCCTCAACAAATATGGCTTTAGTGCAGCACCTATAGTGCTGGGCATTATATTAGGCCCTATCGCAGAAGATAATTTTTCCATGGGCAAAATGATTGCTGATGTGGGAGATGGCGCACTACCTTACTTTTTGACAGGTTCGGTAAACCTAGTGCTTATATTTGTATGTGTAGTCTCCATTGGCTACAGCGTTTGGGTAGAAATAAAGCAACGCAGGCAGGTGGCTCCAGGTATGAAGCGCTCAGCCCCAGGCACACGAGTGGCTGCCATTGGTGCATTTATAGCTTCGTTGGTGGTGTGGGGCATGGTGATGTCTGCTGATGGTAGCCAAGCCTACGACTTCCCATTTTTACTGGCCGTGTTGATGTTTGCGTTTGCCGCTATATTGTTAATTGATACACTGCGCATGTGGGCACGCCAAAAATCAGGCCCAGGCCTAGTGGAGTGGTCAGACCTTGGTATGGGCATCGCAGTGATTGTGGGTTACTTGTTGATCATGCAAACTTCAGGCTTTTACTTAGCGTCTTGGATTGCTTTTTCAGCTATTGTTTTATTTTATACAACGGATATAAATCGACAAAAAACCACCCGAATAGTGTTGGTTTCCCTAGGGTTTATGACCGCCATTTATGTGCTCTTTAGCCTTTCTCTAAGAGTTATAACACCAGGTTTTTTCTAAACGATTCGCACTATTTGGATGGTCCATATAATGCATAAAAACGCTACTCACATCACATGAGTTGGCTAATAATAAAAGGTAACTACCATGATACTAAAAAAAATAAAATCATCTATTCTTATAGCTGCAGTCACCACCGTATTGTTGGCGCCCAGCGCTACAGTATTAGCAGCTGATTTCCCTAATGCTCCCATTCAGGTAGCTGTTGCTTATGGCCCAGGTGGTGCAACAGACTTCCAAGCCCGTATTGCTACGATGATGGCGGGCAATGAAAAATATCTTAATATGCCAATGGTTATTTTTAACAAGCCAGGAGCAGGTGGCCAAAAAGGCTGGAACTGGTATGCCAGTAGTGCCAGTCAAGATGGGCACCAGCTTGCAGCGTATAACGTGCCACACTTTATTGCGCAATCACTTAAGTTTGACACCTCCTACAATATTAACAATCTAGAGCCCATCGCCAACTGGGGTGCAGACCCAGCTGTGCTTATTGTGCCAGCAGATAGCCCATTTAACTCAGCTACAGAGCTTGTGGCGTGGGCAAAAGCGAACCCAGGCAAGCTTACGGTCAGTGGTGCAGGTTTGTATGTAGGACATCACATTGCTGGACTGCAGCTAGACAAAGCAGCCAACATTAGCACTCAGTACATTCCTGCTGGTGGCGGTGTGCCTGCAATGAAGATGGTGTTAGGTAGTCAAGTAATGGCTGGTTTTAACAACCTTAGTGATGCTTTTCGTCAAGGTGATCGTATTAAAATTCTTGCGGTAGCTGATAATCAGCGCGAAGAGACTTTTTTGCCAAATGTACCTACGTTTAAAGAGCAAGGCATTGATATTGATGACTCGAGTGTAAACTTCAGAGGCATTATGGCTCGCACGGGCACACCATCTGAAGTGATAGATTTCCTTGCAGAACGAGTGCATGCAATGTTCCAAGACGCAAAAGTGGCTGGTAAAATGAAAGCAGGTGGTTCACCTATGCGCATTATGACCCGTGCTCAAGTGCAAAACATGTGGGCTGAGCGTCAAGTTTACTTAGACGGACTATTAGCAGATCTATAATCTTCGTTAAGTAATGAGTACAACTGCATAGACCGGGTCTTTTCAGTTGTACTCTTTTTCCAACTCAACCCTATCGTAAATAATACTTTGACATGGAGATTTAAATGTCACAGATGGACGCTCATAGTCAAGTAGCTCAGTTAATACAGCAAGCTAATCAAGCTCAAAAAACGCTTGAAGCTTATGATCAAGCTGCAGTGGATGAACTAGTGACAGCCGCTGCTTGGGCATTGGTTAACCCAGAAAACAACCAAAAACTATCTCAACTTGCCGTAGCCGAAACAGGCTTGGGTAAGGTATCAGACAAAATTACTAAAAATCACCGTAAAACCTTGGGTTTGTTACGAGACATGAAGGGTGCCAAAACAGTAGGTGTCATTAAACGTGACACCCAAATGGGCATTGTAGAAATTGCTAGGCCTGTGGGAATTGTAGGGGCTATAGTACCTTCCACCAACCCCGTTGCCACACCGATGAACATGATATTGAATGCGCTTAAATGCCGCAACGCGATTATTTTATCGCCTTCACCCAAAGGTCAGCCAAGTTGTAACCGGTTGATTGAACTCATTTATCTTGAGTTGGATCGCATAGGTGCCCCACGTCACTTAGTGCAAGCCTTACCGACTCCAGTTAGTAAAGATTTGAGCATGGAGTTGCTCAAACAAGTAGATCTTGTAGTGGTTACTGGATCTCAAAATAACGTTAGGGCAGCTTACACATGCGGTACTCCAGCGTTTGGCGTGGGGGCTGGTAACGTTACAAGCTTAGTTGATGAAACTGCCGATCTTTCATCTGCTGCAAATAAAATAAAGGCATCTAAAACATTTGATAACGCCACAAGCTGCTCTTCAGAGAACAGTGTGATTATCGTTGAAGAAGTTTACAAAGACATGTTAGAGGCACTGCATTTAGTAAATGCATGTTTGCTAAACGCCAAAGAAACGGCAGCTTTAAAAGCGACGTTGTGGCACAACGGTCATTTAAATGCGGCCATGCTTGCTAAGCCTGTAAGTGTGATGTGTGAGCTAGCAGGCATCACTCGCCAAGCAGCGTGTGATGCTGATTTTCTCATGGTGGAAGAAACAGGAGCAGGAGCTGAGTTTCCTTTTTCTGGTGAAAAAATGGCACTTGTGCTTGCCGTCTATCGTGCTAAACACTTTGAAGATGCACAACACATTGCTAGCGAAATTTTAAACTACCAAGGTAAAGGCCATTCTTTAAGCCTGCACAGTGAATCGGTTGAGCGAGCAGAAATGCTAGGGCTAAAAATGCCCGTATGTCGAGTGATCGTAAACCAAGCCCACTGTTTTGCTACGGGCGGCAGCTTCGATAACGGCCTGCCTTTTTCTTTGTCCATGGGCTGTGGCACTTGGGGAGGCAATGTGACAGATCAAAATGTGCACTACCGGCACTTTATGAACGTGACTCAAATAGTAACCACTATTGCACCCAGAGAAGTATCGGTTGATGATATGTTTGCTGATTACCATCGCAGGTATCTGTCATGAGCTTACAAAACTACATCCCGCCTGCAGATACAGTTAAAGCCCTGATACAACAACATGCTCGCTTACAGCCCAATAATATTTATGCAATATTTCCAGAGACACAAAGCGCATTAACGTATCAGGACTTGGAGCAAGAAATACTAGAATATGCTGCGCAATTTAATGCGTTAGGGCTAGTGCAAGGCGATACTATTTCGTTCATGATGGGCAACGGTAAAACAGCCTTAATGTTGTTTTTAAGCGCCTTATATACCGGCCTTATCATTTCTCCGCTAAACCCTGCAGCAGGGCCAGACCAGATAGCTTATGTGTTACAACATTCAGACACCAAAGTAGTGTTTTTATCCCTAGCGTCCAAGGCTGTGATACTCGCTTTAGAAGACAATTTGCCCAAACAAATTAGGCTTATTGAAGCTGATGAAGATCATAGCCCTAACTGGATAAAAGCAACTCAAAGCACAACAAGCTGGGCCGAAATCACGCCTCAAAACGATGGTTTGTTGATGTATACATCAGGCACTACAGGCCGCCCTAAGGGGGTGATACTGACCCATAAAAACTTGCTGGCTGGCGGCATGAATACAGCCGTAGCCCATGGGCTAAAAAGTACTGATAGGGGCCTTTGTGTGCTGCCTTTATGCCATATTAATGCCCAGTGTGTGTCTGTGATGGCCTCTTTAGTAAGTGGTAGTAGCATAGTGATGCCACACAATTTTAGTGCCTCACGTTTTTGGGATTGGGTGATTAAAAATCAGTGTAGCTGGTTTAGTGTGGTGCCTACAATTATCTCTTATTTGATGCATCAAGCACCAAACGGTGAAGCTCAACGTGTGGCACAAGCTACCACCAAAGTACGTTTTGGTCGTTCTGCGTCTGCCGCACTGCCTCCGGCGCTCCATGCGGGCTTTGAGAAAAGATTTGGTGTGCCTATTGTTGAGACCATGGGCCTTACGGAAACCTCGGCACAAATACTCTCTAATCCATTACCTCCTGAAGCTAACAAATATGGCTCTCCAGGGCTGGCCTATGGCACCCAAGTGAAAGTGGTAGATCCTGCTGGGCAAGAAGTATCCAGAGGTGTGGAAGGGGAGCTACTAGTAAAAGGCGCTTGTGTGATGCGCTGTTATTATAAAAACCCCATAGCTACTCAAGAAACCATAGATGACCAAGGCTGGCTTCACACAGGTGATTTGGCGATTATGGATGAAGATGATTTTTGTTTTATTACTGGGCGCATCAAGGAGCTAATCATTAAGGGTGGGGAAAACATAGCTCCGCGTGAAATAGATGATGTGCTTTACACGCATCCTGCAGTCATGGAAGCAGCAGCCATTGGCATTGATGACCTGCACTACGGGCAAGAAGTAGAAGCCTGTGTGGTGCTAGGCCAAGGTAAAGACATCACAGAGTTAGAGCTTATCCAGTTTTGTCAAAGCCGCTTGGGGAAGGTAAAAACGCCAAAGCAAATACACTTCTTAAGTGATTTGCCCAAAGGCCCTTCTGGTAAAGTGCAAAGGCTTAAATTAGCACAACGAATGGCAAAAACGATACAAAGCTCATGAAGCTATTAGCTATCTATATAATAGGATGTAATTAAGCTGATTTGAGTCTTGCCGTTATCCTGTGTCGCAGGTGTCCATCAATGTGGCGTTTGTTTGCTTTGTTTACGCTCCAGCTTGCTGCATAATGAATCAAAATAAGATTCATCCTAGTGCACACCAAGAGGACACAACCGTGATTGCAAGCGACAAAACATTAGAACATGACTTCATGCACTGGCAGTGTTTAAGCCGATTATTTGCTGCACGCCAAGCAGCAGGTTTCCCATTAGATGAAGCAAAACCTTTAGTGTGCTATGGCGCCGAAGGTGACATAGGTGTTGAGCTAACTATTTTGATATTAAAGCGAGAGCTAGATCATCTGGTAGCACAATATAAGCACAACGCTATAAAAACGGTTGATCCTATTGAACGCTTTGAATGGGTAGTGAAACAGCTGTCTGCAGACTATTATCAAAAAGCGGATAGCTTTCAATCCACCATGACCGCACTTTGCCCCATAGATGCCCCCCATGCCCAAAAATTGCTGGATGCTGGTGAGTGTAGAATGGTGTTTCGAGCGCGTGGTGATGGCTATTTGGTGCCTGCCAAAGTGGTTCAGCTAGAGCCAGATGATATTAGAGCAAAATTCACCCAAATTCATAACTTCCATTTCAATCACAAACAGCCCCAACCCCATGTGATTTTAGGTTTTGAGCCTGATTGGGAAAACGCCTATAAGGTGGCGCCTTAAACCGCATAAGATTAAACCCATGCTGATAAATAATACAGGCCAATTGAGGCCTGCATTATAAGGCGTGCTACCTTCCATCAATACGACCTGACCAGTCACCTGGGCTTGCTCATATAATGGGGCAATGTGAGTAGTCACTCCGCTAGCATCTACTAGTGCAGATACCCCGCTATTGGTAGCTCTTGCAACGGGTTTGCCATTTTCTAAAGCTCTCATCTGCGCCATTTGTAAATGTTGCCATGGTGCTAAAGAGTGTTCAAACCAAGTGTCGTTACTTACGGTTACAATAATCTGTGCATCGGCTGCTTGCGCAGCTATCAACTGTGGGTAGGCGATCTCGTAACAAATATTACCTGCAATGGGTATGCTTTGCGTGAGCAGACCTTGCTCTTTTTGGGGCAATTTAAATGCAGACATCGGTAAGTCAAAAAACTCTATAGTGCCTCTTAACCAAGACTCTAATGGCACATACTCACCAAAGGGTACCAAACGCTGTTTATAATACTGCCCATCTTCGGCACCAAAGGCGATGAGTGAATTATAATAGTGTGCTTGTGTTTGGGCAGTATCTCGGATCACCGTGCCACTGATAATTTGTGTATTCTTTTGTTTGGCTAGCTGGGCAAGGGGTTGGAGCACAGGAGCAATATAGTCCCAATAGGTAGCGATGGCTGTTTCTGGCCAAATGATCAAATCACTGTCTAAATGCCGGTAAGACTGTGAAAGGTAATAAGCTAATGTGGGGGTTAGATTTTCTGGTAGCCATTTTTCTTCAAGCTTTACATTGGCTTGAAGTAAGGTAACTGTAATAGGTTTGTCTTGGCTTGGTTGAGTCCAAGAAATGGTGCTTAAACCATAACCAAAAAGCCATACACTGGTGAGCAAAACAAAACGAACAAGTGGCTTAGTTTGCATGCCAAACACTAATAAACTACTTAATAGCAACAGCAGTGTAACGCCGTGCACGCCAAGTATAGGTGCATATCCGGCTACAAAAGTGTCAAGCCCAGCATAGCCTAAATATAACCAAGGAAACCCTGTGAGTATCCAGCCACGCAATAAATCTAGGCTTAGCCAAAGGCCTATAAATAACAAGCTAGGGTATTGGTGATGAGGTTTTATACGAAAAAACACACCCGCAAAAAGGGCATAAAGTAATGCCAAACCACCACAGAAAAAACTAGTAAGCACAGTAGCTAGTAGCCAGTGTGTGCTGCCATGGTCTACCATGCTGACAAACACCCAGCTCACCCCAACGCCAAAATAACCTAGGCCATAGGCAAAGCCTACAAGGGTGGCGTGTTTGTTGGATTGGCTTTGATTTAGGCTATACCAAAATAGCATTACACTTAGCAATGCCAAAGGCCATAGGCCACTTGGTGCAAGAGCTAATGGTGCTATAGCACCAGCAAAGATGCTGGTGGCTAGATTAGCTTTGGGGTGCAGGCTCATTAGCATCAACGCTAACAGGGTTAACTTGCATGAGACGGATTCTACGGTTGTCAGCAGCCAAAATTTGGAAGATTAGCTCACCAATTTGGATTTTTTCATCTTTAGCAGGTAAATGGCCAAACTGCTGAGTGACAATGCCACCGATGGTATCAAACTCTGTTTCGTCGTAATAAGTGCCAAAGTGTTCGTTAAAATCTTCAATGGTAGTGAGGGCTTTAACTAAAAAGCCATTGTCGGCAAAAGGCCTGATGTTGCCATCGTCATCTTCTTCGGCGTCTGTTTCGTCTTCAATTTCACCCACAATTTGCTCTAAAACATCTTCGATAGTAACAAGGCCGGCTACGCCGCCGTATTCATCTAAAACGATAGCCATGTGGTAGCGATTGGTGCGAAATTCGTTAAGCAAAATAGAAAGACGCTTACTTTCTGGCACAAAAATAGGCTTGCGCAACATAGCGCTTAGGTCAAAATTATCCATTTGCTTAGCAAACGCAAGAGGTAATAAATCTTTGGCTAATAAAATGCCCAGCACTTCATCTGGAGACTCACCAATAACCGGAAAACGTGAGTGTGACGTTTCGGTGATGGTGTGCATAAACTCTTGAGTGGTTTGGTCTGCCTTTACAACTGCCATTTGAGGGCGTGGCACCATAATGTCACGCACTTGCATGTTTGACATCTGTAAGGCGCCTTCAATGGTATCAAGCACCTCACGATCTAATATCTGATCTTCTTCTGCCTGACGGATACGCTCTAACAGATCTTCTTTGGTGCTAGGTCTGTCGCTTAGAAAAAAAGAAAGTTTATCCAGCCAGGAGCGTTTGTCCTGACCGTTGGTCGACGCGTCGTCGTTCATAAGGAGTGTGTATTCCTAAAAGTTAATAAAACCAGTTTATACGCTTAAGTGCTTTGTTTAGCAACATAAGGGTTTGGTATGTTGAGTGAGGACAAAAGCCTTGCCTCTAGAGTTTCCATCGCTTGAGCTTCTGCCTCTTGTATATGGTCGAAACCTTGTAAATGCAAGGTGCCGTGAATAACTAGATGCGCCCAGTGATCTTCTACCGGCTTGTCTTGTTCGGTGGCTTCTTGGGCTACCAACGCTGCATTAATTACTAGGTCGCCCAAATAGTTTATATCACCTAGCTCGGCAGCCATTTGTGCGGCTAACTCTGGGTCATCAAATTCGGGTTGTTCAAAGGCAAAAGACAACACATTAGTGGGCTTATCTTTACCGCGATATTGCAGGTTAAGCTCGTGGCTTTCGGCGTCATCTACTATGCGAATAGTGATTTCAGCTTCAGCGTCTGATGATTGTATTGCAAGCTCAGCCCACTGCTCTAGATGCTCAAGGGTGGGTAATTGCTTACTTTGGCTTGCAATTTGTAAGTCTATAATCATGATGTTTTGTTTTCAAAAGCGTCATAGGCATCAACAATGCGCTGCACTAGGGGGTGGCGCACAATGTCGCTAGACAAAAAGTGGGTGAAACCAATGTTGTCTATACCATCAAGCACTTCAATGACATGTTTAAGGCCAGACGGGGTGCCTTTGGGTAGGTCTATTTGTGTGACGTCACCCGTAATAACCGCCGTAGAGCCAAAACCAATGCGCGTAAGAAACATTTTCATTTGCTCACGGGTGGTGTTTTGGCTTTCATCTAAAATAACAAAACTGTTGTTAAGCGTTCTGCCACGCATATAAGCTAAAGGGGCAATTTCTATGATATGTTTCTCTATCATACGAGCCACTGTTTCTTCCCCAAGCATTTCATAAAGGGCATCATAAAGAGGGCGCAAGTATGGGTCTATTTTTTGTGCTAAATCGCCAGGCAAAAAACCAAGCTTTTCACCCGCTTCTACCGCTGGGCGCACTAATAAAATACGACGCACATCTTCACGCTCTAGTGCTTGCACTGCACAGGCAACAGCAAGGTATGTTTTGCCTGTGCCTGCAGGGCCAATGCCAAAATTAATGTCAAACTCATCAATAGACTTAATGTAGCTTTGCTGAGTTTCACCACGAGGCTTAATAGTGACGCGTTTGGTGCGAATGCTAAGCCCAGTGTCTTGGGGTTGGTTAGCTTTAGGCGCCAAGAGGGCGGTATTGGTTTCTGTCATGGTATGTAGGGCTTCCACTAAGGCAAGATGAACCATTTCTGGGGTAACTTCACTGGTATTTTGGGCTTCACGATAGAGCTGCTGTAATACATTTTCACTAGCAATGCAGGCCTTTGCAGTGCCTGCTAAGTGAAAACGATTGCCGCGGTTACTAATGCTTACATGCAGCCGCTGTTCAATAAGGCGTAGGTTTGCATCCAGCTGACCTTGCAAGCTAGCAAGGTGTCTAGTGTTATCTGGCAACAGGCTAAAAATAGAGCCTGTGTGCTCAGAAGACGTGGATGAAGAGCTATTAGTAGACTTTGTCATAGAGTGCTATTGCAGCACGATTGGGCCAACTGGCGCAAGTCCGTCTAATTCAGACGCTACAAGCACGCCCCTTAATGAGTGAGGAAACGCTTCCAAAATATGTATTTGGGCAAACTTACCAATAAGATCAGCATTGTTACTGGCAAAGTTTACCGAGCGGTTGTTTTCTGAACGGCCCGTTAATTTACCGGGGTCTTTCTTTGAATAACCATTCACCAATACACGCTGATAAGTGCCTACCATGGCTTTACTGATATCAAAAGATTGGCTGTCAATGCGGCGCTGCAACAAGGTTAAACGCTGCTTTTTGGTAGCGTCATCAGTGTTGTCTGGAAGATCTGTGGCAGGTGTGCCTGGGCGCTTGCTGTAGATAAAGCTATAGGATAAGTCAAAACCAATGTCGGCGATTAAATCCATAGTGGCCTGAAAATCTGCATCAGATTCGCCAGGAAAACCAATAATGAAATCTGATGAAAAGCTAATGTCTGGGCGCAGCTTGCGAATACGACGCATTTTAGACTTGTATTCTAGTGCCGTGTGGCCGCGTTTCATGGCCATTAATATCTTGTCAGAGCCTGATTGTACAGGCAGGTGTAAATGGCTGACTAGCTCTGGTATTTGGCCAAAGGCTTCAATAAGGCTATCAGTAAACTCAACAGGGTGGCTGGTGGTGAAGCGAATACGATCAATGCCATCTACATTGGCTACTAAAGCAATAAGCTCTGCTAAATCTACCGTATCGCCGTCTTGGGCTTCGCCTTGATAGGCATTCACATTTTGGCCAAGCAAGTTCACTTCGCGCACACCTTGCTCTGCTAGCTGCTCTATTTCTAGCATTACAGAAGCTAGGGGCCTGCTTACCTCTTCACCACGAGTGTAGGGCACTACACAAAAGCTGCAATACTTAGAACAGCCTTCCATGATAGATACAAAGGCTTCTGCGCCATCTACTTTGGGGGCGGGTAAATTATCAAACTTTTCTATTTCAGGAAAACTAACGTCTATCACACCTTTAGCGCCGGCATCGGTAGCATCTACCATCTCTGGCAAGCGGTGCAATGTTTGGGGGCCAAAAATCATGTCTACAAAAGGCGCACGTTTAGAAATAGCATCGCCTTCTTGGCTAGCTACACAGCCGCCCACACCAATTTTAATATTAGGGTTAGCTTCTTTAAGCTTGCGCCAACGCCCAAGCTGGTGATACACCTTGTCTTGAGCTTTTTCACGAATAGAGCAAGTGTTTAGCAGCAAAATGTCTGCGTCTGCTTCACTGTGTGTGATTTCCATACCATGGCTATCTCCCAATAGGTCTGCCATACGTGAAGAATCGTATTCATTCATCTGGCAGCCGTGGGTTTTAATAAATAGCTTTTTTGTCATCTGGTACACCTACATTAATTGAGGGCGTATTATACATTTAAGCCAGCCCTTATACCTAGCTTCAAAACGCTGTTTTTATTGCTAATGGGCACTAATATGGATGATAAACACTACATAATCTATAAAAGCATATAACATGAACAAAACCACTATTAGAGAAGATAAAACTATGGCCCCAGCCAACAAACACACCGATGACACATTTGTACTAGATGCTCGGCTAGAAGCCGATTGCGAATGGGTAGCAGACATGGGCCTATGCCGGCTATTAATGATGAACAACAAAAGCGTGCCGTGGTTTATTTTAGTGCCACGCATAGCCTGCACTACAGAGCTTACCCATTTACCCATGGCACAGCAGCAGCAAGTGCTGCAAGAAATGAATGAAGTGGCCACCATGGTAACCCAGCTATACACCCCCCATAAGCTAAATATAGGTGCCCTAGGCAATGTGGTAAGCCAGCTGCATATCCATGTGATAGGGCGCTTTACTCACGACCCAGCATGGCCTGGCCCAGTGTGGGGGCAACTGGCGCCTAATGCGTATGATGATGAGCAGCTGGCTAAACACTTAGATGCTGTGCGAGGAGTTTTAGAGGGCTGAATAAAAAGACTAATAGCCTAATAGGTTGTTGTGTTGCTATGGCCTAAAGATGATCAATGCGTTGCAACAAGAAGCTATTAAACTGGGTGCATCTCATATATCTTGGACAGTAAGCAGTGCTAACAACCAAGGCAAAAAATTCTATAATAGAATTGGTGCTCAAGTAGAGCGCACAGATAAAACCTTAACCTATTATAGATTACCCATTAGAGCTAACTAAGCCTTATGAAGGCAGTCCATTAATCGCTTACAAAACTTGGAGTAAATAATTGAAAAACAGCACTCAGCAACGATTTTCTATCCAAGAAAATAAACCCGTAGATTGGTTTGAGCCTTTATATGCAGGCTCAAACAAAGCAGGTGATGGTGTGCCGTGGGCAACTATGGATACGCATCCATCTTTTAAGCGATGGCTAGCAAAAAACCCACTGGTAGGGGGTGCCAAGGCAGCCTTGGTGGTAGGGTGTGGCATGGGTGATGATGCCATAGAGCTGGAACGCCTTGGTTTTGTAGTGACAGCCTTTGATGTGTCACACACTGCCATCAAACTGTGTAAAGAGCGCTTCCCTCAATCAAAGGTGAGCTTTGTCCAAGCCGATCTATTACAAAGCCAAGGGCAATGGGCTAATAAGTTTGATTTTGTGCTTGAGATCTATACCGTGCAGGCATTACCGCCTAAATATGAACACCAATTAATAGAAAATATAGCGGGTTTTGTAGCGGGTTGTGGCAAGCTATTGGTGATCGCTGAAGTAGGAAATAACCAAAGAGATTTTGCTAATGGCCCGCCTTGGCTGCTCACGCCAAAGCATATAGACAGCTTTGTATCGCATGGCCTTAGCCTTCAAAATACAGACCTACAAGGCACACAAACATACGTCACTGTGTTTGAAAATACTAAGTAAAAAGCGCTAGGTTTAAATCACAGCTATGTTTTTAACTAAGGAAAATACCTAATGACATCACTACTTGCCATGGTCAAAACTTATTGGGTGGTGATCACTGCGGTCATACTTGCAGCCATCACCATACTTTCACTCTACCCTGCACAAAGCCTGCCTGTGGTGCCAGGCAGCGATAAAACCCACCACCTTATTGCCTATGGTGCTTTGATGTTCCCCATCGCTTTGCGCAAACCAAAATATTGGTTACTTATGGGTGCATTCTTTGCTTTTTGGGGCGGCGGCATAGAGCTGATACAACCTTTCGTTAATCGCCATGGTGAGTGGCTTGATTTGGCAGCTAACATCACTGGCTTAGGCTGTGGTTTACTTATGGCATGGATTATCAATTGGTTTAGGCCGATTAATTTACAAGGTGATGATAATGAGCAAGGATCAAAATAATAATACCTTAAACCCTATGACAATGAGTACAATGCCCCCAAGCAGCTCCGCCTTTCCTTCTAAGTATGTGCCATTTTTAGCGCCAACATAAACACCAAGCCAACTAAATATAAACGCTGTAGCCCCTATTAACGCACAGGCAAAAAATGGGTTTACATCAAAAAGTGTGAGTGCAAATCCAGCTGCTACCGCATCTATGCTGGTGGCTATAGTAAGAGCTAAGAGCATTTTATGGGTGATCTGTGTGGTTTCTTTTATGCTCACTTGAAAAATAGATTCGTAAATCATTTTCATACCAACCAGCAAGAGAAGGAAAAAAGCGATCCAATGCGCATAACCTTCAACCCATCCAAATACACCCTTACCTCCTAAAAAGCCGATTAGGGGCATTAAGGCGTGAAACAAACCGAAGTATATTGCGGCTTTGGCTGCTAAAGCTCTAGTATTATGCTCATACTTTGACCCCAGGCCGATAGATACAGCAAAAGCATCCATGCTTAGGGCCACAGCTAAAATTAATACTTCAAACATTTACTAACCTCTGCCTGTATTACTGAAGATTATCGATCAATATACCTGTCAATGTGCCTATAAAGAAAGCTTAACAGGCGTTTGTGCCACTACTATATTGTCTTCTATACGCACGCCGCCCAAAGGCCTTAAATGGTCTATTGTGGTGGTGTTAAGCAAGTGTGCAAAGCCTGACTTTTTCCACTTTTCCAACAAACTATCAATAATATAAAGTCCAGGCTCTATGGTGATCACCATGTTTTGTTCTAAGGTTTTAGTGCAGCGTAAAAACCCATGTTGCTTTGGTGGCGACAACATAGTGCCAAGCTCATCTTGCTGCCAGCCGCCGATATCATGCACCTGCAAACCTAATAAGTGGCCCAGCCCATGAGGAAAAAAGGCGCTGCTGATATGGCTTGTTATTAGCTCGTCTTTAGAGCCTTGCACTAGGCTAAAATCCATTAGTATATCTAGCACCAAGTGATGCATTTGTAGATGTAAATCCACAAAGCTCACTCCAGGCTTGGCCATCGCACATATCTTTGCTTGGGCTTGTGTCATAGCCTGTGTTAGCTCTTTGTAAAGCACACTGCCTCGGCTATGGCAGCGGGTCACATCTGCTGCATAGCCATTAAATGATGCCCCTGCATCAATCAAAAAACTTTGAGGCTGATTCATGTTTTGAGGGCTATGATCATAATGTTGATAATGCAATATGGCACTATGGTGGCCAAAAGCCACAATGTTGCGATAGGGCATTTGCAAGGTGTCTTGTTGGGCTGCACATAGATAGGCAAGCTGAGTGTCAAGCTCACTTTTACCCGCCATAAAAGCCTGTTTTGCCCCTTGATGCCCTGCAAAAGCGGCTACATTGGCCTGTGTTAAACAGGCAAGCTCGTATTGGCTTTTAACGGCTCTGGCATAGTGCAACTGGTGCATAAGGCCTTCAGGGTTTGCTTGAAGTATCCCCAGCTCTTTAGCAAGCTCTATGTCTTCTCCAATCCAAGCCCTATTTTCATTTGTAGATTGATACTGCCTTAGCCCACGCTTTACCTGAGCTAAATCAGCACACAAATGAATATCAAAATAATCACACCAAAACCCTTGTGGTGGCTGGGGTGGCACATGCCAAAAGTCATCTGCCAAATGATAAAAAAGCACAGGCTTTTGGCCTGTTTGAATGAGTAGATAACAATGGGGGCTTTGGGTAATAGGTAGCCACCAAGTAAAGTGAGGATTGGCTTTATAGGGGTGGTGGTAATCATCTAAAAAGGATAGCTTTGGCGCACCACTGTGGATCAAAATGCTGTCACACTTTTGATAACTCATGGCTTTTTCTGCAATGCTGGCTAACCCTTGTAGGTGCTTTGGGTATAGTATCGACAGTGAAGCAAGTGGAGTAAGCATAGTGGTTGCTCTGGATAAGCTTAATGTCACATTATTATGATGATGTTGCATGAACTAAGCTAGGGTCTTAAATAAAATTTTAATGTAAATTCAATGTTATGTTGCCAGTTAAACCATGGAGAAAAATATGAAGATTGAAGGTGGATGTTATTGTGGAGAGCTTAGGTATATAGCACAAGGAGAGCCTCAGGCTAGCGTTCAGTGCCATTGTAGAGAGTGTCAGTATATTACTGGTGGCAACCCCAACATCATCATGATCATGCCATTAGAAGGCTTTAATTTCACCAAAGGGCAAGCCAAAACATTTAAACGCCCAGATCTTGAAAAAGCGGTGACACGGCTATTTTGTAATCATTGCGGCACAGCTATTGGTACTCAAAACCCCATGAGGCCTACTTCGATTATTTTAAAAGTGGGCACGTTTGATGATCCTTCTATTTTCACCCCCGCGGTCGCTATTTTTACTTGTGATAAACAGAAGTTTCATCACATCGGTGAAGGCGTTAAGGCGTTTGATAAGCGGCCCTAACATATTGCCTTTGTATGGTGGTGTTAGTAAATATCGCCATACAAAGATATTTGGGTTAAATAAAGACGCATGTCTAGTTCGAGCTGGTGGTAGTCACTTTCCATATGACAGCATAGGTTGTAGAAGGCTTTGTTGTGGTCTTTTTCTTTTAGGTGAGCCAGCTCATGCACCACAATCATTCTTAAAAATGCTTCTGGAGACTTTCTAAACACATCACTAATTCTAATCTCATTTTTACTTTTAAGTTTATTACCCTGCACTCTAGAAACAAAGGTGTGCAGCCCAAGGGCGTTGTTGATGACATGTATTTTAGGGTCATAAATCACCTGACTTAATGGCGATGATTTTTTGATGTATTGGTTTTTGATGGATACCGCATATTCGCGCAATGATTTGTCATTCACAAGCTGATGGGTGGTAGGGTATTTTTTGAGTAGATAATCAGCCAGTTTTTCTTGTTCCACTAGCTTTAATACTTGCGCTTTTACTTGTTCTGAGTAGTTTGAAAGATATTTTAAAGTGGACATTTTTTAGGCATCATTAAGTTGGCAGGCATGGCTAATAGTAATTACATAACACCCACTCAGTATAGGCGTGAACAATGGTGCAATCTACACAGTCGCTAGTATTAATCAGCGATGCTTTATGCAGGTAGTGATAAATTTCCCTCATAGCTAAAGCTCATTGGCTTTTGGGTCATAGGGTCAATAAATGCCAGCTGCTTGGCTAATAGCTGCAATGGCGCGCTATAGTCATCTGCACACAAGGGCTGTAATACGGGGTAGTAACGGTCATTGAGTATAGGCCAGCCCAAGGTTTGCATGTGTAAACGCAGCTGGTGGGTTTTGCCTGTAATAGGGTTTAACTCAAACAGTGCTTGTCCATTTAGCTGCTGCAAACACCTAATCACAGAGTGGCTATTGGCATCACCTTGGGCCACGCGCATGCAAAATTTTGGATTACCCTGCGCAATGCGATTTTTTATCTCCCACTCCAACCCCTTGATAGGCTTATCTTTGTTGATACTAGCAATAGCCTGATAGGTTTTGTGCATTTTTCGTGTTTGAAATAAACCATGATAGTCACTGAGAGTGTCTGGGTTGGTAGAAAACATAACTAGCCCAGCGGTAACTCGGTCTAAGCGATGTAATGCTTGTAGGTTATCAATGCCAGTGCTAGCTCTTAGACGGTTTTGCAGACATTCGTTCACATAAATGCCACCTGGGGTTACTGCTAAAAAGTGGGGTTTATAGGCCACTAAAATATGTTGATTCTGAAATATAATATTTTCTTTAAAGGGAATGACAGGCTCATTTTCTACTTCTCTATAGTAGTAAATCCTTTGCTGTGGTTGAAACAAGGATTGCAGTGTAACCTTGGATCCATCATGGTAATGCACTTTTCCATCTAGCACGCGTTGTTGCCAAATGTGCGCATCAATGTAAGGGAATTTAATGATCAAATACGCAAGCACCGTAGTTACGCCAGGGTTAGTCTGGGGTAAACTTAAATGTGAAGGATGTGTAGAAATGACCATTAATTGATCCAAATCGTTGATTAAAGCATAGCTTTAGTTAATAGACTCATTTTTCAGTGATAAAGTATTTTTACCTAGGAATAAATAGTGAATCCAATTAACCCCAAAAAGTTGCTCAATAGTAAATGGACAGCAGTAAAGCCAGAAAATAAGGAAAAACACTTCACTGTCAGCGCTGTAAAGTTTGATGAAGAAGGTATGGTAACCTCATGCACGATAGAAGCGGTGATGACCAAACGTGAAGCGCCTATACAGTGGCAACAATTAAAAGACATTAGCCAATGGCGACAAGGTTGGTGCTAATTTAACACTAGCTTGCATGATAAAAGCTAAAACCATGTACCTTTCACTAGAGCTAACCGATGCGCAAAACAGATAAAAAAATAGATAAACAGCTTACCCGTGTGCTCACGCAATTGTGTGAACACACGTGTAAAGGCATTCATGGGTTTGTGTGGCTTACACATTTGGTTAACTACACAAACTTCCCTTACAGCTTAAAGGTGGTGTGCATTTTTGATACCAATGAAAATCTTGATGTTTTTATGCAAGACAAAAAGCACATCAAACTTGCCACGCAGATTGGATCAAAATTAAATGAAGCCGATGTGAACGTAAATAACGTGATGGATCACGTGTTATACGACACAGAAGAAAATTGTGCAGCGCAGCACGCTGGTGAATGGGACAAAAGGTTAGCTTACTCCTCTTAAAGAGCAAGCCAGCCAACAAGCCTTCATTAGCCTCTCGTTAAACTATAGGCCTCTAGGGCTCTTAGTCGTGATTCTTTGATCTGCACAACAGGGTGTGGGTAAGTGTCGCCCAAGGTGACATTGGCCTTACGAAGCACCTCTGGAGGCGCTTCCCAAGGTCTATATAGGTATTTGTCGGGCAGGTCTTTTAGCTCCGGTAAAAAGCACCTTGTGTATTCACCTTTGGGATCAAATTTTTCGCCCTGAGTAATAGGGTTAAATACTCGAAAGTAAGGTGAGGCATCAGTGCCACAGCCTGCAACCCATTGCCAGCTTGCACTATTGCTAGCTAAGTCTGCATCTACTAAGCAATCCCAAAACCAGCTAGCACCTAGGCGCCAGTCTACCAATAAGTTTTTGATCAAAAAGGATGCTGTTACCATGCGCACACGGTTATGCATATAGCCTGTTTGCCAAAGTTCGCGCATGCCCGCATCCACTAAGGGATAGCCTGTAAGGCCTTGTTGCCAGCACTTTAAATAATTAGGGTTATTTTCCCATGGGAATTTGTCAAAATTTGGTTTTAAATTTTGCTCTGGCAAACCTGGAAAGTGAAACAATAAATAATAAGAAAATTCACGCCAACGGATTTCTTTTTTAAAGTGTTCACTGTTTTGATCATCTTCTACAGTAAGCAAGGCATTAATGATCTGATCAGGTGAAATGTCACCAAAATGCAGGTGCGGGGATAGGCTAGAAAAAGACTTTAATGCAGGTCTGTCTCTGCCTTCTTTGTAATTATTGATGCCGTCTGCCAAAAAGCGATTAAGTGCCAAAAAAGCACCTTCTTCTCCCGGTGTCCATTGCTCATAAAACGAAGTGTCCCATTTTATCTTTGGTAACAACGAGAGGCTTTCTAAATCTGTGGCTTTTGGATCAACCACCACGGTTTGTGGCAAAACAGGCGCTGGCAAAAGGGCGGTAGGCTGATCTACTTTGCATGCTTCACGATGATATGGGGTAAAGATTTTGTATGGGCTGCCATCTTTTTTAAATACAGACCAAGGCTCGTTCAGTAACGAGCCGTTGATGCTATTGGCCTTAATATCTAAGGCAGATAGTTGTATTTTTATGTGCTTAGTTTGTTCGATGTTATGGGGTTCGTAACAACGATTCCAAAAAACCGCTTCCACATCAAAACGTTGACACAAGTCTTCAATAATCATGGCGGCGTTGCCACTATATACATTAAGTGCATTGCCTAGTGAGGCATCAAGCTTGGTTAATGAATGGTGTAACCACCATCTGCTAGCTGCCCCCATGCGATGTTGGCCTGCTGTTTCATCATCAAGTATATAAATAGGCAGCACATTACTTGCTGTAAACGCAGCGCTAAGGGCTGGGTTATTTTGCAGGCGCAAGTCTTGGCGAAACCACATGATGGTAATGGGGGAGGCTAAGCTCACGTTATTTAACCTTTTCTATAACAAGTGTGATTTGCCCCACATGGAAGCCCCACTTTGTCATTTCAGTGACGTTTATTAGCCGCGAATCATCAAGTTGATAAATCCAATCATTCAATTGGATATCCCACGTTGTATCATCCACGTCAATGGCAAGGGTGTAGCGCCAATTGAATGCAAAACCTTCACTTTGGCCTGTGGCTTCTCCCACAGAATCAGAGGCTACACCGCTGTATTGATTGTTGCCATGCTTTATTAAGCTCCATACACGACGCTGAGTTTCACCATCATCATAAAAAAAGTCCTCTTCTAAAAGGCCAGAATTACCCTCCCATGAGCCCACTAAGTCAGCATGAAAGCGCCTAATGACCTTGCCTTGCCTGTCTTGCACCATGCCATAGGCAATAAGCTTGCCATCAAAAAAACTCTTCATGTCAAATTCGGGTGTGGTGGTTTTGTAATCAGCAATGGTGGTGCTACACCCTACTAAAAATAAGCCTAAGCTTATGGCGATAAAAAAACGTGAAAAAGAACGGATATAACGCGCAAGATTTTTCATAGTGTAATGCCTATTAGTTGGTTACGTTGTGCTGGCTTTATGGTGTTTTCAGATAGCCAAATGGCGCTAAAAGCAGGGGCAAATAAAACATCATTCACTAAGCCTATAAATTGTGAATTATAAAAAAAGTGGCTAATACTTGCCTCATCTACATACAATGTAAGTTGATCCTGTGATGATACGTCTGGCCAAATTTCATTTAACTTTTTGATCCAGAGTTCATCATAATTAATATTTTGACGCTCCCAATCTTTTACTGTGGAGGTGATTAACTGTTTAGCTGTGATGTCTTTTTGGTAATTTAATTCAAGCAATATTGGCCATGTATTAGGCTGATATACCCCACTTGGAGTTTTAAGCGTGGCTTGGTAAATTTTCAACCAAAGCCATTTCATTTGAGCTTTGCCTACTTGCTTAAAACTAGGTAAAGACTCCAATGTAATCGCACTGTTTGTGCTCAATAAAGGCGTATCTAACTTGGCCTCTTCACTGGCAGAAGCTGCCGTTACAAAGAGCAAATGCAAGGCTATAACCAATGTGAACTGTGCGATCCATTTACGCATCAGCAGGCTTACGTATAAATTCATCAGCCTTAACGCACACAGGTAACACAATGCTCCAATTAACAGCGATGATGGCCAAGGAAAATATAGCTCCATATGGCAGCTCTACGGCTCCCAATTTCCAGCTTACCCAATATGCATAGGTCCCACCCAAGGCGCTAAAGCACACAAGATAAATAAGCTTAAATCGTCTTAAAAAGCGCATGCTATGACCCAAATTAAGGATAAAAGCCATCCATAGTAGCAACAACCACAGGGGCCACTGAGCAAAACTAAATAACCCAAATTGAGTCAAAAATAAATCTATGGCAAATCCTACTAATGCTAATGGGATCACTTTCACATCGTCTAAGCGAGTAGGGCTTAACAAAAAATGTAGCGCTAAAATAGCGATGCTTAAAGGTAACCAAGTGTTGCCACCCCAGATAAGGCATAGCCATATGGCTTGAAAGCTAATGGGTTGAAACCATGTCCACATTTTCATTATTGGGTCCTTAATATTCGTTCTTGACCAGCTCAATATGAACTAAGCCAATGGCCGATTCACGAAAGCCGCCTTCGCAGTAACAAAAATAATACTCCCATAAGCGGATAAAATCATCAGTAAAGCCTAGTTGTGTAATAGCCTCACGGTTTTCTAAAAAACTGTCTCGCCATGCACTTAAGGTCTTTGCATAATCAATTCGATAGTCTGACAACTGCTTCATGTACATGTTGGTGTTGTTTTTAAGAAGATCACAAATCACACTTACAGACGGAAGATGCCCCCCTGGAAATATATGACGTTGAATAAAGTCTACATTCTTAACATAACCATCGTAGCGTTGGTCATTCATGGTAATAGCTTGAATGAGAGTTTTACCACCTGGCTTTAATAGGGTGTCTATCATAGAAAAATAGGTAGGCATAAATTTATGACCTACCGCTTCAATCATTTCAATAGACACAATCTTAGAAAATTGCCCGGTTAAGTCACGGTAATCTTTTTTAAGTAAGGTGATTTTTTGGCTAAGATTTTCATCTTCCACACGTTTTTTGGCAAGCTCAAACTGAGCATCTGAAATAGTGGTTGTAGTAACATGGCAGCCATAGTTCTTGGCCGCATAGCAGGCTAGTCCGCCCCAGCCAGTGCCTATTTCTAACAACTGATCATCTTCAGTTAGGTTCAGTGCCTCACAAATGGTTTTTAGTTTATGTTGCTGGGCTTCTTCTAACGTGGCTTGTGCACTGGGGTATATAGCTGATGAGTATTGCATAGCCTTGTCTAAAAAGAGCTTGTACATCTCATTGCTTAAGTCATAGTGGGCTGCAATGTTGGTGCGGCTGCCTTTTTTACTATTGCGATTAAGGCGATGCTTAAACAAATTGGTAATGTTCAATAAAAAGCCAAAGCGCTGTTCATATTGTTCCAAAGTGGCTAGATTTCGAGAGAATAATTGAATCACCCCCACTAAATCATCGGCACTCCACAAACCTTCTACATAGGCTTCTCCAGCACCTATGCTGCCGCCCCACAGGATACTAGAATAAGCTTTTGGGTCATGAATAGTGATCGTTACATTAATGGTGGCATCTTTGTCACCAAATAGCACTTGGGAGCCATTTTCAATCAAACGAATATGACCCCCATTTAGCTTTTTGAGTAATGAAAATACAATGCGCTTACTCAGTGATGGTTTGGTCATTTTCTCAATACTCTGGGTGTTAGTTGTGGTCATGGCTTACTCTTTGTATTGGGCTTCCCAGCAATTACTGTGGGTAGTTCTTGTTGTTTGGTTTGGTAAGGTACGTAACGTATGCCTTTAATATACAATTTGAAGGCCTGCCAATAAATAGCCCTCACTATGCTCACAGTGACAATGGGCCAGCGAAGAAATATGGCTGTTACTTTTTTAGTATTAATATCATAACGTTGGGCGTCAAAAACAGCCATAAATAACCGACGGTCACGCCAGCTTTCGATAACAATTTTAGTGTTTAATTTGGGTTCTTTTACCTGCCACTGATACACCATGTCTAAATCCATAAACGGAGAAACATGAAAAGCTTTTTCGGTAGGGGCAGGGGCAGTTAAGTCGATTAAGTAGCTGTGGGTATTATTCCATGGGGTGTTACTGACTTCTGCAATGAGGTATTTTGCGGTGTTTTTTTCGTATAAAAAGAAAAAATTCACGGGGCTAAAGTAAATACCTAAACAGCGTAGTTGTGCCAACATACACACCTGATCAATGCCACTTAAGTCTGCGCCCAAGGCTTTTGCTGCGGCAAGGGCAGTGGCCTTTAAATGGTTGCCTGTGCTTTGGTTTTCATCGCTAGTTAAAGGCGTTCTATCCTTTAAATAATCTGTGGCTTTGAGCTGTAAAGGAGCCCATTTTTTCGATGAAAACCACCAAAATTTCTTATCAAGTAATTCAACTTCATCAAGGTCGATGAAATTCATATACAAAGGGTAGGTGAACTTATGCACTTTGGGGACAAAGCGCTTATGAAACACATGGCCAATATAAAACGCACTATTAAATGCGCCTTTTGTGGCATTTGTGGTGTCCACAACATTATTGCTGGCTGTTGGGCCAGTTGAATGGGGTCTATGCATCAGCGCTTGCTGTGAGTGGGTTAGTTTCCATAGTATCCAACGTAACACCAAAACGTTGGCATACATCTAGTGCACTTTTCACACCGTCTTCATGAAATCCGTTGTACCAATAAGCGCCACAAAAGTGGGTGAGGTTATCACCACAAATCGTATGACGTTGTTTCTGTGCGGCAATAGACTCAAGAGAAAAAACAGGGTGTGAATATGTAAATTGTCGCAAGATGTGTGCTGGGTCAATGTTTTGTGTTTGGTTGAGCGTGACACAAAGGTCTTGGTTAGTTTTTAGGCCTTGCAAAATATTCATGTTGTAAGTGAGTGTGGGTAGCTCGTCAACCTGTGGGTCAATGCAATAGTTCCAGCTAGCGTAGGCATTTTTGCGTTTGGGTAATAAGGTCTTATCTGTGTGCAACACCACGTCATTGGAGCGATATTTCATAGCGCCAAGCACTTTTGACTCTTGTTGGCTGGGGTCATTCAGTAGATGTAGGGCTTGATCTGAATGGCAAGCAAAAATAACTTCATCAAATACTTCAGTGCCCTTGTCGCTGGTGATTTCTACATGGTCACAGTGACGGGTGACCCATTGCACTGGTGTGCCAAGGCGAATATCTTGAATGGATTGGGTGAGCCCTTTGATATAGCTGCGAGACCCGCCTTCAATCACATACCACTGAGGTCGGTTGGCAATGTCCAGCAGGCCGTGGTTGGTTAAAAAGCTTAGGAAAAACTGCAGTGGAAAATCTCTACAGCTATTAATAGATGCTGACCAAATAGCTGCAGTCATTGCCAGTACATAATGGGTAGCAAAATAATCGCTAAAACTATGCTTATCCAGAAACTCACCTAAAGTACCTAGGTCAGTTTCACCCGATGCATTGGCTTTTTTAGCCATCTTATTGAAACGTAGGATTTCAAAAATAAAGGAATAAAATCGTGGGCTTAATAAGTTTCGTCGCTGTGCAAAGAGGGTGTTTAAACTATGTCCGTTGTATTCAAAGCCTGTGGCTTTATTGTGGACGCTAAAACTCATTTCAGTGGGTTTACTGGTTATGCCAATTTGGTCCATCATTTTGATGAAGTTAGGATAAGTTCGATCGTTAAATACGATGAACCCAGTATCCACAGGCAAAGTTTTACCTTCTATATCTAGGTCAATGGTTGCTGTATGCCCACCTAAGTGATTATTGGCTTCAAATAAGGTCACTTCATTTTGCTTGCTAAGTAAGTAACCGCAAGTTTGACCAGAAATGCCACTACCAATAATGGCAATACGCTTTTTCTTGGTATTTAAAGCTATCATTATGGTGTCCTGATCATTTTAATGGCAAGTTGACGCCACAGTTTGTTTGGTAAAAAGGCTAATAAATTCATAGTAAAAAAGAATAATCTGGGGAAGTTTATCTCTAGTTTTCTTTTTTCAAGGCCGCGCATGATGTACTTGCAGGCTTGCTCTCCCGTAATAATTCCAGGCATAGAAAATGTATTTTTTTGAGTTAGGGCGGTATCAACAAAGCCAGGGCGGATCAATGACACAGCAATGTCTTTGGGGCTTAGGTCTATTGCCAAAGTGCGTGCTAAGTAATCTAATGCAGCTTTTGAGGCGCCATAAGCCTCTGAGCGCGTCAGTGGTAAAAGCGTGACAGAGGAGCTTACAATGGCTAGCTGCCCACCGCGTTTGATGTTGCCGATGACACCCTCTAAACAGTAGCCTGTGCCAATGACATTGGTTTCGATCACTCGCTTAAATAGTGCGCTATCAAATGACAACGGGTCATCCATGTATTCACATGTTCCTGCATTTAAAATCACACAATCAAGTGAATCAAATTGTTTAAGCGTTTCAATAGCTTGCGTTGGTTGGTTTATATCAAACGTGCATAAAGTAAGCTCATTATGGTCTGATGGCATAGCGTCTTGGAGCTTTTGCATAGATCTGCCACAAGCAATAACATGCCAACCAGCTAATAAGTAACTGTTACAAAGGTGCATACCAATGCCTGAGCTTGCGCCTGTTATTAATATACGTTTCACACTGTTAGCCTTTTTTTAAGCATTTTTATTACACCTTTAACTACAGGGACGTGTTCGTAAAACATAGCCCCTACGTCGAAATAGTCGCGATGGTAGGAAATGCGCTCATCAAACTTAATATCACTCACACCATCTACTACAATTTCTTCATGGTTATTTAGCTTGGGGTGAGCAAACATCATGGTCCAAGTGATAAACGCCTGTCCCTCATTACTCACTACATTTATAATTTCAAAGCGGCAGTAGCTCACATTTTGCATCATTTGGCTAAAATGTTGTTTTACATTGTCTAGCCCTTCAAGCTTGCTGAATGGGTCTTGTAAAATGACATTTTGGTGGTACATCTCATCAAGCCCAGGGATGCTTTCTTGGCTAAACTCTTTGTAGTAATTGCAAAACTTCTCAACAAGTATATGCATAGTGAACCTTTCTTAGTTGTAGTGTCATTTAAAGGTGTCAACCATAGGGCTGATTATTTCAGGGTATGGCTCCAAGTAGCGCTGATCTTTAATGTAATCACAGCCGTGCTGCATTAACTGATGCTTAAGCAACGTCAAAGGCGTTGTTAGTGGTGTTAGGCCTTTATTATAATTATGAATCACGCTAATAATATGCTGTGTGGCTATGGGGGATAATTTGTCTTTCAAATAACCCAAAATATGAAACAAAGCATTGGTGTGGTTTTTTCTACTAGCTGGCTTAGAAAGTGCGTCAATAAAGCCACTAAAATAACAATTAATAAGCGCTTCTAGGGAGCCTTTTTTATGGGATCCTAAAAGGCGGCCAAGTGCGCGACACTTATCTTGGTTATGCGCCATGAGTAGGTATTTATAGCTACTATGAAACACCATTAAATGATGGAGGCTAGGCTGTTCTATAACGTCTTTTCTGAAATTGTTGTAGGCATACACACGTAATAAAAAGTTATCAAATAATTTGCTGTCATGCAAACGCCCTTCTTCTTCGATGGGCATAAAAGGGTATTGTTTTTTTAACGCCTTAGCAAAAACCCCAGTGGCCCGGGTTTGATGTGGATGGCCATTACCTTGATAAACTTTTATTTTATCAAGGCCACAGCTAGGCGAGTTTTTCATTAAAATGTAACCGTCAAGATGGCCCATTTTAGGTAGTTCTTTTTCAAAACCTTTAACCAGCTGGTCAGTTAAGTCGTTAGCGTCATCATTGCTAAACACTAGTTTTGGTGAATCTGGGTCACCAGTGAGCCTCATAGTGGGCCTTGGTATGCTAAAACCTGCCGCTACTTCTGGGCAAAAGCTTGTAAATGTGAAGCACTGGCTTAATAAATCAAGACACAAACGTGACTGTGTATGGCCTCCATTATAACGCACCTCATTACCTGTTAAGCAAGCGCTAATGCCAACGTTTATGGCGTCTTGGCTTGGCTTGCTGTCTGCTCTATCAGAGGTGATGGTGTTTGAGTTGGTCATTATTTATACCGTCACAGCCTATATAGAATCAAGCATTGCTTGATGTAATGTAATGGCACTAGTGAGCGCCCCCGTTGTGCCTCCACCACCTAACCAGTCGCCAATGCAACCAATTTTGTTTTCTTCATCCCAAAAATACTGGGCAGTGTTTGGCATTACTGTTTTATATTTAGCCATACGCCAATAATGAGATGTGAGAACTATAGGTTTATCTTCAATACCAAAGTGCTTACAAAATGCATCCGCCAGTTTAGTCGCCGCTGTATTGCTGTCCATGTGGCATAGCTCTTGTGCCCACTCATAGGTGCTTTGTAGCACCCAAACTTCTTTTAAGTCAGTGGGGTATGCTCTGCCAGGTTTACTGTTTTCACGGATGGCTTTGTGTAAGGAAATATGCCCACTTTGGTAGACATCTGCATCCATAATTTGTGGGTGAGCAAAGCCAATAGCACAAACATATTGAGGTAAGCTTTCTTGTGGCAAGGTGTCAGGCAAGCTAATGGGATCTAATAACTGCGCAGTGTCTAATAAAGCACGTGTTTGTTCTGGGGGTGCAGTGATTACAATTTTCTTGCTAACAGCAATAATATGATTTTTTTCATCCAATAAATGCCAGTAGCCGTCAGCTTTTTTTAAGCTGCACACTCTAATTTGGATCAATGTATTAATATGACTAGCAATATTACTATGCCATGAATTCATTGAAGGTGCGCCACACAAAGTAGATACTGTCTTATTGGCTTCACATTGGTGGTCAAAACGGCTAGTATTCTGCACCCATTGGGATAAATAACCTGCATCACGCCAGGTATCTAGCATCTTTTTAAGTAATAAATTTGTGACTTGTTTTGGAGAAATATCAGAGCCACCCAGGTCTATGGCATAGTGTGCATCATGGTCTGTGCTAATACGTCTGCGGCTGCAGCGACCGCCCATACCTCTGCTTTTTTCTATCAGAAGGCAATCAATGCCATCTTTATCAAGCAAATTGGCTATGAGGCAACCGGCGCTTCCAGCACCTATGATGGCAACTTCAGTGGTGATGGCTTTAGTAGAGACAGCAGTAGGTGTGGACAGCATTTGGTATTACGATTAAACAACAGTATAAAAATAATACTGTACAGTTAAATACTTGTACAGTATTATTTTTTGTATAATTATTTTTTGAATTAACATGGATCCATATAGGTTGAAAAGTAATGGCAGACGATGAAAATCAAAGCCTTCAAAGCCAATTCCCGATACGCGAATTGAGTGCGCGCACACAAATCAATACAGTTACTTTGAGGGCGTGGGAGCGTCGTTATGGTTTGTTAAAGCCACAAAGAACACCTAAGGGGCACAGGCTTTACTCAGAAAAAGATGTAGCCATTATAGGGCGCATTCTTACCCTAGTAGCTAGGGGTGTTCCCATTGGTAAGGTGAAATCATTACTTGAGCAAAATGTAGCAATAGACTCACAAGTAGTCGAAATAGGCGATTGGTCAGATGCCACCATTGAGCTCAAAGATGCTGTTACGGCGTTTTCATTAAGTAAGGTCGAACATTTACTACAAAAAGCATTCTCTAATTATCCTGCGCCTATTTGTAGTGAGCACTTATTAAAGCCTTTGTTTGCTGAGCTAAGTTTAATAGATGACCATGGTGCAGCACTTGGTTTTGCTGAAAGTGAATTAGTGCGCTATGCACTGATGCGCACAAATGCCAAGGTGGCTAAGAAAAGGCCTTCAGAAACCGTACTTTTAATCGCCGGCTACCAAACCCCCACATGGCGTCTTGCGCTAATGGCGTTAGAGCTAACGGATGTTAAGTTTTCTGTCCACCTACTTACTCACTCCTTTAGTGTTGCGGCTGCAATTGAATTGGCGCAAAAGTTTGAAAAGGCCTATACGGTGTTTTATCAAGATGGCCTTTGGAAAGACGCTGATAAAGACCTCATGAACAAGTTACCACTCTATAAAAATCGACTTTTTCTTTGTGGCACGGCGCCAGTATTAGCCAATGTATATGCAGAAGGGCGAGTGTTTAAAAATTCAAATGCGTGTATTTCAGAGCTGATAAAGCACCAAACCACACTACATAATGTTTAGGTAACCTATGAATATATTAATAACAGGCGGTACGGGTCTGATAGGCCGCGCATTTATTAAGCAGTTTGATAGCCACCACTACACAGTGCTTTCAAGATCAAAATTAGGTGCATCAAATAAAACCACTGCATTACCAGAACAAGTTACTTTAATACATTCATTAGATCATTTACAAAACTTAGACCTATTTGATGCGGTTATTAATCTTGCAGGCGAGCCCATTATAGACAAACGTTGGAGTGCCAAGCAAAAGCAGGTTATACGTGATAGTCGATGGTTATTAACTCAACAACTTGTTACTTTGTTTGAAAATAGTGAAAGTCCTCCTGCAGTTTTTCTCAATGGATCAGCCATTGGCGTTTATGGTGATCGTGGCGCCCAGGATCTTACTGAGAGTTTCCCTGTAGAAGTCTGTGATTTTCCTACTCAGCTATGTTTGGGTTGGGAAGACATTGCGCAAAAGGCAAGCCCTCATACCCGAGTAGTGTTGCTAAGAACAGGCATTGTATTGGCTTCAAGTGGAGGGGCTTTAGCAAAAATGTTGTTGCCGTTTAAGTGCTTTTTAGGGGGGCGTATTGGCCACGGAGAGCAATATATGTCATGGATTCACTACCAGGACCATATCCATGCCATGCAGCATGTATTACTTGAAAAAACGATATCTGGAGCGGTGAATTTGGTTGCTCCAGATGCACAAAAAAATAGTGCATTTACCAAGGCTTTGGCAGCGTCTTTGAATAGGGTAGCTATTTTGCCAGTGCCCAAAAAAGTAATGCAAGTTTTGTTGGGAGAATCGGCCTGCTTGTTGCTGGACAGTCAAAAAGTAGTGCCTGAAAAGTTATTAGACACTGGATTTAGGTTCAAATTTAATACTTTAAAGTTGGCTTTAGATGATTTGCTCTCTAGTAGCGCCAGCTAACATGAATCAATCAATTAAATAAAATTAAACCTTTGGATACGACAAATATGAGGCAATTAGTAATTGCGGCTCACGGTAGCCGCAGAGAATCATCTAACGACGAATTAAGAGCTCTAGTTGCTCTGGTATCAGATGAATTAGATATGGGTTTTGATGGTGTTGAGGTGGCTTTTTTGGAGCTTGCATCGCCTTCTGTAGAGAGCGTGCTAGGTGAGTTGTTTAAGGGTGAAACTAGTGAGGTGGTTGTTTTACCTTATTTTTTATCAGCGGGTAATCACGTGGTTAAAGACATACCAGAAGAAATAAACAAAGCATTGAGCCTTTGGCCTGATAAAAAAATAACTGTTTTGCCTCACATCGGTGCCTTTGAAGCGATGGCTTCTGTTATTGCACAAGCCTGCCAACACTAATTCAACAGCTAAGGTCTTAGGATACTTTAATAAGTGCCACATATATTTTGGTTACATGAACTAAGCTGCTAGTATGGCCAAGTTAATTACAGAGCAGACACAAATGAATCGTAGAAAAAAAGGCGTACAAATTTTAAAAGCGCAAGCCAAAAAGCATAACGCTAAATCTAGTACTAAAGTTAAGCCTAAATACATTAGTAAAGCGCAGCGAGCCAAGCTAGAAATGGGAGCTATAGATGAGAATGCTTCGGTAGCTATTTAGTAAAATTATACGGAAATATGCACAATGAAAATGAATCCTATGGGGCGCACTGGCGTCATGGTTTCTGAATTATGTCTTGGCACGATGACCTTTGGCACCCAAACCTCCGAGTCCCAAGGGCATGCACAATTAGATTGTGCGCTAGCCAATGGCATAAATTTTGTTGATACAGCAGAAATGTACCCTGTTAACCCTATTTCAAAAAAAACTGTTGGCAAAACAGAAGAAATACTAGGCACTTGGAATGCTAAAAATAAGTCGCGCAGAACAGACTATGTTTTGGCCACCAAGCATTCTGGGGAAGGTTTTAACTATGCGCGTAATGGGGCAGCCATATCCTCACAGACTATTCCTGAGGCTATCGAAGGTAATTTGCGAAGACTGCAAACAGATTATATCGACCTATATCAATTCCATTGGCCCAATCGCGGGTCTTATATGTTTCGTAAAAACTGGGACTTCAACCCTGTCTCTCAAAGCAAAGAAGATACACTAGCGCAGATGGAAGACTGCCTAGAAGCGCTTCAAAAACAAGTTGATAAAGGTAATATAAGGCATTTTGGTTTGTCTAACGAAAGTGCTTGGGGTACTGCTCAGTGGTTACGCTTGTCAGAAGATAAAAATTTACCCCGGGTTGCAACTATACAAAACGAATATTCACTTTTGTGTCGATTGTATGACACGGATCTAGCCGAACTAAGTATGAACGAAGAGGTTGGGTTGATGGCGTTTTCACCTTTGGCGGTGGGATTGTTAACGGGTAAATATCAAAATAATGCCACTCCTGCAGGGTCACGCAAAACTCTTGCTGCAGATTTGGGTGGGCGCACTACAAACCGTGTTTGGCCAGCAGTTGATGCTTATATGCACATTGCTGCTAAGCATGGGGTAGATGTTGTGCATATGTCACTTGCGTGGTGTCTAACTCGACCCTTTATGTGCTCTGCTATTTTTGGTGCAACAAATCAAGCGCAGCTTGAGCATATTCTTAAAACTCCTGATGTAAAACTAAGTGATGAATGCCTTGCTGATATCGCCAAGGCGCATAAGTCACACCCCATGCCCTTTTAGACAGGGTAAGTGCTTACACTCATTATATCTACACAGATTTAAATTTATAAATTACGTTTGTGTGGTTATTCAAATTCAAAGGTACCCTTATGGCAACCCAGCAAGAGATTTCAGCTTTTTTAGCAAAAGAGTTTCCTCAATCCAAATGCGTAATTGAATCCATTGGAGATTGCACTAGTGTGGTTAGCCATGCTGTTGGTTTTGATGAGCTGCGTCCAGGTGGTACCGTTTCAGGGCCAGTGCTGATGGCTTTGGCTGATGTGGCTTTATATACTGCTGTGCTTGGCAAGCTAGGTTTGGTTGCTTTGGCAGTGACGTCAAACTTATCCATCAATTTTTTAAGAAAACCTTCGGCAGATAAAGCCATAGTGGCTCACTGTAAATTAATTAAAGTGGGCCGTACGCTAGTGATGGGGGAGGTGATGCTTTACTCTAGGGGAGATGAAAAGCCAGTAGCCCATGTGATGGGTACCTATGCTTTGCCTGCTAAAACTTAAGCTTTTGTAGGTAAAAACTAAGGTTATAGCATCACCTTAGCTCTTTAATGACAGCCAGCATAGCTGGTAATAAGGCTGCACCCATGTCGCGACTGCGTTGTGCAGACCAGCCATAAATTGGGTCTGGTCGATTAAAATTATCGATAAATGGCATTTCCAAGGTGAATGATAAGCAATTATAGGTATGCCCTACATAGGTGCTTGCAAGTGAAAGATCTGCTTGACCGGGTTCATCGATGTCGTAGCCGTATTTTGTTTGGTAGTCTGGATTACTGGTGAGTAATTGCTGTTTAAAGTTTGCTTCTAGATTGGCCAGTCTAGGTCCATATCCAGGGATGCCTTGGTTATCAACTAAAAATACGTAAGGAATTTCTTCGTCTCCGTGACAATCGATAAAAAGATCGACACCAGTCTCACGCATTTTTTGTTGTGTTAAAAACACTTCTGGGCTTTGGGCCATAGAGGCATTTAGCCACTCACGATTAAGATTAACTCCTGCTGCATTAGTTCGTAGATGCCCTAGCACGCTGCCGTCCGGATTCATGTTTGGAATAATGTAAAATACAGCACTTTCAAGCAGTGCGCGGCTACATGAATCATTTACATCTAATAATTTTTGTAATAACCCCTCTATCGCAAACTCAGCCATGGTTTCACCAGGATGTTGACGAGCAGTGAGCCATATTTTTCTTTTTTGAGGGGCGTCATCACCAATAGTCAAAAGGGACAAAGACCTACCTTCTAGGCTATTACCTAGGCTTGTAAGAGTGCATGAAGGGTAGGTTTGTGCCCATCCAATAAGTTCTTGGTGGCGTTCCCATGAGTAAGGTGTGAAAAAGCTATACCAAACTAGGTCATGCTCTGCTGCATGGCTAAAGGTTAATTGGCCGTTTTCATAGCGCGTGGTGACCCTAAACCACTCTTGCTTATCGTAGGATGCCACCACTTGAAAGTATTGCCAGCCCTCTGGGAAAGCTGCACCTGAGGCATTGGTGAGGCTTATCTCTAAGTTATTTTTGCCTTTAGCTCCAGTAACGGTAAAGTGAAACCACTGATAAAAATCGGATTGATTATCATGACGTATGGCAAGCTCAATGGGGTTGCTGTTGGCATCGATAATCTCAATATTGCCGCTATCAAACTTGCTGTTAATATAAATGCTCATGAGCTTTTCCTTCGCTGGGGCCACTTGAATTTAGTGAAATGTGAAGTTTGCATTAGCGTGCAATCTTGCGTGTAATTAGATCTGGGTATAGAGGTGGTTATCAGCGCCTCAAAAAGCCTCTCAGTAGCTAATTCAGAGTAATCTTTCGTAGTGGGCGGGTGTATCCTCATATGGCCTGAGGGCGTGTAATTGGAGCATCAAGGTGTGTGATAAATGTCCCTTAGCTTGCACTGACTAAAGTGCTACTTTAAGCATTTTCAAGTTCAATCGCAATCACATAAAACACAGTCATCAAACTGATGAGGGTTCAGACAAAGTAATGGGTTTTTTGATCTAGGATTTTTGTAATATATAAAGCAACAAATGGCTGGGATAGCTGGATTCGAACCAGCGCATGACGAGATCAAAACCCGTTGCCTTACCGCTTGGCGATATCCCAGAAATGTCTTACATATTGATCAAAATGGTGGCTATGACTAGATTCGAACTAGTGACCCCATCATTATGAGTGATGTGCTCTAACCAACTGAGCTACATAGCCATTTTGACCGTTTTCAAGCACAGTGGCTGCACTTGAGGACGCGAATTATTCCTTGTTTTGGGGGTGCTGTCAACACCCACAAACAAAGCTTTTACACATTAAATCGGAAGTGCACTACATCGCCGTCTTTTACTCGGTACTCTTTGCCTTCTAAGCGCCACTTTCCAGCTTCTTTTGCGCCTTGCTCACCGTTGCCGGCAATAAAGTCTTCATAGCCTACAACTTCTGCACGGATGAAGCCTTTTTCAAAGTCTGTATGGATTACACCAGCTGCTTGAGGTGCTGTAGCATTTTGCTTTACAGTCCAAGCGCGCACTTCTTTGACACCTGCAGTAAAGTAGGTCTGAAGCTTAAGTAGTTCGTAACCTGCACGAATGACACGGTCTAAGCCTGGCTCTGTCATGCCGATATCTGATAAAAACTCACGTTTATCTTCATCGTCTAATTCACTGATTTCAGCTTCAATTTGGTTACAAACAGCAACAACTTGAGCACCTTCGGTGTCTGCATAAGCTTTAACTGCGTCTAGGTGTGGGTTGTTCTCAAAACCATCATCGGCAACGTTGGCAATATACATCGTCGGTTTGGTTGTAAGTAGGTGAAAGGATTTCACCATCGCTAACTCATCATCATTTAAATCTAGTGAGCGCACAGCAACGCCTTCACTTAGTGGGCCTTCTAGTTTTTCTAAAAGCGCCATAATAGTTTGGGCTTCTTTATCTCCAGTGCGAGCCACACGATGTACGCGAGCCTTCTGTTTTTCTACTGAATCTAAATCGGCTAAAGCCAGCTCCATATTGATAATGCCGATGTCATCTATTGGATCGATACGGTTTGATACGTGAATGACGTTTTCATCTTCAAAGCAACGCACAACGTGAGCGATAGCATCGGTTTCACGGATGTTAGCTAAAAACTTATTGCCCAAGCCTTCACCTTTGGATGCGCCTTCTACTAAGCCTGCAATGTCCACAAATTCCATAGTGGTGGGCATCACACGCTCTGGATCAACAATGGCAGCTAAAGCATCTAAGCGAGGGTCTGGCATAGCCACTACACCTGCGTTGGGCTCTATAGTGCAAAATGGAAAATTTTCTGCGCTGATGCCAGATTTGGTAAGGGCGTTAAATAACGTAGATTTGCCAACGTTAGGTAGGCCTACAATGCCGCAATTGAATCCCATGGGATACCTCTAGTAATAAATTAGTTAGACCGCTTTTTAGCTTGTGTGCAGGTCATTCATAGCTTTTTGCCACTGCCCAGACATCACCTGTGGAATAGCTTTCATTGCTTTATCCATCGAATGCTGGGTGCTGATGCGCTCTTCAAGAGGCGCTTTTTTTAATACGTAACTCGCTACCAGTTTGGCGTTGCCAGGATGACCGATACCTAAGCGTAAGCGGTGGAAATTTTTATCACCACTGAGTTTGCTGATAATATCTCGTAAACCATTATGTCCCCCGTGACCACCACCTAACTTGAGGCGTGCAGTGCCAGCTGGTAGGTCTAGCTCGTCATGGGCAACAAGAATATTTTGCGTATCAATCTTATAAAAGCTACAAAGCGCTTGTACAGCTTGACCACTTAAATTCATAAATGTATTTGGAGCCAGTAAGTGTAGCTTTTGTCCATCCACAAAGCCTTGGCCATAGTCACCAAAAAAGCGTTTTTCTGTGGTCAAGCTAATGCCTTCTTGTTTGGCCAGTTGTATAAGCCAGTCTTTACCTGCGTTGTGACGAGTTTGCTCATATTGAGTGCCAGGGTTACCTAGACCTACAATGAGTTTTATCGGTACATCAGATGTAGAGTTAGACATAGTCTGGGCTCCAAATAAAAACGCCTTTGTTAAGTGAATAACAAAGGCGCTTATACAGCAACAATTAAGTAATGCAGTATTAGCTGCCTTTAGAGCCGCTGATAGTTGCGATAGCTTGGTTGTGGTCATCACCTAAACGCAATGCGCGAATCGTTACGCCTTTTGGCAATACGATATCTGAAAGGTGAACAATGCCACCGATAGCTACATCTTGCATGTCTATAGTTAGACACTCTGGTAAATTTGCTGCCAAGCAAGTGATTTCAACTTCGCTTTTCGCATGAGAAACTGTGCCGCCTTGGATCTTAATGGCAGGTGCACTTGCTTCATTTATAAACCTTAAAGGAACTAAGATGTTGATTAGGTTTGACTTGGTTACACGCAAAAAGTCAACGTGCTGGATTTCATTTTTGGCTGGGTGGCGCTGAATATCCTTAACAATTACAGGCTCTTCTTTGCCAGCAATGTTTAGAGTGATTACAGAGCTGTAAAAGCCTGCTGTTTCAGAAGCTTTCCAAAGGTCTTTATGAACCAAGGTAACAGATTGAGGCTTACGGTTTTTTGCACCACCAAAAACGATAGCAGGTGTACCGCCAGTTAGACGACGTAGGCGGCGGCTCGCACCTTTCCCCAAGTCATCACGGGCTTCAGCATTTAGAGAGATAGACATTTGTCTTTCCTTATTTATTGTCCAGGGCACTTGCGACCGGTGCACTATAGGACGGTTAAAATGGCCTTATTAAAGGCCGATAGTATCAACGCGCGTTTACGACCTAATTTTAGGTGCGAAACATCGCGCTAATGGATTCTTCGTTGCAAACTCTGCGGACAGATTCTGCTAATAAATCAGCCATGGTTAGTTGGCGAATTTTGCTACAGGCTTTGCTGGCCTCAGATAGCGGTATAGTGTCAGTTACTACTAGTTCATCAAGCGATGAGTTACTGATGTTATCAACTGCAGCACCAGATAGCACAGGATGAGTAGCGTAAGCTACAACACGCTTGGCGCCATTAGCCTTCAATGCATCTGCTGCTTTGCATAAAGTGCCTGCTGTATCACACATATCATCTACTAATATGCAGGTACGATCTGTAACATCACCAATGATGTGCATCACTTGAGATTCATTAGCTTTCTCACGACGTTTGTCAATGATTGCTAAATCTGTGTTGAGCTGTTTGGCAACAGCACGAGCGCGTACAACGCCTCCAACATCTGGTGATACAACTAAAGGGTTGTCATAATCTTGTTTGGTAATCTCATCCAATAAAACAGGAGAGCCAAAAACGTTGTCTACTGGAATGTCGAAAAAACCTTGAATTTGTTCGGCGTGCAAGTCGACAGTTAATACCCGGTCAATACCAGAACGAGCCATCATGTTAGCCACAACGCGTGCGCTTATAGGCACACGAGCAGAGCGGGGGCGACGATCTTGGCGTGCATATCCAAAGTAAGGTACCACTGCCGTTACACGGGCAGCAGAAGCTCGGCGCATGGCATCAGCCATTAAAATCAGTTCCATTAGGTTACTGTTGGTAGGTGCGCAAGTAGGCTGGATGATGAATACATCCTTGCCACGCACGTCTTCCAGTAATTCAATAGCACATTCGCCATCGCTAAAGGTGGACACTTTAGCTTCACCAAGAGGGACACCTAAACGATCTACAACCATTTGGGCTAATGCTGGATGGGCACTGCCGGTAAAAACTTTTAGTTTTGACACCTTGGGGGCACCTATGCTTTTTTATGGTTATTAAGACGCAAGCCAATGCTTACGAATTGGAATGTGGCTGGGATAGCTGGATTCGAACCAGCGCATGACGAGATCAAAACCCGTTGCCTTACCGCTTGGCGATATCCCATAAATTTCACGCGCATATTTTCGCGGAATTGGTTTCTAATGTCAACATAATTTGTGCCTTCACTGTCGGTTTGGCGCAAGCTTAGGGCTAAGGTTAGCGCTTAAATTGGGGCTAGGAAAGGGAGACAAGTTGCTCCAACTTTTTAGTACTAAAATAAGACGGATATCCTCGCCAATAATTTCAATCTTCTTGGGCATTGCTAAAGTAACTAAGGAGTCTTCTTGAATATAAGGCAGGGTAGTGAGTTTGTTATAAGAATGGTAGGTCACATGCCAGCCTGATTGCTCTATTGTGCTTGCATCACCTTGTGGATTGTAACTTATTTTTGCCACACTATTAGGCTTTGGAATGCCTCTAACCCAATAGTGTAAGTCCTGCATAGGGAATGACCACCCAAATTCTTGTTCAAATAGATTCTCAATAGTGTTGGAGGTGACTTGGTCTTTGTTGCTGGTAGCAATGACCAAGCCTGGTTTACCTTCTATGCGCAGTTGGCCGCTGCCCAAGGGGCCATTAATTAATAAATCAAATTCATTGCCTCTTTGGCGCCACGTCATTAGGCCAGAATTATTCTTATTATTAACATAAACAGCTAATTTACCTTCAACGTCCCACTGCACAAGCTGTTCTAGTTGCTTTTGTTTGTATGAAAACGGTGAGTAGGCATTGGCTGCTGTTGCTATAGATGGAAGGCTGCTTAAAGGTGCGGTACTGCAGGCTGCGATGCCTATGGAGGCTAAGCCTAAAACGGTGATCCGTATGAGGTTTTTAAAACCTCTAATCCTTTTGGAATTCATTTTGTGCATCCAAGATGGCTTGTTTAATAAGCGCATTATCAGGCTCTTTTTCAAGTGCAAGGTTCCATGTATTAAAAGCACCTTGAGTGTCTCCAAGAGCCCATTTTACAACACCCAAGTGAGCTGCCATTTCTGCTATGGGCATTATATCATAGGCTTGAGAGAGTAAATTTAGGGATTGTCTCAAATGTCCTAGCCGATATTTCACCCAGCCTAGGCTATCCATAATGGCAGGGTTTTTAGGATCTAGGGCGAGTGCTTTGAGAATCAATGCTTGGGCTTCTTTAAGCTTTATATTGCGTTCTGCATAGGAATAGCCCAAGGCATTAAGTGCGTTAACGTGATTAGGTTCTATGTCGATAATGCGCTGTAACATTTGTTCGGTGATATCAAATTGATGAAGTGAATCGGCAAATAAGGCGTAGGCATATAAAAGTGAAATATTATTGGGGTGTTTATGTAATGCTTTTTGGTAGGTCTGTGTAGTTGCTTCAAAGTCTTGTGCTTGTTGTAGATAGCTTATTTCTAAAGCAAAAATATGTGGGCTTAAATCTTGGTTTTGATCGCGCATCTGGAGAAAATATGAAGCCCTTGAAAGTGTGTTGGGGGCCTCTAGTTCAACCAGCAAGTTGAGGGCGTTGACTCGATCAGGGCCTTGGTTTATCTGACTTAAAAAACCGATAGCTTGATTGGGCAGCTCTTCACGAAGGGCACTTAGGGCCATATAGTAGAATGCGCTGTGCTTGGTTGGGTCAAGCTCTATAGCTTTTTTTAAATAAGAAATCGTTGCTGAATAATCATTATTTTCATAGGCTAAAAGGCCCGCTGAATATTGAAAGTAAAAGTGATTGGGCTGGCGCCTTGTTAGCTCTTTGAAATATTCATATGCCAAAACAGGGCGACGCATTAGCGTAAATGTTTGAGCATGCTGATTAATCAACACGCTAGGAGCCTGCTCCAGTGGTCTAGTATATTGGGACAAATAACGATCTGCACCGTCCAGATCATTACTTTGAATTAATAAATCCCCATAAAAAAATTGCGCTTCAAGGTACCTTTCATCAAATGATAGTGATGTTTCTATATGCGCTATAGCCTGATCAGTTTGGTCTAATTTTTTTGCCAAAATAGCCAGTGCGTAATAAATCTTTTTGTGACTTGGGTAGGTGCCTAGCCATAACTGGAATTGATGCTGTAAACCTTTTTGACTTACGTCAGTACTTAAGTTCGCTACACGAACCAATCCTTCACCACCACCACCACGTTTAAGCTCTTTTTCTAAAGCATCTATGGTTTTTTCAAATTGTTGGTTAAGGCTTTGTGCCTGAGCGATGTATTGCCAGGGAAGTGGGTCTTGGGGTGCAAGCTGGCTCCATAAAAAACTAGCTTGAATGAGAAGGTCTGGTGTTTGAGAAAGCTGTGCTGAATATGTGGCTCGTATGGCGGTGTTTAGGTCTTGGGTTGATTTGGCAGCTTCAATCAGTTGTGTTGTTGAGGTTTTGTAATCGCCTCTTTGTAATGATAGTTCACCTATTAAAAGCTTAGATAGCTGCGCAGTAGTGAGGTTATGCTTAGGGCTTGGTAAATTTTGCTCAGTTTCTATGTTGCCAATTTTGATTGCACTATTACTTGTGCTGCTACAACTTATAACCATAACGCAGGCAATGACAACACCTACAAGGCGGGCACCCCAGTGAATGTTGAAGAATAAGTAAAGTGATGGCAATCCCGACAAAATTAAGTTTCTTTGCTAGTGCAGTAATGATTAAGTGTATCAAATGGGGGCCTTTACACAATACTCGCGTAACCACAAAATGATAAATATTAAACCGCTTTTTTGTGATTAGTAGGGCGCAAATACAATAGCCCTTACTTAGGCGCTTTGTTTGCTATGGAGGCGGTTAAGTTTCGGGTATAATAGTTTTTTTAGCGTTTCGTAACTGTTTGGCATCCGCAGACCATCATGACTTTGTTTGTATTCGGCATTAACCACACCACAGCCTCTGTTGATATGCGTGAAAAGCTTGCCTTCGCGCCAGAAATTACTGCGGCTGCTTTACAGCAGTTAGTGAGTCAAGAAGGGGTGTTAGAAGCGGCTATTTTATCTACCTGTAATCGCACAGAGATTTATGGCAGGCTGGACTTGGGTGCTGAAAAAGTTATTCAGCAGGATGCGCAATTAAGTATTGAGTCTGGTCATGTGATTGCCAAATGGTTATCTGACTTCCATCAGGTTCCTTTAGACCAAGTAAAGCACCACAGCTACTTTCAGCAAGACGACCAAGCTGTTAAACACATGATGCGAGTGGCAAGTGGCCTAGATTCTATGGTGTTGGGAGAGCCACAAATTCTTGGCCAGTTAAAGTCTAGTTTTTCTGTAGCACGACAAGAAAAAACCGCCACCAGCCATTTAATCCGCATGTTTCAAAGTGCCTTCAATATGGCTAAATATGTGCGCACTCATACGGCTATTGGTGAGAATCCAGTGTCTGTAGCCTTTGCTGCAGTGGCTATGGCGCGGCAAATTTTTGCTAATTTACAAGATCAAACTGCATTGCTCATTGGTGCTGGTGAAACCATAGAGCTAGTAGCTCGTCATTTACATGATGCAGGGCTAAAGAAAATTATTGTAGCTAATCGCACGTTAGCTAGGGCGCAAGAGTTGGCTCATGAATTTAATGCACAAGCGGTTTTGTTAGCAGATATTCCAGATCATTTAGCTGCTGCTGATATTGTAATTTCCTCTACTGCCAGCCAATTGCCCATATTAGGTAAAGGCGCAGTAGAGCTAGCACTTAAAGAGCGTAAACATAAGTTGATGTTTATGGTGGACATCGCAGTGCCTCGTGATATAGAAGCGCAAGTGGCCCAACTTGATGATGTTTATTTATATACCGTGGATGATTTAAAAGATGTCATCGACGAAGGTATGCGTTCTCGTCAAGAGGCTGCAAAAGCTGCTGAAGTGATGATAGAAGAAGGGTTGTTAGCCTATCTAGAGTCAGAGCGTGCACTAGATGCAGTGGATAGTATTCGCGATTATAGACAGCGAATGGAAGCGATAAGAGATGAAGAGTTGGAGCGCGCGATAGCGCTGTTAGCTAAAGGTGGGGAAGTAGAGATGGTTATGCAGCGTTTTGCTAGATCCCTCACCAATAAAATGATGCATGCACCTACGGTGCAATTAAAAAAAGCCAGTGCCTTAGGTGATGATAAAAGTCTAGCCTTATTGCAAACCATGTTTGATTTGAATAAAACCTTATGAAAGCCTCAATACTTAGTAAATTAGAACGCCTACAAGATCGCTATGAAGAACTAGAAGCCCTATTGGGTGTAGCCGAAGTGATTATGGATCAGGATAAATTTAGAGCTTATTCCAAAGAATACGCAGAGCTTGAAGACGTAGTTAATAACTACGGCCAATACGTTCAGTTGCAAGCTGATATGGAAGAAGCCAAGCTTATGTTGGCTGAAGATGACGCTGAAATGAAAGCCATGGCTGAGGAAGAAATTCAAGATGGTAAAAAGCGTCAAGCAGAGCTAGAGCTAGACCTGCAAAAGCTTTTATTACCCAAAGATCCTAATGACACCCACAACACCTTTGTAGAAGTTCGTGCAGGCACAGGTGGAGATGAAGCGGCTATTTTTGCTGGAGATCTTTACCGTATGTATACACGCTATGCTGAAAATATGGGCTGGAAGGTCGAGATTATTAGTCAAAACGCAGGCGAGCATGGTGGCTATCGTGAAATCATCTTGCGCATGGTAGGCAATGATGTGTATTCACGTCTTAAATTTGAGTCAGGTGCTCATCGTGTTCAGCGGGTGCCAGAAACAGAGTCACAAGGGCGCATCCATACTTCTGCTTGCACTGTGGCTGTCATGCCAGAAGTAGACTCGGTCGATGAAGTTGATATCAATAAAGGCGACCTTCGTATTGATACCTTTAGGGCCTCTGGTGCTGGTGGTCAGCACGTTAACAAAACAGACTCAGCTATTCGTATCACTCACCTGCCCACAGGCACTGTAGTAGAGTGTCAGGACGAAAGGTCTCAGCATAAGAACAAAGCCCGTGCTCTGTCCCTTTTGGCTTCTAGGCTGCTTTCTAGTGCGCAAGAAGTAGTTGCAGCAGAACAAGCAGATGCCCGTAAAAGTTTGGTAGGTAGTGGTGACCGGTCTGAGAGAATACGCACCTATAACTATCCTCAAGGTCGGGTAACAGATCACCGCATAAACCTCACTCTTTATAAATTGGGTGATATTATGGAAGGTGATGTGAACTGCATTATTGAACCACTAAGCAATGAGCATCAAGCCAATCTGTTGGCTTCTCTAGCAGAAAATGAAGGTTAGTTCGAACATAATGTCTAACTCTGGCCCTAACTACACGCGCCAACGCGCATTAGCTTGGGCCAAGTTAAGTTTTTCTACAGCAGCTCAGCCCACCCAAAGCCCTGCTTTGGATGCCCAGCTTCTGTTATGTAAGGTGCTAGATGTGACTAATGCTAGCCTCCATGCTTGGCCAGACAAGCTTCTAAGTATGGAGCAGTGGAGTGGGTTTGAAGCTTTGGTACAAGAGCGCTGCTTGGGCAAGCCTGTAGCTCACTTGTTGGGCACGCAAGGCTTTTGGAGTTTAGACTTACAAGTTGATGCATCCACCTTGATTCCTCGCCCAGAAACTGAGCTGTTAGTTGAAATAGTGCTTGAGTTAAATTTACCCCGTTGCGCCAGTGTTTTAGATTTAGGTACGGGCAGCGGTGCTATCGCACTAGCTTTGGCTAGCGAAAATCCCTATTGGCAAATAGTAGGTGTGGATCAATCATTAGCTGCTGTGAATCTTGCGAAAGCTAACGGGTTTAGCTCCAGTTTAGAGCAAGTTAAATTTTGCCAAGGTAACTGGGCCCATGGGTGGGTGAAAGACGACTCTAAACCCCTGCACTGTATTGTTAGTAATCCTCCTTACATCGATGCCCAAGACCCCCATTTAAATCAAGGTGATGTGCGCTATGAGCCCTTATCTGCCCTTGTGGCTGATAACCATGGCATGGCAGACATCGAAACCATTGCGCAGCAAGCGGCACAATTATTGGAAGTAGATGGGTGGTTGGCATTTGAGCACGGCTACGATCAAGGCGAAAAAGTAGCTAAACTATTAGCCAGTTTAGGATTTAATCATGTCACTACGCGTAAAGATTATAATGGCCAAGACCGAGTGACTTTTGGCCAATGGTCAGCTAATGCAGGAGCTAAATTATGAATGATGAGCAGCTGCAGCGTTATAGTAGGCAAATCATGCTGCCAGATTTTGACTATCAAGGGCAGCAAAAATTACTAAGCGCTAGGGTGCTGATTATCGGTCTAGGAGGTTTGGGCAGCCCTGTGGCACTGTATTTGGCATCTGCAGGTGTGGGTACTTTGGTATTGGTTGATGATGATGTGGTAGATCAGTCCAACTTACAGCGCCAAATTATTCATGGTGAAGCTGATATAGGTACAAGTAAAGTCTTGTCGGCCAAGCAAAGTATTGCTGCACTTAATAGTGATGTGTTGGTAGTGACGATCAACAGTCGGCTTGAAGCTAGTGCGTTACTAAAAGAAGTAATAAAGGCTGATGTGGTATTGGATTGTTGTGATAATTTAGCGACACGCCTAGCGGTTAATAAAGCCTGCTTGCAAAGCCACACACCTCTTGTTTCTGGCGCTGCTATTCGTATGGAAGGCCAGATTACAGTTGTGGATCCTCGCCAACCTAATACACCTTGTTATCACTGCTTAACTCAACTTACAGGAGATCAGCAAGGTAGCTGTTCAACTAACGGTGTGATGGCACCACTTGTTGGGATTATTGGAGCAACTCAAGCGATGGAAGCCATAAAGGTGCTTTCTAGCTTCGGGGAACCATTAGTGGGTAAGCTGTTGTTATTGGAAGCAAAAACGATGCACTGGCAAACTTTTAGCCTAGCTAAAGACATGAATTGCGTAAGCTGTGGTGAAAATTAATCAAATCTCATTTTTTTTATCCTTTTTTAGTGTTTTTTGGGTTTGTTCGGCTGTAGAGGCTTGACTCTAAATCTCAATGGTTTACTATACGCGCTCTCTGCGGAGGGGTGGCAGAGTGGTCGAATGCAACGGTCTTGAAAACCGTCGTGGGTTTGTAGCCCACCGAGAGTTCGAATCTCTCCTCCTCCGCCATTTTATTTGTGCAGGTGTGATGTTTTTAATCATATTTGAGTAGTAACGTAATAGGTTTTTATATTGCGTATTAGTATTAAGGGGCGCAATCTACCAAGCCCCGTAGAGAATTTGGGTCGTTAGCTCAGTTGGTAGAGCAGTTGGCTTTTAACCAATTGGTCGGGCGTTCGAGCCGCCCACGACCCACCATATTAAATCGTATCAACCGGTAAATGTTGGTCAGTTTATTGCTGTACAGTAATAGGTTGTGTGGACATAATTTTTAAACTATTAAAGTTTATTTATTATTAAAAAGTAAGGGGCGCAGTCTACCAAGCCCCGCAGAGAATTTGGGTCGTTAGCTCAGTTGGTAGAGCAGTTGGCTTTTAACCAATTGGTCGGGCGTTCGAGCCGCCCACGACCCACCATCATAAGAAACAGCCCTCGCTAGGCAACTAGCGGGGGCTTTTTTGTGGCTAAAACTAAACCACGATGCTTAAAGACCCAGGGTTCAAGTAAGTGGTCAGCCTCACCAATATCATGGGAGTGGCGAGTGTGTAATGGGTAAGCGCGTTCATATACCAGAACCATGTTTGGCCAAGAATCTGCGGTTGTAAGTTGAATGAGTGTTTCGTGGTTAATAGGAACAGGGTCGCTATAATGACGTGGTCCACCGATCCAATGCCACTTGGGTAAAATAATAAACCCTCGTTCTAACCCCTCAATGGGTTTAATCTGCTCAAGTTCATGGTGCTCTAGCCACCAACCACGCTGATGATTTGGGTCAACACCAATGTCTTTGACAGTGGTGGAGTGCCAGTTTTCATAGGCATAGAACAAGATGCCCGTTAACAGCAGCTGACGGTGACTTGGCAGGGGTAAGCACTGTTGCTGTAAGAAATCTAATACTTGCTCAGTGTGGCTCAATGGAAGCTGGTGTTGGCGTAACCTATCCCACTTAAGGTCTAAGCGGTCTCGCCCCGCTGGGCCAATAAAATCTTCTAGCCTAGAGCCGCCCTTAGTGAGTAAATAAAACTTTATCGAAAGCTCTAAGTGCACAACTTCGCTGGCACTATTTCGATAAATAAGATCTAACTCGCCAAGGGTTCGTTGGGGTGTTTGAATCACCAAGTTTCTGGCAATAATGTGGTTGTTTTTGGATGCGTTGAATAAATGTTCGACGCAATCTTCAAAATGTTTGCCCAAGCGATAGGCGGGCTGTGCAGGGTAAGTTACCAAGCGATTCATGGCTACTTTGGGTTCGACGGTAATATCTTGAGGAATAAATAAGCTTACTGTGGGTGTGGCCAACATAAGGGGTTGGCTTTGTAACAGCCAATCTAAGTCAACTTGGATATCAACTTCAATGGGATTGCCAGTTTCATGGTTGTATTGATCTTGTTGGCCCACAATAGACACCCTAACTTACTGTTTGATAAGGGAGTATAATGGCACAGATGAACGCGACACAACTACAATCCTATTATGATCAAACACCTAACGCTCGAAGAATGGCGTTAGTGAGTGTAGGTTTGGTAATGGTGGTATGTTCTCTAGCTCTTTCTGCGGTCAATATCGCTATTCCTCGCATAGCCTTTGATTTGCAAGCCAGTGCAATTGCGGTGAGCTGGATTCCTGTGGCTATGTTGTGGGGTAATGTAGTTTTCTTATTACCTATAGGCCGCCTTGCAGACATCGTTGGGCGAAAACGCATGTTTGTCACTGGCATAATACTATTTATCCTGTCTTCTTTGTGCGTACTGCTGCCACAATCTATTACCTCTTTGTTGCTTATCCGAGTGGTGCAAGGCATTTCTAGCTCTATGGTTTATGGCACTAGCATGGCGATTATTGGTGTAGTTTATGCCAACTCTAATCGAGGCCAAGCTTTAGGGATAGCGGCATCGTCTGTATACCTTGGGCTCACTCTTGGTCCATTAATAGGAGGTTGGTTAACCCAGCATTGGGGTTGGCAAAGTGTGTTTTGGGCACCCACTGGTGTCTTAATTTTGTGTTTAGTGGTTTTATTTGTGTATGTTAAAGGTGACTGGAAGTCGCAAGTAAGAGTGGCGTTTGATTGGCAAGGGAGTTTGATTTTTGCTGCGTGGGTGAGTGCTTTTATGCTTGGTTTGTCACGCTTAACAGACTGGCGTTTTGCTTTGTTAGCTCTATTTGGCTTGGTGTTATTGGCCTTTTTCGTATGGCATCAATCCAGGGCGCCATCACCCTTGGTAAAGCTCTCTGCATTGCGGGCTAATCGCATATTTAACCGTTCTTTGCTATCAGCGTTCTTTATTTATGGCTCTAGCTTTTCTATGGTGTTTTTACTGAGCCTATATTTACAATACATTCATGGCTTAAGTCCTAGTGAAACAGGTCAAATTGTATTAATACAAACCCTCATAATGATGGTATTAGCGCCTATTACTGGCCGCCTATCTGATCGTTTTGAACCACGAATACTATCCACCATAGGATGTGGTTTTTTTGTTATTGGTTATGGCATGTTGTTTAGGCTGGATATGCAAACTTCATTGCATTATGTAATGCTGGCATTGGTGTTTTTAGGCTTGGGCTTTGGTTTCTTTTCATCACCTAATAACAATGCAGCCATAGGCTCGGTGGCAGCTGATAAGTTGAGTATTGCTGCGGTATTGCTTAACTTAGCGCGAACTATGGGTAATATGGTGAGCTCTGCTATAGTAATGACACTTTTTAGCGTGACCATGGGTGGTGCAGCCATCACCTTGGAGCTTTATCCTGAACTGTTGTTTGTAATTAAAGTCACCATGGCTTTGTCGATGGGTTATGCCTTGATTGCGGCTATTTTTTCGTATCGCCGAGGCACTATTCATTAAGGTAAATCATTTAATGAGTGCTACAGTTTATTATTCAGCTGCAGCGCTTTTATAGTCAATAGCAATAATTTCATAGCCTTTATCTAGGTCGCTTAGTTCTACTCTATCATCTAATTGCTTGCCAATAAGTGCTAAGGCAAGAGGTGAGTCTATGCTGATAAATCCTGAGCTTGGATTAAGCTCATCAGCTCCTACAATACGATAACAGCGTTCATTGTCATCATCGTCCACTAATGTAACCCAAGCTCCAAAATACACTCTATTTGGATCTGCAGGTGTGCCTTCCACTACTTTGATGCGATCAAGTCGACGTTGTAAATACAAAATGCGACTGTCCATTTCGCGTAACATTTTTTTGCCATAAATATATTCAGCATTTTCTGAACGATCGCCCAAAGCGGCTGCTTCCCCTACGGCTTGAGTTATTACGGGGCGTTTATTGCGCCACAAGTCATCTAGTTCAGCTTTAAGTGCTGCTGCGCCTTCTGGAGTAATTAAAGGTGAGCGTTTTGGGCCTGGCGCGCGGTAGCGACCAGCGAAGCGTTGTTTAGCAGATTTCATAATGTACATAACCTTGAGATAGCTACAGGAATTGCAGTTTCTACGCGCATGATCCGAGGCCCAAGGGAAAAGGGCGTAAAGCCTTGCTGGATTAATTTATCCACTTCGTACTCAGTAAACCCGCCTTCTGGGCCAATAGCCAAGGTGGTTGCTTGTTGGTTGGCAGTGGGGCATTGGTGGGCATCACGTGGATGGGCCACAAGGCGGCGACTTTGGCCTGCCCATTGATCAAGCTTATCTTCTACGTAAGGTTTAAATAGTTGCGCTTTGTGCACCAAAGGCAGCTGTGTGGTACCTGCTTGCTCAAGCCCTAAGATTAAGTTGTCATAAATGCTTTGGGGTTGCAAAATGGGTGTTTGCCAATAGCTCTTTTCTACTTTGGCACTATTTAATAATGTAATTTCGCTCACACCCAAAGTAGCACAGGTCTGCAGTATTCTGCGCATCATTTTGGGTCTAGGTATCGCAAGCAATAGTTTTAGTGCAAGTGGCGCAGGGCTAGCTTGATTGAATACGACCTCTAAATGAGTCTCAAGTGGAGTGTGAGAAATGACCTTTGCTAAACCAATAGCGCCATTAATTTGACCTACTCTAATCGTGTCGCCAATAATAGGCTTGATCACTTTAGCTAAATGAGTTTGACGACGCAGGTCGTTAATTATGATCTGTCTCGTATGAGACAGTTCGCTAGCGTTAAAAAGTAGTATATTCATAGCGTCACAGTATAATGGGTGATTCGATATATGTGTTGGAGTTTGTGTGGTTATTATTGGTATTGCAGGAGCATCGGCTTCTGGTAAAAGCGTATTGGCAAAAAATGTAATGGACGGGTTTGGGGCAGATCAAGTCATGATGATGTCAGAAGACAGCTATTACAAAGACCAACACAACTTATCTAAAGATCAGCGTAACCTGACCAATTATGATCACCCAGATGCAATGGATCATGATCTGATGGCCCAGCACCTTGAGGCACTATCTATGGGGCAAACCATTGAGCAGCCTGTTTATAGTTTTCATGAACACTTACGTTTGTCACAGACAGTGTTAATGAAACCTTGTAAAGTGTTAATTGTTGAGGGTATTTTGTTGTTCACGCAAGAGCGGTTGCGATCTTTGTTTAATCTACGCATCTTTATGGATGTTCCATTGGATGTTTGTTTAATTAGACGCTTAGAGCGTGATGTAAACGACAGAGGCCGAGATTTACAGTCAGTTTTGGCGCAATATCAAGCCACAGTAAGGCCTGGTTATTTTAACCATATTTCTCCTTCTCGTGGGTTTGCTGATTTAATTGTACCAGAGGGGGGTGAAAACCCGGCAGCCATAGAATTATTAAAAGCTCGGGTCGCACAAATGCTGATCTAGCTGATACAACTACCAATTGGAGACGATAATGAATAAAACCTTAGTACTCACTGCCATCTGTGCAGACCGTCCAGGCCTTGTGCAAATGCTTTCTGAAGTTATTTACACTCATGATGCCAGCTGGGAAGAGTCTAGTATGGCCCATCTTTGTGGTCAATTTGCCGGCATTCTTACAGTCAATGTTGACGAATCCTTAATTCCCGCTCTTGAGAAGGATTTACGTGAGTTAAGTAAGCATGGTATGGCGGTTACTTTAAACGAAAGTGTAGATGCACCTGAAGCTGACAATCAACACACTATTTGGTTAGACCTGACTTGTCATGACAAGCCAGGCATCATGCGTGAAGTGTCGAATGTGTTTGTAGCACAACATGTCAGTGTGCAAAGTTTAGATACAGAAGTAGTTAGTGCATCAATGTCTGGTGGAGAGATGTTTGTTGCTGGGGCTCAATTGTTAGTCTCAAAAGACTTTGACATGGATAACCTACAGCAAGCACTTGAAGGTTTATCTGATGACTTGATGGTGGACTTAGCTCTTGCTGATGAGGAGTAAAACTGCCGTTAAAAGCGCAGTTTTACTCTCAAACTAAGCTGAGCGTGCTAACACAGCGCGTTTAGCTTTTTGGCTAATAGGCCATTGACTTGGCCTGGATTAGCAGAGCCTTTAGAGGCTTTCATTACTTGGCCCATAAAGAAGCCTAGCATTTTACCTCTTTTGTCTTCTTGGGCTTCCAAGTATTGTGCTACTTGTTTGGGATTGTTGGCAATAACCTCATCCACCATTAAATCAATAGCAAAGACATCGTTGACCTGCTTAAGACCACTGGAAGCAATAATTTCATCCACTTCACCCGTTTGATTCCACAAGCCTTCAAAGACAGTTTTAGCACCCTTGCCATTAATCGTATCATCCTTAATGCGGCAAATAAGCTGGCCAAGGCGGGCTGCACTTACTGGGCATTGTTCAATTTCAATATTATTTTGATTCATGTATTTAGCGACTTCACCCATCACCCAGTTGGCGCTCAGTTTGGCGTCATCACACACATCAACAACAGCTTCAAAATAATCAGCTAAGTGTCTGGATGAAGACAATACAGCAGCATCATATTCACTCAAACCAAGTGTGCTTACAAAACGTGCACTACGCTGGTCTGGCAGTTCTGGCAAGCTTTGGCGAATAGCTTCAATGTAGGCGTCATCAATTTCGATAGGTAGTAAATCAGGGCAAGGGAAATAACGATAATCGTTGGCTTCTTCCTTGCTGCGCATAGGCCGTGTTTCGTTCTTATCGGCATCGTAAAGGCGGGTTTCTTGTACAATTTTGCCACCATCTTCCAAAATATCAATCTGCCTTTCCACTTCTATATTAATGGCGCGTTCAATAAATTTAAATGAGTTGATGTTTTTCAATTCAGTACGGGTACCAAGTTTTTCTTGCCCTTTAGGACGCAGTGATACGTTGGCGTCGCAACGCATAGAACCTTGCGCCATATTGCCATCTGAAATGCCTATAGTGGTTACAATAGCGTGCATCTTTCGCATGTAGGCGACGGCTTCTTTGGCGCTACGCATATCTGGCTCAGAGACGATTTCTAGCAAAGGGGTGCTAGAGCGGTTTAGGTCAATGCCAGTCATGCCATCATAGTCTTCGTGCAATGACTTTCCAGCATCTTCTTCAAGGTGCGCACGGGTGACACCAATGCGTTTGGTTGTGCCGTCCTCTAGTTGAATATCCAAATGACCCAAACCTACAATAGGGTGATCCATTTGGCTAGTTTGATAGCCTTTTGGCGAATCTGGATAAAAGTAGTTTTTTCGAGCAAATACAGAGTGTTTGCACACTTGTGCATCTATAGCAGTGCCAAAAGTCACAGCCATGCGTAAAGCAGCTTCGTTAAACACTGGTAATGCGCCCGGCATACCCAAATCTACCAAAGTGGTTTGAGTATTTGGTGCTGCACCAAAGCCTATTTTAGCACCCGAAAATAGCTTTGTTTTTGTAGCTAATTGAACGTGAATCTCTAAACCAATAACAATTTCCCAAGTCATAATTAAGCTCCCTTTTCTTGGTTAGAGGCAGCTAGGCCGGTTGATGGGGGTTTTTGTAAGTGCCAATCAGTAACTTGCTGATATTGATGCGCAATATTCAAAAGTTTGGCTTCAGCAAAATAGTTACCCATGATGTGCAATCCCACTGGGCGACCGTTGACAAAACCTGCAGGTGTAGACATGGCTGGAATGCCTGCCATGTTGGCAGACAAGGTGTAGATGTCTTCTAAATACATCGCTACAGGGTCTTTGGTATTGCTGCCCAAATCAAATGCTGGTGTTGGGGCGACTGGCCCCATAATCACATCTACTTGAGATAGTGCGCGGGCAAAGTCGTCTTTAATCATGCGACGGATGCGTTGCGCTTTAACATAGTAGGCATCGTAATAACCTTCAGATAAGGCATAAGTTCCCACCATAATGCGGCGCTTCACTTCGGTGCCAAAGCCTTGCGCACGAGTACGACAATAAAAATCCATCAAATCTGTTGGCTGATCGCAGCGATAACCATAGCGAACGCCATCAAATCGGCTCAGGTTAGAGGAGGCTTCTGATGGTGCGATCACATAGTATGCAGGGATTGATAACTCTAAGTTAGGCAGACTAATATCAATAATTTGAGCACCAAGGGCTTCAATTTCTTTTACAGCAGCCATAATGCACTGGGCCACTTGAGGGTTAAGGCCTGCGCCAAAAAACTCTTTAGGTAGACCTACCTTTAGCCCCGTAAGAGGTAAGTTTAGATCTGCAGTGTAATCTGGAGTTTCTTGGTTTACGCTGGTGGAGTCTTGGTCATCAAAACCTGCCATGACATTAAGCATCATTGCTGCGTCTTGCGCACTTTGGCACATAGGCCCAGCCTGATCTAGGCTAGACGCATAAGCAATAATTCCAAAGCGCGAGACACGTCCGTATGTAGGCTTTATACCTGTTAAATTACAAAATGATGCGGGTTGACGAATAGATCCGCCGGTATCGGTGCCCGTGGCTGCGGGCACAAGACCTGCTGCCACGGCAGCAGCAGATCCACCTGAAGACCCTCCAGGCACAGCGGTTAAGTCCCATGGATTTTTAACAGCACCAAAAAAGCTATTTTCGTTGGAAGAGCCCATGGCAAACTCATCCATGTTGGTTTTACCCACACATACAGCACCAGCAGTTAATAAACGTTGGCCCACAGTAGACTCATAGGGTGGTACAAAGTTGGCCAGCATTTTAGAGGCCGCTGTAGTAACGTGGCCTTGGGTGCAAAATAGATCTTTGTGAGCAAAAGGCACGCCAGTAAGAATGTCTGCGGTACCCGCTTTAATGCGCGCATCAGCTGCAGTTGCTTGAGCTAAAGCAAGATCTTCTGACAAGCTAATAAAACTATTGTAGATGGGGTCGCGTGTTTTAATGTCGGCAATGGTGTCCTGAGTGATTTCACGGCTAGAATAAGTTCCAGCAGCTAAATCCTTAGAAATTTGATCGAGGGTTTTAGAGGTCATGATTATACGGTCGCTTTGTTAATCTAATACGTTAATCTAGTACTTTAGGGACTAGGTACAAGCCGTCTTGTGTGGCTGGAGCAATGGCAATAAAAGCGTCACGCTGATTATCGCAAGTGACTATGTCTTCACGCAGGCGCTGGGTGGCATCATGAGGGTTGGACAATGGCTCTATGCCATTAGTATCAACCTGCTGCATTTGGTCTATAAGAGACAAAATGCTAGAAATGCTGTTGGTATAATCGTTGATTTCATTGGGATCGACTTGCAAACGAGCAAGAACAGCAATTTTTTCGATGTCGGCGTTTTCTATGGCCATAATATTCTCGACTTAGCGGTATTTAATCATACAAATGTTATTGAACTTTTTAGCTTAAAAACACTCGAATGCTAGTGTTGTTGTGCTGTCAAATGGAAGCGCAACCTTAATTTAATTTACAGCAAATGTATTAGCGGTAAAACAGGGCTCTAATTTATCATAAATAGAGCCGTTGGAAAACGGATTAACCTTGCTCAAACGCCCCTTGATTGTTAATATTTAACCCTTAGTAGCAGCGATTTATGAAGATCGCCATTATTCTCCGATTAGAGCCAATAAATTAGCATGTTTAAAAAAATACGCGGTCTATTTTCTAGCGACCTGTCCATTGATTTAGGCACGGCCAACACCCTCATTTACGTGCGCGATAAAGACATTGTCTTAAACGAACCCTCTGTTGTGGCAATTCGTACTCATGGAAATCAAAAAAGCGTTGCTGCAGTGGGTGCTGACGCTAAACGTATGTTAGGTAGAACACCTGGCAACATTACTGCCATTCGCCCTTTAAAAGATGGTGTGATTGCAGATTTTCATGTGACGGAAAAAATGTTGCAGCACTTTATTCATAAAGTGCACGAAAACAGTTGGATGACTCCTAGCCCAAGAGTGCTGGTTTGCGTACCTTGTAAGTCTACGCAAGTTGAGCGAAGGGCTATCAAAGAGTCTGCGATGGGGGCTGGGGCACGTGAAGTTTACTTAATTGAAGAGCCTATGGCAGCAGCCATCGGGGCGGGACTGCCAGTAGAGCAGGCCAGTGGTTCTATGGTGGTCGATATTGGTGGTGGTACCACTGAAATAGCTATCATATCCCTTAATGGGGTGGTTTATTCAGAATCAGTGCGTGTAGGTGGCGACCGGTTTGATGAATCTATCATCGCTTATGTGCGTCGTAACTATGGTTCGTTAATCGGTGAAGCAACAGCTGAACGTATCAAACAAGAAATTGGTACTGCTTACCCTAGGTCTGATGTTTTAGAAATAGACGTAAGAGGCCGAAATCTAGCAGAAGGTATTCCGCGTAGCTTCACGCTAAACTGCAACGAAATTATGGAAGCACTGCAAGAGCCGCTTTCAACTATTGTTCAGTCTGTGAAAAGCGCTTTAGAGCACTCACCACCAGAGCTTGCTTCTGATATTGCAGAAAGTGGTATTGTGCTGACCGGTGGTGGCGCATTGCTAAGAGATTTAGACCGTTTAATCAGTGAAGAAACTGGCTTGCCAGTTATAGTAGCTGAAGATCCTTTGACCTGTGTTGCAAGGGGTGGCGGTAGAGTTTTGCAAATGCTTGATGACAGCACCTTTGATTTACTGGCTAGAGACTAAATGATCTAGCTACCAATAACACAACGGCGGGGTAGCTTAAGCAATCTCGCCGTTGTTGTTTAAGGCGACAGGATCGCTAGGAGACTCGTTATTGATCCTTTGTTTAAAGGCCGATCTACCGTTAAAAAATTCTTTATTTACGGTTTTATCTGTACTGGCTTAATTATATCTGACTACCAATTTGATCAAATGCAGCGTTTTCGTGGGTGGCTTTCTGTGGCTGTGACACCTGTGCAATGGTTAGTTGATGTGCCTCAGCGGTCTTGGACTTGGTTAGATGAAAGGCTACAAGTTCGTGATGAGCTAATTGCCGAAAATAAACAATTACGCGCCCAAACTCTTTTAGCCGAAAGGCGAGTTCAAAAACTAGCAGCACTGACAGTGGAAAATTTTCGCCTGCGTGACTTACTTAACAGTAGTGAACAGTTGGATGAAAAAGTGATCGTTAGTGAGCTCATAGGCATTAACTCAGACCCATTTGTTCATCAAGTAATTATTAATAATGGTTTTAATAGTGGGGCTTTTACAGGCCAGCCTGTACTTGATGCAACAGGAGTTATGGGCCAAGTGATCTTTACGTCAGCATATACTAGCAGAGTGCTATTAATTACTGATGCAGATCATGCTATTCCAGTTGAGGTAAACCGTAATGGACTGCGAAGCGTGGCTTATGGCCTAGGACATTATGACTATTTAGAATTACAAGATCTCTCAGACACTGCTGATATTGAAGTAGGTGACACATTAGTAAGCTCTGGCTTAGGTTTGCGCTTCCCCAAAGGCTACCCAGTAGCTGAAGTGATTGAAGTGCAACACTTTGCAGGACAAGACTTTGCCAAGGTGTTAGCTAAGCCTACAGCCGCCTTAGGTCGTTCGCGGCATTTGTTGCTAATTGAAACGCCACAGCAACAAAGTCTAGCTCAGCAGGAGGTTAAGTAATGGTTATGCAAAGAGCCCATAACCTATGGGTGCCTTTTGTTACTTTGCTCATAGCTTTTATGTTGAGTGCACTGCCCATGCTTGAGTGGGTGCAGTGGGGTTGGCCTGAATGGGTGTTAATGGTCTTTCTTTATTGGGTGATTGCTTTACCTCAAAGATTCGGCATAGGTTGGGCCTTTGTATTGGGTTTATTGCTGGACCTATTACAAGGGACTCATTTAGGCATTAACGCGCTAGCCATGGTGGTAGCGACCTTTATTGTTATATTAATGTATCGTCGCCTGCGTATGTATCGTTTGTGGCAACAGGCGTTTGTGATATGTGTCTTAGTGGTTATTTATCAATGCATTAGTTATTGGTTGCAAGGGATTGGTAGCAATGCCAGTAGCGGCCTTTGGTTTTTATTACCTGCGCCAATAAGCGGTGTGCTTTGGTTGTGGTTGTTTGTCGTGCTGCGTGGCATTCGAAGAGCGTTTAAAGTCGCTTAAGGAAAAGGATAGGTCCTCATAATGAACGAAGAAATTCTTATCAATTTTAGCCCAATGGAAACTCGTGTGGCTGTGATTGAAAATGGTATGTTACAAGAAGTTCATATAGAGCGTAATGACCACCGAGGTATTGTAGGCAATATCTATTTGGGAAAAGTTGTGCGTGTTTTGCCAGGCATGCAGGCTGCCTTTGTAGAAATTGGTTTAGAGCGCTCTGGTTTTATTCATGCTGCAGATATTGAGCCCAAAAATGGGCAACCAGATTCGGATGACATTGCATTACTAGTAAGAGAAGGCCAAAGTATACTGGTGCAAGTGCTTAAAGATCCAATTGGTACCAAAGGTGCTCGCCTTTCCACACAAATATCCATCCCATCGCGTTACTTAGTGTATATGCCAGGAAGCGGCCATGTAGGTGTGTCTCAACGTATAGAAGATGAAACTGAAAAACAACGCTTAAAGAACAGCTTAGAGCACTATTTAGCAAAACCTTCCAAGGTTTTGAATGAGACCCCTGAGCTAGCAAAAGAAGGCGTGATTGTGCGCACAGTTGCAGAAGGCGTGAGCGAACAAAGTCTGCACCATGACGTCGATTTTCTGCGTCGTTTGTGGCACACGATTAAGCAGAAAATCTCGACAGCTAAGGCTCCCCAAACGATTTATGAAGATCTGCCTTTAGCGCTGCGTGCGTTAAGAGATATTGCCCACCCACAAATTGAGAAAATCCGTATAGACTCTAAAGAGACTTATCAAAAGGCGACAGAGTTTGTGAACCAGTTAGTGCCTGATATGGCCAGTAAATTAGAGCACTATCCGGGTGAGAGGCCTATATTTGACCTCTACAATGTAGAAGATGAAATTCAAAGAGCCCTTGGGCGAAAAGTGCCATTAAAGTCAGGTGGTTATATTATCATCGATCAAACCGAAGCCATGACTACTGTGGATGTGAATACCGGTGCTTATGTGGGTCATCGCAATCTAGAAGAGACTATTTTCAAAACCAATCTTGAAGCTGCAACAGCTATTGGTCGACAGCTTAGGTTACGTAACCTTGGTGGCATTATCATTTTAGACCTTATTGATATGCATGATCTTGAGCACCAGCGTCAAGTGGCTAGAACCTTAGATCGTGCGTTAGCCAAAGACCACGTTAAAACTAAAGTGTTGGGCGTATCAGATTTGGGTTTGATTCAAATGACACGAAAACGCACACGTGAAAGCTTAGAGCAGCTTTTATGTGAACCCTGTTCAGCATGTGATGGCACCGGTATTAATAAAACACCAGAAACCATCTGTTATGAAATATTTAGAGAAATTTTACGAGCTCACAGAGCCTACGATACTCAAACTTATTTAATTCTTGCATCACAATCAGTGATTGATCAGCTGTTAGATGAAGAAGCTCACCGCTTAGCGGAATTAGAGGCATTTATAGGTAAGGCAATCTCATTGCGCCTAGAACCTATGTACCAAAATGAACAATATGATGTGGTGTTGCGTTAATGATGACTAAAGTTAACCAATGGTTTCTAGCCTTTGCTTGCCTATTATTGGTTACATTAGCGCTGTGTATCTCTTGGCTTCGCTTTGGCATTAGTGAACACTCAATATACCATCAGTGGGTTGAAACCCAGGTGAGTCAGTCTATTGGGCAAGATCTAAAAATAGAGACGTTTGAAGTAAAGCTAGTAGGTACATCCCTTAGGCTCAACTTAACACAGCTTCAAGCTAATACCGGTCTAACCCTTGAGCGTTTAACATTAGGTGTGGATCTGCTGGAGTCCATTAGAACTAGTGTGCTTACTTTATCTAATGTTCAAGCAACAGGCGTGTCCATTAAAGCCAGCCAACAAGAAGATGGACGTTGGGGGGCGCAAGCAACGCATGGCCCTCATTTTTTGCTGAAATTATCATCCAGTGTGCCTCAGTTGTTACTTGAGGATGTCCGCTTAATATTGACACCGTATCAAAGCCAGCCCATTAGCCTGCCCAAACTTAACGCTCAAATTGGTGTTGCTCAAAGTAAGGCTCATAGTGCTACTGAACATACAACTGAGGTAAACCTATCTCTTTACAGTGGCACAGCTACTAAAACATTAAATGATGATGCCAAAATACACCTTACATTAGACATTAATACCACTGGAGGTATTAATGGTCTGCCCCAAGCAAGTATTGAATCAGCCCAGGTATATTTGCACGCCAATGGTTTGGAGGTTGCATCTTGGTTACCCTTAATAATGCCTATTGAATCATCTTTTAATGCTGACAATTTGAGTGTGTTTGGTGAGTATTGGCTAGATTATCAAGCCGCCAAATCTCTTCAGATAGTGACTAAGAAATCTAATTTTAAATTCATTACCCAAATGGAAAAAGTAGATTTGACAGCAGATGTTAGAGCAACGCTCAAGCTAGATAACAATAGTAATAATGTATGGGATTTATCCCATTGGAGCCTTGCAGCGCAGGCACTAAGTGGGAAAATAAATGAGGCTGTTTTGCCTTTTAGTAAGCTACAGATCTTAAAACAAAACCAACATCTAGTGATACAAAGCCCAGTGATTGATCTGGCAGACACACACACATTACTAAGCACCCTTAGTCGCTTACCTGCAAAGGTGAGTATGCCTATTGGATCCCTTGCCCCCAAAGGTTGGTTGTCTCAAGTTGCGCTATTCTTAGACGTTAATCAGCCTAGTGAGTTTTTATTCACTGGCGACCTACAACAGGCAAAAGTAGAGGCGTGGGCAGGTGTGCCCCAAATTAGTCATGCAGATGGACGCATTTGGCTCAACCGCTATGGTGGCAAGGTGGCGATCAGCGATACCGACGGTTTGACATTACAAGTGCCTAAACTCAATGGATTGCCTTGGAAGTTTAATGCCGTACAGGGTGAGTTTAATTGGCACTATGGTGCTTTGGCTAACAGAGTCAGCTCATCTAATGTCACTGCCAGCCTAGCACAAGGGCATATAAATCTTTTAATGGCAGGCGAGTTTCCTCGAAAGGGATCATCCACAGAACCCTTTATACAACTGGCGTTGGGGATGAAAAACCTTAATGTAGGTGAGATACCAATAATGCTGCCAGATAAAGTGCTGGGTAAAAAGCTAGGTCAATGGATCTCTAAAGCAGCACCTATTGGCACCGTTACACAAGCGGCTCTTATCTATAATGGCCGTCCAGGAAAGGTTTTAAACTCGGAAAATAAGCTGGCAAGAAGTATGTCTATTGCAGCACACCTTGATATTCCTGACTTCACCTATCACCCAAAGTGGCCCCAAGTGCAGGGACTAATCGCTGATTTGACTGTAAATTCAACAAGTGCAGTGATAAAACTTGAATCAGGTACTTTGGCCCACGGTTTAATGTCTGCAAAAGTAGATGGGTGGCAAGTGGAAGTGCCCATATATACCAAATTTTCCACAGCGTCTAGATCAGAAAATTTAACAAATAACTCACAAAATGCGCCAGTGACAAAGGCAAATGATGGTTATATTAAGGTACAAGGGCAACTATCAGGCGAAGCTCAGCAGATGATAGATTTAGCACAGCAGCTTCCACTTAATATCAATTTACCACCATGGCTAAAAAATCTAAAACCAGAAGGTAACGTGTCTTTGCAGGGCCGTTTTGGGATACCTTTTGGTCACCAAGCAAAACCCACCTATGACTTCAAACTATCTAGTGATAATTTACATGCTTTTTGGGCACCCCTGCAGGCAGATATACGCCACGTTGAATTTGAAGTTGAACTAAATTCATCCTATTCGGGTATTGGAGAGGGTTTTGGTAATGGCCTTATAGATGGACAATCGATCAGTGTTAAACGCTTACCTAAAGTTGAGCTTGCTACCCCTTGGCTGTCCAGCATTCCCAAACCCATTCTACGTGATGTAAGAACCAATGCTGGAGGGGAAAAAGGTCACTTAGTATTACAATTTGAAGGGCGTTTACCAGCACATTACTTGGCGACAAAAACAAGTCAGCCTTGGGCGCAAGAAATTACTGGTGCATTACCCTTTGTTGCAAGACTATCCACCTGCACGCAAATGCAGGGACAGTGTGCATCATTAAGTGCTCAGGTAGACTTGAGTAGTGCTGGTATGGCCCTGCCAGAACCTTTGAATCAATTACAACAATTACAGCTGATTGGCAATTGGCAGCAAGGCCAACAAGATTGGTATGCCAGTATAGACGGACAGCAAATAGCGATTAAATTGGACACTGGAAAAACCTCAGATGCACTATCGGTAGTAGGTCTAAATGTAGGGTTTAAGCAGTCTGTTGATTGGGCAAAAAAAGATCAGTGGAATATTGATGGCCACCTGGATATGTTAGATATAGCCTCTTGGTGGTCAGTTTATCAAGATCGTATAAAGGCATGGGGAAGGGGGCAAGACAAGCAAAATATAACTGCTTCAAAATCAAGATTGCCTCTGGTTAATGTGACAATAAAGCAGGCTCAGTGGTTTGGTTTAGACATTAACCAAGCCCAAGTAACGCTTGCGCCACTTGAAAAAACAGATGGCTTACTATTGTCAGATCCATGGCGGTTGAATATTGCCTCAGAAAATTTAATGGGCCATATAGATTATTTTGACACTCAGCTGCCTCTAGCTATTAATGTAGAACGAGCGCTTTTTAACTTCCCAGATACTTCACAGGAAACGATAAAGGTCGCTGATGTATTAGAGAATATTGACCCCAAAAAACTACTAGATGCAGATGTTTCTATCCAAAATTTAGTTAAAAATGATGAACCCTTTGGCCGCTGGGAATTTAAAATCCGACGTGACAAAGAGCAAATATACGTCCACGATTTAGATGCAACTATTCGCCATACTAAGCTTCAAGGTAACCTTATTTGGGATAAGCTTGATGGTGTCCATCGCACCCAGTTTACTGGTCGTGCTGAATCTGACGATTTGGCTAGTGTGCTAATGGCTTGGGGTTATGAGCCAGGATTAAGCGCTAAAGGCTCATCTATGGAAATACAGCTAAGTTGGCCTCGCTCTCCTTTGGCTTTTGCGTTAAAAGACACCACTGGAGATCTAGGACTGCGTCTTAAAAATGGCAGCATATCATCTTCGCCCAGTGCCGTTGATGGACTAAAAGTGTTGGCTCTTTTAGATGTTGGTCGATTAATCAACCGAGTTAAGTTAGATTTTTCTGACATTATTCAGCCAGGTTTTAACTTTGATAGTGTGACATCCCATTACCGCTTTGATGAGGGCATTGCCTCTACTGTCACACCCTCCACCTTCAAATCATCGACCTTAAATCTAACCATGGACGGCTGGATCGATTTTAATAATCGTCAAGTGGACAATAACTTAATTATTACTTTGCCAGTAGTAGATAAGCTGCCGCTGGCAGCTTTAATAGTAGGTCTGCCTCAGCTGGGAGGCATGATGTACGTAGTTAACAAGTTAATTGGTGATGAATTAGCCACCTTTACAAGCGCTAGGTACCATGTTTTGGGCTCATTGGATAAGCCAAAAGTTGAGCTGGTGAGATTTTTTGATAAAGATTACCAACAGCAATCTGTGCAGGAGCGTATTGATAGCGTGCTTTCTATTGAATAAGCCTACTCAATTTTAAGCCAAGTGTTTATTGCCCCTGCACTATTATGCTAGTTTCTTATGGGTGAGCCTTGGTCCAGCATAGTCACAATGCGTGCTTGTGTTGCACTTGATTGGGCCAAGCGCAAAAAAGACTCGCGTTCAGCGTCAAACAGATCTTGTTCACTCATCATAGTGTTAGCTTTAACTTTGCCACCAGTAAAAATGCGTGCAAGCTCTGTACCTACAACCACATCATGGGCGGTAATTTTTTGCTGATCGTGCGCTTCAAATAACCAATCCATCATTTCACGATAGGTTTCTTCACCTGCCATAGGCAAAGGCTTTCGAGGTTTCGCTTTTTTAACATTATCAAGTTGTGATAGAGCTTCACTTAATAGACGATCTCGGTTCATCATATATTGATCTTCTGGATAAAGCATAGCTTGTTCAGTAGCCTCTATAGGTGACTTGGCTGTCCAGCCATAACCTACAATCATAAAGGCTTTCCATGCAGCTGCTTTGATGTCACCCAACACTTCATACCAACGGTATAAATACTCTTTACACCCGCCACCACCAGGCACCACCCCTACACTTGATTCTACTAGGCCCATAACGCAGTTAGAGTGTCCAATAACGTGGTCAGCAGCCAACACGACCTCAAACCCACCCCCAATAGACATGCCTGCAGGTGCTGCAATTACCGGCAACGTACAGCGATTTATTGCGTGCATCGTTTGCTGGAAGTGATTTAAGAAGTGGTCCATGCCAGCATAATCTTCTGCTTCAAAAAAGCCTCGAAAGGCGGTTAAGTTAACACCACAAGAAAAATGCTGGGCGTCATTGTGCAATACCACACCACGAAGTTTTAAAACCTGTGCCTGTTCTAATGCATGTCGAATAACATCCATAGAATCTTTATCTAAGGCGTTGGCCTTAGAATGAAACTCTACAATAGCGGCATTATCGTGTACAAACCAACTGGCCTTTGCATTACTATACTTAGGCGTTAATGTTTGGCGCAATTCAGAGAAACGTAAAACACCAGAGGGCCGTTTTATGGCCACATACTCAGCACTGTCGTCTAAGCTACATAGCTGTTTATTAATGACCTTGTAAAATCCTTCCTTTTGAGCAGATAGCGCCAGCATAGGCGCCACATCACGGCCTTCTTTTTGCATTCGTTCAACGACACGTTTGGCACCAATTTGATCGATTAATTCAAATGGGCCATAAATCCAGTTATAACCCAACTTCATAGCATCATCGATGGGTAAAATATTGCTGCCAATTTCTGGTATAAGCGCGGCTGCGTAGTTTAAGGTGCTAGACAATACTTGCCATGCAAAGCGGCCATAGACACTGTCATCATCTAACAATGCAGCTACACCGTGCGCCTCAGCCTTTTGAGCTAGTGGCAGCTGTATGCGGGTGGTGGGTTGATAGGTGCCGCTTACCAAGTCCAAAACCTCTTTGCCTGCATCCAATTCACGGTAAAACCCTTGTCCACCTTTGTTACCTGTTTGCCCATTGGCAATCATTTGGGTCATCAAAGGCACAGGTTTTGCATATTGGTGAAAGGCATCATTTGCAGGCAATATGCTCTCTAAACTTTTGGCTACGTCAGCCATCAGATCTATTCCTATAAGGTCATATAAACCAAAGACCCCAGTCTTTGGAATACCCATAGGTCTACCAAATAAAGCGTCAGCTTCATTGGGTGATAAACCCATATTAAACGCAGTGTGTAAGGCGCATTGAATCGCAAAAACACCAACACGATTCCCCAAGAATCCAGGCGTGTCTTCACACACCACAACGCCTTTACCTAGGTTGCTTTCACAAAATTGACTCAACGTATTAATGACTTCATCTTGCGTATGTTCGCCACGCACCAGCTCTAATAACCGCATAAAACGCACAGGGTTAAAGAAATGGGTAATAGCAAAACGTTCACAAAATGCTTGTGGCATGCCTTGTGTAAGCAAGCTAATAGGAATAGTGGAGGTGTTTGAAGTCACAATGGTGTTTGGGCCAGTGATGGCATCAATACGCTTATATAACGCGTGCTTTACATCCAGCCTCTCCACAACAGCTTCTGCTATCCAGTCACAATCAGCCAGTTGATCAAAGTCGTCTTGAGTATTACCACAATGAATTAATTGACCAGCTTCGTTGCTCATCAAACCTGGAGAGTCGATATTTTTTAAACGCTTAAAACCACGTTCAGCCAAGGCATTAACAGCATCGCCTGAGCTTGGTAAGTCTAACAACCATACCTCCACGCCAGCATTAGCAACTTGACCTGCGATACCTGCACCCATTGTGCCAGCACCTATAACAGCTACTTTTTTAATGTTTTTGTAAGTAGAGGATGAGTTGTCGATTAGCTTAGCCATGGTTATTTCTCTATGGACTGAATAAATGTTTTCATAATGTGAAGGCTTTCTTTGGGTGCTTCCATAGGTAGCATATGCCCCATACCATTAACCACGTGTGTTTGAGCATTTAAAGCATGGGCTAGTTTCAAGCCTTCTTTTTTTGGCGTCATGCGATCTTGTTCAGCAAGAATGACGCAGCTAGGGCAGTCTGCATCTGCTACTTGCTGAGCTTTATTTGCTCCTTCAATATATGCGTTGCATGCGGCAAGGTCTATTGCTAAAGGATTACTGGCCATGATACGTGAGCCTATGCCAATAGGCTGCATCCCTGGCACGGCACTTGCGCCATGCTGGTGTTTGCTGCCAAAGCCCCATTGCAGCATCATAGCTGCAGCATTTGCTGGATTCTTTTGAGCCATATCCACTAACGCCGGATTAACAGGTATCGCACTCGCTGTGGCAAGTGCCGTCACAGACTTCACTCTATCACCTAGTAAGGCTGCCGCCTCTAAGGCTACCAAAAACCCTTGAGAGTGGCCTACTAAATGCACTTTGTCTACTTCTGCGGTATCCAAAGCACGTATAAGCCAAGCACCCATAGATTCGATGCTTGTGAGGGCTTGCCCTTGTGACAAGCTATGCTCTGGAAAATCTGGCGCGAATACACTAAAACCATGGAATGCAAACCAACGTGCCTGTAATGCCCAAGTGCGATGATCTGTGCCAGAACCATGCAGCAGCACTACAGTGGTTAAATTTGCATCAAAAGGTTTGCCGCCGGTAGCGATAAAGGTGTTGGCATTATCAACTTGAATATACATGTTAGACCTGAGCCTCTTCTTGGCGAGCAACAACTTTAGCAGCTGCGCGCAAGCCTAAATTAAAATCAGCTTGTATGTCTTTAAGCGTCTCTATACCAACAGAGACACGAATAAGGTCTGCGCTTATGCCTGCTGATAACAAGTCTGCTTCTGTTAGGCGCGAGTGGGTAGTGCTGCCTGGATGCAGCACCAAAGTGCGAGAGTCACCCACGTTGGCTAAATTTGAAGAAAGCTGTAAGGCATCAATAAAGGCTGCCCCGGCGCTGCGCCCACCTTTTACACCAAAAGTAAGCATTGAGCCTGCGCCTTTGGGAAATAAAGCTTTAGTGTGATCATCTGCATCAATATCAGGGTGGTTTACCCATGCAACAGCGTCTTGTTCTTGCAGCCATGTCACCATAGCTTGAGCATTAGATACATGCTGCTGCATACGTAGGTTTAAGGTTTCTAAGCCCTGCAATAATAAAAACGCGTTATGAGGTGCCATTGCCGCACCTATGTCACGCATAGATTCACAACGAATACGCATAGCCAAAGCTGCAGGGCCAAACTCTTCCCAAAAATTCATCCCGTGAAATGGTTCATAAGGTTGAGTTAGTGTGGGGAAACGACCACTTTTAAGCCAATCAAAATTGCCACCATCAATAACCACACCACCAACAGCTGCGCCGTGGCCGCCAATCCATTTGGTTACAGAGTGCACGACAACATCAGCGCCATGCTCAATAGGATTGTTAAGGTAAGGTGTTGCAAAAGTAGCATCTACTACTAAAGGGACTCCCTTCGCATGGGCCGTTTCGGCAATGGCAGGCAAGTTAGATACATCTAAGCCTGGGTTGCCAATAGATTCACAAAAAACAAGTTTGGTGTTGTCTTGTATGGCGTTAGCCACTGCTTGTTGATCGTTTATATCTACAAAAGTAGAATCGATATTAAACCGTTTAAGGGTGTGTTTAAGCAACGTGGCCGTAGAGCCGTATATTTGCTTGGCACTGACAATATGATCACCAGCTGAACATAGGCTAAAAAAGCTCACAAACAAAGCGCTCATTCCAGATGCTGTACAAATAGCCGCTGCACCGCCTTCTAATGCCGCCAAGCGTTGCTCTAACACGGCCACAGTAGGATTGGTTATGCGGCTATATATGTGCCCGCCTTGCTCTACGTTAAATAGAGCAGAAGCTTCATCTACACTGTCAAATACATAAGAGGTAGTTTGGTAAATAGGCACAGCTCTTGAGCCATGATCTGATTCGGGTTGATAGCCACTGTGAAGCGCAATAGTATCGGCGCCTAAAAATGAAGATTTGCTCATAATGTTGCCTTGTTGTGCACAAAAGACACCTGTTTTTAAGTGCGTGCTTTAGGTATTAAGTTTAGGGCGTCAAAATTGAAAGGTAACGGTGTGAGTTGACCTTTTAACATACCAATTTGCGTGTGCACGTCTATTGAAAGGTGAGCGCCCAAAGCTGGTAAAGAGCATAATACAAATGCTAAATGTACGCCATATTTAGGCGAAAAAGCATGGCTAGTAATTTCCCCCACGTCTTGGCCATCTGCAGTCACATTTAACGTGGTCAATGCACATGCTTGGTCGATCACTACGCCCATAAGTTGCTGTTGTGGCACATGCTTTCGCAAAGCAGGTAAAGATAGACTATCCACATCGGCATCTAAATTGACGTATTGGTTTAAACCACACTCAAAAGGCGTAGTGTCATAACCCATGTCATTACCCAAAGATAACAGGCCACTTTCAACCCGCTCGATTGAGTTTGGACACCCTGGGCCTACATTGAGGTCTTCACCTTTAGCAAATAGTTCATCCCATAATGGCAGGGCGAGGCTTTTATCATTAACATAGATTTCAAAGCCGCCTTGCTTGCTCCACCCAGAACGGGCCACTTGCATCGCTACACCCTTGTAATACATAGGTTGGATGTTAAAAAACTTAATGTCACGCACACTCTCCCCAAATACTCTAGCCATTAAATCTTCGGCTTTTGGGCCTTGCACTGCTACAGGCCAAACATCAGGCTCACTCACGCTTACGTCTAAATTAAATCCAATGGCTAAGCCTTGTGCCCACAACATAACGTCTGTATCAGCAATCGATAGCCACCAATCATTTTCTGTGAGTTTGATAGCGATAGGGTCATTAATAATGCCCCCTTGTGGATTGCACAAAGGCACATAAAAGCAACGTCCAATGCGGGCTTTTGATAAATCCCTAGGAGTCATAAGCTGAATCAATCGGTAGGCATCTGGCCCACTAATAGCCACTTGCTTTTCAGCCGATACGTCCCACACTTGAACATGTTCACACAAATGCCAGTAATCTTCTTCTACACTGCGAAACTTAGTCGCAAGTAAAGTGTGATTATAAACTGTGTAGCCCTTCACTCCAGCAGCCTCAACTCTGCTAGTAAATGGAGTAGAACGTGTACGACGAGAGACGGAAAGTTCTGGATTCATAATAGTACAACCAAGCCAAATATATATCGAAAATAATTGTCGTCAATATACGCCCACGTAGCAGCCTAGGAAATAGATAAACCTAGTCAGTCATTTTTTAAACGAGTTAGGGTTTTTGGTGCAAAGTTCAAACTAAAACTGGGCTAATTATAAGTGATAAGCCCAAGTCTGTGAAAAGCTTAAGGAAGGCTTTTAAGTAGCCGCTAATTTTTTAAGCCTAGGGTGAAACCATCATATAGTCTGGCACAATGCCAGACTGGGTAATGTAGGGTGTAATGTTTTGTTTTGCGAATAAGCCATGGCCTGTAATCAGGGCTGTTTTTATCCCATATGCAGCGCCACCCAGTATGTCTGTGTGCAAAGTGTCGCCCACCATTAATATGCGGTGTCTTGGTGTGTCCTCTAAACCTTGGCATGCAAGTTGAAAAATATTAGCAAAGGGTTTGCCAAAAAAATGCAGGCTAACCTCGTTTATTTGGCTTAGCTGATGAGCAAAGTAACCAGGCTCTAAACTTAAATGATGCTCATTGGGTGCGACCAAATCTGGATTTCCTACCCACACTGGGCGAGGTTTTTTTATCAGGCTGCGCACGAGCAGTTGTTGCCTGTGTTGAGTCCAATAAGATGCTCCCAATAGGATAAAACCACTAACTTTATCAAATAGCGCGCCATCATCACCTAAAGCAATACTAGCTGCAGGTAATTCGTGTAACTGTGAATCAGGTCTGGCCATAACGCCCCATAAAGCGTTGGTGTTTTGTGCACCAAAGCTATGAGCCAGTGCGTTACACAGTGCGTTTCGGCTAGCTATAATATGATCTGCGTCAAAATCAAAACCCATACACTTGAATTTTTTCTTAGATTCACTTGCAGGCAGGCTAGCGCCGTTGGTTAATACCATCACTTTCTTGCCAGCTAATTGCAGCGCAGATACAGCTGCAGGGGCTGTTTTTATGCTTGTTTGGCCAACATTAAGCACACCAAAGGCATCCAGCAAGAACACGTCAAAGTCATCCATCAAGTCAGTTAGGCCTTCAACCCATTGGCTTGTCTGTGGGAAACTTGCCTTGGGCAGTGTGTGCCTTATGGTTTGGTAATGTTCAAAAGCCCACGCAGTGTTTATTTCACTTGGGTGTGGGTAGGTTTTAATCATTATATATTAGCCTTAGTTTCAACCGTCACGATGTTTTAAAAGCGCTTTTATTTCAGCTAGTTCAGCGCGCAGGTCAGTCATAGAAGGCTCACCCTCGGCTAATCGCTCGGCTGCATTTTCATTTTCCATAACGTTTACCACAATGCCAATAACCATGTTTAAAAATGCAAAAGTGGTGAGAAAAATAAAGCTTAAGAAAAACACCCAAGCATAGCCATACACAGCCATTACTTCATACATTACGTCTGTCCAATCTTCAAAGGTCATCACCCTAAATAGGGTGAGCATAGAGATCGCTATATCTCCCCATAACACCGAATTAATAGTGCTAAAAAAGGTAGTGCCTACCGCGGCGTAGATGTAGAAAATTATAAACATCAACATAAGCACATAGCCTAGCTGGGGCAGGGCTTTGATTAATGAGTTAAGTAATATACGCAGCTCAGGCACTACAGATACCATGCGTAACACACGGAAAATACGTATTAGCCTTCCCACTAAAGCCAGTTCGCTATCTTCAATAGGAATAAGGCTCACCACCACAATAATGGTGTCGAAAAGGTTCCAGCCATTTAAGAAAAATCGACTTTTAACAGGGTCGCCAGCAAAGCGAATACTTATTTCTATTAAGAAAAACACCGTGATGCCAAGGTCTAGATAGCCAATAAAGTTGATAAGCTGGGCTGGCATGTTATAGGTTTTAGCACCGATCACTAGTGCAGAAAGTAAGATGATGCTCACCACGAATAATTCAAAAACTTTGTTAGATCGCAAGGTGTATAAGCGTGTTTGCATGCTAGATGACATCATAGATGGAAGCTCAGTATGTGAAATTAATCAATGTGTTATGCACTATAGCGCGTGCTTATCAGCCCGCCAATGATGATGAAAATAAGCGTGACTATAGAGCCAGTAGCCATTACTGCTGTGCCAGACAAACCAGCCCCGACCGAACAACCACTAGCAAGTACCGAACCTACCCCCATCAGCATACCCGCTAATAAATAACGTCTAATAGGCAGTTTTTGGGTAAAGCTTTGAAGATTAAAGTCTTGGCGTATAAGGCTCACAATAAGTGCGCCCAAAAAGCACCCTGCCACAAGGCCTGCTGCAAGTCTAATAAAGGGCGCGTCAACAGACATAAGGGCAATGAGGCTTTGCGCCGTGGGTGCGCTAAAAGTGATACTTTGGGGTAATATGTCATTAAAAGTGTGATAAGCCACAAAGCTTGTTACATACCAACCAAGTGCAATAGCAAGGCCTACTATAGTGCCACCCATTAAATGTGACCAAGCTTGACGTTTAATCAGCATAACTAAGCAAACTAAGGCAATGCTAGCGCTAATAAATAAAAACAGTGTGGGCGAAAATGGCACAAAATCGTGTACTTGATTGTACGATGGATTAAGGCGCCAGAGCTCTTGCACGCTTTGTCTAAAAGATACCAGCTGTCCACCATAGGTGAGCTGAGCGAAAACCGCAAAAGTGCCAAAGGTAACAAGAGAGCGTAAGTTGCCCGTGGTGATCAAGATGATTTGACGTGAGACGCAGCCACGGCTGAGTATCATGCCAAAGCCAAACATTAAACCACCCACGATAGAGCCGCTAAGGCTAGCTTGAACTGCAATGACGGGTGCTTCGCTGATATCACTGGCATCGCCTTGCAGCAGTAGCTGGGTGAAAGTGATGGCAATAGCTAAGCCTAGTAGCCAAGTGTAGCTAGTGCTGGTGAATTTGAATGTCGATAAATCTAGCACAAAGCCGCGTAGGCAAAAGTTGCTCATGCTAGCACCTATGCCAAAGGCCAAGCCCATGGCTAATCCTAAATAAAGTTGTAACGGCTGAATACCAATGTTTAAGATGAGCTGTTCGTAATCCATAATGTGTTAATTTAGATAATGTGATCTGTCAATTATAACAAATTATAGGATTTTTGAGTGTAAAAATTACATATACATTCGTGGTAAGCCTCTAGGGCCTAAGGTACATATAACCTGCTTGCTGAAGCGCCACTATGGCTGGCAAGCCAGCTTGTACCATATCTTCTTTTGCAACGTCATACAGATCTTCTAAGCCAAGGTGGTAAGCTTGCAAAGTGTTATTACAGATTAAAAACTGGACGTCTTGAAGGCGAAGGCTATCTAAAGCGATTTGTTTGGCTGAATCAGTTTTGGCAGCAATAAGATATTCTAACGCTGCGCCATGAATCATAACCTTTAAGTCAATATTGTCTTCTCCAACAGCTTCGATGTGATTATTTATATTGCCAAAAGTTGCGCTAATACGGCTTATATCGCTGTAGTTAATGTGATAAACCACTTTTTGTGATGCGTAATCTTCTGCCCCAAAACCTACGGGGGCAGCGAACAAGAGAAATAACCCTAATAAATTTCTACATCCAAACATGACACAATCACCATTACGAAAACCTGTACAGCAATATAGCATATGTATGTGTGCTCATTTTATCGTGGTTATATGAATTTATTATATAAGCATATGCTTTTTAGTTTGTTTTAGAATATGAGACCTAAGTCTCTTGATACATCTGCCTTTAGTTAAGTATCCTTAGCTATTGCTAAACTCTAATGACGCTATTTATCTATGACTACGCCTAGTACCCAACAATTGATGCAAACCATGCAGGGGGCCAGTGAGCACTTAAGTGTTAGCGATCGACGTGAGTTTTTGCGTCGTGGCATGAGTTATGTTGCGGGCGCAGCTGCTGTAGGTGGTACTACCATCGCATCAGCGGCTTCACTAACGAGTAACTTGCCACCAAACGAGCCACAATGGGGTCGTCAATTGGGTACAGGCGTTGTAGAAAATCCGTATGGATTGCCTTCGCGCCATGAAGCCCAGGTTGTGCGCCGCACAGTACCTTGGCTTACAGCAGAATCAGTTTCCTCTATAAGTATGAGCCCAATTCAAGACCTCAAAGGTATTATCACGCCTAACGGTTTGGTTTTTGAACGTTATCATGCGGGTGTACCTGATATTAATCCCGATGAACATCGTTTGATGATTCATGGTTTAGTAGATAACCCATTAATCTTCACTATGGAAGATTTGATGCGATTCCCTTCGGTATCGCAGATTAAGTTTATTGAATGCCCGGCTAATGGTGGCATGGAATGGCGCGGCCCACAAATGGAAGCGCTACAATTTACCCATGGCATGTTAAGTTGTTGTGAATGGACAGGAGTGCCTTTAAAGGTGTTGCTGGACGCTGCAGGTGTACAAACTGAAGGTAAGTGGATCTTAGCTGAAGGTGCAGACGGCGCGCATATGAGTCGCTCTATACCAATAGAAAAAGTGCTTGATGATACACTTGTTGTTTATGCTCAAAATGGTGAAATGTTACGTCCAGAGCAGGGCTATCCTTTACGTTTGCTTAACCCTGGCTGGGAAGGTAATACGTCTATCAAATGGTTACGTCGTATCGAAGTAGGTGACAAGCCTTGGCATCACCGTGAAGAGACCTCTAAATATACCGATTTAATGGCAGATGGACGCGCGCGTCGATTTACCTTTGTGCAAGAGTGTAACTCAGTAATCACCTCGCCTTGTCCAGAAAACCCTATCCTTCGTAAAGGCTTTATAGAAGTTGAAGGTTTGGCCTGGACTGGTCGGGGCACTATAAAAGGTGTGGATGTGTCTTTTGATGGCGGTGTGTCTTGGCGTCCAGCAAAATTAAAAGGTTTAGTGCTTGATAAGGCATTGACTCGTTTTAGCTTCACCACCCAGTGGCAAGGTGAGCCCTGGTTGATCCAAAGCCGAGCTTATGATGAAACCGGCTATGTACAGCCCACCTTAGCCCAGCTTAGAGAGCAACGTGGCGTGAATTCGATATATCACAAAAACTCTATACATACGTGGCAAGTAGCGCCAACAGGTGAGGTGAAAAATGTTCAAATCACTTAAGTTGAGTTTTTCAGCCACTTTGGTTGCAAGTGTTGCTGCTGGTGCAATATCCAGTGTTACTTATGCGCAAGACTATAATATTGGCACGCCAGCATCAGCAGTAGAGATTGCAGGCTGGGACATTGATATTCGTCCAGATGGCATGGGCCTTCCAGTGGGCAGCGGAAATGCTTTAGATGGAGAGGAAAGCTATGAAATGTTCTGTGCCTCATGCCATGGTGTATTTGGCGAAGGTGAAGGCCGTTGGCCAGTACTAACAGGTGGTGAAGGCACTTTAGCCGATGAACGCCCAGTGAAAACTGTGGGAAGCTATTGGCCTTATGCGAGTACATTATTTGACTATATTCGCCGTGCCATGCCATTTACAGCGCCGATGAGTTTGGATGATCAGCAAGTTTACGACATCACCGCTTACGTGCTTTATATGAACGATATTATTGAAGATGACTTTGAGTTATCTCATGAAAATCTGGCGCAGATAAAAATGCCCAACGAAGATGGTTTTTACATAGACGATCGTCCAGATGTCAGTAACCCCCGTTGTATGGTAGATTGTTCAGACCCAGCAAAAATGATGTTGCAAAGCTCTTTAGCAGGTGTAACACCTATTGGCCACTTTGTAGAAGGTGCTGATGCACCAGCTGCAAGCCATTCAGATCAACATGATTTAGAAGCCAGTAAAGAAGCCGAACGTAAGGCGTCTATCACGGGTGAAGAAATCGAAGTACCTGTTGCCAAGGAAACGTTGGCAATGAGTAAAGTGGCGATTGCTGGCGAAGCAACTTATCAAGCTGCATGTGGGGTTTGCCACACGAGTGGTTTGGCAGGTGCGCCGAAAGTAAGTGATGCTGATGCCTGGTCTGAAAGGCTTCAGCAAGGAACTGATTTACTTATTACCCATGCACTAGAAGGGTATGCTGGCAATGCTGGGTACATGCCAGCCAAAGGTGGTAGAGCAGATTTATCAGACGAAGCAGTGGCCAACGCGGTCCTATTTATGGTGGAGTCTCAACAATAATGTTGGTATTTCATGAAGAAAAAAAAGAGGAAAAACCAATGCGAAAAAACATAATAAAGCACGCATTACTAGGTTTGGTATTGACTGGAGTATCTTCCATGACTTTGGCAGATTATTCTGCTGACCAAATAGCCAAGGGTAAAGCGCTTTATCTGAATAAGAAAGCAGGTAATTGTATTGCTTGTCATATGATCCCTGATGCAGATGCTAAGCTACCAGGAAATCAAGGGCCACCTTTATTGGCTATGAAAGCTCGCTTTCCAGATCCAAAGGTACTTAGAGCTCAAATCTGGGATCCAACAGTAAAGAATCCGACAACGATAATGCCTCCGTTTGGTAAGCATTGGATTTTGTCAGAAGATGATATAGATGCCATCGTGGCATACTTGTATCAGTACTAAACTCTATTTCAGTGCCATTTAAAGAATATGGCAAAGGACTAAATCAATGATGAATCGAAGAAGTGTTTTAAAAGCGGTCTTTACCGGTGGCTTAGTTGCCGGTATGGGTGTGCTAATGCCTCGTGTGGCTTTGGCCGCATGGTCTAAAGCTGCGTTTCAAGCAGAGTCTCAAGAAGCAGCTATGGGTGCCTTGTATAGTGCTGATCCAAGTGCAAGTGCACAAGTGACTATGAAAGCTCCTGATATTGCTGAAAACGGTGCTGTAGTGCCTGTCAGTGTAAAAAGTAGTTTGGCTGGAGTGACTAGCATTGCTATTTTTGTGGCGAATAACCCACAACCATTAGCAGCGCAGTTCAATATTCCTGAAGGTACTATGGCAGATGTGTCTTGTCGTATCCGTATGGGAAAAACCTCTCAAGTTACTGCGGTAGTAACTACGGCCAGTGGTGAATTTAGTGCTTCTAAAGAAGTGAAAGTAACAATCGGCGGCTGCGGCGGCTAAGGCGAACTAGGAGAAATTATCATGGCAAAAGGTATTTTACGCGCCAAAGCAAAAGCCAAAGGCGACAATACAGTAGTAAAAATCATGGCTAAGCATGCTATGGAAACAGGCAACCGAAAAGACAAGAGCGGTAACAAAATTCCTGCGAAGTTTATTCAAACCCTAAGTGTTGCACATAATGGTAAAACTGTTATGGAAGCCAACATGGGAGCTGCTGTTTCTAAGAACCCATATTTGGCTTTTACCTTTGTTGGTGGCGCCAAAGGTGACGAATTGCAAATGACATGGACGGAAAACACGGGCGCTAGCGCTTCGGAAACCGCCAAAATTAAGTAGCCGGTAACGGCCACTCTATAGCAGAGGCATCAGAATGAAAATAATAAAATCACTGTTAGCTGGCGCATCCATAGCGCTTGTAGCCAGTATCACTCAAGCAGCAACTAGCGGTAACACTCTGGCATCAGTTGATCCAGAAGCAGACCGCTTAGCACTACAAAGTTTTTTTCAAAAGCGCTTTCCACAAGTGCCACTGGATGACTATGTTAATGGCATTTATTCTCTAGACGCCGGTTCACGTGAACAATGGGAAGAGATTGAAGAGTTTCCTCCTTATGAGTTTGATGTTGAAGAAGGCGAAGTTTTGTTCAATACACCATTTGCTAACGGCAAGTCTTATGCAGACTGTTTTGCTAACGAAGGTGTTGGCATCCGTCAAAACTTCCCCCGTTGGGATGAGTCTCAAGGTAAGGTAGTCACCTTAGAGTCAGCTATTAACCAGTGTCGTGAAGCCAATGGCGAGAAAAAGCTAGGCTGGAAAAAAGGTAAAATCGCCCAGATTTCGGCCTATATGGCCTACACCTCACGTGACAATGTATTTGACGTGCAAATCTCAAATGACGGCGCTAAAGCCGCTTATTTAGATGGCAAGCAAAGCTTCTATACACGTCGTGGTCAGCTAAATATGAGCTGTGCTAACTGTCACGTTGCAGGTTCTAACGTGCTGATTCGTGCAGATTTGCCAGGGCCTGCCTTAGGTCATGTTACACATTTTCCCGTGTTTCGTTCTAAGTGGGGCAACCTAGGCACACTTCAACGTCGTTATGCTGGATGTCAGTCTAACGTGCGTGGTGTATCGCAAAAAGCTCAAGGTGAAAAGTTAAGTAACTTAGAGTTTTTCCAAACATACATGTCCAATGGCTTAGTAGTTAATGGCCCTGGCGCACGTAAATAAGCAAACGAGGAGAACAACATGAATAAAACGATTTCCCTTGTAGCAGCGTTGATGATGATATCTGGCAGTGTTGCTGCCCAGACCTTCGATGAAGCCTTTAATGCGCAGCGTGCTATGAATGGTAAAGGCCATAGCTTTACCTTTGAAGGCAAAAGCTATACTACGGATCATCCCGAAGAGGTTGCAGCAGCAGCGCCAGCAAATGCCGCTAATGCTAAGCAATTACTAGCTGATGCTAAAGCTCAATATGCTAAAGCATTAGAAGTTGACTTTGGTTGGACGTTAACCAAGGGCCTGCTTTCTTCAGCCAATAAGGCTTTGGAAGCTGGTGAATTCCGTAAGTCTATGGAAATATCTGCACGCGCTCAATACCATTCACGTATGGGTGTAGCGCAGTATCATCAGTCTCAAAAAGAATGGCTAATGGCTGTGCCTAACTAAGGCGAACGGCAGCCACTACCAAAGCCCACGCTCTGTTTCAACGGCAGTTTCGTGGGCTTATTTATTTAAGCTCAATTAGGTCATCATAGGAATAAGTCATGTCTACTAGCCGTCGCGATTTTGCTCGTTTAATGGGAATTGCCGCAGTTTCTGGTGTGTTGCCAAGCCAAGGCTATGCCGCACAAAAAAAACCTGCTGATTTCTATGAAGTGCCTAATTTTGGTAATGCACGTTTACTGCACATGACCGATTGTCATGGACAGCTTAATCCAGTTTATTTTCGTGAGCCTAGTATCAATTTGGGTATCGGCACAGCCTATGGCAAAGCTCCCCATGTGGTTGGCAATAAGTTTTTGGATCATTTTGATATCGCTCCAGGATCAATGGAAGCTTATGCTTTTACCTATTTAAACTTTGAGCAAGCCGCACAAGAGTATGGAAAAGTAGGTGGTTTTGCTCATCTTAAAACCTTAGTTGACCGCTTGCGTACAAGCTATGGCAGTGAAAATACACTGTTGTTAGACGGCGGTGACACTTGGCAAGGCTCTGGTATTAACTACAAGTCTCGTGGCATGGATATGGTACGCGCATGTAATTTGTTGGGCGTAGACATGATGACTGGTCACTGGGAATTCACCTATCATCAGCAAGAAATTTTACACAATATTAGCCAGTTTAACGGTGAATTTTTAGCCCAAAACGTGCTAATTACAGAAGATGCACTGTTTGATGGTGCAGATGATTATATCTATGACGAAGACTCTATGCGGGTGTTTAAGCCCTATAGTATTCGTGAAATGGGTGGCTCTCGGGTAGCCATCATCGGTCAAGCTTTCCCACGAGTAAAAATTGCCAATCCAGCGCGGTTTGTGCCAGATTGGAGCTTTGATATTAACGGCGAAATGATGCAAGAGCTGGTGGATGACTTACGCCAAAATCAAGGTGTAGATGCTGTAGTTGTGCTTTCACACAACGGTATGGACGTAGACGTAGCCATGGCCCAAAGAGTCACAGGCATTGATGCTATTTTAGGTGGCCACACCCATGACGGCATTCCTGCGCCCACCCAAGTAAAAAATAATGGTCACACCACGTTAGTGTGTAACGTGGGTTCAAATGGTAAGTTTTTGGGTGTACTAGATTTAGATATTGGCAAAGGCAAAGTGAATGGCTTTAGCTATCGTTTGTTGCCAGTATTCTCCGAGCTATTACCAGCAGATGCGCAGATGACAGCGCTTATAGCAGCAGAGCGTGCACCTTATGCAGGCTGGATGGACGAAGAACTGGCGGTGGCTGATGAAGTGCTTTATCGCCGCGGCAATTTCAATGGTACCTTTGACCAAGTGATTTGTGATGCTTTACGAAGCCATTATGATGCCCAAATTTCTTTGTCGCCTGGTTTCCGCTGGGGCACTAGCGTATTGCAGGGCCAGACCATCACTATGGAAAGGGTGCTAGACCAAACAGCAACCACCTACCCCGAAACCTATGCACGGGATATGACAGGTGCAGAAATTAAGCTTATTTTAGAAGACGTGGCAGACAACATCTTTAACCCAGAACCATACCTGCAGTCAGGCGGTGACATGGTGAGACTAGGTGGGCTGGATTACCGTTGTGATCCTTTGGCTCAAATGGGCTCGCGTATTGACGAAATGCGTTTGGACAACGGCACAGTGATTGAAGCCAGCAAAACCTATCGTGTTGCAGGCTGGGCTACAGTTGGCTCGCGTTCTGAAGGTGATGATATTTGGGATGTGGTTGCTCAGCATCTTCGAGATCAGCAAGAAGTTAAAATTGATAAGCTTAATACACCAGTGTTGCTTAATGTGGCTGGTAACCCAGGTTATAAAGCCTAGAAAAGTAGAGAGGCGGCGATGAATAAATTAATCCAACATGCGCTATTAGTGCCATTGATTTCTTTGGCTGTGGGCTTCACGAGTGTTTCGGTTCATGCACAAGAAATTACTATTGAAGCGAACGATCTGCAAATAAATGCTCAGCTTAATATCGCCTCACAAAGCATTACTGATGGCCCATTGGTGTTGTTGGTGCATGGCACATTGGCCCATAATGACATGGAAATTATTGCCAATTTACAGACACTTTTAGAAGATGAATCTCTTAATAGCCTGGCGATTAATTTAAGCCTTGGCATGGATGATCGTCATGGCATGTATGATTGTGCTGTGCCACATCAACACCGTCATGAAGATGCCATGGCTGAAATTGCCCTTTGGATTGAATGGCTAAAGGAACAAGGCGTCACCCAAGTGTTGATAGCAGGTCACTCAAGAGGTGGCTCTCAGGTGGCTGCTTATAACCAAAATCCAGACCCTGTTGTGCTAGGCCAAGTGCTAGTAGCCCCTGCTACTTGGAGTGCGCAAGCCATGGCAGAAAGTTATCACCGTCGCTACCAAAAACACTTATCCGACCTTATTGAAGTGGCACAACAACAGCCTGCAGACGGATGGATGCCACAGCCTACAGACTTTATCTACTGCAATCAGGCGCCTCAGGTAAAGGCAGCTAGCTTTTTGTCTTATTATAATCCACCACAAACACTGAACACCCCAGATCTTTTAGTGGAAGGTGGTCTACACACTGTGATTTTGGCAGGCAGCGAAGACCAAGTGGTTAGAGACCTGCCAGCGCAGCTAGAAGCGCGTGAATTTTCCAATGTAGAATTTATCTTGGTAGATGGCGCGGATCATTATTTCCGCGATTTATATTCAGATGACATTCTGGACGCTATTCTAGACAGCATAGACACATTAGTGGAAGGGGATTAACCGTCTATGAACATCAAGTGGGTTATAAAGCGAGTGATCAAATCATGCAGTTGGTTGTTATTAACCCTCTGGTTTCCTGCAGCTATGGTGGTCACCGTAGGCACTGCAAGTGCTAACGAGCCGTTTGGTATGTTCAAAGACACAGCTTCATTAGAGCCAGATCGTGTTTTAGTTCTGCTTGCAGAGGTTGAAAACTGTAGTTTTTGTAAGCGAGTAAAAAATGACTTCCTATTACCACTGACCCTTGATCCAAAATGGGAACCCTTGTTTCAAGTGCGCCGCATAGATCTAAATTCACAGGCGATAGTGACCGATTTTACGGCCCAAAAAATATCCCAACAAGAACTTTCTCAGGCTTTTAATGCTGATTTTTCACCTACTGTAATGTTTATCCATCCTCGCACTGGACAGCGTATCGGTGAAGACATTGTAGGTTTGGTGACACCTGATTTTTATGGATTTTACCTACAACAGCAAATTACTCAATCCTATAATAAAATAACTGGGCAGCTATAGCCCTTGGAGAAAAAAATGAATACATTGTCTAAGTTTTTAACAGCTGCAGCTGTCGCAGTATCAACTCTCTCGATGGCAACTTTGGCTCAGGCGGAAAACAAGCCAGTAGGCATTACCGGTAGCCTTAGCTCTGTTACTGTCATGCATGAAGGTGCTGGTGTGGAGTTGATGCGTGAGCAAAATAATGCCAACACTATTACGCAAGACTTTGCTTTAACGTCGCGTCCTTGTCCTCCATTTTGTATCCAGCCTATGGTGTTTGCACCAGGAGTAGACACTTTAGGTGAGCTAGAAGTGATTGATCACCTGGTGCGTATGCAAGCCGGTGAAAACATACTAGTTATCGACTCACGCACACCCAACTGGGTGGCCAAAGGCACTATTCCAGGTGCGGTGAATATTTCTTGGGTAGACCTAACTCCTGCTAAAGGCGCCACGACTGAAGGCATCATGGACGTTATGCTTAACCAAATGGATGTAACATTGATCGGTGATGTGGACGAGTTTGAAGTAGATGAAGCTATTGTGAATGGCAATGTGGAAGATGTATTTGATTATTCAAATGCAAAGACCTTAGTGCTATTTTGTAACGGCATGTGGTGTGGACAATCTCCAGCGTCTATGAAAACTTTGCTATCGTTTGGCTACCCTGCCAACAAAATTAAGTGGTTCCGCGGTGGTATGCAAACATGGGAAGTATTGGGTTTAACGACTGTAAAGTAGTTTTAATCTAGTTTAACTGCCCAGAGCTTTGGTTCTAAGGCATCTAAAAACGTTATGTGGCTTAAATGCTATATAGCGTTTTTTTTGATCTTTGTTAATGGATTGCTCTATATTACTGGGCTGTATACCCACTAAGTTTTATTGCTAATGTCAAAAACCTTCTCAACTGCAAACCATTTTAATTGTCAACTGCGCTATCTTTATGGCACATAGTGTCAACCTAAAGCCTAGCTTATGCTAATCTATCCATAATCATTTATCACGCAGGCGCTATCCATGCAGGCCTTACAAAGCTCATTGAGTGACCACGCTCTACCTATTAGTAGCGCACCCATTAGGACACCCACTACTACAGCCAAAAATGTGGCCCTACTTATCCATGAGCTACAGCAATTGTTACCTGCCTCTAGTGTCATACTATCCACTGAAAGTCAGCGTCCTTTTGAATGTGATGGCTTGGCTGTTTATCAGCAGCTCCCACTTATTACAGTGATTCCAGAAACAGTAGATCATGTGCAAGCTATTTTGCGCTTGTGTCATTTATACCAAGTGCCTTTGGTGCCAAGGGGCGCAGGCACTGGCTTGTGCGCTGGAGCTATGCCCCATGCAGAAGGGGTGTTGTTGGTGATGACTAAGCTCAATAAAATTCTACACATCAATGCGAATACAGCTACAGCTACTGTGCAACCGGGTGTACGCAACTTGGCCCTCACTGAAGCAGTGCAGGATCTTGGCCTGTATTATGCGCCAGACCCCTCATCACAAATTGCCTGCACTATTGGCGGCAATGTGGCAGAAAATTCTGGTGGCGTGCACTGCCTTAAATATGGTCTTACGGTAAATAATGTCTTACAAGTGAAACTCATCACTATAGAAGGGCAACTTATTACCTTGGGCGGCGAAGGCTTAGATGAGCCGGGTATGGACTTACTCAGTTTATTTATAGGCTCTGAAGGTTTGTTAGGTGTGGTGGTGGAAGTGAAGGTGAAATTATTGCCACGAGCACCTCGTGTGCAAGTACTTATGGCCGCTTATGACAGCGTCACCAAAGCAGGTGATGCAGTGGCAGCACTTATAGGGCAGGGCATTATCCCTGCAGGCTTGGAAATGATGGATCATTTAGCCATAAGCGCCGCAGAAGATTTTGTAAAAGTGGGCTACCCCACAGAAGCTCAAGCACTGCTTATTTGTGAATTAGATGGCACAGATGCAGAGGTAGAAGAGCAGCTAGCAGTGGTGAGTGAATGCTTTAAAGAGCATGGAGCCACTAGCATTCGCATTGCTAAAAATGCCACAGAAGCGCAGGCTTTATGGCAAGGTAGAAAGGCTGCTTTTCCTGCAGTGGGGCGCATTTCGCCAGACTACTACTGTATGGATGGCACTATACCCCGTGGCAAAGTAGGCTATGTATTAACGCGCATTCAAGAGCTTGCGCTAAGCTATGGCTTAAGAGTGGCTAATGTTTTCCATGCAGGCGATGGCAATTTGCATCCACTTATTTTGTTTGACGCCAGTATAGATGGCCAGCTTGAACAGGCCGAATTATTAGGTGGAGACATCCTTACTTTATGTGTGGATGTAGGCGGCACTATTACTGGTGAACATGGCGTTGGATTAGAGAAAATGCCACAAATGCCTTATCAGTTTGCTGATGCAGAATTGGCCCAGTTTAGACGTTTAAAAGAGGCATTTGATAGTGAATGCTTGCTAAACCCAGGCAAGGGTATTCCAACTCTTAAATATTGCCAAGAATACCGGAGCTTGCAACATGGGTGATTTAACCCAGCAGTTAGTGGAGCAAATCCAACACGCCCACGCCACTAAAACAGCTCTCAACATACAGGCAGGTAACACTAAAGCCAGCCTTGGCCGCCATACATCAGGTCAGGTGATCGATGTGTCACAACACACAGGTGTGCTCAGTTACAACCCTACAGAGTTGGTAATAACAGCCCGTGCTGGCACTAAAATAGAACACCTCAACGATCTATTAGCCCAAACACAACAAAGGCTACCTTTTGAGCCACCTGCCTTTGCTGGAGAGGCCACTATCGGTGGCACTGTAGCAGCTAACCAAAGTGGGCCTTCGCGTCCATGGTTTGGCAGTGTGAAAGATAGCTTGTTAGGTTTGGGACTTATCAATGGCTACGGCCAAGCCATGCAGTTTGGTGGTCAGGTAATGAAAAATGTGGCAGGGTTTGATGTCACACGGCTACAGTGCGGTGCAATGGGTGGCTTAGGTTTGATTACTCAAGTGTCGATAAAGCTATTACCGGCATTTAAGCTTACGCAAACCTTAACCTTTGAAATGACAGCGCAGGCTGCTCTGGATACCATGCAGCACTGGTCTAATCTTAGCTTACCTATTACTGGTATGTGTCACTTTCAAAATAAAGGCCAAAGTCTGCTTTATGTGCGGCTGCAAGGTGGCATCAGCGGTGTTGAAGACGCCCAGGTGTTTTTAGGTGGTGAGTCACTTTTGCCTGCGAAGGCGGATGCTTTTTGGCAAGCCTTGAATCAAGGCACGCTAATGCAACGCCAAGATCACCAAACACTGTGGTGCTGGGGTGGGCCTAGTGATGCCCCCTTTGATAGAGTGCCAAACACTTGCATGATTAATTGGGCAGGTGCGCAGCGATGGGTATTAGAAGATACCTCCAATACGCGCTCACAAGGTTTGGAAAAATCCCTATGCCAATATCAAGGTGGCAACCGTTTAGGTGAGGTTAATGGTACTGTAAGTGTGCCCCAAAAAGCCCTGCAGCAGCGCATAAAACACGCCTTCGACCCCCATAGCATTTTGAACGCAGGCCGCGTTTATTCTTGGATGTAGACGATGAAAACAATGATTGCTAAAGAGTTTGCAGACCAGCCCAAATTTGATCCTGTTAAGGGCATTTTACAAGCTTGCGTGCACTGTGGCTTTTGCACAGCCACTTGTCCTACCTACCTTTTGTTAGGTGACGAACGTGATAGTCCTCGTGGCCGCATCTATATGATGAAGGCTATGTTTGAAGGCCAGCCAGTCACCCATGAAACCCGTGATCATTTAGATCGGTGTCTTACATGCAGAAACTGTGAAACTACGTGTCCTTCAGGTGTTGAATATGGCCATTTGGTTGATTTAGGTAGACAAGTGGCAGAGCAAAAGGCGCCACGAAAAATACCGCAAAAACTGATCCGTTGGGGCTTGCGTCAAGTGTTGCCGCGCCGTGCTATATTTGGCCCCTTACTAAAAATGGGGCAGTTGTTTAGGCCTTTATTACCGCAAGTAATCAAACACCATGTGCCTTTGCCAGTCGCTAAGCTTAGGGTGCCCAAAACCCAACATAAACGAGTGATGTTGAGCTTGCCTGGATGTGCTCAAGCCAGTGCAGCGCCCAACACAGACATTGCCGCTGCAAAGGTGCTGGATCAGCTTAATATTAGCCTTAAAGTGCTGCATAAAACGGGCTGTTGTGGCGCAGTGAATCACCACCTAAATGCCCATGAAACGGCTCTTAATCAAGCAAGGCACAACATCGACTTGGTGTGGCCACAGTTACAAGCAGGGGCACAGGCCATAGTGATCACTGCCTCAGGTTGTGGGGCGGCCATACAAGAATATGGCTACATGCTACGAAATGATCCACACTATGCAAACAAAGCCAAGCAAGTATCACTTGCTGCCAAAGATATTGTGGAGATTTTGGCTCAGGAAGACTTATCCAACCTTAAAGAAAAACTAAGTAAAGCTAGGCAAGCTAAAGCTATAGCTTGCCCATCTGCAAATATTAGCAAAGTGGCAGTGCACTGCCCATGCACTCAGCAACATGCCATGCAACTGCCCAACAAAGTGAAAACACTGTTAGATAGCTTAGGTATAGAGACCGCAACCACCAAAAATGACCACTTGTGTTGTGGTTCAGCAGGCACCTATTCGTTACTACAACCCAAACTCAGTCAGCAGTTGCTTAGCCAAAAGCTTAAAGACTTAACTCTTGACCAGCCTGATGTTATCGTTACCGCAAATATTGGCTGTCAGTTGCACTTAGGTGGGACGGCTGATGTGCCTGTTAAACATTGGTTGGAGTTGTTGATTGATGCATAACGTAAATAAATATTTACCTAGTTTGACACCGTTTTGGGGAATTATTTGACGATGTGTTTGTCTATAAAAAAGAATCATATTATTAAGGAAAATCTATGAAAAACGTATTCACCAAAAATATTTCAACCCTGACTAAAAAGCTGAGTGTCACTGCTTCTTTAGCTACGCTAAGTCTACTTTTAGCAAACACTGCTCAAGCGCAAACGATGCTGGTTAAAGTGCTACAAGCTTCCGACGAAATAGTGTCCCAAGTGTATAAAGAAGTGCCTATTAAGTCTTGTAGAATCGAAAAGACACCTATCTATGGCACTCAAGAAGGCTCAGGTCAGGCCTCCACTGCTGATGTGGTAGCTAGTGCTATTTTCGGTGGTTTGTTGGGTAATCAAGTGGGAGGAGGCACGGGTAAAGATGCAGCCACCTTGCTTGGTGCTATAGCGGGTGCAGACATGGCTAATAAAAAAGGTAAAAGTAAGCAAGTTATTGTGGGCCATAACCAACAAGAAGTATGCGATGTGATCATGCAGCAACGCTCTGTAAATCAAGTCACAGGCTACAAAACCTATATCGAATTTGGTGGCAATGTATGGCAAATGACCACAGTGATCCCTTACACTAAGGGTGAGTTTTTAAGTGTGAACGTTAACATAACGCCTGCCGAATAATCCTACTCAGCCAATGCTTGATCCAGCATGGCTGGGTCTACATTGCCGCCCGACAAGATCACTACCGTGGTCTTATCAGCTACAGCTAAGCTGTGATTTAAAATTGCAGCTAATCCTACACACCCACCAGGTTCCACTACAAGTTTTAGCTGTTGCATGCATGTAGCCATAGCAGCTAATACATGTTGGTCATTCACAGTTTTAGCGCCTGCTAAATACTTGTGCAATATGGGGAACGTGAGTGCGCCAACCTTAGGTGTCACAATGGCATCACAAATAGAGGCAGGTGAATGGTCATTGCCTATTATGGTGCCAGCAATGATTGAGCGTGCTGCGTCATCATAACCTTGGGGTTCTGCCCCCCATAGTGATATATCTGAAAAGTGGTGCCTAAGTGCTATAGCGCTGCCTGACATCAAACCGCCGCCCCCAATGGGGCCTATGGCTTGGTCTGGTATTAGGTTTAATGCCTCAAGCTGATAGGCTATTTCTAGGCCAGTGGTGCCTTGACCTGCAATAATATCCGTATCATTAAATGGTGGAATAAGGGTGAGGTTATGAGCCTGTGATAGTTGCTGGCCAATGGCATCCCTATCTTCTTTGTGCCTTTGGTATAGCACCACTTTAGCGCCAAGGGCCTTGGTATTTTCAATCTTAATCTTAGGTGCGTCACTGGGCATGATAATGGTAGCGGGCACACCAAAATATGCAGCAGCAGCAGCCACTCCCTGAGCATGGTTGCCTGATGAATAAGCAACGACTCCAGTTAGTTGGTTAGCGTCCGCAAGCTTACTTAGTTTGTTAAAAGCCCCACGAAATTTAAATGACCCAGTATGTTGCAGACTTTCAGCTTTAAAGAGTACGCGACCACCAAGCTGCTGGTTTAGTAGGGGTGATTCTAATAAAGGTGTGACTAATGCGTGGCCTTTAATGCGTTGGCTGGCAGTGAGGATATGCTGATAATTAATTGCAAGTGAGGCCATAAATTGCATGTCTTTTGGTTGGTATTTTATCTCTAAAGCGATCTTTGCTTTGTGAGCTTAGCTTACAACATACCTGAAAATAAAACCTGTGTTATGATTAGAGATTGCGTTTCTATTTTCCACATACTATGACATTAACCAGTAGTCCAAAATCACGCCTTAGGTTGCCGCCTAATAAGCATCAGGTTAAGCAAGAATTAGCCCAAGATGTTGCCAATTTTTTGGCGCGTGGAGGAAATGTAGAGTATGTTGAGCAAGGTGAAACAGCGTTGGTGAATGGCTGTTTTAACCAACAGCGTCCTGTCATTGCTACGCAAGCACAAACACGCACACTTTTATCATCTCAAATAGAAGCCATCGAAAAGCGCAAAGAAGAGCGTCGCCAGGCCAAACCCGCGCCTATTACTACCAATCGTCGCCCCACTAAAAAGTGGATATATGATGACTTTGGTGAGCCTTTACGTTGGGTTTGGGCTTAATATATAACGACATTTTAATAAGCCATTGTGCTAGTTTTGTATACAAGGGATTTTAATTATGCAGTTTATCATCGCTGATGATCACCCTTTATTCCGTACTGCGATAACACATACTCTACAGCAGCACTTTGACGGTGCCCAAGTGTTAGAGGTGGGTAGTTTACAAGAGCTCTTAAAGTTATTGAAAACGGGAGTAGACGCAGACCTTCTATTACTTGATTTACATATACCAGACGCTCATGGATTTAATGGTTTGGCTCAGGTAAGTGAGCTTTTCCCAGATATCCCTGTGATGATTGTATCGGGTAATGATAATCCAAGTGTTATACATAAATCGGTGGCATTAGGTGCCAGTGGTTTTTTACCTAAATCAACTTCAAACGAAGACATGGCTGTTGCTATTAATTGTGTTATGCAAGGCCAGGTGTGGATTCCAGCTAACTTGCCAGCTATTACAATGTCCCTAGATAACGAGCAAACTGCACAACGTATTGCGGCATTAACACCTCAGCAATTAAAGGTGTTAACGATGATGGGAGATGGGCTGTATAACAAGCAGATAGCCTCAGAACTGTCGGTAACAGATGCCACTGTGAGGGCTCATGTGACTGAAGTTTTTCGTAAATTAGGGGTAACTAATAGAACTCAAGCAGGCATCTTTTTTAATCGCCTAAAAGTGGAAGACCCTCATTGTCAGGTGATGTAAATGCATTGTGCGGTTGAAAAAACTCAACTGGAAACGTGTCAGTACAGGTAAAACTGGCCTAACCACACTAACCTAAACGATTAATAAACTTGCGCAACACCGCCGGTTTGATCGGTTTGTGAATGAGGCCAAAGCCTGAGGCTTTAGTTAGTTCTCTCATCTGATGGCTTTGATCAGCGGTAATCACAATTGCCGGTACTTCTTGCTCTATTACCTTGCCTATGGAAGCTTGCATTTTTTGCCTCATAAATTGTCTTATTTCAACTATAGCGTCGGTACCCAAGTAGTTTTGATCTAAATGGTAGTCTGCCAGAATTAGTTGGGGCAAGGTTTCCATAGACAAGCTTTCAACAATATTTACAGCCTGTTGTGCACTTGCTGCACAATACACATCACAACCCCACAAAGTCAGCATGGCGTGCATACCTTGCTGAATGCTTAGGTCATTATCGATCACTAACACTCTAAAACCTTTGAGTTGATAATGATTAGCAGATAGTTGGATGTTCCTGTCGTGTTTTGGTTTGAGTGCATCATCTCCGAAAGGCACTTGAATTGAAAACATCGAACCCTTGCCATAGGTAGACACAACTCTTAGAGGGTGAGCAAGTGCTTTTGCTGTTCGTTGAGCAATAGCCAAGCCCAAGCCAATGCCATTTTTAGACGCATGAGGGCCTATTTCTAAACGCTTAAATTCGATAAAGATGTCGTCTAGTTTATTCTCAGGTATCCCCAAGCCTGTATCCCAAATCTGTATTTCTAAACAATTTTCTAAACGCCTACAGCCTAAAAGCACCTTACCTTTTTCAGTGTAACGCAGTGCATTAGTGAGGAAATTTTGTAGTACGCGGCGCAACATGTTGGGATCGCTAAAAAGTGTAGCTTGGCTGCATTGTAGGTGAAAAGTTAGCTCTTTTTGTTGGCATAAGACGTTAAATTCAGCTGCTAGCTGTTGCATCAACTCGGCTGCGCAAAAATGATTTGGTTGTGGCCTTGAGCCTCCTCCATCTAAAGTGGAAATTTCTATTAAATCACTGATTAACTGTTCGGCATTAGCTAAGGATGCGTCTAGGTGTTTTGAAAGTTGTAGGCTTTGGGCGTCTTTTTGTAAATCTGATTGGCGCTGAGCAAGGGCTGTAGAAAATAATTTTGCAGCGTTTAAAGGCTGCATTAAATCATGGCTAGCAGCAGCCAAAAAGTGGGTTTTACTGTGGTGGCTCGCATCAGCTTGGGCTTTTGCTTGTTGTAGCTCAATGTTCACCTTAGATAGGCTTTCAGTGCGCTCGTTAACACGCTTTTCCAGACTCTCATTGGCTTCAATGAGGTCTTTTTTGCTTTTTCTTAGGGCCGATTCCGCGTGGTGTTGTTCACTGATGTCTACGTAGGTATTTACATAACCTCCATCGGGCATTGCATGGCCGCGCACTTCAATGACAGTGCCATCTTCGCGATACCGAATGCTGCGATGCTGCTCACCGCGCGTGATCATCTCCATGCGTAACGTAACAATTTTGGCAGGATCAATAGACCCATATTCGCCTTGTAATGCGCTTAGGCGAATGATTTCTTCAATAGGGGTTCCTACCTTGACAACATCTTTAGGGAATTCAAACAATTCTAAATATCGTGTATTCCACATTGCTAGGCGAAGATCTTTGTCTATTACTGAAATACCTTGGCTTACGTTATCGATAGTGGCTTGCAGCAAACCTCTGTTAAAGCTTACGGCCTTTGCTGCTTCGCCCACCATAGACACTACATCACCTAAATTAACATCTTTTTGGTTGAGGCTAGATTCCATTACAGCTCTTGCAGAAGAGGTGCCAATAATGCCACTTAAGGTGCGTTCAAAGTGCAGGATTAGTTGTGAGTTAATAGGTGCGTTTTTGTGTAAATCTAAATGTGGTTGTTTAATACCTAACTGTTTGAGTGACTCTACAGTAGCGCGGTACCCCAAAAAACGTTCTAGCAAAGTGGACAAGTCACCTACACAAAGCTCACTATTGTGCCTGCGACCTTCAATTAAAGCCGATTGGGGCAAAGTCCCAACGAACAAGTCAGCTTGTATGCGATCAATGATTCTGGGTGTGCTAACTTTTGAAACAATAATATATAACGCTATATTTACACTTAAGCTCACCAGCGTAGCATGGGAAATGGGGTCTAGCTCCAAACCAAACAGTGCTGTGGGTCTAAGCCATTCAATACCGAATGGGCCGTTGTTGATTATGCTGCCTGATTGAAGAAAAAAACCTGTGAGATTAGGTAAAAGCAAACAATAAACCCAGGCTGAAAAGCCAGCCAATAGCCCCGCTGTTGCGCCGCGCACATGTCCTCCCCGCCAAAAAATACCACCAAATAAGGGTGGGCCAAACTGTGCAACAGCAACAAATGCTGACAAGCCAATAGACACCAACGCAGTGCCACTATCGATGAGTAAATAGTAGCCATAGGCCATCAGTAATACAGCAAAAATACTTAAGCGCCTTAAGTTGAGCAGTAGATGGCCTAAGTGCTTGTTTTGTGACACTTCCACTGCACGCACATGCAATATAAACGGCATAATGATGTCATTAGTCACCATGGTGCTGATAGCAATAGTAGACACTGTAACCATACCTATAGCTGCTGAAATACCACCGATGTAGGCCAAGATAGACAGACCTGTTTGCTCTTGCGCCATTGGCATTAGCAAGGAATAAAAGTCTGGATTACTATTGGTGCCTGCCAAAGCTTGACTGCCAGCCCAAGCAATGGGGATCATGAAAGCGCACATGCTAATCATATAAAGCGGGAACAACCATCGTGCTGTATTGACATGGTCTGGATTAGTATTTTCTACTGCCAGCATATGAAATTGACGTGGCAAACAGATTACTGCGATAACAGCTAAAAAACTTTCAATAATAAAGCTAGTACGAAATGGAGAGAACAGGCCTAGGCTGCTGCTGCCATTTTGCTGCTCTAGTTGATTAAAAATATCACCGAACCCATCATTAATTACATAAGTGGCAAAAAAACCTATCGAGACAAAAGCAATCAGTTTAATAAAAGACTCAACTGCAATGGCTAAAACCATTCCAGGATTATGGGCAGAAGTGTCAACTTGGCGTACGCCAAACAACACACTAAATATGCCAATGAGCACGGCAATCATTAATACAGAAATATCAGCTTGAGAATTACGTAACCCACTTTGGCTACTCAGCACTGCATAACTTAGGTCAATCGCTTTAAGTTGCAAAGCTATATAGGGTAATACGCTCAAGGTAGCGATCAGGGTAACGGTGACAGCCAATCGCCTGCTCTTACCATAGCGTGAAGAGATAAAGTCTGAAATTGAACCAATGTTTTCACGTTGTGCAATAAGCACTATTTTGTAAATGACGCGATGTCCAAAAAGAAAAAACAGTATGGGGCCAAGGTATGAGCCTAAAAAATCCCACCCTGACGTAGAAGCGCGCCCTACTGAGCCATAAAATGTCCAAGAGGTTAAAAACACTCCCAAAGATAAGCTGTAAATAATGGCTTGAAGGTGCCTATTTGAGTGAAGCTTAAATGACACAAGTTTGTCTCCAAGCTTTGCCACACTCAGCAATAGAGCGAAGTAAGCTAAAGAGATAATCAAAAGTGAACTGCTGCTAAACATAGGCAAGTAGGTAGCGCAAATAGAAGTCGCTACAGGGTAACACGGTCAATAGCAAAAGGTCATTGAGCAGCGACAGCAAGCAATTTTACTTAAATATTTTTTAACACCTACGTTAGTCTATGAACCGACATATATCTAATACCAGTAAAATCAATTAGAGGTTATCTTTACAAAAATAAGAATATTTTAAAGTAGAATTTGCCATGACCCTTAGCTTAAAAAAACCAACCTACCCAGCGCCGGGACTAGATACCTTCCCCAAACTCTTATTGCATAATGCACGCATGTTTACTGATAAAGATGCCATGCGCGAAAAAGAATTTGGTATTTGGCAGTCATGGACTTGGAGCCAAGTGGCAGAAGAAGTAGAGCGGTTTGCTCTTGGTTTACAGGCTAATGGTGTTAAGGCTGGAGATACAGTGCTTATCATAGGTGGCAATCGCCCACGCACATACTGGACTATGTGTGCAGTGCAATCTTTAGGAGCGGTGCCTGTTCCTACTTACCATGACTCGGTTGCAAGTGAGATGCAATTTGTGATTGAGCATTCTGATGCTCGGGTTATCGTGGCTGAAGACCAAGAGCAGGTAGATAAAATTTTAGATGTAAAAGCTCGTTGCCCAAGCGTGGAGCTGATCATTTACGATGATCCTCGTGGAATGAAAGGCTATGACCCTCAAGAGATCAAAATCCAAGATTTTGTCACTGTGCAGGCTCAAGGAGAGGCCATTCGTAAGGATAATCCTAACCAATTTCAAGAGCTTGTTAACCAAGGTAAAGGTGAGGATCTTTCTATTATTCTTTACACCTCGGGCACCACCGGGCAGCCTAAGGGTGTGGTGCTGACCTATGATAATACTCTGCTCACTGGCTACTATGGCGGCTTGCTTGAAGGTCTCACAGAGAATGAAGAAATACTTGCCTATTTGCCTGTGGCTTGGATTGGGGATCACATATTTTCTTACGCTCAATCTTACACCATGGGTTTTTGTGTTAACTGCCCAGAAAGTACTGAAACAGTGGCATCTGACATGCGCGAAATCGGCCCTACTTATTATTTCGCCCCACCTAGAGTGTTTGAAAGTTTGCTAACCAACGTGCAAATACGCATGGAAGATGCAGCGCCTTTTAAGAGAAAGATGTTTAAATATTTTATGCAGGTCGCGAAAAAAACGGGTATTAAGTTATTGGAAAATAAGCCAGTAGGCCTGATGGACAGAATTAAGTACGCCTTAGGTAACGTTCTGGTATATGGGCCTTTGAAGGATGCTTTAGGTATGGGGCGTGTGCGTTTGGCTTATACTGCAGGAGAGGCAATTGGTGGAGAGATTTTTGACTTTTACAGGTCGTTAGGCATCAATATAAAGCAACTCTATGGGCAAACTGAGTCCTCAGTATTTATTACAGTACAGCCAGATGGTGAGGTTTTTCCAGACACAGTGGGCACGCCAAGTCCAGGTGTGGAGTTGAAGATAGCTGACAATGGCGAGGTGATTTACCGCAGTCCAGGTGCCTTTCACAGTTATTTCAAAAACCCTGAATCTACCGCAGCTACTAAAACAGATGAAGGTTGGGTGCACACAGGCGATGCGGGTTTCATGACCCCAAATGGCCACTTACGTATTATTGATCGTGCTAAAGATGTGGGGGCCTTTAATAGCGGCAAGATGTTTGCCCCTAAATACATTGAAAATAAACTTAAGTTCTATCCTCATATCCAAGAAGCAGTTGCATTTGGTGATGGGCGTGATGACTGCATGGCCTTTATCAACATAGATTTGGGCGCCGTAGGCAATTGGGCTGAAAGAAACAACATCGCCTATGCATCCTATCAAGAGTTAGCAGCCCATCCGGCAGTGAACAAGATGGTGGCACAAAGTATTGCTGAAGTGAACGAGTCTTTGTTGGATGATGAAATGTTGGCTCATTCACAGGTCAGTCGCTTTCTTATATTGCACAAAGAGCTGGATGCTGATGACGGCGAACTTACTCGCACTAAAAAGGTGAAGCGTAAGCTCATTAACGAACGTTACAAAGTGTTAATTGACGCCTTGTATGAAGGTAAAGACCAGTGCTTTATTGAAACCGAAGTGGCTTTTGAAGATGGTCGCGTTGGTACAATTTCCGGTGACATCAGTATTCATGATGCCAAAACTTTTAACCCAGTAGCCCAAGCGAGCTAAGCCATGAGTGAACCATTACAACAAATGGAAGCGGCCTCAAAACTGCTAGAGCTGAAAAATATCGACTTGTCTTTTGGTGGTGTTAAAGCCATCAGTAATATTAGTTTTGACGTAATGGAAGGTGAAGTTCGCGCCATCATTGGTCCCAATGGCGCAGGTAAGAGCTCCTTGCTTAATGTGATTAATGGATTTTATCACCCTCAGCAAGGGGAGATTTGGTTTGATGGTAAGCAACGTCATGCCATGAAGCCTTATCAAATTGCCTATCAGGGAATTGCGCGTACCTTTCAAAACATTGCCTTATTTAAAGGCATGACAGTGCTGGATAATATAATGACAGGGCGCTTTACCCACATGCATAAAAACATGTTTTGGCAGGCGTTGTGGAAAGGCCCAGCAGAAAAAGAAGAAATTGAAAACCGAGAATTTGTTGAGCACATTATCGACTTCTTAGAGATACAAGCGATACGCAAAACCCCAGTAGGGCGCTTGCCTTACGGGCTACAAAAGCGTGTTGAGTTAGGTCGAGCTTTAGCAGCACAGCCAAAAATGCTGCTATTGGATGAACCAATGGCTGGTATGAACGTAGAAGAAAAAGAGGACATGTGTCGCTTTATCTTAGACGTGAATGACACTTTTGGTACCACCATTGTGCTTATTGAGCATGATATGGGCGTAGTAATGGACATAGCGGACCGTGTGGTGGTGTTGGATTATGGCCGAAAAATTGGCGATGGCACTCCAGATGTGGTGCGTAATGATCAAACTGTAATTGATGCCTATCTTGGCGTGAGTCATTAAGGGGACTATGTATGAGTGCTGATTTTTTATATACCATCGAAGTAATACTCAACGGCCTAATGGCGGGTGTGATGTATTCTCTGGTGGCCCTTGGTTTTGTGCTGATTTTTAAGGCATCAGGTATTTTTAACTACGCCCAAGGCGTAATGGCTTTGTTTGCTGCTCTGACTTTGGTGGGCATTCAAACTGGACAGATACCTTTTTCCCATCTAATTAATGCCATTTTTGGCACCAATATGCATCACTTTGGCTGGCAAGTGCCTACGATCATAGCTATTTTGCTAACAGTAGGCGTAATGGTGCTTTTTGCCATTATTGTAGAGCGCTATATATTGCATCATTTGGTTAACCAAGAGCCTATTATCTTGTTTATGGCGACCATCGGATTAGCCTACTTTATGGAAGGTTTCGGCGACATCATGTGGGGTAGTGACATTAAAACCCTAGATGTAGGCTTGCCCTCAGGAGGCTCGCTTTGGTTAGAAGAGTACACCTTAGGCTGGGCTGCTGAAGGCGAGAATTATTATGGTATGTATTTGGATAAGTTGGATATGGTGGCCAGTTTAGTCGCTATAGTATTAGTGGTTTCATTAACCATTTTTAGTCAATACACCAAAACAGGCAGGGCTTTGCGAGCGGTAGCAGATGACCACCAAGCAGCGTTGTCTGTGGGCATTTCATTGCGCACCATCTGGGTGATTGTGTGGTCTATTGCAGGCTTTGTAGCTTTGGTGGCTGGTATTATGTGGGGTGCCAAGTCTGGCGTTCAATTCTCGCTTTCCCTAATCGCATTAAAAGCCTTACCTGTATTGATGCTGGGTGGCTTTACTTCCATTCCAGGAGCCATTATTGGTGGTTTGATTATTGGTGTAGGTGAAAAGTTATTTGAATATTCCATTGGCCCGTTAATTGGCGGTGCTACAGAAAATTGGTTTGCCTATGTGTTGGCGCTTATGTTCCTTGTGTTTAGACCACAGGGGTTGTTTGGCGAAAAGATTATAGAAAGGGTGTAACAGATGTTTTATCGCGAATCAGGTGATTTTAAAAAGACTTACCAAAAAGATAATCAAACCTTTCCTATTAAATTTGATCGGTGGCGATATTATTTTGTAATGCTAGTGGCTTTTATTGTTGTCCCCATGTTTCTTACAGACTACATGGCTAATGCAGTCATGATTCCCTTTTTAGTGTGGGCCATAGCTGCACTAGGGCTGAATATTTTGGTGGGTTATACCGGACAGCTGTCTTTAGGCACCGGTGGTTTTATGGCAGTAGGAGCCTATGCAACCTATAAGCTTATGACCGCATTTCCTGGCATGGATATGGTTAGTGTTGTATTGCTTTCTGGTTTAATTACCGCAGTAGTAGGGGCTCTTTTTGGCTTGCCAAGCTTGCGGATTAAAGGCTTCTACTTAGCAGTAGCCACACTAGCAGCGCAATTCTTCTTAGTATGGTTACTTAACAAGGTGCCATGGTTTTATAACTACTCTGCATCCGGTCAAATTAGCGCCCCACAGCGGGAGATGTTTGGGGTCATTGTTACCGGTCCTCATGCGACACCAGTAGCTGGTTATCTTTTTTGTTTGGTGTTTGCTGTGGGTTTAGCTTGGGTAGCACGTAATTTAACCCGAGGGCGTTTGGGGCGCAGCTGGATGGCGATACGAGACATGGATATTGCCGCAGAAATAATTGGCGTTAACCCATTAGCTGCGAAGCTATCTGCCTTTGCGGTCTCGTCGTTTTTTGTAGGCATTGCTGGCTCTTTATTCTTTTCTGTGTATTTAGGTGCTGCTGAAGTGACTGAAGCGTTTGGCATCTCTGTGTCATTTGCAGTGCTATTTATGGTCATTATTGGCGGCTTGGGATCTATCTTTGGTAGCTTCATAGGAGCAGCCTTTATGGTGTTAATGCCAGTTTTACTAAAAAATATTTTAGTAGGTGGTATGGGTTGGCCTACAGATTTAGCTGCGCACTTTGAATTTATTATTGTGGGTGGGCTTATATTGATATTTCTGATCGTAGAGCCCCATGGCCTAGCGCAAATGGCTCGAGTATTAAAAGAAAAATTACGGCTTTGGCCGTTCCCGCACTAGGTTTACACGAAGCGTTATTAGCTTTATGAAAACCACTTAGTGTTGTTTCATGCTCATGTGAGCAAAATAAAAATAAGTCAAACCCTTAGGAGGATGACGACATGAAATTTACTAAATTAGCAACGATTGCTTTGACTACAATGGCGGTTTCAGCACCTGTTGTAGCTGATCTTGTATTTCCATCATTAAGCTACCGAACCGGGCCCTATGCCTCAGGTGGTGCGCCCTATGCTGATGGTTATGCAGATTATTTCACTTTGTTGAATGAGCGTGATGGCGGTATTGGTGGTGTTAAAACTGCTGTGCCAGAGTGTGAAACGGGTTATAACACAGCAAAAGGTGTGGAGTGTTATGAAGCAACCAAAGGCGACGGCGCATTAACCTATCAACCTTTGTCTACAGGTATTACTTATCAGTTGATTCCTAAAACCATGGCGGATGATATTCCGCTGATGACACAAGGCTATGGCCGTACATCGGGCGCAAACGGCAAGGTGTTCTCTCATGTATTTAACTTCCCAGCCAACTATTGGTCTGGCGCTAGTCGAATCATCAACCGAATTAAAGAAGAGAATAGTGGTAGTGCTGAAGGCCGCAATATTGCTTTGGTTTACCACAACTCAGGCTATGGTAAAGAGCCTATTACTACGCTAAAAGCATTGGCAGACAAAGAAGGCTTTAACCTTACTTTGATTCCAGTAGATCATCCTGGCCAAGAGCAAAAGTCTCAGTGGTTGCAAATTCGTCGTGAGCGTCCAGACAATATTATTCTGTACGGTTGGGGTGTAATGAACCAAGTTGCCCTAAAAGAAGCTGCTAACATCCGTTATCCAATGGATCAAATGTTCGGCATCTGGTGGTCTGGTACGGATAATGATGCACTTGAAGGTATGGGTTCACATGGCTACAAAGCAGCAACCTTCCACAACGTAGGTAGCGACTTTCCAGTATATGCTGATATCCAAAAGTTTGTGGTTGATGCAGGTTTAGCAGCAGGCGATGGTTCTAACGTGGGTACTGTGTTGTATAACCGTGGTATGTACTCTGCAATGTTAGCAGCGTCTGGCGCGGCTAAAGCACAAGAGATTCATGGTGTGAAAGACATTACTTCGGGCATGATGCGCGATGGTCTAGAAGCATTAGATGTGACAGATGCCTTGATGGCTGCAGCTGGCATGCCTGAGTTTGGTCCTGAATTTACTGTGAGTTGCTCTAACCATGGTGGTCCAGGTGACGTGGGTATTCAACAGTGGGATGCTAACGATCGTCAGTGGAAATTGATTGGTGGTTTTGAAGCTCCAGACACCAAGCTGATTAACCAGCTTATTAAAGTTGACTCTGAAGCGTATGCAGCAGAAAACAACATCACTCCACGTGATTGTTAATTTAAGCATTAACTAAGTTGCTTAAATAATCGAGGCGCCATTATTAGTGGGCGCCTCGACTTTAATTTTTACTAAAATAGATTGTTTTGCTGGTGATAGGAAAAAATCATGACCACACAAAAAGCACCGATACTATCCATCAACAATATTGAGGTGATTTATGATCACGTGATATTAGTATTGAAGGGCGTATCCTTAGAAGTTCATGAAAAAGGCATTGTGGCTTTGCTTGGCGCTAACGGCGCAGGTAAGTCTACCACCATTAAAGCAATTTCTAATTTATTAGGCTCTGAGCGTGGCGTTGTCACCAAAGGTAGTATCGAATTTGAAGGCGAAAATATTAACACCCGTAACCCAGCCGAGTTGGTAAAAATGGGTGTAGTGCAGGTGATGGAAGGCCGTCACTGTTTTGAGCATTTAACGATAGAGGAAAACTTGTTAGTAGGTGCTTACGCTCGCACAGATGGCCGCCGAAGTGTGCAAGAAAGTTTGGAAATGGTATATAACTATTTTCCTCGCTTAAGAGAAAGACGGAAAAGCCAGGCTGGATATACTTCTGGTGGCGAACAACAAATGTGTGCCATTGGCCGTGCCTTAATGGCTAATCCACATATGATTTTGTTGGATGAGCCATCCATGGGTCTTGCTCCTCAGTTGGTGGAAGAGATTTTTGAGATTGTTAAAAAACTCAATGAGGAGCAAGGCGTCACTTTTTTGTTGGCAGAGCAAAATACAGCGGTAGCCCTGCGCTACGCCACTTATGGCTACATCATGGAAAATGGTCGAGTGGTGTTAGACGGAAAAGCCAGCGACTTACGTGAAAACGAAGACGTGAAAGAATTTTACCTAGGTGTAAGTGATGGCGCACAAAAGAATTTTCGTGATGTGAAGCAATACCGTCGTCGTAAGCGTTGGCTGGCCTAATTACTTGCCTTGCTAGCATTCAAGTTTTAGGATTATCAATGTGAAGGACACATGATGACAGATTTTTATAACAATCTAGAAACCCGTGAACCTGGTCAGCGTCAAATTGAACAGATTCAAGCGGTTGCAGCTCAGGTAGCACATGCCAAAGCCACTTGCCCGGGTTGGGCAGGTATTTTGCATGCAGTAGTTGCAAGTGACATTACTTCGACTCAAGCCATAGCCAAGCTACCCATTACTCGCAAATCTAGCCTCGTTGAACTACAAAAAAACAACATGCCTTTTGGTGGTTTGGTGAGCAGTAAAGCTGCGCCACTTGCTTATGTGTTTTCATCTCCAGGCCCTATTAATGAGCCTGGATTTGAAGTGCCAGACCATTGGCACTTTGCCAGAGCATTATATGCTGGCGGTTTGCGTAAAGGGGATTTGGTGCACAATACCTTTTCATATCACTTTACCCCAGCGGGAGCCATGTTTGACAGCGCATTAAAAGCCCTAGGGTGTACCGTGGTTGCAGCAGGAGTGGGCAACAGTGAAATGCAGGCTCAAAGCATAGCGGCGCTTAAACCCAAAGCCTACGTTGGAACCCCTTCGTTTTTAAAAATACTATTAGAAAAGGCGGATAACCTTAACTTAAATGTTAGCTCCTTGACCCATGCAGTGGTGGGTGGTGAGCCATTTTTTCCAGCCCAACAAGACTTTTTCAAAGCCCGTGGGCTTAATGTATTACAAGGTTATGCTACGGCAGACCTTGGCAGCATTGCCTATGAAACGCCAGCTAGACAGGGCATGGTGATCGATGAGGATGTGTATGTAGAAATTGTTCGCCCAGGCACCGGTGACCTCGTGGCAGATGGCGAAGTAGGTGAAGTGGTGGTGACCAACTTTAATAAGCACTATCCATTGATCCGTTTTGCAACAGGTGATATGTCTGCTATTTTGGTAGGACAAAGCCCATGTGGACGAACCAACAGGCGCATTAAAGGTTGGATGGGACGGGCAGACCAAGCCGCTAAAGTGAGAGGAATGTTTGTGCGGCCAGAGCAAGTAGCTGACTTAGTAGCCAAACATGAAGCGTTAGTAAAAGTTCGCCTGCAGGTGAAGCAGATAAACGGGCAAGATAGTTTGCAAGTGTTATGTGAAGTTAAAAATACCTTATCCGAAACAACTCAACTTATTACAGAAGGTGTACGCAGTGTGTTGCACCTTCGTGGAGAGGTTGTTTTACACGCCATAGGAAGCTTACCCAATGATGGCATCGTTATTGACGACCAGCGTGAACGCTAAGTTTTTAATCTACTAAAATAGCCGACTAGTGTTTAGCGATTTATCTAATAATGATTAGCTAAACACTGCATAAATATAATAACTAACGCAATTTATAGTATACAGCCCAGCCACAGGCAGTGTATTGGCGCGGGCAATCTGACTGCCGCTAATGTGATAGTTGCCCTGCATGGCCAATAAAGTGCCCGAAACAGGGTTAATTGAGCTACCAAGCCCCCAAGCTGATAAAAACGTCATTGCCAATAAGTTCGGATCTGGCTCTAGAGTGAGTAATAGTGGCGCAATCACCGCCATAATCATGATGACATGCACACCTAGGCGCCCAGCTACTAAGCAAAAACCTAAGGTTAAACTAGCTTCTAGTGGGCCATAATGGCTAAACGGCAGCCAAGGTGGCACTACCTTAAAGAACTCCCCCAAACCAATAGCAAAAACGCCAGCAGCCAAAAAGAGGGTGATTTCATTGTGCATTTTGGCCAAGCGATTGACTATATGGCTATGCAATTGCTGAGGCCTACCCTCATACAGCAACACTGTAATCACTAATACGGGCGCACTGATGGCGATGATTTGCGTGATCGAAATGGTGGGCCATATTTCATGAGCCACAATCACGGTGATGGCTAAAAGTGTAGGCAATACTAAATTGCGCCCTTTAAGTGGGTAGCCTGTCATCTGAGACTCAGGCGCTTGGTTTAACCAATACAGCATGGCTAAACTAATGAGGCCCATAGGCGCACCCACGCTCATTACAGCCAATAGGCTCATATTTGGTACCAGGCTTAGGGTATAAGCCATAGCAGCAAAAAAAGGCGACCACAGGGCACACACTGCAAAATTAATAGTAAGTAAGCTGGCTGTACGAGTATCTATTGTACGACGTTCGCTGAGTTTTTCGGCAATAATAAGTATCGCTGACATATTAATGATAGCGCTAAAAAAATGTCCCGAAATAAGGGTGCTTATGAGGCCTTTTTTGCCTGCAGGAGGGTGTCTCTTTTTGCTATGTTTAGAGGGCGTGGCTATAAGGCTTAAAAAGCTCACAGCTGTGAGCATGGCTAGTAGTTGAGTATTGCTATTAATAAGTCGATAAAGTGGCGCAGAGGCGCCCTCAAGGAGGCTGTAGCTAAGCCCGGCTAGGCCCACGCCAATTAAAACCATCGATTGCACTAAAGCTCGGCGGGCAAGTAATTTAAAAGAACAAAAAGCAAAGAGCCAAAGTAATAGGCCGGCAACAATGTAAAGCGGTTGAAAAGCCAGAGCTAGTACACTGAAAAAAGTGCCCGCAGCTAAGCTATAGCCACGAAATTGATTGCTCAACCTAGTGCCTTGGGCATGATGGATGCGCGAATTTTATTTAACGTCACTTGCTCACGTGTGACTAGATTATTCCATATGGGCATAGCGAGCATGCGCTCAAAGTAATCAGATAGCTGGGGCCACATAGCTTTATTAATATGTTCACCGCCGTGCATAAAATTAATCATTTGGCTGGTAATCGCAATATCCGCTAAAGACAAGCGGTTATCAACAAAGTAATAGTTACTGCCTAGCTGGTTGGTAAGGTAATCCAGTAGTGGGGGAATGCGCACAGATAAGGCTTCTTGAATACGTTCTTCGTTAGGTACTTTCCCTGCAGCTTTTATCAGTACCCGTTGGCGAAATACAACAAAAGTTAGCCATGGCGCTAATTCATAATCAGCAAATTTTTCTAACCACCGCATGTGGGCCCTAAGCTGAGCGTTGGCGGGAATGAGAAGCGTTAAATCATCATGATTTAGAGTTTCAATAAGATAATTACACACAATGCTTGAATCAGCCTGATAAAACTCGTTATCTTGTAAAACAGGGATGCGCCTTAATGGGCTAATAGTTACAAAATCATCTGGCACTGATCCAGGCACAATAATTTTAAGCTTATAATCAGTTTTAGATAACGCCAGCAAATACATCACTTTGCGAACAAATGGCGAAAGTGGTGCGCCATGAAGGGTAAATGCCATGAGATTCATCCAAAAAAAATAGTGCAGCCATTGTGGATGAGAGGGCACACAAACTCAAATAGTTTACTGATATATTGTTTAGTGACAATAAATTACTAAGTGATTGAAATAAACATACTATTTTTATAATTAGTGCTTGACACAAATCCACTCAATCACTAATATGCGCACTCCAGTTTGGTACAGCCAATAGGCAATACCAAGCGCGAATGTGTCCCGTTCGTCTAGTGGTCCAGGACACTGCCCTTTCACGGCGGTAACAGGGGTTCGAACCCCCTACGGGATACCACTATTTTCGGAATGCAGTTATAAGTTGGCGTTTTAATCAATGCTGGCTTATAACTGCAAGCCTAAATAGTAAAGGTTAATCACAAGCCTTCAACAAGTGATATGTAGCGGGAATAGCTCAGTTGGTAGAGCACGACCTTGCCAAGGTCGGGGTCGCCGGTTCGAATCCGGTTTCCCGCTCCATTTTTTATTACAGCACTCATTTTCCTAAAGTGCTCACACTACTTCTACTCCTTTTATACCTCAGTGCAGCATCTACTGTATTGCTGACTCATTTGTGTATGTTTTTGTCTTATGCAAAACATCTAATGTTTATCAGCTTGTGCTCGCCATTAATCGCAAAATACCCAAGATTACCCGATATATGCCAATTTTAAGTTGACATAATCCTGCAAAATCAATAATATGCGCTCCACTCTTAACGGAGCTGTAGCGTCCCGTTCGTCTAGTGGCCTAGGACACTGCCCTTTCACGGCGGCGACAGGGGTTCGAACCCCCTACGGGATGCCAATAAAAACGCTTTGTAAAATGAGTGTTTCAGGTGATAATAGTAACAGGCGCATCACAGCCTTAAACCAGTGATATGTAGCGGGAATAGCTCAGTTGGTAGAGCACGACCTTGCCAAGGTCGGGGTCGCCGGTTCGAATCCGGTTTCCCGCTCCAAATTTAGGCCGAATGGCAGAGTGGTTATGCACCGGATTGCAAATCCGCTAACCCCGGTTCGATTCCGGGTTCGGCCTCCACATTTTTCCAGGACACAGTGACCAGATCACTGCCTGTTTTGCACTAGCTCAACACCCGCCGAATATGCAGTGGTTATCCATAGTGCTTAGGTGGTTGTTTGATGTTTGTATGTCAAAAGTCCAAAAATTATAGCCACGTGAGATGATAAACACCCATGTCACAACACGAGCACTTAATAACGCCTAATATAAAGAAAATAACGTATTTTCGCTTTACTTTAACGGCCCAAAGTGTAAAATGCTGTTCCGCATAACACGTTGAAATAAAACTTTATTCAGCCGTGAAAGCATTGGCAGCAATCTCAGTATTGTTACCAAAAATGTAATGGCTTAGTAGCATTACAAGGTAAGTATTTTTTAATGCATGCCGCCTCTGTAGGACCATCGCCCGGATGGTGAAATTGGTAGACACACAAGACTTAAAATCTTGCGACTTAACGGTCGTGCCGGTTCGATTCCGGCTCCGGGCACCATCTTTTATTCTTATATATCAATTAGTTAAAGTAATTACTCGAAATATTTTGTTTTTTGTTTTCCATATGCATTTCCCGTGTAGGCTTAATGTAGGCATTTCAGAAATTGATGCATTCAGAGATTAATTATTAAGTGCCTTTTTTACATATGCTTCGATCAGTTTAAAAATTCACTATGCGAAGGTATCTAATATCAGTCTGCGCTTAAACGTGTAATTGCCCTACCTCCGGTACCTTGAACGGCACACACTGTGCCTTTGTGGAGGCCACAAAAATAATGGTTAATTAGCTTTCGACTTAGAGATGCGGCCAGCCGATGGGCGACTTGTTTTTATTTAGGATATCTATATTCCCCTGTTTACCGACGCTGTAGTAACAATTCCCGCTTTTTTTGTAGTCGTCATAAAATCATTTTAATGTGTCATTTGCTTGTCACACTTCACTCATAGAATGGGTTCCAACATAAAGAGCATTTAAATTTTAGGAGTAAACCATGATTATCAAGAATTTTTTAACTGCTGCCGCACTGGTCGCTAGTACCGTTTCATTTTCAGCACAGGCATCTGATCTGCTTGACCCTAACTTACCTGTTTACAACAAGGTGAGTGGAGTATCTGGTAACTTGTCTTCAGTGGGCTCAGACACACTTGCCAACTTGATGACATTATGGGCAGAAGAGTTTAAGCGTAATTACCCGAACGTGAACATTCAGATTCAGGCAGCGGGTTCTTCAACCGCGCCCCCAGCTTTAATAGAAGGTACTTCTAACATAGGCCCAATGAGCCGTATGATGAAAGACAAAGAATTGGCGGCGTTTGAAACCGAGTATGGTTATAAGCCTACTGCTGTGCCAGTAGCTATTGATGCCTTGGCTGTGTTTGTAAACAAAGATAACCCAGTGGAAGGGTTGAAGATTGCTGACGTTGATGCGATCTTCTCAGCAACGCGCAAGTGCGGTGGCGAAGCAGATATTGTTAACTGGGGTCAAGTTGGCGTTGCAGGTGCATTAGGTCAGCGTGATATGCAGATCTATGGCCGTAACTCTGTATCGGGTACTTACGGCTACTTTAAGTCAAAGGCTCTATGTAAAGGTGATTTCAAAAACTCTGTGAACGAGCAACCGGGTTCGGCGTCTGTGGTGCAGTCTGTAGCCACTTCTTTGAACGGTATTGGTTATTCTGGCATCGGTTATAAAACCTCATCTGTACGTGCTGTGCCATTATCAAAAAAAGGTGGTGCTTTCATTGGCGCGACCCCTGATAACGCCATTAACGGAACTTACCCTTTAGCCCGCTTCCTATATGTTTATGTCAATAAAGCGCCTAACAAAGATCTGTCTCCATTAGAGCGTGAATTCGTTAAGTTAGTGATGTCCAAAGTTGGCCAAGAAGTTGTGGTTAAAGATGGGTATATTCCACTACCTCTTAAGGTAGTTAATAAGACTCTCAAGAGCTTAGGTATGTAACACTGAGAAAGTAATGAGCATTAGTTAATGCCTTAGTTAATACCTAAAAGGGCCTGTCATTTGACAAGGCCCTTTTTTTTATTCGTACTATTAAGTGAAGGTATGACAGTGATCTGACAGTTTGGTCATATTACTGTCATATTCCCACACTAGACTTGTCGCCATGAATGAAAAAACAAATATATCTGTTCCAGAACTGGACTTCAACACCCCTGCTTTACGCCGCAATCGTAGGCTGAGGGCCATAAAAGACCGCTTTACCACTGTGTTTGTTGGCATTGGTGGCATGAGCGTTATTGTGGCTATTTTATTAATTTTTGTGTATCTAATGTATGAGGTATTGCCATTATTCCAAGGGGCTGAAATTACCCCTTGGGAGGGGCAGAGCACTAGTTACCAAGTGGGTTCGGACTCACCCAGCCTGCACTTAGGTGTGGAAGAGCAAAACGAAGTAGGCTTTAAGTTGGCCAGTGACGGGAGTGCGTATTTTTTTGCCACTCAAACTGGACAAATACGGCTCACCGATCAACTTGCTTTTAGTGAGCAGCAAGGAATTAGTGCTTTTGCTTTAGACACTAATGTTAATCGCTTATTTGGGGCTGCTAATAAGCAGGGTGAAGTGCTAATAGCTCAGCCACAATACGACACTAGTTACCCCATAGGGACAGAGCGTCTCATCACCCCTAGCTTAATCTACCCCTATGGCGATACCCCTATTGCCTTACCGGCAAGTTTTGGTGAGCCCACATTCTTGGCCATTAGGGATGCAGAAGACGCTCTTGTTATCGTGGCGGCCAATGCCTCTCATGAGTTGGTTTTAGTTGAGTTAAGCAAAGATCAAAACTTTATGACCGAAGAGGTGACGCTTAGTGCTGCAGTCTATGCCCTGCCAACTTTGAGTTCTATGCCGTTCAAGATTCTTATTTCACCTGATCAGCGCTGGGTAATGGCGGTAGATCGGGATGCTAATCTGAGTATTTTTGATGTTAAAGATAGCCAGAACCCACGGTTGAATGCGGTTCACAAATTGTCTGATTATGCTTTAAATGACGTGCAGTTGCTGTTGGGTGGTTCAACCTTGACGGTATCTGATGTGAGTGGGGCAATGAGCCAGTGGTTTATGGTTCGTGACCAAGACAATCACTGGTCACTGGGCCACATACGCGACTTTGAGCAACAGGATGGTCCCCAATTGTTGGCTATGGAACATCGTCGCCGTGGCTTTGCCACCGGTGATGCAGAGGGTAATGTGGCTTTTTTTAGTGCCACAGCAGGGGTCCAGGTACATCAGCAAAAAATTATCAAAGCGCCTATTCAGTTTATTGCTATGTCACCTCGAGCCAACGCCATGCTCTTGGAAAATAACGCAGGGCATTTGAGCTTTTGGCAAGTCGATAACAATCACCCCGACACCTCTTGGAAAGCCCTGTGGCATAAAATATGGTACGAAGGCTACGAGAACCCTGAGTATATTTGGCAGTCCTCAGCTTCGTCCAATGATTTTGAACCGAAATATAGTTTAGTTCCATTAGCCTTTGGAACTTTAAAGTCGGCTTTTTATGCCATGTTAATGGCCACCCCATTGGCCATTTGTGGCGCCATCTATACCGCCTACTTTATGGCCCCTGCCCTGCGTCGCAAGGTGAAACCATTAATTGAGCTGATGGAAGCTTTGCCCACGGTAATTTTAGGATTTTTAGCTGGCCTGTGGTTGGCGCCGTTTATCGAAACTAACTTAGCCAGTGTGTTCACCTTATTTGTCATAGTTCCCATGGGTACATTGGTGTTTGCTTTCCTCTGGGCGCAGCTGCCCAAAGATTTTGGATGGCAATTACCAGAAGGTTGGGATGTGCTGATTATCATCCCCGTGGTGCTGGCTTTGGCTTGGTTGTCTATGCCCATCAGTGATGCACTAGAAACAAGCCTATTTGGCGGTAACATGCGCCAGTGGGTTAGCAGGGACTTAGGTATTAATTTTGATCAGCGCAACGCTTTGGTGGTGGGCATTGCGATGGGGTTTGCGGTTATCCCAACCATCTTTTCCATTACTGAAGATGCCATTTTTAGTGTGCCTAAGCATTTGACCCAAGGCAGTTTGGCTCTGGGTGCGACGCCTTGGCAGACGCTAACCCGCGTGGTTATTCCAACGGCAAGCCCAGGTATATTTTCTGCTGTAATGATTGGGATGGGGCGTGCAGTTGGTGAAACGATGATCGTCTTGATGGCCACAGGAAACACGCCAATTATGGACATGAATATTTTTGAAGGCATGCGCACCTTGGCGGCTAATATTGCGGTGGAGATGCCGGAATCGGAGGTAGGTGGATCGCATTTTCGTATTCTGTTTTTGGCTGCGTTGGTGTTATTTGCCTTTACCTTTATGGTTAATACGTTGGCAGAAGTGGTACGACAACGTTTACGTCAGAAATACGGTTCACTGTAAGAGTTAAAAATGATGAGAATTGGTGTAAGACAATGGTTTGCAAGTGGTTTGCCCTGGATTTGGCTTAACGGCGCGGCGGTGGCGATAAATGTCATCATGGTAGTGGGGCTGCTGGGGCTGATTGCAGTGCGAGGTTTAGGCCATTTTTGGCCAGCGCCCGTACTACAAGCACAGATCCATGCGCAGCAGGAAATTACTACCCTAATCGGCTCCATTGCTGATGATGAACTGGTGAGTGCAGATCAATTACGTGGGTCTGGCGTCATACTACCGGTAGGCCAAGAAAGTGCCAAACGTCTGCTGATTAAAGCAGGAAACCGAGACATCACGGGGGTAGATTTTGTTTGGGTGCTAGAACAGGACTTAATAGACCCAACTTACCCAAAACAAGTGATGACTCTTGAACGACGCGAGTGGGGTAATTTTTATGGTGAACTATTGTCTGTAAAAGAGTCTGGCGTAGTTATTGGTGATCGTAATGATGGGCAAGATGCAAAACTTTGGGAGCTTTTTCAAGAGCGTTTAGCGCGAAGCATAAGCATTTATGATGACATTAAAGGTATTGAAACAGGTGCCATTGGCGATATTAATTATGGTATGGAGCGTTTACGACTAGATCAGCGCCGCCTTGAATTAGATAATCAACTATCCCCTTTTAGGCAAGCTGAGCTTGATGTAAAACGAGACCTATTAGATCGGCGCTATGAGGGGTTGCAACAACAGTTGATCGACCTTTATACGGCATTTGAGCGTGACAGTATTATGGCGCAGACGATGTCTGGAACCCAGGTGGAGATCAACCTTTCAAAGATAGTCCGTGCGTTTCGCCCCAATGGCATGACGGCCATGGAGAAGGTGATCTTTTATATGGCTAAGGTATGGGAGTTTGTAAGCACAGATCCCAGAGAGGCTAATACCGAAGGTGGTGTATACCCTGCTATTTTTGGTACCGTGCTAATGGTGCTGCTTATGTCTGTGATGGTGACACCGATCGGTGTGGTCGCAGCAATCTACCTACGTGAATACGCCAAGCAAGGCATAGTGACACGTATTATTCGCATAGCGGTGAATAATCTAGCAGGTGTGCCGTCTATTGTTTACGGCGTGTTTGGACTTGGTTTCTTTATCTACTTCTTAGGTGGGAATATTGATCAGTTATTTTTCCCTGAAGCTGCTCCAGCTCCTACATTTGGTACACCAGGTTTATTATGGGCTTCATTAACACTAGCTCTATTAACTGTCCCCGTGGTTATTGTAGCGACTGAGGAAGGGCTTTCTCGTATTCCCCGTGCAGTACGTGAAGGCAGCCTAGCATTGGGGGCAACCAAATCTGAAACCCTATGGCGAGTGGTTTTACCAATGTCCAGCCCTGCGATCATGACAGGTGTTATCTTGGCTGTAGCACGTGCTGCAGGTGAGGTTGCTCCTTTGATGTTGGTGGGTGTGGTGAAGTTAGCCCCTTCTTTACCATTAGATGGTAACTACCCATTTTTGCACTTGGACCAAAAGTTCATGCATCTTGGGTTTCATATTTATGACGTGGGTTTTCAAAGTCCAAATGTAGAAGCAGCAAGGCCTTTAGTTTACGCTACTGCCTTTTTGCTAGTGCTAGTTATCGCCCTATTAAACTTGTCTGCTGTTGCTATTCGTAACCGTCTACGAGAAAAGTACAAGGCTTTAGAGAGTTAATTAATGAGAGCAGATATGATGGATACACAGCGCAAAACCAATTTTAGTTTAGCCATTGATGCCCCTCAAGGCCTCAGCATGGAGCAAGAGCGCATTGCTGTAGAGGTGAATGACTTGAATCTGTATTATGGTGATAAGCGCGCCTTAAATAGTGTCAGTATGCAGATTCCCCGTAATCGTGTGACTGCGTTTATTGGTCCCAGTGGCTGTGGTAAATCGACTCTGCTGCGTTGCTTTAATCGTATGAATGATTTGGTAGACTCATGCAACATTGAGGGTCAAGTTACGCTTGATAAAAACAATATTTATGCCAAGGGTGTGGATGTAGCCGATCTTCGTAGAAGAGTAGGAATGGTATTCCAAAAGCCTAACCCTTTCCCCAAAAGCATTTTTGAAAATGTAGCTTATGGCTTACGAATCCAGGGAATCAAAAAAAAGCAGCTTATCAATGACACAGTCGAGTGGGCGCTTAAATCAGCGGCTTTATGGGATGAGGTCAAAGATCGCCTGCATGAAAGTGCTCTAGGCATGTCTGGTGGCCAGCAACAAAGGCTAGTGATTGCTCGCACCATTGCCGTAAAGCCAGAAATATTGCTGTTAGACGAACCAGCCTCATCGCTGGATCCTATTTCAACGTTAAAAATTGAAGAGCTGATACACGAATTGAAAAAGGATTTCACCATCGTCATTGTGACTCACAATATGCAACAGGCGGCCCGAGTCTCAGACTATACTGCATTTATGTATATGGGTGACTTAATTGAATTTGGCACTACCGATCAATTGTTTACTAATCCTGTGCAAAAGCAAACAGAAGATTATATTACTGGCCGCTACGGTTAAATGACTTTAAGGAATTGCAGATGAATATTACCAATAAAGATGGCCATGTAGGCCATATCTCCCAGCAATTCAATACTGAACTGGATGAAATTCTCACGCATTTAATGACCATGGGCGGGCTCATAGAACAGCAGTTAAAGGACGCCATGCTGGGCCTGAAAACTGGCGACATACAGCTGCTGCAATGCGCTATTAAAGCTGATGATCAAATTAATATTATGGAAATGCATTTGGACGAACAATGCACCCGCATTATTGCCCGCCGCCAGCCAGCGGCGAGTGACTTAAGGCTAGTGATTGCGATCAGTAAAGCGGTATCAGACCTTGAGCGCATGGGTGATGAAATCTGTCGAATAGCCAATAGTGGGAGTAAACTCATTGATGGATTCCCCGGAGAAGGTTACGCTCAGGTTAGGCATATAAGTGAATTGGTTGCTACTATGGTTAGTGACTCATTAACGGCGTTTGCCCGTTACGATGCAGACTTAGCCTATCAAGTGGCCAAAAGCGATGATGATGTGGATCAGGAGTATAAGTTTGCCATGCGGGCTCTGGTGACACAAATGATGGAAGAGCCACAAACCATTAAGCAAAGTATGCATACTATATGGATTTTACGCAGCCTAGAGCGTGTTGGAGACCATGCCCAAAATGTAGCGCAACACCTTATTTATTTGGTGAAGGGCATTAATGTTAGTCACAGTTCTGTGGCGCAGATGAATGCAACCGTTGATATGGATGACAAACAATAATTTTCAACCCAGTCGCATGTCATTTTTTGGCACAACAACCTTATGTGAGTGAATTATAGGAGACTATCATGACTCAAAAGAAAATATTAATTGTTGAAGATGAAGAAGATATCCGTGAAATACTGCGATTGGCATTGGAGAAGGCCGACTTTATATGTTTTGAGGCGGATAACATTAAAGATGCCTACATCAAAATTATCGATCTTCAACCTGATTTGGTGTTGTTGGATTGGATGTTGCCAGCCGGAAGTGGCATCGACCTCGCCCGCCGTTTAAAGCGTGATGAATTGACTGCTAGCTTGCCCATTATTATGCTCACTGCACGCGAAGAAGAAGCTGATAAAGTGCTTGGCTTAGATTCAGGCGCTGATGATTTTATCACCAAACCCTTTTCCTCACGTGAACTGGTGGCGCGTATTAAGTCAGTCATGCGCCGCGCGGGTGGATTGACAGAACAAAGTAACATACACATTGGTGATTTAACCCTAGACTCTAGAGCACAAAGGGTGATGATTAAGGACCAACCCATCACTATGGGCCCATCAGAAACCCGCTTATTAACCTTTTTTGTGACCCACCCAGAGCGAGTTTATAGTCGTGGGCAACTATTGGACTATGTCTGGGGTGCCAACGTCTATATTGATGAGCGAACCGTGGACGTGCATATTCGCAGACTGCGTAATGCTTTAGGTAAAGAGCATGCACAATTTGTGCAAACTGTACGTGGCTCTGGATATCGCTTTTCCACAAAAATAGATGAGGTAAGCTAGGGTGCCCAAGGCTTATGCAGCTGTTGCTCTGAGTGTCATTATGGGTGCCATTTTTTGGTCACTCAGTTGGGCCATTGCCAGTGGGCTCATGGTCCTCTTGTTATACCATGTACGTAAACTACAGCAACTGGATGTGTGGTTAAATAATGATGACAGACTCGCAGAGTTGCCCGAATCCCAAGGTATTTGGGGTCGGGTGTTTGACCGTATTGAAGAGTTACAAGTTAAACACTTCAAATCCGAGCAAGAATTAACCACTGCTATTTTACGTATTCAAAAATCGGCTAATGCGCTACGCGAGGGTGTGATCACGGTTGACGCCAGTGGTGCACTAGAGTGGTGGAACCTGTCGGCCCGCAAAATGTTTGGCTTAAAAAACAAACAGGACCGGGGTGCTCCTTTACTTCACTTACTGCGCGAGCCAAACTTCTTTCGTTACTACCACCATGCTGATTTTGGTCAGCCCATTTATGTGCAATCGCCAGTTAATCCTGAGCGAGTATTAGAAATAGCGGTGACTTCCTTTGCTAAGGGTGACAACCTACTGATCGTGCGGGATATGACTGAAAGTATCAAGCTGGGAAATATGCGACGTGATTTTATCGGTAATATATCCCATGAATTGCGCACACCATTAACCGTGATTCAGGGCTATTTAGAAACATTCCAACTGCATTATCCTGAATTAGATGCTGATGTACAAAAAAGTCATACGCGTATGTTAGCGCAAGCCCATCGAATGACTAACTTGGTGCAAGACATGTTAGTGTTGTCGCGCTTGGAAGGGAGCATTGACCGGTCAAAATTTGTGCGTAATCAAATGTCCATATTGTTGGCTCAGGCGATCTCTAGGGGACACGATACAGCCCGGAAGCTAGACAAAAAAGTCACCATAGAGCTTTGCCTTGAAAGGCAAGCAAGTGTGGTGGGTGTGAAGTCAGAGATACTTAGTGTGTTAACGCACCTGGTGACCAATGCGGTTAAATATACTCAGCATGGGGGACGCGTAGATATCGCTTTGCACACAACTAATGATGGGTGGTGCATTAATGTGTCTGACAATGGCATTGGCATTGGCCAAAAACATTTACCGCGTTTAACCGAGCGCTTTTATAGGGTTGATCCCAGCCGTTCTAGTACCAGTGGAGGCACTGGTTTAGGCTTGGCTATAGTGGAGCGAATTATCTTGCGGCATGAGGGTAGTTTAGACATCAGCTCACAAAAAGGTAAAGGCAGTCATTTCACCTGTACGTTTCCACACCAAAATATGCCATCTTCCGATAAGGAAGCGATGTAAAAAATATAATAATAACACCAAAGCATTAGCCAACCACCACTTTTCAATATACATATAATACCGCAAATTAGTTGTTACATAATTAATTTTGGTGCTATTTATGGTGCTATAAATTAAATTTACGGCCAGTAATTATCTTGTATTAGTGGTTTTTAGGATATATTACTTGTCCGGCTCCGGGCACCATCTATGACAACTCAAATATTCCCAAACTATTTGTATTTTTATCCCCCGTTTTTATTATTCACCTAATAAACTAGCTAGTTAGGCGCAAATTGAGAATTATTTGACGTGTTGGGTATTTAACCCTGCCTATGTGCCTGTATAATTTGCAGCTTAAGGAGATACTCATGTCATTATTAAATGCTTTACCCGCAAATTCTGGAATCATTATTTGTGGCCATGGTAGCCGAGCTAAAATTGCTGAAGAAGAGTTCAGCTTATTGGCTACTGGCTTGCGCGCTAGGTTTCCTCAGTTAGAGGTTGAATATGGTTTTTTAGAATATTCATCACCTAATATCCACATGGCGTTAGATCGTTTGATTGCTAAAGGCATCACTAACATCTATGCGGTGCCTGGCATGTTGTTTTCAGCCACGCATGCGCAAAATGATATCCCTTCAGTATTAACCACTTACATGCAAAAAAACCCTGCACTTACCATCAAATATGGTCAAGAGCTTGGCTTGCATGATGAAATGATCATGGCTTTTCAGCATCGCATTATGGAAGCGGTGGATCTAGCTGAAATGCCACAGCCTGGTGATTTATACGACACCATGCTGGTAGTGGTGGGCCGAGGCACATCAGTGGCTCAAGCCAATGCAGAAGTTTCAAAACTCACCCGCATTGTGGCAGAAAATATGGGCTTTGGTTGGTGTGAAACGGTTTACTCTGGCGTTACCTTTCCATCGGTGGGGCGCGGTTTAGAAATGGCGTTAAAGCTAGGCTTTAAAAAGATAGTAGTGGCACCATATTTTCTTTTCTCAGGTAAATTAATTGGTCGTATCCACGGCTATATTGACAAGGTTGTGGCGCAGCATCCTGATGTAAGTATTAGTGTTGCTGATTATTTGCGTGACCAATCCCATGTAATTAATACCTTTGTTGAGCGAATCGAAGAAACAGTGTCTCAGCCTGCGGTAAATAATGGCCTTATGGAAAGTTTTCAAGCTAGGCTAGCTGCTGGTGAAGTAACTGTTCATCATCATCATGCAGAGTTTCAGCCAGAGGTTGAAGTGGCTTCAGATGCCCATACGCACAGCCATGATCATAAGCACGATCATGATCATGACCATGACCATTCACACAAAAAGCAAGGGCACAGCCATGCTGGGCACGGGCACACACATGCGCCTTATAGACACATTGCTCACCCCCATGGGCCCAGAACAATGATAGATGAAAATGTGTGTTGTTGCTTTATGGGGCAGTTCCCTCAAGCGGTCATTGATGAAGAGCGTGCGCTTAGATTAGCAGCAGGTATTGCGGCTGTGGATCAGATTCCACAATGTAAGATTAAATAGTAAACATCTATTAGGCCACTTTGGGTAAATCCATAGTGGCTATACAGTGGTTAGGTAGGTGAGTTTTGGGGGCTACTGATCAGCTAAAAGACTTTCCACTGATACATCAAGTGCTTTTGCAATTTGAGAGACTTTTTTTAAAGAAGGGCTTACCGTACCACGTTCAATGTGGCCCATATGTGCCCTATCAATGCCGGCCATATTGGCTAACTTTTCTTGTGACATCCCCAAGGACGTTCGGAGCTGCCTAACTCGGTAGCCAAATTTGGTATCTGAGCTTTCCATATGAGGCCTAAGTTTCGCACTGCTAACAACCTGTTGCAGTGATAACTTTTTTGTATTTTTTGAGATAACTTCTTGAAAGCCCAGTGGCTATTTCAAGAAGGAGCGATTAGTGCTGTAAAAAATAAATATTAATGTAAGAGCAACCCCTTATATGAGGTGGAGCTTAAATCATCTTAGTCTGTTATACCACGGGAGATAACACGTTAGGTATGGATTACATGTTAACTAATGTTCATTTCCTGACAACCCCATGTTTGATAGGGGTATTTGGTTTAAACCACTTCATCATGGCCTGGTTTTATTTCAGCACCATGATCTCATTTTTTTAGCCATACTATGGTGGTCTCACAACACTTGACACGCATGTCAATATTCTGCCAAATTGTAATTGATTAAAAGCTTAAATTTTCAGGTATAAGCTTGCTATGGTTATTTATTATCTGATGGGCAAATTATGTCAAACGATCCTCTATTAGAGCCTTTTGCGCTTAAGCATCTAACCTTAAAAAATAGAATCATGACCACAAGTCATGAACCTGCTTATCCAGAACATGGCATGCCTAAAGAGCGTTATGTGGCCTACCACGTAGAGCGTGCTAAAGCAGGAGTAGCGTTAACCATGACCGCAGGTTCTGCATCGGTAAGCAGAGACAGCCCGCCAGTATTTAATAATATTTTAGCTTATCGTGATGAAGTAGTGCCTTGGATTCAGCAGCTCACAGATGGCGTGCATGAGCATGGCTGCGCAGCCATGATCCAGCTTACCCACTTAGGGCGGCGCACTAATTGGAATAAAGGCGATTGGCTCCCTTCGGTCTCATCATCAAAGCACCGGGAACCATCACACAGAGCTTTCCCTAAGCTGATAGAGGACTGGGATATAGAGCGCATTATTAATGATTTTGCAGACTCTGCCCAACGCATGCAAGCAGGTGGGATGGATGGCATCGAGCTACAAGTGTATGGTCATTTATTGGATCAGTTTTGGTCGCCCTTAACCAATGATTTAATAGGTCCCTACGGCGCTGATACCTTAGAAAATCGTATGCGTTTCCCGATGGACGTATTAGACGCTATTCGTAAGCGCGTAGGTAGTGAGTTTATTGTGGGGCTGCGCTTTACTGCAGATGAAATACAAAAAGGCGGTATCACTCCAGCACAAGGCATTGAGATATCCAAGCGCTTGGCCGCCTCTGGACAAGTGGATTTTTTAAATGTGATTAGAGGCCGCATACATACAGACCCTGCATTGACCGACATGATTCCAGTGCAAGGCATGCCCAATGCACCACACCTTGATTTTGCAGGGGAAGTCAAAAAAGCAACGGGATTACCTACGTTTCATGCTGCAAAAATATCTGATGTAGCCACGGCGCGTCACGCCATCTCAGCAGGATTGTTAGATATGGTGGGTATGACCAGAGCGCATATGGCCGACCCACATATAGTGCGCAAAATTATGGAAGGGCGTGAAGAGGACATTCGCCCATGTGTAGGCGCCACCTATTGCCTTGATCGCATTTACCAAGGCGGCGAAGCGCTGTGTATCCACAATGCTGCTACAGGGCGTGAGCTTACCATGCCTCATGATATTCCAAAGGCTACCATCAAGAAAAAAGTGGTCATTATAGGTGCTGGGCCTGCAGGTATGGAGGCCGCACGAGTGTCTGCAGAGCGCGGGCATCATGTGGTGGTGTTTGAAGCAGCGCCCAAGCCAGGTGGCCAAATTCGTTTGGCAGCGCAATCGCCAAGGCGTCGTGAAATGATGTCTATTATAGACTGGCGCATTACTCAATGTGAGGCGCGTAATGTTGAATTTCGGTTTAACACATTAGCTCAACCCTGTGACATTACAGAGCTTGAGCCAGATGTAGTGATCATTGCTACTGGTGGCCTGCCAAATACACAGCTGTTTGAAACCAACAAAGAGCAATCTAGTGTGGTCACCAGCTGGGATATTATTTCTGGTGATGTAAAACCTGCCAAACACATGCTTATCTATGATGAGTCTGGAGATCATCCAGCCTTACAAGCCGCTGAATTTGCAGCGAGTTTAGGCTCACAGATAGAGATAATGACGCCAGATCGCACCTTTGCCCCAGATGTGATGGCCATGAATTTAGTGCCCTACATGCGCTCCTTGCAAGACAAAGACGTCACCTTCACCGTGGCGCGGCGGTTGCTTGATGTTAAAAAGAGCATTGAACACAGTGGTAAAAAGTTCACTGCGCTTATTGGCACAGATTACAGTGATCATACTTATGCAATGGACTATGACCAGATTGTAGTCAATTACGGCACCTTGCCGCTGGATGAGCTATATTTTGATCTCAAACCGCTGTCTTCAAATGCAGGTGAGGTAGATCAGACCGCCCTAATATTAGGGCAAGTGCAAGAAGTGTCTCGAAATGAAGCGGGTAAATTTCAGCTGTTTCGAATAGGTGATGCAGTTTCGGCTCGTAATACCCATGCAGCTATTTATGATGCCCTGCGTTTGATGAAGGACATTTAACCTATTATGGCAAGCATTAAAACCATACATGTAGTTTCTTGCCATGCGGAAGGTGAAGTAGGGGACGTGATTGTGGGTGGTGTCGCTTCGCCACCAGGTGATACCTTGTGGGAACAGCGTAATTGGATTGCTAATGACCAAACACTGCGCAATTTTATGCTCAACGAACCCCGTGGTGGTGTATTTCGGCATGTCAATTTACTAGTGCCACCTAAACATCCTGAGGCGCAAATGGGCTTTATTATCATGGAGCCTGAAGATACCCCGCCTATGTCAGGCTCAAACTCTATTTGTGTAGCCACGGTGTTATTAGACACTGGTATCATTCCAATACAAGAACCCATAACACACCTGGTGCTTGAGGCGCCAGGTGGTTTGGTGCGCGTGCGTGCGCAATGCGCCGATGGCAAGGCACAACGAATTACAGTACAAAACCTACCTTCTTTTGTAGGTGAGCTAGGGGCCAAGATAACGGTTGCTGGTATTGGTGACATTACTGTAGATACGGCATTTGGTGGAGACAGTTTTGTGGTGGTAGATGCCCAAGCACTAGGGTTTAAATTAGAAAGCGGTGAGGCCAAAGACCTGGCTACCTTGGGTGTTAAAATCACTAATGCCGCTAATGCTCAATTGCAATTTCACCACCCCTTAAATCCTCAGTGGACGCACTTTTCTTTTTGTTTATTTGCAGGGCCATTAACCCGAAAGGGCAGCCATTTAACCGCAAAATCTGCAGTGGCTATAAAGCCAGGAAAAATTGATCGATCTCCAACTGGCACAGCAAGCTCAGCACGTATGGCGTTACTCCATGCCTGTGGCAAAATCAAGATTGGCGAAACCTTCACCGCACAATCTATTATTGGTTCAGAGTTTCACGGGCGTATTATTGATACCACTATGGTGGGTAGTATCCCAGCAATTATTCCTGAAATTACAGGGCGAGCATGGGTGACAGGCACACACCAACATGTGCTTGATGCTGGTGATCCTTGGCCACAGGGGTATCGTTTGAGTGACACTTGGCCTGATATCAAATAAGTGAGCCCCCACTATTTATTTGGGTGCTCACTTACGCTTCCAAAGCCGCCCATCTATCGCTGACAAACCACAAGCAATAAGGCCCATGCCCACCATCTGATTCCACCCAAGGGTTTCGCTTAGCAATAATGTGCCTAAAAGAATGGCCGAAACAGGCACCAAAAGTGTCACTAGCAAAATGTTGGTAGCACCAGAGGATGACAAAATTTTAAAATACAATACATAAGCCAGTGCTGTGGAAAAAATGGCTAAAGCCAGTATAGACATCCACACTAGGTAGCTTGGCCCAAGTGGGCCAAAGATCACCAGTGGGCCATCAACCAGCATGGCAACAGGAGCTAGTATTACCGTAGAGCCTGTCACCTGGCCTGCGGCGATAATAATAGGGTTTAGCCCTGTGGCTTTAAAGCGGCGTCCAAAAACACTGGCAAAGGCATAAGATAAAGCTGCAACCAATATAGCCATTTGAGCCAAAACACTAGCTTGGGTGGCTATGTCTACTGTAGGCATACCAATCATGACTAGCACCCCTGAAAACCCAATAGCTACGCCTATTAACTTTAGACCAGAGATGCGTTCGTCTGCTAATAACAAGCCAGCCACTAATACACCAAATAAAGGAGTGGTTGCATTGAGCACCGATGCTAAGCCAGAGCTAATGTGTGTTTGGCCCCACACAATAAGACTAAAAGGGATAATGTTGTTGAGTAATCCCATGGTTAAAAACGCAGCCCAAAGCCCAAGGTTGGTGGGAAATTTTAGCCCCATGGCCATGGCAATAGCCCACAAAGTGATTGCAGCAAGGCCCACACGCAAAGCCACTATGGTTAACGGAGGCAAGGCTGTCACTGCTACCTCAACAAAAAAGAAGGAGCCTCCCCACAGCACAGATAGTGTAATTAGCATAAGCCACTCACGAGCGCCCATAGTGCGTTGGATAGAAGATGCCATGTAAACAGACCTTAAAGCAGTGGGTAGCGGATGAGCTAAAATTAATAAATGATACTCACACACAATTACTTAGCCGTCAAAGACTGAGCAAGGCGCTAAGTGTAAGCTTGGCTTTATAAACAGCCGTTTTTAGATGTGTTCGTGTTAATCTAGTGACACACTATTATATGTATCACTAAATCCTAGCATAGAGAAAAACCATGGCCATAGGCGCGACCATATACAAGGCAAATTTAAACCTGTCCAACCTTAACAGCCACCACTATGCTGATTACAATCTCACCATAGCCAAACACCCTTCTGAAAACGAAACACGCCTTATGTGTAGGCTGATTGCTTTTTTACATGCAGCTCATGAAGATCTAGAGCTTACTAAAGGCATAAGCTCTGTAGATGAGCCTGATTTATGGCAACGGGATTTAACTGGAAATATAGTCCATTGGATAGAGCTTGGCATGCCTGATGAAAAACGCATTCGACAAGCCAGTGGCAAAGCACAACAAGTGTCTATTTATACCTACCATGACAACAAAGCTGACATTTGGTTAGACAAAAACCGTGCGGCTTTAACAGCTAACAAAAAGGTCAAGGTATTTCATATTAATGTGAAAAGCGACGATGCTATAGAACAGTTGTTGTTTAAAACCATGAACTTAGGCTGTATTATTGAAGAAGATCAAATGCACTTAAGTGATGAAAAACAGCATATGAGTGTGCAAATTACTCAAAGCTTGTAATCAACAACAGCAGGGCCTGTGTGAGGCAGGCTCAAAAGTTAACACACAAGGAATAGCTTGCATGGCGCTAGCAAAACAACTGATGGTGTACCCTGCTAACAGGCTGGAAGACTTGGCGGTGTTGCTCAACCATGTGGTTAAACTAGGGCACCAAAAGGGCTTGGCTGGTGTGCTTAATAGTAGCCAAGTGATCGTAGAAAACCCAGGCATGCAGCATTGGCTTAATACTCAGTTAGCCAAGCAAGATGGCATTGCCATGAACATAAATTACCCTTTACCTGGAAAGTTTGTATGGCAACTAGCGCGCAAACTTTTAGGAGACGATCAGGTTCCTCAGCAACCTCCTTATCAGCGTGAAGCTTTGGTGTGGCGCATTGACGATATTTTAGCCAGTGATGATACACTCAAAAATCCAGCCTTTACTCAAGCCAATAGGTATTGGCAATCTGCATCTAACCTAGGTGAATATAGCGCTGATGACTTACTAAAACGCTTTCAACTTGCAAGCGCCCTAGCCGATTTATTTGAACAATATATCCTTTATCGACCCGACTGGCTTACCAACTGGCAAATTAAGGCACAAGATCAAACACAACACTGGCAAGCCCAGTTGTGGGCTGTTTTATGTCAGCAAGATGATCGTCATCCCATTGATATTCAACGAAAGCTAATACAAAGTTTGGGCCAATTAACTAGCGCCCAGCGTAATGACCTGCCACAACAAGTGTGCTTGTTTGCACTTAACACCATGGCACCTGCTACCTTAGAAGTATTTTCTGCCTTGGCAGCGCATACCCAAGTGCATGTGTTCCATCTTAACCCTTGTGCCGAGTATTGGGGGCATATTCAATCTGAAAAAGCCATCGCATCAACGCACCTTAAACACTGGCTTGAGCAACAAGACGATGATGTTTTAGTGGACGGGGGTAATCCGTTATTAGCCAATTTGGGCGCCCAAGGCAAAGAATTTTTTCGGTTATTACAACAACAAGACAGCTACAACATTGATGCCTTTGAAGAGGCGCAGCCCGCAACCGCAGACGGCCATCTATCTACTTTACAGCAGATACAACACGATATTTTGCACTTGGAAGACGCACGCAACCCTTCACAAAAACTTGCCCAAAAAAAGGTTGATGATAGTCTCGTCTTTACCCATGGCTCCAGTGCTTTGCGAGAGTTACAAGGATTGCACGATTGGTTGCTTGGTAAATTCCAACAAGATCCTACACTCAAACCTAGTGACATATTAGTGATGTGCCCACAGGTAGAAGATTATGCAGCCCACGTGGGTGCGGTATTTGATACTCATGGGCGTCAGTTTGATCACGGCTATGGTTTTGACAATGGTTCTCAAACACCTCAATTACCTTGTTCTATAGCTGATAGAAAACCACAAGATTCTCAACCCTTAGTGGCCGCTTTTTTGCAGCTTTTACAATTACCAGATAGCCGTTTTCAAGTGTCTTTTATTCTAGACTTTTTGCGCCTACCAGGTATTCAAAGAAAGTTTGGAATAGGTGTTGACGAGCTTGAAATTATTGCGGTGTGGTTGGCGAATGCCAGTGTACATTGGGGTTTGGATGAACAGCATAAGGCACATACGTTGGGTCAAACATCTTCAACACCTACCTACAGTTGGTCGTGGGGACTTAAGCGTTTGCTGCTTGGTTTTGCCCAAGGTGACCAAGCGCTTAACTATCAAGATGATTGGCTGCTAGCCGATGTAGAGGGCGATCAAGCTATACTTCTAGGGCGCTTAATGCAGGTGCTTGAGCAACTACAAACCCATGCACGGCAGCTTAATACACCCCGCACTGGTAAAGCCTGGCGTGGCTACCTTACTAGCATGATAGATGAGTTTTTTGCTGACGATCAAGACGGTGACTACAGTGAAGAGCTTGCAAAAGAGTGCTTATCTACCGCTATTGGTAATATGGCTGTGTGGATTGAACAAGTGGATTATGTCCAAACGATTAGTTTGGAAGTGGTGCGTTATAGCCTCACACAAAAACTGTCTGTAGCTAGTAGCACGCAAGCTTTTATTACGGGCAAAGTCACCTTTTGTTCCATGGTGCCTATGCGCAGTATTCCCTTTAAAGTAGTGGCTATGTTGGGCCTTAATGATGGGCAGTATCCTCGTCAATCAAAACCATTAGACTTTGATTTAATGGCTCAAGAAGGTCGCAGAGTAGGAGATCGTTCGCGCCGTGGTGATGATCGTTATCTGTTTTTGGAAGCGTTAATAAGTGCACGTGAGTGTTTGTATTTAAGTTATCAAGGCAGCGATAGCAAAAATAACTCTCCACGTCAGCCTAGTTTGGTAGTGTCAGAGCTAATGGAATACTTGCAAAACGGCTATGGGTGGCATTTTAAGGATGATCACTTAGCATCACAGCTTAGACCATTGCCTTTGCATAGCTTTAGCGAGGAAAATTTCCATGGTGTTTCTAATGCCTCCTTCGATACAATGCCTTCGCCTAGTTTTGAATCAGCGTGGCTGCGTGTGCTGCAAGCAAAACACGAAGTGCAAGATGACGTTGTAGAACTAACTCCTAGTATTACTTCTAGCCAGAGCAGTATCACCATCAATGAGCTAGTGCGTTTTTTGGAAAACCCTGGGCGTATGTTTACTAACCAACGCTTGGGCTTGTATTTACATGACTATGATTTAGATCTCAATGATGATGAGCCTTTTGCAAGCTCTAAGTTGGTAGAGTATAAGCTGCGCGAAAAAATGCTCGAGGCAGTATTATCTAATGAGCCGCAGGCTTGTGCCTTGGTAAGGCAAGAGTATCAGCTAAATGGAAAATTACCAGATAGCCACCTTGGTGCTAATAGTATAGATACCAGCGAAGGCGAAGCACAATCTTTGGTAGATGAGCTATGTAGTGTGAATTATGCCCAGATAAAAAAACACCCAGTCAGTATCAGCTTTATGGGCTTAACCATCACCGATGAAATAGCCCTAACTGGCGAGCCACTGGATGAAAATAGCCCGTTAAAAGTAGTGCTTACTAGGCCTACTAAGGCCAAAGCTAAAGATAAACTATCCCTTTGGGTGAGGTGCTTGATCGCTCAGGTGGCATTTGAACAAAACGTTGATGGTGTGTCTGTGCACTTAGAAAAGAACCTTCAACTAAAAGGTTTAGAAGATGTAAAAGCCCAGCTAGACAGCATTATGCAAATGTATATTTTAGGTCTAACTAAAGCACTACCCTTGGATGCAGAGCTAGCCATAGAGTTGCTAAAAGTAGATTCTCAAGATGAAGCCAAACGTAAAAGTCAGTGGCAAAAAAGCTGGTATCACCATAAATATAGTATGGCGTTTGATTTTTCAAGTGACCCTTATAGGCGATGGTTGTGGCCACAAACGCCACCATTTGATGACTGGCATGAACAGTTTGGCCCCTTATATCAGCCCATGGTAGATTGCATTAAATTGGTGAAGCATGCCTAACCTAGACTTAGTAAATTTACCACTCCAAGGTCGCCACCTTATTGAAGCAAGTGCGGGCACTGGTAAAACCTATAGCATTACGCGGATATATTTGCGTTTGCTGCTAGAAAAACAAATCCCTGTAGAGCAAATATTGCTAATGACGTACACCCGTGCAGCCACGCAAGAGTTGCGCGGCCGTATAGAAGAAACCTTGCGTGATGCGCAGAGTAATTGGGGCAAGCATAAAGATGAATTTTGGCAGCACCTCTACCAACACACCCAAGCGAAACAAGCTCAATTGTTGTTGCACCAAGCCCTACTCAATTTAGATCAAGCGGCCATATTTACCATCCATGGCTTTTGTGGGCGTGCCCTAGAACAACATGCCTTTGCTAGTCAGACAGGGCTAGAGGTAGTGCTTGAGGCTAACACACAAGACTTAGCCTTTACTGCACTGCAAGACTGGCTGCGGGTGGCTATGCACCAGCCTAAGCTATATAGCCAGCTAGAGCAGCAAGGCTGGCACACACCTAAAGGTTTTTGGGACGCATTTAGTGGGGCTCTATTAAGCCAAACACCTGTGTTTTGCGCTTCTGCGGACGCTTGGCATAAAGCTTGGCACGCCAATAAAATACAAGTGCGTGAAAGCTTGCTTGATTTAGAAGAGCAAATGATCCAAGCCACCATGTCAGACCCTAAAACAAAAGAGGCAAAACTGGCCCAGTGGCAAGGTTTAATTAATTGGCTTGGCACTGTTGATTTTGCCCAAGCGCACAAAGACCATTTGCTCTGCTTACACGGGGGTAAACTTGGCAAAGTGCCAGAGCTAAAACCTGTCATTAAAGCTTTATCTGTGCGTATAAATAATGAAAGCTTTAAGAAAAACTATGCTGCCAATGCACAGCAATGTGTATTGGCACCAGACATTTTGATAGCCGTAAATACGGTAAGAAAAGCCTATCAAAAAGCAAAACACAAGCAACAGGTTATGGAGTTTGATGATCTGGTAAGGCGTTTGTCTGAATGTGTGATAAAGCCTGAAAATGCAGCCCTTGTAGATGCACTGCGCATTGCTTATCCCGTGGCTTTAGTGGATGAGTTTCAGGATACTGATGGGCATCAATACGCTATTTTAAATCGCCTATATGAAGCGCAAGGTAATACTGCACTATTTATGATTGGTGACCCAAAACAAGCTATATATGGCTTTAGGGGCGGCGATATACATACTTACTTACACGCCGCACAATCTACCGATTACCGCTGGCATATGGACACTAACTGGCGCTCTAGCCATGCCATGGTAGCCGCTTATAATCGTTTATTTTTAAAGGCCCATGAGCATAACCTATTAGGCCCAGGCATCGACTACAGTGCTGTAAAAGCCAGTGCTTTTGCCACAGCAAATCAAGATCAAAACCCTAAAGCCAGTGGGGTGGCTTTGTCGTACGTTTGGTTGCCTACACAAGTGCTTACCAATGAACACAAGTACCAACACATCGCAAACTGGTGTGTGGGGCAAGTGCAAACTATTTTACACCAAGGGCATTTTAAAGCCTGCGATATTGCTTTGTTAGTGCGCGGGGCAGGCGAAGCTCAAGCCTTGCAAAAAGCCTTGCAAAAAGCCCAGTTACCAAGCGTTTATATTAGCGATAGAAGTAGCGTGTATAAAAGTGAGCAAGCTATTGAAATGCTGCGGTTACTTAATGGAATACTGCACTGTGAAGACCAAAGGCAGCTTGTACGTGCCGCTAGTACGCAGTTATGGGGTGGCAATGTGCCCTTGTTGGCTAAGCTTTCATCCAGTGACAGCTATTTAATAGAAGTAAGAAGCCAAATGATGCAAATGCGCAAACTATGGCTGCAACAAGGCGCCATGGTGCTTATTATTAGGCTGCTAAAGCAACGTGCCGTGCCGCCTGCCCAAAATAAAGAACGCTATCTAACCAACATGGTGCAATTGGCAGAGCTATTACAAAAGGCATCAAATCAGGCAAGCTCTGCATTATTGCTGGTGGAATGGTTGCAACAGCAGTGTGATAGCGACCAAGCAGATGCTAGTGCTGAATTAAGGCTAGAAAGCGATGCCAAGTTGATCCAAATTGTTACCCAGCATGGCTCTAAAGGCCTGGAATACCCAGTGGTATTTATACCGTTTGCTAGCCAAGCAAAAGATCCTCTAAAACGAGGCAAGAAAAAGTCTCAGCTATTCTCTTACTATCATCCAAAAGAGCACTGCCAAGCATTGATGATAGGGCCAGACCCTTCGATATGTGAGCAAACCGCTCAAGCTGCCTATGAAGAATCATTAAGGTTGTTATATGTGGCGATTACACGTGCTCAATATCAGTGTTACATTCCAGTAAGTAACTTCCCTAACAGCCAGTTGTCGCCTTTGGGGCAAGTGGTTTTTGGAGCTTGTGATAATAATAACTTACCTAGCTGGCCTGAAGCTTTGGTGCCACTAACCCATGCCACAGACTCACAAGTGCTATGTGTAGATGAAGATGAGCTGCAAAGGTCTATGTCTGTGCCTACTGTTGAAGCTTTAGTGAAAGATGAATTACAAGCACAGGTATTAACCACACAAAATTTTACCGGACACATTGATGCAAATAACCACTTGTTATCTTACAGTGCCTTGGTGCGAAAGCTTGGCTATGGCTCTGTGCCACCACAAAGTAGCGTGAAAGACCGGGGAGATGGCAGCACTGCCTTAGTTGAGCCTTCACAAACCATAAAATCGCAGGCATTACGCTTTACTCTAGCAAAGGGTAAAAATAGTGGTTTGTTGTTGCATGACATTTTAGAACAGGTAGATTTTGCTCAGCCAAATTGGGTTCATGCCATGGAAGTGCCTTTGGCCAAATATCACACTATGGTAGGTATAGGCGCAGATGATACTGACAAGATGGCGCGTTTGCAGCAGTGGTTAGAGGAATGTTTGTTAACTCACTTGCCAGCCCTTGGCACACAAGAAGACACAGGCTCACAATCGCAAAGTAATTGCAGCTTGGGGCAGCTGTTAGCCCAGCAAACATTAAGGGAAACTGAGTTTTACTTCCCCTTACAGCATGCTAAGCAAGCAACCTTAGCAAATATTTTAAGCGCACATAGATCAGGTGCACCTACTGCATTACCTACTCACCCTGTGTTACATGGCATGATGCATGGTTTTATAGATTTGGTGTTTGAACATGACGGACGATTTTTTGTAGCCGATTACAAATCTAACCATTTAGGTGACAACTTTGCAGACTACAATCACCAAGCCATGCTGGAGTCCAATCAAAACCACTATTATGACCTGCAATATTTAATATATAGCCTAGCCCTGCACCGATACCTAGGCCAAAGATTGCCAAACTATAGCCCGCAGCAGCACTTTGGTGGGGTATATTATTTATACCTTAGAGGCATGTCACCCCATAGTGATACAGGTGTATTTGCTCAGGCAATTACTACAGATGAGCTTAATCAGCTGGATCAATTGTTTGCAGGAGATGTCAAATGATGGTTTCAAAAGAACAGCTGCATAATAATTACACTGGTTTAGAAGCGGTGGATGTGTTTTTAGCCAAGGGCTTATGTGAAAGCTTAAACAGCCAAAATGATGTGATGCAACATTTGATCATGGCCTTAAGTAAAGCCTTGCGAAGTGGCCACACTTGCCTGCCTTTAGCTGATATAGCAGGACAAACCTATTGGTCTTCCTTGGTTGATCTAAGGGTTGATTCTAGGCCTGATGTGGGACCTGATGAAGTGATCGACGAAAAGATAGGTTATACATTTGGTGCATTTGAAGAACTGGTGAATTGTGTTCAAGATCATCCCATTACTCCAAGCCATACCGCACCTTTGGTATTTGAATATGAACGTTTGTATTTGCGCAGATATTGGCACTATGAACAGCAGGTTGCAAAACAGTTATTAAATCGGATGCGCAAGTGTGAACTAACACCACAACAAGAGGTGATTGCTGATGAAGTGTTATCACAACTTTTTGCTAAACAGGCCCAAGTAGACTGGCAAGCCCAAGCAGTCAAAGATGCATTTGGGCGCCAGTTAAGTGTGGTGTCTGGTGGCCCAGGCACAGGTAAAACCTATACTGTTGCTCGTCTTTTAGTGGCTTTACAAGCCGTAAGTGATACCCCTTTAACCATTGCCATGGCGGCCCCAACAGGTAAAGCAAAGCAGCGCTTAGTGGAGTCTATTAATGCCGCCAAAGCGCAATTATTAAACCAAGGCATCAATAAAACACTCATCAATAGCCTCCCAGACACTGCCCATACGCTACATGGCTTGTTGGGAGTGCGCCCTAATACACACGTTACTAAGCACCATCAGGATAATACTTTACCCATTGATCTATTGCTGGTGGATGAAGTTTCCATGGTGGATTTGCCTATGATGGCGCGCTTGTTAGCAGCCCTTCCTAGTCATTGTAAGCTAGTATTGGTGGGAGATGCGCAGCAGTTACCTTCTGTGGCAGCAGGTTCTATTTTGGCTGATATACCTCCAAGCTTTATCAGCTACTTACATAAAAGCCATCGGTTTGATGGCCAAGGTGGTATTAGTTTATTAGCAACTCAGGTCATGCATAATCAAGCCCAAGAAAGCTTTGAAGTGTTGGCAGACCATAAAGACTTGCACTTGATCACAGATGAACACTTTGAACTGTGGCTTGCACAAATGTGTGATGAATATTTTATGCCTATGCTCAAAGCACCTTCATTGGATGAAGCCTTTGAGTGTTTAAATCAATTTAGAATCCTAGCCGCAACCCGCCAAGGAGACTTAGGTGTAGAAGGCCTTAATGAACACGTAGAGCGCTTGCTTAGCAGGCGCTTGTCTCAAGTTAGGTTGGGGCAAAACTATCATGGGAAACCTGTGATGGTGACTAAAAACCACCATGGGCTGGGTTTGTTCAATGGTGATGTTGGCATTATGTGGGCGCAAGAAGATGGCCAGCTAAATGCCTGTTTTTTACAGTCTCAAATAGTGCGCAAAGTAAACGTGGGCTTATTACAAGATTTAGAAACTGTGTATGCCATGACCATTCATAAAACCCAAGGCTCAGAGTTTGCTCACGTGGCGCTTATTGTTGCTCCCCAAGCCCAGCGATTGTTGTCTTCTGCGTTACTTTATACCGCCATCACTCGTGCCAAGGTAACGTGCAGTATTAAAGTAGACCAATCGGTGTGGAACAAAGCTGTGAACAATAAAACTAGGCGTTGGTCTGGCCTGCGTGGGCTTTTAAATGGGCACGTTTAAATACTATTGATGCAGGTTCTAGGCGCTAAAATTTGCTCAAACAATGCTTCAAGTTCTGGGTCTTCACGTTGTAAGTTTAGCTCTTCTTGATTGCTGATTGTATAGCTTTTTTGGCGCACTATTAAGTAAGGTTGATGCTTGTGTGAGCAACTAAAGGATGCACTTGGAAAGCGCTTTAAACACTGGTTAAAAAAGCTCATGTTGTTGGCCACTGCCATGATTTTTTCGTTCGGGTAAACCTGCTGTGCATTTTGTGCGTGGATGTTAATTTTTTGATATCGTTCAATGTTAATAAACACCCTAGGGTCAAACACCTGTATGCCTTTTTGGTTACCCGTGGCGCTAGTGAGTGGAAACTGACCTTTAGGAACACTATTATCAAAAAAAGTGAATTCATACTGAGGCGTAGTATGGGCTAGCCACTTAAATATTAGCTTTGGAATGCCCTGGTATGCTTCCACACTGTGGCCCAAAAAATCTTCCACAGATTTGTAACGCCCCCTTTCTTTACCTCTTATCCAGCCTCGCTCTACAGTATCTTGAGGCGCAGTGATGATAAAATACATATACATAGTGTGAGCGTATTTGGCATAGGTGCCATGTAGTACTTTTTGTATTTGCTGCGTTGAAAAGCTGTCAAATCTAAATCGATCTACCAAAATATTGGGAATGGATTTATTCTGTTGGCTTACACGCCTTATGTAGCGGTCTAATTTGCCGTCAATAATATTCACTTCGTTGCTGGTAAAGCGGCCTGAATATTTATAATGAGGGCCTAGCGACTCGTAGTCTAATAATTGGCGACGCCAAATGTCTGGGCTAATAATGCCATATAACGAAGACTCAATGCCACGTTGCTTCATGGTCTCTTTTAATAGTGGACGTATGGTGCTTTTTCCAGCTGCAGAAGCGCCTTTTAAGCTAATAATGACAGGCTTTTCCACACCTTTCAGTAGCTGATATTGGTTAGCTATGACAGCGGTTCCAATGGCAGGTTCTATCCATTTACCCACCATATAGCTGCCATAGTTGTTAAGGGTGTGGCGGCAAATAATGCGGCTCATAAAGATGGCGTCATTACCTATCAAACCTCGAGTAGCAGCAATAGAACCTAGTATTTGATAACTACTTTTGTAAACGGCTTTAATCAAAGGGTTTGTGTGTGCCAAACCTGTGGTCTTGAGTGTGTTAATCGCCTTAAATTGAATTTCGGCACTGCTTAGGTGAGGTTGTTCAGTAGGGTTCTTTTTATGCCAAGGCCATACGCTTTTTTTTATGACAACAGGGGGAGTATGAATCATTATTTCTTCAGTCAGTACTCTATCCACTTCTAGCTTTACACAATCTGATAAGTGTTGAAACTGGATTTCAATGGTGGGGTATAAGGGCGCAATGTGTTGGTGTAAAATGTCATTAGTAATACGCCGAAAATTGATACCTAAGTCTTCTTCAAGCTCAGCTTCTGGGATATGAATGTTGGCTCCCACCCTAACAATGAGCTCGTGCATTACTAATCGCCAGGATGTAAAGCCAACTAAATGTTGCGGTTTAAGGCCGGTCAGTGCTGCAATTTCCTGAACTTCTTCGTAGTCAGTATAAACATTGGGCGCTTGAAAAATAGTTTCCAGGCGGCCAAGATCCAGCGGTAAGTTAGTACTTAACCCTGGATTCCATGCACTGTATTCTTCTTGTGTAGGCATCTGTTGTGTGGGGATTGTTTTGTATAGTGCTATGTATAGCAGGTTTTTTTAAGTACGTCATTTTCCTATCTAAGCGTTGTGCTTTGGTGAGCACAGTAAAGTAATTTTTACACAACGATGTCTTTGCCGGCACAGTAGTGCAATCTGATAGGGGTGCCCTTTAAAAAACCCAAAGAGCCCCCATAATATGAGAGCAAACGATCACTTAAAACCAGTACAAAACACTATGACACATGCATTAGAAATTAATCAGTTACACAAAATATACGACAACGGTTTTGAGGCACTCAAAGGCATTAGTTTAAAAGTAGAGCAAGGCGATTTTTTTGCCTTGCTAGGTCCCAACGGGGCGGGTAAGTCCACCACGTTGGGTGTGGTGTCCTCTTTGGTGAATAAAAGCTCAGGTACGGTGAGCGTGTTTGGGTATGACCTGGACACCCACGTTAGCCAAGCCAAATGTATGATGGGTGTGGTGCCGCAAGAATTTAATTTCAATATGTTTGAAAAAGTTGCAGATGTGGTGGTGCAGCAAGCAGGCTACTATGGTATCCCACGTGATGAAGCTCTCAGGCGCACAGAGCAGCTTCTCAAACAGCTAGGCTTATGGGACAAACGAAAAGAGGCATCTCGTAATTTGTCAGGCGGCATGAAACGCCGCCTAATGATTGCTCGTGCCTTAGTTCATAAACCCAAGTTGCTGATACTAGATGAACCCACCGCAGGCGTAGATATAGAGCTTCGACGCTCTATGTGGGAGTTTCTTACGCGTATTAATGAGCAGGGCACTACCATTATCCTCACTACGCATTATTTAGAAGAGGCAGAAAATCTGTGCCGCAACATCGCTATTATTGATCAGGGTGAAATTATTAAACACAGCCCTATGAAAGAGCTGTTAAAAACCATTAATACAGAAACCATAGTGCTAGATTTATTAGAGCCTTTAGCCACTGCGCCAGAAATATCGGGCTATAGTTTGTTGTTGGTAGGTGATACGCATTTGGAAGTCACCCTTAACCAAGGCCAAGATATCAACAGCGTGTTTGTTGTTTTATCAACGGCAGGCATTCAAGTGACAAGTATGCGAAATAAAACCAACCGACTAGAAGAGCTATTTGTCAACCTAGTCACCAACAACAAGACTGATTTGCAAGGAGTAAGCGCATAATGTCAGCTTATGAAATATACATTGCCTACTCCACTATTGTGCGCAAAGAAATTCAGCGCTTTATGCGTATTTGGGTGCAAACCTTATTACCACCTTCTATTATCATGGTGCTATATTTTATTATCTTTGGTAATTTAATAGGCAGCCGTATAGGGCAGATGGGTGGCTTTGATTACATGCAGTTTATCGTGCCAGGGCTAATCATGATGTCGGTGATTAGTAATTCTTATGGCAATGTAGTGTCTTCTTTTTATAGCACTAAATATCAAGGCAGCCTAGAAGAAATGCTAGTGTCACCTATGCCTAACTGGGTGATTTTGGCAGGCTATGTGACAGGCGGTGTGGCCCGTGGTTTGGCTGTGGGTACCATAGTGACTTGTTTGTCGTTGTTTTTTACCCAGCTTGACGTGCATAACCTAGGTATCATCGTGCTGGTGGTGCTAATGACCTCTATTTTATTTAGTTTAGGCGGCTTTATTAACGCAGTGTTTGCTAACAGCTTTGACGATATCGCCATAGTGCCCACCTTTATTCTTACCCCCTTAACCTACCTAGGTGGAGTGTTTTATTCCATAGATTTACTGCCAGATTTTTGGGCGAGTGTGTCACAACTCAATCCCATTTTGTATATGGTGAATGCGTTTAGATTTGGTATTTTAGGAGTGTCTGACATACCTGTAGGTTATTCCTTACTTGTGATATGTGGGTTTATTATTGCCTTATTTAGCTACTGCATGCACTTATTAAATACCGGTAAGGGCATTCGTAAATAGCCATTTTTGCTTGGAGAAAAAGATGCAACAAAAAGATTTTATAGAAGCGTCCCCTTTAGGTGACCAAAGTAGTTATGTCACACAATATGCGCCAGAATTGTTATTTCCTATTCCGCGTAATACCCCTTGGCAGCCAGAATTTTCATCACGACCCTTTTATGGTATTGATGTTTGGAACGCCTTTGAAGTGTCTTGGCTAAATGAAAAAGGCTTACCGCAAATGGTGGTAGCCGAATTTAGAATCCCTGCTGATAGCCCCTATATTATTGAAAGTAAGTCATTTAAGCTTTATCTAAACTCATTTAATCAAACCAAAATGAACAGTGTCTCTGGGGTGCAAGAGCGAATGGTGGCTGATTTATCTGCAGCAGCAGGGGCCGATGTACAAGTGACTTTGTATGGCTTGGATCAAATGGCCATGCCTGTGTTACCTGTGCCAGGGGCAAATATTGATGACCAAGATATCCAGATCACCACTTATGAACCAGATGCAAGCTTGTTATCTTCTAACGTAAAAGCTTACAGAACTGAAATATTACATAGCAACTTGCTCAAAAGTAACTGCCCGGTAACAGGTCAGCCAGACTGGGCCACTTTAGTGATAGAGTATGAAGGCCCAACAATACAAAGAGAGGGCTTATTAGCCTATATCGTGTCTTACCGTGAACATGGTGATTTTCATGAGCAATGTGTTGAGCAGATTTTCCTAGATATTAAAGCGCAATGTAAACCTGGCCAGCTTACAGTGTATGCACGTTATGTGAGGCGGGGTGGCTTGGATATTAATCCCTACCGCTCTACTAGGCCTGTGTTGCCCAGCAACCACCGCACTCAGCGTCAATAGGTATTTAGAGACATTATTATGGAATTATTACACGGCTTACTTAATCGGGTTTCAGTGCAAAGGCTGCAAGCACCGGCACCTTCGCAGGTGCAGCTAGAAGTGATTTTGCAAGCGGCTTTAAGAGCTCCAGACCATGGCAACCTTAAGCCTTGGCGTGCTGTGATGGTGGAAGGCGCAGGCCTAGATAAACTTGGACAACTACTACATCAAGCACAGCTTGAGCGTAGCCCAGATAGTGATGCACAAACACTTGAAAGATGTCTTAACATGCCTCACCGTGCACCCAGCATATTAGTATTAATAGCCAGCCCTAAAACGCACCCTAAAGTGCCTACGGCAGAGCAAATACAAGCCACTGCCGCTGCGGGCCACGCTATGTTGCTGGCTGCTTATGCACAAGGTATTGGCGCCGTATGGCGCACAGGTTGGGTAGTGGCTCATCCTACTATAACGCAAGCGTTTGACCTGCAAGAAGGCGAGCAGATGATCGGTATGATTTATATGGGCACACCTATCGTAGCCCCTAAATCTGTGCCTGTAGTTAATAGCCAAGCATTCATTAAGCATTGGCATTAATGCATTGAATTTTATTGCTTTTTATCCTTTAAAAGCATAGAATCTGCGCCTTCAAATGGTGAGGTGTCCGAGTGGCCGAAGGAGCACGCCTGGAAAGTGTGTGTACCGCAAGGTACCGAGGGTTCGAATCCCTCTCTCACCGCCAATATTCACTGGCAATGGCCAGATAAGTTGTTGAAATATCTACCGTATTAACTCCACCCCTATGGAACGGTAGACATAACTGATGACACAAATCGCCCCTAAGCATCCTGCTTACACTTACTTGAAGGGTAATATCTATTACTTTTCACGTGTTATTCCTGCAGATTTAACAAGTTACTACAGTAAGCCCCGTGTAATTCAATCCTTACGTACTACCAATCGTAGACATGCTGTGCATTCGTCTAGGTTGTTATCTGTGCGTTTGGAAGACTATTGGCACGATCTAAGGTTGAGGAATACTGAGCCTCCTTGTGCTCACTTATTGACCAGAGAGCACCTGCAGGGCAGCTCAACAGTCATCACACTCATTCAAGCATTAGAACTCTACTTGAGCGTGAAAGGGGTTGGCAGGGCAGACATGTTCTTTCGTACTGCAAGGCGTAACATCGATTATGTAATTGATTGCCTATCTGATAGGCCGCTGGATATGTATAAAACCAGTGATGCTGCTCAGCTTAGGCAATGGTTGCTAGAGAAGGGTTTGAGTATAAGTTCGGTACAGCGTACATTTGGCGTTGTGAGGGCGGTAACTAACTTTGCTATTGCCGAGCTTGGACTGGGTATCCAGAATAACTTTATTGGCATATATCTCCCAACAATCCACTTGGGTGAGAAGCGTAGGCCAATACCAACTGATAAGCTGATAAAGCTTCAGAAGCAATGTCTTGCAATGGATGATGATATTCGCTGGTTAGTGGCATTGATAAGCGATACAGGTATGAGGCTCGCAGAAGCGTCAGGCTTGCTGATAGAAGATATTAACTTGCAAGCTCCTACACCCTATATAAACCTTAGACCACACCCCCACAGACCGCTATAAACACATGCAAGTACACGACATATACCACTAATAGGTGTTTCGTTATGGGCGGCTAAAAAGGTCTAATAGACTGTTAGACGCTGAATACGTGAACTAAATAAGAGGCCAGCTGGACTTACGTCGGTTGGCCTTGTTTTCGGTGTTTGGTTCTGGTCTTTGAAATGGCCTAAGTTAAACGAGTGTATTAATCATGCTCTATTTGATTAGCGAATAAAGCTCATGAGCAAGTAGATGGCCAGCAGAACCGCAACCCACAGTACCATGCTGCCTGCCGGATGATCACGGGAGAGAAGGCTACTGGGCCCTTCATGCCTTTGCGCCAAATAGTTCAAACCCGAATCTAATTTGGCCAGAAAACTGCGGCGTATCACTCCATCGACTTTCCAAATAGCAGCCAACAAGCGACGTAATACTAAAGGAATAAACCGTCGATAGGTCCAATCAAAATCTAGGTGCGTTGACTTTAACTCGGGTGGGTACATGCCGCGTAAATTTAACCACACGAAAGCCAGTGCAGAGAAGAACAGCAGTTGCGTTTGCGCTAGCACATGGGTGGCATCATAAGGGTTGTAGCCTGTGTCATAGGGAAGCAACGAATACAATGCCGCAGGGTAAACGCCAATGCCAATACACAGCCCCGCCGCAATAAACATGGCAATCAACATGTTTGTTGGTGGATCACTGGCTCTCAGGCCTGAGTCGTGGGCGAAGAAAGCAAAGTAAGGGATCTTGATGCCCGCATGGTGAAATACACCCGCAGAGGCAAATAATAGCATTAGCCATACCCAATCATGTCCGTTTTCCAGTGCCGCCGCCATCACCATGGACTTGCTCACGAAACCGCTAAACAGCGGGAAGGCAGAAATAGACGCCGCACCAATAATACACAGTACCGTAGTTTTCGGCATGGTCTTATAGAGCCCCCCCAAATCAGAACCGTTTATACGTCCTGTCATGTGGAGCACAGCCCCCATACTCATAAAGAGTAGCCCTTTAAAAATAACATCATTAAAGGCATGGGCCACGGCACCATTGATTGCCAGCGCTGTGCCGATGCCTATGCCGCATACCATAAACCCCACCTGATTAATTAGGCTGTAGGCGAGTACACGGCGCAGGTCATTTTCAACAACCGCCCAAAATATAGGAAAGCAGGTCATGGCAGCGCCAATGTAAACGAGCAATTCAGTGCCAGGATAGCCTCGTGCTAAGGCATAAACTGCCACCTTAGTAGTGAAGGCACTTAAAAAAACAGTGCCCGTAGGCGTGGCTTCGGGGTACGCATCAGTCAGCCAATTGTGCAGCAATGGAAAGGCACACTTAATGCCAATGGCAAAAAAGATAAGCCAACCATACACACCGTCCAAACCAATGTATTGAAAGTCTAAGGTGCCTTTTTCGGTAGCGTAAAACAACACGCCGACCAGCAGTAAAACACCTGAAAAGATTTGAATAATAAGGTACCGCAAACCCACCACGTAAGCCCGACGTGTCTTTCTGGCCCAAATAAGAAACACAGAAGTGAGCGCTAACAGTTCCCAAAAAACGAATAAAGTTAATAAATCCCCAGCAAAAACGGCGCCCAAAGCACTGCCTGCGTACATCATCCCTGCAACTTGCTGCACTGTATCCTTTACATGCAAGGAGTAGGTGATGGAAATTACAGCGGCAATATGAAACACGTAGGCAAACATCAAGCTCAGCTTGTCAATCTTGTATGGCTCAAGCTGATAGTCCATAAAAGCAAACTGCAGATGCACACCTTCAGGCATCATCCATAGGTTAGCCGCACTGAAAAGTGGGATAGCTAACATGATAAAGCCACGTATACGGCCCCTTGTCAGCGCTGCAAACAGTGCGCCAATAAAGAAGAGAACAAATGGAGGTAAATCAGTCATCCACATTAGCGGCTCCAGTGTCACTGGTATTTTTTTCGTCTAAGTCGGTGTTCCACTCGTCATCATAGTAATCTTCTGATCTCATTAGAAAAGTACGCATCCAGGTGGCAACAATGACTAACACAACACAGCCCGCAAAACCGTATATGGCATGGAAGCCCCACAGGTTTTCCCAGCTATGATAGACGTGCCGGTGAATGACAAAATCCAAAGCAAACAAAAGCGCACAGCTTGCATAAAGAAAGTGCATAACCCGCTTAACATTTTTAGGGTCGTCAAAAATATGTTTTGGTTTATTGTCCATGAGCAATACTCGATGTTTGTAGAATGGACGAAGCAAGTTCATACAAAGGCTGTGGGTAGATAAATAGGGCGATGCAACCCACGGTTGTGATACCGATAGCGATTAGGCAAGGTAGGGGAGCTTCTTTGATACCTACCGCCGCATTGGAGGTTGGGTCTTTGAACAAAAAAGCCCGCATGGATATGGGTAGTAGGTAGGCAATGTTGAGTAAAGAACTAATCAGTAAGATCACTAGAATAATCCATTGCTGGGTATCCATGGTGCCCATTAATAAATACCACTTACTCCATGTACCACCCGCTGGAGGAATACCAATAATACCTAGGCTGGCAATAAAAAAAGCGGTCATGGTGATAGGCATGCGCCTGCCCAAGCCATCTAATTGACTCACTTTGGATTTATGCACTGCCACCAAAATAGCCCCAGCACAGAAAAACAGCGTGATTTTTCCAAACGCGTGCATGGCAATGTGCATCGATCCACCAACCACCCCCATGGAGGAGGCGAGTAATGCACCAATGGTAATATAGCCCAATTGGCCTACAGTTGAGTAGGCTAGTCTAGCTTTTAAATTATCTTGGCGCATGGCAATAACAGACGCCAACAAGACCGTTGCACCCGCAAGATATAACAGTGACTGGGTGGTAGGGAGCACGCTTAATAGATCAATACCAAAAATCAACACACAGACTTTCATGACAGTGAAAACACCGGCCTTAACCACAGCGACGGCATGTAACAAAGCACTCACCGGAGTTGGTGCTACCATAGCGGCGGGCAGCCATCGATGGAAGGGCATAATGGCCGCCTTACCAATACCGAAAATAAACAGTACCAAAATGAACCCTAGCACAGCCGTGTTTGCGCCTGCTGGGAACACACCACCTTGGGTGAAATCTAGGGTACCAGCCATAACCCATGTACCCAGTATAGCGAATAAAAAGAAGCCTATTGAGGTGGTGAGCAGAATACCAAGATATACCCGTCCACCTTTCTTAGCAGCCTCTGTGCCTGCGTGGGTGACAAGAGGATAGGTAGATAGGGTTAGTATTTCATAAAAGATAAATAGGGTGAATAAATTATCTGCAAACGCCACGCCCATCACACTACCAATGGCAATGGCAAAGCAGCAATAAAAGCGGGTTTGATGGTCTTCGTTATGGCCACGCATATAGCCAATGGCGTAAACAATGGTAACGAACCAGAGGAAACTGGCGATTAAGGAAAAGATCATGCCCAGTGGCTCAACGCTAAAGCTCAAACTTAGACCGGGCAATATTTGTAGCCAATTGACGTCGATTGTTGCGCCACCTTGCAAGCCAAGGTAAATAGACACCACTGCATAAAAGACTAACACGCTAGTGCCAACGCTAACTGCTTCCCTTAAGTTTTGATGGCGTCTTAAAGCCACAATGCCCAGGGTTGCAAAGATCGGTAAAAGGATACATAACTGCAGCAAGGTTGCTAATGATAGATTCATGGGACAACCCCAAATAAGCTCTGCGCTGCAGCAGTGGCAATGTCCACACTGATGCGCGTATCGATACCAAAGTAGACATTGGCACTGACGAGAATCCAAACGGGTATGAGGAAGGTCATGGGAGCTTCTTGCACCAGCTCCTTACCGACCACTGGTGCTTTAAAATAAGCGGTCTCAACAATACGCCAAACATAGACAACCGCTAATAAGGAAGCCAGTAAAACCAGACCCGCCACGGGCCACCAGCCCTTTTCAATGGCGGCTACCACTAAATACCATTTACTCACAAAACCTACTGTTAACGGTACTCCAATAAGGCTCAAGCCCGCCAAAACAATGGCTGCCATGGTTAATGGCATTTGGCGCCCTAACCCCTGAAAGTCTCTAAGCTGGGTGCTGCCAACGCGGTAAAGCACAGCGCCTAAAGCCAGAAATAACGCTCCCTTCATAAGTGCATGATTGAACACATGCAACAGCATGGCGCTTAAGCCAGCGTTGGTGGACATGCTGAAACCAACAATCATGTAACCAATCTGAGCCACACTGGAATAGGCAAACACATGTTTTATGTTGTCTTGATAAATGGCCACGGTAGAGGCCACGAATATACCCAATAAACCCAATCCTAAGAACAATGTCTCCATTGGCAGGGTGGTAAAGGAAAACGACACCCCAAAAATTGAAAAGGTAAAGCGAATCAGCAAATATGCGGCCACCTTGGTCGAGGTTGCAGCAAAAAATGCAGTGACGATTGATGGTGCATGTGCGTAGGCATTGGGCAGCCATAAATGCAGAGGAAATAGAGCTAACTTTAGGCACACACCCACAATAAAAAAGACATAGGCTGTGGTAACCGTGCGCGTCTCTGCAACTTCAGGTAAGCGAGTGGCAAGGTCAGCCATATTTAGGGTGCCGGTCATTTGATACATGAGACCGATACCGATAAGAATAAAAGTTGCACCTATGGTGCCCATAATCAGATACTGAAAAGATGCCCAAAGGGCGCGCCTGTCTCTACCTAATGCAATTAAGGAATACGCAGAAAGAGAAGATATTTCTAAGAACACAAACACATTGAACGCATCGCCAGTGGTAACGATACCCAGCATACCCGTTAGGGATAATAGGTAGAGGATATAGAATAGGGTGTGCTTGTCTTGGGGTATTTCTTTTTCTATGCTGGTTTGCGCTGCCAGCAGCACCACGGTGCTGACGCCAGAAATAATAAGGGCAATAAAGGCGTTCAGCTTATCAATACGATATTCAATGCCCCACGGTGGGCTCCAACCGCCTAGTTCATAACTAATGGTGCCCGTCTGCATGACTTGCTGCAGCAAAAGAATACTAATAATAAATGCTAAGGCACTGGCTAGAAGAGTAAACAACCAAACCAGTTGTGGCCTTCTTAAAATCAAGCAGGCAGGGGCCGCCATGAGCGGCACAATGACTTGTAATATGGGGAGGTGCGCTAACACGGCTTAGATTCCTTGTCTTGATTGTCCATAGCTTGGATTTCATCTTCATCAATGGTGCCATAGGCTTCTTTAAGCCTAATGGTTAAGGCAAGCCCCAAAGCTGTAGTTGCTATACCGACCACAATCGCAGTGAGAATTAGCACGTGGGGCAGTGGGTTTGAGTAAAGTAGGATGCCTTCTTGCCATATAGGTGCAGTGCCTCCCTCAACCTTTCCCAGAGAGATGTAAAAAATAAATACCGACGTCTGAAAGATATTTAGTCCGACTATTTTTTTGATAAGGTGGCCATGGGCGATAATGATGTAAAAACCAATCATCATCAGAACGATCACAATCCAGTAGTTATAAAGGCCCAGTATCATGCTCATAAGGACTTACCTTTTTTAGCCTGTTGATATTCACTGCGTCCAGCAAAACTGAAGAAGATAATGATCATCACTGACGCAACCGTTACGCCCACTCCCAGCTCAATTAAGAGAATGCCTAGGTGTTGTCCAGCAATGGGATCGGCCGATAACACACCGTAATCCAGAAAGCTGCCACCATTTAACATAGACACCACACCCACACTGCCATAGATCAATACACCGATCGCGGATAAAAGCTGCACTAAGGGTTGCTTAATGACTCGGCGTGCTAAGCTAAGTCCAAACAACATGGCATATAAGATAATGCCTGCAGCAAATATAACCCCTGCTTGGAAGCCACCACCAGGGCCAAAATCACCATGAAATTGCACATAAAATGCATACAGTAGAATAAATGGGATTAAGGTTTTTATGACCACTCGTAAAATCAGATGTTTTTCATGCATAGAATCATTAATAGCTTCAATGGCAGTATCATCCTCTGGCCGCCGCACGACCGACAATAGGGCTAACACCCCAATACCCGCTGTGAATATAACCGTGACCTCACCAAAGGTATCAAAGCCTCTATAACTTGCCAGTACCGATGTCACCATATTAGGCACACCAATTTCCTGCATGGAATCTAAAATATAACGAGGACCAACATGGTTCTGAACAGGGGCATCAACAGAGCCAAAATACGGCATATCAAAGGTGCCATAAATGAGTAGACCACCCGTCACCATGACCACAAACAAAGCCAGCATTGGCTTATGACTGGCCTCATGCTCTGTGCGGCCAGTCATGGCCACCGTGGTTAACATTAATAAGGTGGAAATACCTGCGCCCACAGAGGCTTCAGTAAACGCAACATCAACCGCGTCCAAAGTCACAAAAAAACTGGCAGAGACAAGTCCATAAATACCCGCCAGCATAACGACAGCAAACATATCTTTGATTTGGTTAATGGCAACGGCAATGCCCACTAGAAGCGTTAGTAAGACAATATCGATTAAGATTTCGATGGGTTATCTCCTACTTCAGTGGTCTGTCCAGCATGGTTTTTATCTCCAGCGACGACTGGTGTTAAACCATTTAGCAAGGCAGCTCGGCCTAGAGCATGACTTGCTGAAGGGCTAATAAATAGGGTCATTAAGAGGATGATGATGAGCTTTATAATCACCAACGTTTCAGGAATCTGCAGCATTAGGCCAATGAGGATCATAGCCGCAGCAAGGGTGTCCGATACTCCAGCGGCGTGCATGCGCGTATAAAAGTCAGGAAAGCGCAAAATGCCTACACCACCTGATAGACACAAAAAACTCCCCAATAACAGGCAAAAAGAACTGGCTAGATTAAGCAATGTATCCATTATAAATCTCTCTGTGCAGGCTCAACAACTTTGCCATTATGCTTGGCAGTAAAGGCCTCAAATAATCGCAACACACCGATCACACTAATAAAGTTTATAAGGGCATAAACCATCGCTATATCTAGGAATTCAGGCCGCCCCATCACAAAGCCCAAAAGAGAAATCAGTAATACAGTTTTAGTGCCAAACATATTCACGGCTAGAATGCGGTCATAGAGACTAGGGCCCATCACGCCCCGGATGATGGCTAACACCATCACTACCAGAATGGCCAAAGTGGCTGCAATTATCATGACTTCTCCAATTGACTCACCCGTCGATCCATATCTCCAGACTCTAGGGCGTCGATATTTTCTCGAATGAGCGCGTGTACTGTTATTTTATCACCCACCAGCCCTAAACTGACAGTGCCTGGTGTTAAGGTAATTGAATTGGCATAGATCACTTTACCCACGTCTGTTGTTTGGCTCGCATTAACCTTGGTCATAGTGGGGGAAATGGTCTTATTACCAAGCCAGATATGCTTAACAACGGCCACATTGGCGACTATGATTTCCTTTGACAACCATAAGCCGTACTTTGTAAATGCTAGAGACAAGCCCATAGACTGCGACTCGTGGTCCACTACATCCATACGATGAGCAATAAAGATAACGACAGCGATAGAAAGCACACCTAAGAAAAGCATCAGATTACTGTAGTGCCCAGAGTTCAGCAGCCAAAATAATGCTAGCAGAATGGAAAGGTTTATTTTATGACGCATAGTTATTACTCGCTCCATCGTTCAGTAAACAAGCCATTGAACGAGCATATCATTCAATGGAACGGCCCATCGCAAATTTGAGGTTTTATGGTGTATCTTCAACAATCGTGTCTAAACCAGCGAATGCCAATTTTTTAGCCCTTCAGACCTTAACCGAAAGGCTAACTCATCATTTGTGTTCTTTAGAACACTATTATGAGCGCATAGATCATACAGGTAAATTTGAAAACTTAATATCCTGTAGCCGATATGACGGAGCTGATGATGATTGGATTGTGGCCACCTTACTACATGATATAGGTGACGGCTTGGCCCCACAGAATTACGACCGCATGGCAGCAGAAATCTTGCGTCCATTTGTGCGAGAAGAAGTGACTTGGGTCGTTGAACACCACGGCGCTTTTCAAATGATTTACTACGCCCACCATTTAGATGGTTGGAATCCCAATGAACACGACCAATACCGTGATCATGCTTATTACCAAACCGCCGTTGATTTTTGCGAACGTTGGGACCAAAACTGCTTTGATCCACTTTATGATAGCCAGCCATTAGCCTTCTTTGAACCATTTCTCGAGCGCGTATTCAGTCGCAAAGCCTATGCACCAGAAATCATTAAAATGGACAATATGGCAGGATTGCCTACCATCATTTGAGATAGACCCAACTTGAAAATCTTATACATAATCATAGAAATGCTAAGCGGCAAAGGATGAAATATCGACACTAAGCGTGTTCCAAATTGATTGGTTCATGTTTCATCACCATAGAGGTATTTAACTTCGTCAGAGTAATTCGAATACTCCCGTTTTAACAACACTCCCAGCAACTCAATCTCGATTTTAATGAACTCACGGTAGAATCGCTTGAAGTTAGAAGAATCAACATCAGTAGAGCGGTCAAAAGCTTCGGCTACTTCGATAGCACGGTCTAACCCCTGCCAATTTTCTAGTCTGGTAAAAAATATTCATGCAATTGATATTTCATCTAAGATGATTGCAATATCAAAAGAGAAAGCCGCTCTTGGTCACATTGAAAATGTAAATTTCGAGCAATCGGATATTTTTGATAAAAAGTATTCCAGCGAATCGTATGATGTCATTCTGGCTTTTAATATGTTGCACACAGTTCCTAGTCCGCAGGATGTTGCGCAACGAATAAATGCAATGTTAAATCCGAATGGTTTATTTATTTCGGTCACACCTTGCTTACGGCAAAAGATGTCGTTGTTAGTTAATCTGCAAATTCAATTAGTTAGGGTCTTATGTAAGATTGAATTAATTTCCATTCCTATAAGAAGCATAACGAGCTCTGAAGTAGACGATTTACTAATTGCTAACGGCTTTCAGGTTGTAGCATCAGAAGAAATATATAAAGGAGCTTCTAGCTATTTTGTAGTAGCAAAAAAGTTACAAGCAAAATAACAATCAAGGGCAGCATCGTCGTGCCTAGAAAGTAACTATACGGACTGTTGAGTATAAATTGACCTATCCAGAGGATATGTAGATGCGTACGAATAAACGATTAATGCCACTAGTTTTCTCAATGCTCTTCAGTAGTGGAGTGGCTGCTGCTGAGGAGAATGTTGTTGATATTGAATCACCACCGCTTACCACCTGCTAAATGCTGGCTTGGGAAGGTTTAGGCCTAACTACAGGACAGGCTATCAAATTATGCAGTGGTACGACAGATACTGCTAAAACAATCACGTGTTTTGTAAAAGCGTATGCAGCTGACGAGGACAACGGATTGGGACTTACTATGGGATACGCTGTGAATCTATGCAAAAGCAACTCGGAGCCTTTCCGAAGAGAGTGACCTACGAAGCTCTGGAGAACCTCGTGGCCAAGCAATATAAATACACCATTTTACTTTTTACATACTGCTTGATAAATAGTTGCATAATTAGCTGATGCGGTTGAATAAAACATTGCATTTTCTCCATTTCCTTCTTTCCATTCTCCATCTGCAAGGACAAGAAATGTTCCAATCGCTTTATATATTTCTTGACAACTTTCTTTTGGGTAAACCTTTATGTCTTTAGACGCATAAGCTGTGTAAGAAATTAATAAGCCGATAACTAAGACGGTAATATGTTTCATAATATCCTCTCCTTAAAAATAAATTTAATTTACTTCATATATAAAAGTAGGTGCGTATCAAAGCCCCGTTTATTTCCTGTGCGCAAGCCCTGCAAGTGACTATCGATAACCGATGAAGTTAAAATTACTCCGCCACATAACCTGATACACCTCTATCATGATCTTTGAACATGCGCCGCAGAGTTTTTATATCAGGTTTACTTAAAACGGGGTCAAAATAAGTCATAAACAATCTATACCCAAGTGCATTATGCTTACGAACCCCCTTTGCTGTCCTTGCTTTGTTCGACCATTCTGGCGCTAACGACCCACCATCGCCCCAAAATTCTTTACCAAATTCCCACATACTGAAGTTTAATAAATACATATATTCGGTCATCATGACAGAACTCATGTGGCCTCTTGGATCACCATTTCCATAATCAGAAACATTGAATACTCTATTATCAATCGCCTCTTTCATTGCCAGCCAAAGCTCTTGCTTATGGTAATCTCTCCTGCGCTCTGGATCCCAAGATAGCGCATCTAAGGAACCATCAACTACGCCAGGCAAGCCAAATGAGTGAATGGTATGCATTAAGTGTTCGAGCAGTTCTACAATGTCATCATCACCTGTGTGTAAACTGTCTACGTTTTTATACCAGACCATATCTTTGTGAACCATACGATCTAACCAGGCCTCAAACCCTTTGTAATGCCGAATACCATTATCACGTAATGGGTTTGGACGATAGGAGTTGCCTCCGCCATACCCGATACGCTGGCCTGTTTGATAGCCCTGGTGCGCAGTGCCGGCGGCCCCTGCTAACGTGGCTACAAGACGTTTTTGTAAAACGTTTTCAATATTGGGTGCCGAACTATCGATTAACAGCTTAATGGTCTGAGCCGTTTTTTCTACCCACTTGTTAGGCACAGCTTTTTGGCCACCGACAGCCCCAGCCACTACGATTTGAATACCTCGAACCTCTAATGACCGATCAAACCAAGCACCATTAGAGTCGTCCGCAACAATAGTCCCGATCTTTACTGCAGTATCAGCTGCCAATGCACCCTGCCAAGTAAAAAGGGCACCTAGCAACAGACAGAAAAATATAGTGTGATTCATATTTAGTACAACGCAGTAGCGATCAGTGAAAGCAGGATGCTTAGGGGGCATGTGGGAGCCTTGCAGCTAGTTTAAATCTACTGCATATTTTTTAAGTAGGATCATGGGGACTATCTCTAAAGCCCTGATATGGGTACTTTGAAGGTGCAGTCGTGGAGCCATGCCGTTTTTTTCTGCCTCTAACCACCGTCCAGCGCATACACACCAACTATCGCCAGGCACTAAACCTTGAAAGTTAAATGCAGGCATAGGGGTAGACAAGTCGTTGCCCTTAGATTTTGAATAGTCTAAAAATTCCTGTGAAGTTTCAATACAAACTGTATGAGAACCAAAGTCATCTTTACAGGTATTACAAGCTCCGTCTCGGTAGAATCCAGTTATTGGGTCTACTCCACAGGTTGTTAGCTTTTCACCAAATACGTTAATCGGCTCATCCATTTTGATCATTTTTGAATCTCTATTTTGAAGAAGTTGAAGTGTTGATTGTTTATTTTGTCGCCGCCTTGTGTTCAATTGATACCATGATTCCTATACGATAAATATCTTCAACAACTTATATGAATATAGTCAGTGTAATAGTGGTGGTGAGAATGTTGTTCATCCCTACTATTAGAGCCAAATTTAGAAGGCACCAGAGTAAATCAAATACTCACAGGGCAGTCGGTCAATGTCAAGATAACGTTTATTTTTGATGTTGCAATGCCCGCAATTTACGTGTCAAAAATCACTGAATCTATTATTAAATACCTCACCTAAACTTTCACTGAATACCTCATATATAGTAAGTCTTGCGCAATCTAGCCTTTATCTACAAACAATGGAATAAACCTAGTAAGATTTTTTACATGATGGTTGGCCAAAAAGCACACAGCACTTTATCAATTATACCCTCTTCAACCTACCCTTTATGGCCCATTTCTTTTGGCTTCCAAAATAATCTTCTCTAAATAAGTTATTTTTAGCATTTTTTAATATATAAATCATATATATATAAAATTTTACTAATATTTATTTTAGATTATTAAGTATTAGATATTGACTATGAGCATTTTTATCATATAATAAGAATATAAGTGATACCTTGTTTAGTTTTAATTAATAAAATGAGGCTTAATATAGTGAGATTTTCGGTTCACTATGGAAAAGTTGTAACTAGCACAGCTACTAAAAATTTATCCTAAAGGGAGAGTGACTTTAGAGTAAATAAATCTTCTTTATTCACAAAGTAAAAGGGGAGCCCTATTATGAAAACTGTGATGAAAGCTATTATATTAACAGGTTTGCTTAGTGTCATAATAAGCTGTGGAGGCGAATCTACTGCCACCTCCAGTTCGAATACATCCCTATCGACGATCGCCAATCAAGTGACCGGTCAAGGCGTCACTAAAGCAGTAAGCATTAGTGCAATTAATAGTGCAGGGCAGGGGCTAACTTACACACTGACTTCCAGCCCAATAAGCACAGTTGCTGGGAGTGTTTTAGGTTCTACATTAACTTTAACCCCTGAAGCTTCTTTTTATGGCACTGCGTCGCTAACACTAAAAGTAAGCGACGGGATAAATGAAGCTAGCCAAACATTTTTACTAATGGTGGAGGCTCCCGATCCTTTATATGCATATCAATGGCACATTAATAACTCTGGACAAGCTAATTTTAGTAGATCCACAGGCATACCTAGTAAAGATATCAATGTCGACAGTGTTATCGCTGCAGGCTATTTAGGGGCTAATGTGAATGTTGCAGTGCTTGATACAGGTTTAGAAATCGCGCATGAAGACCTTGCTGCCAATGTAGTCACTCATGGATCTTGGGACTTTGTTTCAAACGACACGAACCCTACAAACACTGCTACTACTGGTGATCATGGTACGAGTGTGGCTGGTCTTATTGCAGCTACAGGATGGAACGGAAAAGGTGGTAGAGGCGTTGCACCAAAAGCTTCTTTAAAAGGATTTAACATACTGCGCAACCAAACTGTAGGCAATTATGCGAGGGCTCTTGGTGGCTTTGCGAACTCCGCAGATGTTGATATTTTTAATCAAAGCTTTGGGGTTAAAGTAGATTATGACATCAATATGAATAGGTATATTGAGGCCCAATATCTAAGCGGTGTTACTCACTTACGCGGTGGAAAAGGTGCGATATACGTTAAATCTGCTGGCAATGGTTATAGAGGGATTTGGGTCTTAGACCGCTTTATTAACTGTAATACAGACTATGGCGCAAATACTGGGTTAACGTGCCAAAATGCAAATATGGACCCATGGAATACCATTCCTTACAATGTTGTCGTGGGTGCACTCAACGCCAATGGGGTTAAAAGTAGTTACTCATCTTCGGGTTCGTCAATCTGGGTGTCTGCACCTGGCGGCGAGTATGGGAGCCACGCTCCAGCTATGATTACTACGGACCAATCCAATTGTTCCAAAGGCTATGTGCGAACTGGTGGTAGAGCAATAAACGAGTTTGACACAGTGAGCGGTGGTGTTGGACATACAGAAAATTTCAGCTGCAATTATACGTCTTCATTCAATGGCACATCCTCCTCTGCACCCATATTATCAGGTGCTGTGGCCCTCATGCTTGAGGCAAACAACACGCTCAATTGGCGGGACGTTAAACACATACTCGCTAGTACTGCTGTGCAAGTGGATTCAACCATTGCGGATACGGTGCTGTCGATAAATGGTATTAATCATATATCAGAACCAAGATGGCTAACCAATGGGGCAGGGTATAAATTTCATAACTACTATGGCTTTGGTGGGGTAGACGTAGCTAGCGCAGTTGCAGCAGCTAAAAGCTATGTTTCAGGTAGCATGGGTGCTTTTGGCACTTCGGTTAACAAAAGTGGTGCCGTTAATCTTACTATACCAAACAACAGTGCAGCTGGCCTTTTAAACACTATCACTGTAAATGAAGAGAGAACAATTGAGTCCATCCAATTACAGGTAAATATCACCCAGGAGTCAAGTGGTGTTTTGGCCATAGAAGTCACCTCACCATCAATGACCAAAAGTGTGCTTATGACTCCTTTAAACGTGTTTGGTGCCAGTAATGATTTAACCGATATGGTGATGTTATCAAATGCTTTTTATGGAGAGCCAAGTAACGGCGATTGGACTATAAAAGTAGTAGATCCGCTGGTTGGCAATGCTGGGCAACTTAACGATTGGCAAATTAAAGTGTTTGGGCACTAGGAGTAAATAAATATGAAACTATTTTCAATTTTAGCTATGTTAACTCTGCCTATGATAGCTTGCGCCAATGGTTTTACAGTGAAAGAACCAAGTGCTAGCCCCGCTTCGATCAACATGTTAATTGAACAAAAAGCTCAAGCAAGCGGCGTGACTTTTGTAAGTAATAATCAACAATATCAACTAATCTCTGGTGGTCTGGGGGTTAAACAAAACATGGGTAATGGTTCTGGCTCGTCTTCCAAGGGGGTATCTAGCCTAACCTCAGTCACCTCGCCTAGGGTGTCTTCTAGTAATTTAGGCCCATCTCTATGGCAAGGCAAAAAGGCTGGGTTCAAACTATTTATCATTGATAAGGAGTCAATTGCCTTGGCGGCTTCTGCGTCAGTGTCAGGCACTACTAATAATTATTATCAGATAGGGTACAATCCAAGCACTAAAGCTATTGCTATTATCTGTGGCAATATTATTGTTACCTATAATAAATATGCCTCACCTGAGCTTATCGCTCAAACCTTTAACATCAATCTAGTTGATCATTTTCCTGATATGAAAGTTGCTATTTTTTCAATGCCGTCATGGGGTGATATTTTTACCACTACCGATAGTATCAATCAATCAGGTTTAGTCGTTCAAGCTGAAATAGAAGTCCTTGAGAATGAATCTGTGCCGCTTTAAAAGGCTTTTTAATAGAGCAGCTTTAGCTTTAAATAACCAATGAGCTTAATAGTTTTACTGGTTTTCTTATGATTCTTCCCCTACAACGACGACTGTGAATACGTCAATATGTGTATTTAGATTGGCCCTCATCGCTACTTGGAAAAATTTCATCTCAACTTATGTAATGTAAACAATTTGATCAAACAGCCCAACCTGTTTTTTATCTGTGCAGTAGTGTGTATTATTGCCATCTATTATTATCATCTAAAGGAAATAAGATGCTACTCACTGTTTTGGTGACAGGAGTTTCAGGATACATCGGGTTATACGTTGCTCAACAACTGTTGCAGGCACCCAATTTTGTATTGCATTTTATGGCACTGTTTGATCGTGAGTCAAAAGGCATGCTAGACACTAATATAGCTGCTGACAACACAGAAACCCTAAGCTTGACTAATTGGGTTTTCACATCTTTGAAAGAGTCTTTAACGGACAGCTTATTGGTGGTAAATACATTAATCAAAAAGCATTAATCTATATGTCCATTTGGTCGAAAAATCCTTATCTGCATCCATTAACCCCTAGAGGCAATTATGCATAATCAATCTAATTCCACGACCTTGTCATTTTTCAAGCTTGAATCTGCCGGTGGTATGATGCTTATTATGGCGGCAGCGCTAGCCATGATATTAGCTAATTCTCCTTTTGAAGGGATTTACCAATCTTTTCTTTCTATTCCTGGTGAAATACGTGTTGGGCCGCTTGAAATTGCCAAGCCGTTAATTCTTTGGATTAATGATGGTTTGATGGCTATTTTCTTCTTTTTGATAGGCCTTGAGTTAAAGAGAGAGATGCTTGAAGGGGAATTGTCAGATAAAAGAAATATTATATTGCCAGGCGTCGGCGCTATAGGGGGAATGCTTGTGCCTGCTCTTATATACCTCTACTTCAATATAAATGATCCTGTGGGGGTAGAAGGTTGGGCTATACCTGCTGCCACAGATATTGCCTTTGCTTTAGGTGTTTTGGCATTGCTTGGTTCGCGTGTACCGGCATCTATTAAAATATTCCTAACCTCGTTAGCCATTTTTGATGACATCGGTGCAATACTGATTATTGCCTTTTTTTACACCTCCAAAATATCTGCGATGTCCTTAATAGTGGCTGCTGTTTGTATGCCTATTTTGTTTTATCTTAATAAGCGTAATGTTACTTCAAAAAGTCCGTATATTTTAATTGGTGTGATCCTATGGGTGGCCATGTTGAAGTCTGGTGTGCACGCAACCCTAGCAGGTGTTGTGTTAGCCATGTTTATTCCCATGCGCTCTAAAAAGCAGCCAGACTATTCACCCCTTAAAAGTATGGAACATGATCTACACACAGTTGTGGCATTTTTTGTGTTGCCTGTGTTTGCTTTTGCCAATGCTGGCATTTCTCTTCAAGGCGTCACGGCAGACCAGCTAACGCACAGCGTACCTATGGGCATTGGCCTTGGGCTATTTGTGGGTAAGCAAGTGGGTATATTCGGTTTATGTTGGTTATGTATTAGATTGAAGGTCACTGCGTTGCCTAAGGGCATGAGCTGGTTAAGTTTGTATGGTACCTCTGCCCTTTGTGGTATTGGTTTTACCATGAGTTTATTTGTAGGCTCATTGGCCTTTGGAGAAATGGGCCCACTTTTGTTTGATGAGCGTCTTGGCATCATTATAGGCTCTGTAGCTTCTGGTGTTTTGGGTTATATCATCTTATATTTTAGTTTAAACGCTAATAAAAAGGTGCCTTAGTAGGCACCTTTGTTGCTGCTAATAAAATAGAAAATTTCTTTTTGTCGGCGTAGCGTAAAGACTAAATTAGCTAACCCTCATGGCTTGAGAATCATGAGGATAGTAGGTAGTCTAATAGCCTTTTAGTGTGCTGATTTATACCTATGGGACTGCGCATGGCTGGTAACACAGGCCTTTTGAAAATGCCCATGCTCAAGCTTATACATATCTTGGGTTATGCGGGATTACTGCCTTTTATAATGTCTGCTGGTCTGCTCTTAGTTGAGCGCTGGTTTGGCTTTAGTTTGCTTTTGGTTTATCCATGGGGGCCTTTGCCTGCTTTTCTGGAAGCCTATTTTTTCACCACTTATAGCGCCATCATCTTAAGCTTTATGTCGGGTACCCTTTGGGCAAATGGGCAGGGTCTCAAGAGTCATAATGCAGCACTGGGTGCTATTTTGATGAGTAACATACTTGCACTTCTTGCATGGTTTGCATTGCTGCTTGGCATTGTTTTACCGCAAATGCTTGTGATTTGCCTGCTTGTGTTAATGTTTGGATATGTAAGCTTATTATGGGTGGAGCGAAGCCATAATGAGGTAAAAAGCGAAATTGAAAGTGCCTATTGGCTAATGCGACTGCGGCTAAGTTTTGTGGTTTTGGCATTGCACCTATTAATGATTATTTTGTTGGAATTTTAACATGACACAATTAACAATGTTTTTTGATGGCGGTTGTCCTTTATGTGCGTCCGAAATTAGACACCTTGAAAAGCTGGATCGTGACAAAAAAATAGCCTTTGAAGACATTTATGCGCCTTTGTTTACCGAACGTTTCCCCCATATAGATGTTAAAAAAGCTGATCTAGTTTTGCACGGGCAGTGGAGCGATGGCAGTATTATTTATGGTTTAGATGTCACGTATCACTCGTGGGCCTTGGTGGGAAAGGGCCATTGGGTAGCTATTTTGCGCTGGCCGGTATTTAAGCAATTAGCGCAGCTAGGCTACCGGTTTTTTGCCCGTTATCGCCACCGTATATCTGCCCTTGTTACAGGTAAAGGCCGTTGTGAGCCATGTGCGACAAAAGAGGATGTGAAGTGATTATGCAAGACAATCATCACGCATTAATCTTGGGCGCCGGTGGTGGCTTAGGCGCGGCCTTAGTAACTCAGTTTTTAGCCGACCCTACCATTACCAGTGTATTTGCAGTGAGTAGCCAGGTTCGACCTGATTTTTCGGCGATGCCAGAAGATCTTAAAAGTAAGCTGGTTTGGATTACATGCACATACAATGAAGCCTCTATGGCACAAGTAGCAGATCAGCTTACACCTTACCAAGGTCAGTTTAGCCGCGTGTGTGTTTGCCATGGCTTACTGCATTCAGATACGCTTTGGCCTGAAAAACGCCTTGAAGATATCAATGCTGATGCTTTGCATGAGGTCTTTCAAAGTAATACGGTAGTGCCTACACTTTGGTTAAAGCTTCTTTTTAAAGTGCTCAAAGGCTCCACTCCATGTGTGGTAGCCACTTTGAGCGCTAGAGTTGGTAGCATAGGTGACAACCGTATGGGCGGCTGGCATGCTTACCGTGCCTCTAAGGCTGCGTTGAATATGGTGCTGAAAAACATGGCCATTGAATACGCCAGACGAGCTAAAAACGTTAAGTTGATGGCTTTTCATCCAGGCACTGCAGACACAGGCTTATCTAAGCCTTTTCAAGCGTCGGTGCCTAGTGGTAAATTATTCACTCCAGAATTTGTAGCGTCACAACTATCTAACATCATGAGTGATGTGGAGCCAGATGGTTTACTGTCTTATGTGGATTGGAATGGCCAAACAATAGACTGGTAAAAGTAATAGTAAAGCGTTGGGTAGCTTTTTAGTAAGCTCTTGACGCGTATTTATTAGTACAGCTTCAATAGGCCTTGTAGTATCTAGATCAGCTACAAAGTGAGGGTCTAATTTATGAAATTATCTGATGTGTTAATCGCCCTTATGGTGCCCCTTATTTGGGGTATGGGTTTGGTCATTGCCAAGCCTGCTGTAGATCAGTTCCCTCCTATATTACTTATGGCTTTGCGCTTTTCTGTCACGGCATTGCTGTTAGTGTGGTTTGTGCCTGTACCCAAAGGCATGCGCAAATCTTTAGCTTTGGTCGCATTAATAGGCTCTACCTTACAATATGGGTTGTCTTACAACGGCTTAAAGCTCTTAGACGCCAGCACAACCGCCTTAATTGTGCAGATTGAAACACCTTTCTTATTACTCATTAGTGCGCTTTGGCTTGGCGATAAACTTAGCATGCGCCAACTTGTGGGTTTGGCTGTTGCGTTTGTAGGTATGTATATTCTTACGGGGGCGCCAAACTTAGTGGATAAATGGTTGGGTATTAGCTTAACCATTGGCGGGGCTTTTATGTGGGCTTTAGGGCAGGCACTCATGCGCCGTTTAAGCCAAAAACAGCCCAATCAGCTTTCAGGTATGGCGACCATTGCTTGGGTGTCAGTATTTGCAGCGCCTCAGTTATTTGTAGCCTCATTTATTATGGAAGATCAACATTGGCAGCATATTAGCCATGCAGGCTTTGCTGTTTGGGGTGCTGTGGCTTATTTAGGCATAGTAATGACTGCACTTGGCTATACCTGTTGGTACCATTTTTTGGGTCGATATCCCGCATCTAAAGCTGCACCCTATTTACTTTTGCTGCCAGTGTTTTCTACCTTGGGTGGCTGGTTATTCTTAGAAGAAGTGGTGAACCAACGCATGCTTATAGGTGGTGGGGTGATTATCTTGGGTGTGGCTTTGCTTACGTTGCAACGAGCTAGTGCTAAAACATAAACTATCATTTATCCCAATAAGGGGTGTCACCAAAACGATGTGTGAGAAAATCGATCAAACTTCTTACTTTACCAGGTAGGTAGCTTGTGGAAGGGTAGACGGCATATGCATGCATGTTAGGCAAAGAGTAGTCTTCTAGTATGGGCACTAGGTCACCCTTAGTGAGTGCGTCCCAGCTGATAAAGGTGGGTAATATTACAATGCCGTGTCCAGCCACTGCAATCTGTATGATGGCGTCGCCGTTGTTGGCAGTAAAGTAATCATCTACATTGACTAAATGCTGTGTTCCTTTTGTATCTGATAAAGCGATGCCTGCCAATGGCCAATGGCCATACTTGAGTACTTTATGTGAGCTTAAATCCTGGGGCAAAATAGGTGAGCCGCAGCGTTTAAGGTAGTCTGGGCTGGCGCAGATAGTGTGTCTAATGGGCGTTATTTTACGCGCCTTTAGGCTGGAATCTGGCAAGGTACCAATACGAAATGCCAAATCGTAACCGCCGCCTATAATATCCACTTTGCCATCTGAAAAATCCATCTCAATATTTAGTTCAGGGTGTAAACGCATGAAAAATTCAATAGCAGGGGTAAGGTGGCTAATGCCAAAAGACAAAGGCACTGCTAATTTTAAGACCCCAGATAATACCTGGTTTTTTTGGGTTATTTCTCCATTTAAAGAATCCACTTCCCCCAGTAATAGCTTCACTCTTTGGTAATACTGATTGCCTGCCTCAGATAGGCTGGAAGTGCGAGTAGTGCGATTGATGAGTTTGGTGCCTAAGCGTTTTTCTAAGTCGCCCAAGCGTTTGCTTACGGCAGATTTTGCAAGGTTTAGCTGGCTTGCAGCTTGAGTGATACTGCCGGCTTCCACTATCCGCACAAACACGTGCATATCTTCTAGCTGACCCATGTATAGTTCTCTTTTTATGAACAATGTTTTCTTATTGTTTGGGTTTTTGCGTATTTAGTCAACATGCTAAACTATTCAATATTAAAGATAAAAAAATTATTGACCCACACCACTCACCTTAAGGACCCGCTATGACAAACACCCAACACAATACGCAGCCTTCAAGGCAGATCGTTTATAGCACGCCAGGTATGCCTGCTTCAGATGGTGACGGGGTTAAGATGACCCGCATTATTGGCACACCACATTTGGATATGCTGGACCCTTTTTTAATGTTGGACTGTTTTGAAAGTGATCAACCACAAGACTATATTGGTGGCTTTCCTGACCACCCACACCGAGGCTTTGAAACGGTTACTTATATGTTAGCGGGGCGGATGCGCCATAAAGACAGCATGGGTAATGAAGGCGTTATTGCAGCTCATGGTGTGCAGTGGATGAGAGCAGGTAAGGGGATTGTGCACTCAGAAATGCCAGAGCAAGAAAGTGGCCTGCTCAAAGGTTTTCAATTATGGGTAAATTTGCCTAGCAAAGACAAAATGTGTGAACCAGCCTATCAAGAATTTGTTGCAAATGACCTAGCCTTGCAAATGCGCGAAGATGGAGGCCAAGTGAGAGTGGTTGCCGGCCACACCAATGAGGGAACTGCAGGGCCTGTGACACGTGAAGATATTAAGCCCATTTTTATGGATGTAAATTTGCCAGCAGGTGGCACCTTTACCCAAGCCATTAAAGCAGGTGACAGTGCTTTTATTTATGCCATAAGTGGGGACGTGTTAGTAGGTGATGAGCAGGTTTTATGCACTAGGCAGCTTGGCATATTAGGTGAGGGTACTAGCGTGACCATTACGGCTTGTGAAACTGAGGCTCAGTTTTTACTGGTTGCAGCCACCCCAATAAACGAACCTGTTGCTAGAGGCGGGCCATTTGTTATGAACACTAAAGAGCAAGTAATGCAGGCATTTAACGACTATAGAAATAACCGATTTTAGGAGCAAGTAATGGGATTACTCATTGACGGTACATGGCATTCAGACTGGTATGACACAAAATCAACAGGGGGACGTTTTGAGCGTAAAGCGCCAAGTTTTCGCAACTGGATTACTGCAGATGGCAGTGCTGGGCCTTCTGGCGTAGGTGGTTTTAAAGCCGAAGCAGGCCGCTATCACCTGTATGTGTCACTGGCTTGCCCTTGGGCCCATCGCACTATGATTTATCGCAAGCTTAAAGGCTTGGAAGAGATGATTTCTATTTCTGTGGTTAATTCATATATGGGTGATGAAGGCTGGACTTTTGAGCCAGGTGATCAGGTTGTGGGAGACCCTATTCATAACGCCACTAGAATGCATCAAGTCTATACAGCCGCTATGCCAGACTATACGGGGCGGGTAACGGTGCCTGTGATATGGGATAAACACACGAATACTATTGTGAGTAATGAATCCCCTGAAATCATCCGCATGTTTAACAGCGCATTTGATGATATAGGCGCGACAGATGGTGATTTTTGTCCTGCGCATTTATTGGCTCAAATTGATGAGCTTAATGAATTTATTTATCCCAATATTAACAATGGTGTTTATAGAGCAGGCTTTGCCACCACAACAAGTGCATATAGGGCTGCAGTGACGGATGTGTTTGATGCCTTAGACCAGTTAGAAGCTAAACTGTCTAATCAGCGTTACCTTACTGGAGATAGCATTACTGAGGCAGATTGGCGTTTATTCACCACCTTAGTGCGTTTTGACGCAGTGTATGTGGGCCATTTCAAATGTAACCTGCGCCGTATTGTGGATTACCCCAACCTTTGGGGTTATTTACGGGATCTTTATCAGGTGCCAGGTATTGCCGAAACCTGCTTCATAGACTACACCAAAGCACATTACTACGGTAGCCATGAAACTATAAACCCCACCTTGATTATACCTGCAGGCCCAGTGATTGATTTTATGCAGCCACATAGTCGCAAGGTGCTATAAGTAAGAAGTAGGCAGGCACACATTGCAGTATGTCAGCGGTGTTAGTTTCAATGTATGATGTTGATAATATAAAATATAAGAGACTGCTCATATGTATTATCTTTATCGTAAATTGTGTATTTTACTAGCTTTTACTATGAGCATTTCAATAGCTTTGATGAGCCAAATGGCCTTTGCAGCAAACGCAGGTTTAACCACTGAACACATCGAAGGGCCTGTGTATGCAATCATTGGTGAGACGGGTAATCGTAGTGCTGAGAACCTAGGTAATAATGCTAACTTTGGTTTTATTGTGGGCGATACTGGGGTGCTTTTAATCGACAGCGGTGCAGGCACCCATGCGGCAAAAGCAATAGAAGCTAAAATATTAGAAATCACACCATTACCTATTACTGTAGTCATTAACACAGGTGGGCAAGATCACCGTTGGTTAGGCAATGCCTATTTTGCCAAACAAGGCGCGCGTATTATTGCAAGTAACGCAGCCGTTGCAGATCAAAATGCACGAGCTGGTGATCAAATTCAAGGTCTGATAGCCACCACGGGTCAACACCCAATGAATAATCTGGATATCCTCACAGCGCCAGAAACCTTTGATCAAACCTATGAGCTAAACCATGCAGGCCTAGATATTACTATTCATCACCAAGGCGCAGCACATACGCCAGGGGATAGTTGGGTATTTATTCGCGCTTTGAAAATTCTGTTTACTGGCGACATTGCTTATGGTGATCGTATGCTAGGGGTGATTGAAGTGTCTGATAGCCGGTCTTGGGTAGATGTCTTTGAGGCCATGGCGCAATTACCAGCGCAAAAAGTAATCCCAGGCCATGGTTTGGTGAGTACATTAGCTAAACTGAGTGAGCAAACATACAACTATCTGGTGCATTTAAGGCAAGGAGTAGGTGAGTTTTTGGATAATGGCGGTGACTTGGCTGACATTCGAAAGGTTGATCAGTCAGCCTTTGATGACCTACTCAACTATGCAGGCATCGCTCCAGGTAATGCTTTGCGTGTTTATGAACAAATGGAATGGGAATAGCATTACAGCTGCTAGAGTGTTAAAAAACTAGCTTGGGAAGCTGTTGCCCATAGCCTGTGTTGCGCTCAAACGCGGCAGCTATTTGTAGCACTAGCAAGTCTTCTCCTGGGCGGCCAGTGATCATGACACCGTGTGGCATGCCATCTTCAGTGAAACCACAAGGCACAACAATTGACGGTAAGCCTAGCAGGGGTGCAAGGTAGAAAGCGGACCAATCGCACAAGTCGTGCCCAACCGTATCTGTGGCCCCATAGGCGAAGCAGTTGTGTGCAGGGGTGATGATAACGGCATGGTCTTGCATGTATACCTGAGTGTTAACCCGCAGTATTTCTCTAGCTCTAAACATATTAAAAATTTGTTTCGCACTCATGCTCATATAGTGATCAATATTGGTTTGAATACTAGGTTTTACTGGCTTGCCCTGTAAACAGTCGTTCAGTACTTGGGTGGGTAGTCCTTTGACATAGCTGTAGGCGTTAAAATCACTGTAGAGCTGTCTATATTCGCTGCCTAGGTTCAGCTCTATGCTGGAAAGAGTTAATCCGCAGCCCTCGAATAAACTGCTATGTGCTTCAAACTGGGTGCTTATTTCTGGCTCCATATTACGCTGAGCAAAATCTGCCGACCAAGCTGCTTTTACCCCCAATGGCAGCCTATCTAATGCTGTTACAGTAATCTCCTGGCCCGCAGGGTAAGGCGTTGCTGAACGTAAGTCAGGCCCATCACAGGCTTGCATAAATAAAGCCGTGTCTTTAACACAGCGAGTAAAAGCGCCAGCTGTGCTAGTGTTGCCATCAGCTAGAGAGCCAGGAGGCCCTGGTATACGGCCGGAGCTTGGGCGAAAACCCACACAATTACTCCATGCTGCAGGTGAGCGCAAAGAGCCGCCAATATCACTGCCATCAGCCATGCATACCATGCCACTCATAAGGCTGGCCACACCGCCACCACCGCTGCCGCTGGTGGTTTTTTCAAGATTCCACGGGTTACGGGTGAGGCCAAAAATAGTGTTATTAGTAATACCCCCAGATGCACAATCTGGCGTGTTACTTTTACCCAATATAATGGCTCCAGCTGCTTTTTCTCGGGCCACAACTAAGTCATCTTGTGTAGGGATATGTTTGGCAAAATGCTCATTGCCTAGGGTTGTGCGCAGGCCGCGGGTAGCAAAAACATCCTTCACAGCTATAGGCAGGCCGTGCAACGGCCCCACTGCTTTTCCATGTTGAGCTAATTGTTGATCTGCCTCAATGGCTTGTTGGCGTGCGGACTCTAAATTTAGAGTGACTAACGCATTGATTGAGGGGTTGTGTTTTTGGGTTTGGGAAATGAAAGTCTCCAGTAGCTCACGCGCACTGATATCTTTGGCCAATAGTTTGCTTTGCAATTGGTGGGCTGGCATAAAACAAAGATCGGGCATGTGGTGTCTCTTGAGTATCTTTAAATGAAGTATTAGCTTATTTTGATTAGTTAAAAGACCCAATCGCAAAGTCGGATAATAGCTCAACCCCCGTTTTGGTGATACGCACTTGTTGCTCCAGCTTTACCCCTTCTTTTTCACCAATACCACCAGTGTAAGACTCCACACACACCACCATATTTTCATGAAAATGGCCGTCGTAGCCTACTTTTTCATAATCTTGAGGATGGTAAATGCACGGGTATTCATCGGCCAAACCCACGCCATGCACTGAGCATGAGTATCGATTGGGAGCAAAACGGGCAGGTAATTTCCACGACTGAGCAACAAAGTCTCTAAAAGCCAGCCCGTCTTTTAGAAGGCCCATGTTATAGCTGATGTGTTCCATAGCAATGTCGTAAATTTCGGTTTGCTTGCTGGTGGGTTTTTCATGCCCTGCAATCCATGCTCGAGAAATATCGGCACAATAGCCATAAGGGCCAATAAGATCTGTGTCAAAAGAAACAATGTCTCCTTTTTGAATAATGGCGTCTGAGCTTTCTCGCATCCACGGGTTAGTGCGTTCACCTGAGGTTAAAATACGCGTTTCGATCCACTCACCGCCATTACGAATGTTCTCAAAGTGCAGATGAGCCCACAGTTCATTTTCGCTAATGCCAGGTTCACAGTGATCCCACATGCGCTCCATGCCTTTTTGGCAAACGGCGATGGTCCATTGCATCATTTGTAATTCTTCGGCAGATTTAATGCCTCTAGCATGTTCCATATATTTCATACCATAGAGTGTCTCTATACCATGATGGTGTAATTGAGCCATACCTAGTTGTTCGCAAATATCCACCGCTAAGCGTTTATTACCACCGCCATATTGTTTCATTAAGGAGGCAATGTCAGCTCCCCAGCGGATGGCCTGTTCAGGTGCGCGCTCGCCTGCAGCAAAATAAGCCCAAGCAATGGCTGGGCGAATTTCATCCACAGTGAGTTCGCCATTGGGTAAGCGCTTTTCATCGTGCAAATGAGCGCAGTTGAGGTAGTCAAATAAGAGCGCGGGGCCATCGGCAAAAATTAATGCGTAGCGTGATGGGTTGTGCATGGTCCACAGCTGCATGTTGGAGGTGTCGGTGGCGTAGCGAATGTTACAAGGGTCATATAGCAAAATTGCTGCAATGTCGTTGTCTTTGAGTATCTTACGAGTGCGCTCAAGGCGATACTGGCGCGCTTTGCGCACGGTCGCTTCAGCAATGGGATTGGTTAGAGCAAGGTCGGCCGCATCTTTGTTGAGGTAGCGTATTTTGTCATCAATCATGGGTGTAATTCCTGTTTACTAAGCTTCTTTAGGAGGAGTTATCAAACGTTTAGTAGCGCGTAATTTTTTGCACAAATACAAGACAAGTTAATCCTAATACACGTTGCATCACAATCTATTTATGGTCAAAATAGTTCTTTTTAGTGTAATGATTAACACTTCAAGTGTTTTACTTTGGTAACCCTATGAAAAATACTCGATTACTTATTTTATTAGGCAATCAGTTATTCCCTTTGCAAGACATTCGTGTAGCTAATGCTGGCGCTATTTTTATGGCTGAAGATCTTGGGCTATGCACTTATGAGCGTCACCACAAGTTAAAGATACTGATGTTTTTGGCATCGATGCGAGAAAAGCGAGATGAGCTTTTAGACGATGATTTCAGTGTTGATTATGTGGGTATAGAGCAACCAGAATTTGACATACCTTACGAGCAAAAACTATTAACATGCATAGCCACGCGCAATGTCACGTCCCTAGTGGTGTTTGAAATTGAAGATAAAGCCTTTGAACTGAGGCTCAAGACTTTTGCTGCTCAAAATAATATGCCCCTTGAAATATTGCCGTCGCCGATGTTTTTATTAACACGGGACGAGTTTTTAGAGCTTAACCAATCCTTTAAAGTGTTGCGCATGGGTAATTTTTATAAGGGTGTTCGCAAAAAGTTAGGCTTGTTAATGGATGAACATCAAAAGCCATTAGGAGGTCAGTGGTCTTTTGATGAAGATAATCGAAAAAAAATCCCCAAAGGTCTCGCTTTACCAGAGCTTTATACACCCTCTAAATCGACTTATATTGAGCTACTAAAACCGATAATAAAAGCGAAGTTTGCACATCATCCAGGTGAATTAGAAGATGTTTGGATGCCTCTTACGCGTAGCGATGCACTTAAAAACATTGATTACTTTTTAGCAATTAAGTTTGAAAATTTTGGTATCTATGAAGATGCCATATTGCAAAATGACACCTTTATGTTCCATAGTGCGTTAAGCCCTTCATTAAACTTAGGTTTGATTACACCCCGCGATATCATTGATAAGGTGCTTAGCTATACCGAAAAAAACCAGGTTCCACTCAATTCTGTGGAAGGGTTTTTGAGACAAATTATTGGCTGGCGTGAGTTTATCAGGGGGGTCTATCAAAACCATAGTGAAACTCAGATACAAAGCAATTTCTTTAACTTTTCTAATTCGCTTAACAGCAGCTGGTACTCAGGTGATACCGGAATCCCTCCCCTTGATGATGCCATCAACTTTTCTAACCAATTTGGATACACGCATCACATTAACCGGCTCATGGTGATATCTAATTTGATGACCTTGTGTGAGGTGCATCCTCAAAACGTATACCGTTGGTTTATGGAGATGTATGTCGATTCATCTGAGTGGGTCATGACGCCTAATGTGTTTGGTATGGGTACCTTTGCAGATGGAGGCATTTTTGCCACCAAACCCTATATTTGTGGTTCTAACTACATCTTAAAGATGAGCGATTATAAAAAAGGGGATTGGTGTCATACAGTAGATGGCCTCTATTGGCGTTTTGTAAGCCGCAACATGGGTATGCTTAAAAATAACCCACGTTTATCCTTTATGCGTAGCACCCTAGAAAGAATGAGTGAAGAGCGTAAAACGCTCATTTTTAACTGTGCTGAAGAGTTTATCGAAAAGCACTGTAAATCATAAAGCTAATTCTTGTTGTCTTAATCTCTTACTCCAATGTCTTAGTTTAATTTCTTTGTGCCTAGGTTATGATGTGTCTCTAATTTTTTGACAGACTGAGTATGATCTTATGAGCTACGCCGCTTCGTATAAACAGGCCCTTACCAATCCAGCAGCTTTTTGGCTGCAGCAGGCGCAACGTCTGTCTTGGTTTAACACGCCAACTCAAGCAGTGGATACTAGCGAATTGGCTACTGGACGATGGTTTGGTGATGGTGTGATGAACACAAGCTACATGGCACTGGATCATCATGTTAATAATGGCCGTGGTGACCAAGTTGCTATACATTATGATTCTCCAGTGACGGGTAGTAAGTCTAGCCTCACCTATAGCCAGCTATTGGCGCAAGTAGCTCTTTTTGGTGGTGTCTTAACCCAGCAAGGGGTGGCTAAGGGTGATCGCGTAGTGATTTATATGCCTATGGTGATGGAAGCGGCCATTGCCATGCTTGCTTGTGCACGTATAGGTGCGGTGCACTCGGTGGTGTTTGGTGGCTTTGCAGCAGCTGAGCTAGCTGTGCGTATAGATGATGCAAAACCTACTGCTATCATTAGTGCATCTTGCGGTATTGAAGTGGCTAAAATCATTGCTTATAAGCCTCTGCTTGATGAGGCCCTCGAGATAGCAACGCATCAAGTGAGTAGTGTCATAATATTACAAAGGCCACAGTTGCAGGCTACATTACAAGCAGGCAGAGATCATGATTGGTTAGAGCTGATGGCAAAAGCTGAGCCTGTGGAAGCTGTGCCAGTGAAGGCCACAGACCCTTTATATATTCTTTATACCTCAGGCACTACAGGCAAACCTAAGGGTGTGGTGCGTGATAATGGGGGTCATGCTGTGGCACTGAACTACAGTATGAAAGCCATTTATAACATGCGGGCTGGCGATGTATTTTGGGCTGCCTCTGATGTGGGCTGGGTGGTAGGGCACTCTTATATTGTTTATGGCCCTCTTTTTGCAGGATGTACCTCTATTTTGTATGAGGGAAAACCTGTAATGACTCCTGATGCAGGAGCTTTTTGGCGCATGATAGAAGAGTATAAAGTCAAAGCTGTTTTTTCTGCTCCTACTGCTTTTCGTGCTATTAAAAAAGAAGACCCTACAGGGCAGCTGCTTAAAAAATATGACATTAGCAGCTTAGAAACTGTATTTATGGCGGGTGAGCGCCTAGATCCACCTACCTATGATTGGGCCCTAGAGACCATTGGCAGGCCTGTGGTAGATCATTGGTGGCAAACAGAAACGGGCTGGTCTATTTGTGCTAACCCGGTTGGATTAGATAACTTACCAGCCAAACCTGGCTCTTCTGCAGTGGTGATAGCAGGTTATGATTTACGCATTTTATCTGATGAATACGAAGAGCTTGGTAATAATCAAAAAGGTAACATCGTACTTAAATTACCTTTGCCACCAGGCTGTTTGGTAGGTATTTGGGGTGATGAAAACCGTCTTAAAGATTCATATCTAACAGAGTTTCCAGGCTTTTTTAGCTCTGGTGATGGGGGTTATCGTGATGAGGATGGGTATGTGTTTATTATGGGCCGCACGGATGACGTGATTAACATTGCTGGTCATCGATTATCGACTGGAGAAATGGAAGAGGTAGTCGGCGCCCATACCATGGTGGCTGAATGTGCTGTAGTAGGTGTGCAAGATGAGCTAAAGGGTCAGTTGCCCATGGCTTTGGTATTGCTTAAAGACGGAGCGCAAATTGATGAGGTGCAGCTAGGCAAAGATATTGCAGCTATGCTCCGTAAAACCATAGGCCCTATCGCGGTGTTAAAGAGTGCACACATAGTGTCGCGGTTACCCAAAACCCGCTCAGGTAAAATTTTGCGTAAAATTATTCGTAATATTGCTAATGGTGAAGACTATGTAGTGCCTTCTACCATTGATGATCCTGCAAGTTTGGATGAGATTAGTGCGCTAGTGCGAAACTAATGACGATTGGCGTGGTTATCCACCAGTGTTTGCAGTAGAGCTTTGAAGTGGGCAAAGGGATATGTTTTCATATCAGCTACTTTGCCTACATCATCCACTAAGCGCACTTGTATAATATCTTCTAAGTAAGGGTTTAGTTCAAAGCTTGCCACTTCATCAGTGTTCATGGGCCCACCTTGTAGTTGCAATGAATGCACTGAAGCTGCACTAAGTTGTGAAAAATAGGCTGACCTTGTAGCACAAAGGTAGCGTTTTGCAGCTACGTGATAACGCACACACTGGGTAACTATTTCTGGAAACCATGGTGCAAGCACTTTGCTCCCATAACTTTCATGCTTTAGATCGTGTGTGTCTTCCATAGAAAAAGTGCCAAAATCATTGGTGAAATGGCCAATGTCATGTAAAAGGGCTGCTGCGATGACTTCATCTGAGCAACCTTGGTGCTGAGCCAGTGAGGCTGCTTGCAACATGTGCTGTGCCATAGTGACAGGTTCACCTAGGTATTCTTGAGCGCCACTATGTTCAAAGATATGGGATAAGTAATCAACGATAGTGTCAGATGTAATTGTTTTAAATTCACTTTCCATTGTCCGCTCCTAATCATTTAAGGTGTTTTTATACATTTTATTAAGCACGGCTAGGCGCGAGAGTAAGCCGTCCATATCGGCATAACAGCCCTGTAGCCAGCGTGTGCCAGATCCTGAAAACGCCTTACGTGCATGTAATACACGGGTGTTATCTATTACAAAACAATCACCTGGGTTAAGCCTAAAGCCTACTTCTAACAAAGGGTCGTTAATAATCTCACCCAAGCGCCTGTAAGCATCGTAGTAGTGCGCCATATGCTCAAACGGAATGTCGGTAAAGGGCGCAGCTGATCGATTATTAAAACGTATGCCTTGTAGCTGACCATCTGGGGTTAGCTCAATCATTGGGCGTTTAGATTGCAAACATACATATTCTTCGCCAGCATATTCAAAACGTGCGCAGTAACGGCTGAGTAAATCAAACCCGTGGGGGTCTTCTTTTTGTAATTGGGTGGCCGCCATAAACCCGTCTACTAAAACATTGTCACCCCCTGGTGCTGAGCTTTCTAAGCAGTAGAGTACTTGAATAGTAGGCACTGGGTCACGATAAGGGTTGTCTGTATGGGCTTGTAAGGCCAAGCCTGTAAAGGCAAGGTTGGTGGGCTTTTCCTCTACTTGTACTTCAAATATTTTTCCATAGTTGGTTTCGCGTAGATGACCAAATAAATCCACTACTTGGGTTAGTGCCATGGCTTTTACTGGGCCATTATTAAGCTTGGCAAAGCCAAAACGGGCAATGCTGCCAAGCCATGCGTGTAGTGCTTGAGTGGAGGTAGAAACCCTATCAAAATCTTCTTCAGGTAGATTCCCCATCAAACTACTATTCCATAAGGCTTGCGTGGGCTTGTGCCAGCCTTTACCTTGTATGCACGGCTTGTCATAGGCATGGTTCAGCAGCCAGTCTAAGGGATAATCTATGCGTTTATTTTCTGGCATGAAGGTAATTTTTAGTGAGTGAGGATGCAGCTGCACATGGCTTACATAAGTGCTTTTATGTATATCTTGCAAAGCGATTAGGCGTTGTCCGTTGCCCTTGCTTCTAGTGTCTTTGTCTAAGGCATTATCTCTTAACCATATCGCATGAAAACGGGAAGTGTGGCCTATAATAGTGAGACTAATAAAGTCGCCCTTGGGGGCAATAGTGACAGTATTCATACACGACCTATATTTATATTTATTGAAATTCAGATTCACTTGAGTGAAGTTTAAAACCTACAGCTTAGCCAATGATTAAGTGTAGCTCCCATATCAAAATAAGTGGCTCGTAATTGGGTATGTTTTTCAAATATGGGTGCTGTAACACACACGGGGAGTTCACTTTCCTCTCCTGAAGAGGCCCACTGTGCAGCGGCTTTACCAAATAGGGTGCCAGGCCCAATACCTCGACCACTGTAGCCATAAAGACGAATGCCTTGGGTGCCAATTTTGGTTATTTTTGGCAGATAGTCTGATGTCATGGCAATTTGTCCATCCCACATGTAGTCAAAATCAACATTTTTAATGTGTGGGAATAAAGCATTGAGCTTTCGGTAAGCCCAATTAATCTGTGTGTTTTTTCCGCGATTATCTAATGAACCCAAGCCTCCAATAATTAGCCTTGCGTTGTTATCCATTCTAAACGATGACATCACTTGATTAGTGTCCCAACAGCCTTCACCGTTTGGTAAAATTAGTGCTCTTTGTGTTTGTGTTAAAGGTTGGGTGGCAAACTGAATGTAATGCGCTTTAGTGAACGTTTGATGAGACACGTCAGTGGAGTCATAAGCGTTAGTAGCATGAATCAGCTTATCTGCGCTAATGCAGCCATAGGCAGTATTAACTACCCAGCTGCGCCCATTATGTTGGCAAGTCAGGGCAGGGCAATGGGCGTGGATGATGGCCGAAGCGTTGGTGGCTGCCTTTGCTAAGCCTAATGCATAGTTTAATGGTTGTATTGTGCCCGCCCTATGGTCTAACAGGGAACCTAAGAATTTTGTTGAGCCGGTGCGCTGGCGAGTCTCTAAAGAACTTAATAACTCTACGGGTGCATTGCGCGCTATTTGTTGGGTAAGGCGGGCTTTGAGCTGCTTTAATCCAGCCTTATCTGATGCGCAATGCAGTGTGCCGTTACGCAGCCCATCACAGTTGATTTGATGTTTTTTAATGAGCGAGAATACAAGCTCTGGCGCTTTTGCGAGGGCTTTGTTTAGAATAGTTCCTGCGGCCTTACCTAAGGTTTTTTCCACGTCATCAGGAGGCGTCCATAAACCTGCATTTACTAAACCAACATTTCGACCTGAACCGCCATAGCCTATTGTCTTAGCTTCTAATACTCGCACGCTCATGCCTTGTTGTGCTGCATGAAGCGCAGCACTTAGGCCACTGTAGCCGGCGCCTATGACCACAAGATCGCAGTGTTCATGGCTGCTAAGTGGTTTATCTACAATGCTTTCCCTAGTGTCTGTTTGCCAGAGGCTGTGATGAGCTATTTTCATGGTAATCAAAACTCTCTTTGATAAAGGTTTATAGCCTTAACATTATCTTGATTATCTTATCGAATGTTTTACCGTAAGGTGGGTACATTAAAGACAAAGATGGGTAACGCGCCTGTTTAAAAATGGGCCTAAGTTTACTCATAGTCAAAAACCCTTCTACACCATGATATTGCCCCATGCCACTTTCACCAACCCCCCCAAAGGGCATATCGTGCTGACCGACATGAAGTGCGGTGTCGTTCATGCACACACCACCAGATCTGGTTTTTCTAATCACTTTTTCTTGTGTCTTTTTGTCATCACTAAATAAATATAAAGCTAATGGCCTATCTCTGTGATGGATATACTCTAATACTTGGTCTATGTGGTGATAGGTCATAATAGGCAGTATGGGGCCAAAGATTTCTTCTTGCATCACGCGCATGGTGTCTTTGACACCAGTGAGTAGGGTGGGGGGGAACTTTCGTGTAATGTCATTTGCGATGCTGTTTGGCACTAAAGTTGTGGCGATGGCGCCTTGTCCAAGAGCTTCAGCAAGAGTTCCTTTAAGCCGTAAGTAAGCTGTGTCATCAATGATGGAGGTATAGTCTTTGTTTTCTATATTTGGATAACGCTCAGCCACAATAGCTTTTGCTGCAGTGATAAATTCATCTACTTTACCTTCAGGAACAAAAACATAATCTGGGGCTACACAGGTTTGTCCAGCGTTTAAAAACTTTGCAAATAACAATCGTTTTGCTGCTTTAGCAATTGAATAGTCTGGTGCAATAATGGTGGGAGATTTTCCACCTAACTCTAAGGTCACAGGGGTTAAGTTGTCTGCTGCGGCGCGCATGACTTGGCGGCCTGTATTGCTAGAGCCTGTAAAAATCAAATGGTCAAAAGGCAAAGATGAAAAATCTGAGCCTTTTGCACCTTGCACAATAGTGAGCATTTCCTGGGGGAATTTTTCGGCAAATAAAGTGCGTAGTAAATGACTTAGGCCGCTAGAATTTGCAGCCATTTTTATCATGCAACGATTACCTGCTGCAAGGGCACTAATCAATGGGCTGATGCATAAAAACAATGGATAGTTCCAAGGTACTACGATGCCCACCACACCTAAAGGTTGCGGAATCACTGTATTACTAGATCCCAAAAGCCAAATAGACACTGAACGTTTTTGTGGGCGCATCCATTTCTTTAAACGCTTACGTACATACCGAATACCATCAAGACACAAAAACAGTTCGGCCAGTTGGGTTTCTTGATGGGCCCGATGGCCAAAGTCATTTGAAATCGCCTGTGCAATAGCCTGTTGATTATTTTTTAGAATATCAAACAAAGTATCCAAGTTACTTAAGCGTTGCTCTAAGCTTGGAATGCCTTGGGTATAGTAGGCTTGGGTTTGTGCATCTAGAACATTGTGTAATTCTTGTGCTGTCACAGGTGCTGGATAATGAGGCTTTTTCATAAATCAATGATCTGACGTGAAGATATTTAAATACTTACTGAATCATAAAGCTAAGGCTGCATTGCATGCAATGGTTTGTAAAAACTATCGACTAGTATTCATGGCGGGTATAACCCACATAATTGCGCTTAGGAGCTGACTATGTGAACTAAGAGCTGAGTTGAACACTATAACGGGTTACAATAGGTTATCTATTTTGGCCAAATAAGGACCCTACCATGACCATCATTGCCCAAGACGACTTAATTGATAGCGTAGCAGACGCTTTACAGTTTATTTCTTACTACCATCCATTAGATTTTATACACGCAGTTCATGAAGCGTATCTGCGAGAAGAGTCTCAAGCAGCTAAAGATGCGATGGCACAGATATTAATTAACTCGCGTATGTGTGCCCAAGGTAAGCGCCCTTTGTGTCAGGACACGGGTATTGTGACAGTGTTTGTGGAAGTAGGCATGGACGTGCAGTGGGATGCGCAGCTTAGCTTAGAAGACATGGTAAACGAAGGAGTAAGGCGCGCCTACCTACACCCAGATAACAAACTACGTGCATCTATTTTAGCTGACCCTGCAGGCACTAGAACTAACACTAAAGACAATACCCCAGCTGTGATACACACCTCTATTGTTAAAGGAGATCGGGTCGATATTCAGGTAGCTGCCAAAGGTGGTGGCTCTGAAAATAAAAGCAAAATGGCCATGCTGAATCCATCAGACAGTATCGTGGACTGGGTGTTAAAGACTGTGCCAACAATGGGGGCTGGCTGGTGTCCTCCTGGTATGCTGGGCATAGGCATAGGTGGTACTGCAGAAAAAGCGGCACTGATGGCAAAAAAGTCATTAATGGATCCTGTAGATATTCAGCAACTCCAAGCTCGTGGTGCTAGTAATACTGCTGAAAAACTACGTTTAGAATTGTTTGATGCAGTGAATGATCTAGGTATTGGTGCCCAGGGTTTGGGTGGCTTAACCACTGTGTTGGATATCAAGGTGATGGATTATCCTACCCACGCAGCCTCTTTACCTGTGTGTATGATTCCAAATTGTGCGGCTACACGCCATGCTCATTTCGTATTGGATGGCAGTGGCCCTAGCCTGCAAACTCCCCCCAGTTTGTCGGACTACCCTGACATAGCATGGGATGCCGGTGCTGGTGCCCGCAAAGTTAACTTAGACACGATCACACCCGCTGACGTGTTAACTTGGCAGCCAGGTGAAACCTTGTTGCTTTCAGGCAAAATGTTGACAGGTAGAGATGCGGCGCATAAAAAAATGATAGACATGATGGATAATGGTGAACCATTACCTGTTGATCTAAAAGGGCGATTTATTTATTACGTGGGGCCAGTAGACCCAGTAAGAGATGAGGCCGTTGGTCCTGCAGGGCCAACCACAGCTACCCGCATGGATAAATTCACAGGAGCTATGTTAGAAAAAACAGGCTTGTTAGGCATGATTGGTAAAGCCGAACGTGGTCAGCTGGCCATTGATGCGATTAAGGCGCATAAAGCGGTGTACTTAATGGCGGTAGGCGGCGCTGCTTATTTAGTATCAAAGGCTATTAAAAGCGCTGAAGTTGTGGCTTTTGCAGAACTAGGTATGGAAGCAATCTATGAGTTTGACGTGCAAGATATGCCAGTAACAGTGGCCGTTGATTCAGGAGGTACTTCGGTACATAAAACTGGGCCTGCACAATGGTACGATATTATTCAGGCCCGTCAGATCAGTTGATATAACATCATATAAATTGTGTAACCCGCGCTTAGCGGGTACTAAAACCTTGGGTGTGAAGGTAAGGAAGCATATGGGGTCTAGCTTCTTTCACCACAGTTTTAATGATATGTTCGCTAAAGCTGAGGCTTAGTTTCCCTTGGCTACGCTGCTGATAATATTCACTTATTTGCTGATCGTAGTCATTTAGGTGAATCAAATTGTCGTTTGAGTAATGTTCTTGATGAAGTACCATCGACAGAGGTAGGCGCGGTTTTTGTCCAGGATTTTGATCAGGATACCCTAGGCAAAGGCCAAATATTGGGAATACCTGTTCAGGTAATTTTAATAGCTTAGTCACAGCTGCTGGTTGGTTACGCAAACCACCAATAAAAACCCCACCTAAACCTAGGCTTTGGGCTGCGAGCAACACATTTTGTGCAAATAGCGCGGTATCTACACTGGCAATAAGCGTTTGCTCTGTAAAACCAGTAGGCATCTGATGTTGCAGGTGCAGGCATATTTGTTGATTACGCTGCAGATCTGCACAAAAGACTAAAAAAACAGCGGCGCTTTCTACGTAAGACTGGCCGCCTGCGGCAATGGCTAAGGCAGTGCGGCTTTTTTTGGAGTTGACTTGAATCACACTAGTCACCTGTACAAAGCTTGAGCTGGCAGCAGCTTGGCCTGCTTTTATGCATGTATTAATGATCTCTTGAGAGACAGTTTGGTCTGTGAATTTACGAATGGATTGATGGTCCATCATATGGTCTATGAAGTTTTTTTGAAGCATGATTTATATTAGTCTTGTACTAGCATAGTTGATGTTAGCATAGGAGAAGTTAGGGTAGAATAGGTTTATTATTCAGTTTATGGTTGTTTTTAGTTATGTCTTTGTTGGCCCCCAATTTATCTATTGCTCCATATTTAGCTAAGCAGTATGGCCTAGAGCAGGCTGTGATGTTAGCTGTGGTGTCTGAATTGGTAGGTGCATGGAACGGACAAGTGGTGATCGAAGAGCAACGCCTGTATGGCAGAGCTATATGTTTCACACGTCAGCATCAAGGCCAGCTTTTATCTGAGCTTTCGTCATTGGGTCTATTGCAAGTTGCTCCAGCTGGTGAGGGCAGAGTGCGGATTGAATTGCACCTTCTAAAAGATCAGCCATTACCTTTGTATTCTAATACCCAAGACGGTAACTACGACCATAACCAAAGCAATGGCTCACCTGAAGTTGAGATAATACCTTTAGTGGAGTCTCCAAAGCCTTCTATGGGTGGCTTTGGAGGTTGGCGCAGAGATGTAGGTGAAGGCGATGAATTAAGCCGATTGTTTGCCGCCAAAGAGGCTCAACACCAGCACTTGTGCCATATGGATTTAGAATGGAAAATTTCTGCTAATATTATTAAAGTTTTAGCGCAGCAGCACCAAATAAGCGAAGCTTTTGCACTTGGCATTAAAGATGAGTTTGTGGTGTATTATATGGACAAAGGCCGCCGCGAAACTCCAGGTGGCTGGGACCAAAAGTTTTTAAAATGGGTCAAAAAAGAACAGGTTCACCAGCAAACAGCTCAAGCCCGTGCCCAAAGACAAACCCAACAACAGACTAATTCATCCAATGAAGAAGCTAGATACGCTGCTAAGCAGCGCCGACGTAACATCACAGCAAACGTCCTGGACATCAATAATACCGACTGGTAAAACTGTTGTTGCAGCACATGCGCCTATTGACCATAAGATAAAGTCTCTGGTGAACATGCTCTTTGCCCGATTTATGACGATCTATGGTCATAAGTTTAAAAGCGCTTTTGACGATGACAAAGAAATTATTATAGCTAAACGAGAATGGGCGCTGAGTTTGGCTGGCTATGAAGAAGATGTTTTGGTATTGGCGATTGAACAGGCCAAGCGTCAGTATAGTTGGATGCCGTCAATTGCTGAGTTTTTACAACTTATGGATCAGTGTCAAGAAAGTTTTGGTTTGGCACCAAAAGAGCAAGCCTATGCCGAAGCTTGTCGTCATGCAACTGCTCCAAGCCATCATCCGTGGAGTCATGCTGCGGTCTACCATGCCGGTAGGGCAACAGGTTGGTTTGAATTAAAAAGCCTACCCAGACAAGCTACTCAAGGCCGTTTTAACCAACACTATAAAACCTTATGCCAGCGAGTATTGGCTGGAGAAAATTTAGACCAAGTCAAAACTTCTGCTTTGTCTGCACCTAACAATGATAATTTATTTGCCTTAATTGATCAGTGGGCTAGGCAGATGGATGTAACGCCAGAGCTTGCTCAAAGCGCACTATACTTTTTGCATTTACCAAAGCATAGTCCGTTAAGAAAAAACCTATATTTACGCAGTAAGTTTGAGTACTCAGGTTATGTTATACCTGACACTATTGATGCGCTGCGCAGCCAATTGGCCTAAAGGTCAGCCAATACACGCAGGTATTTGAATAACTTTTTAGAAGCAGTTTTTGCTTTAGCATCTTGATTTAGGCTCTGTGCCTGCTTCACTAAATGAGATATATGTTGACGATCGGCTTCTTCATGGAGCGCTACAATGTCATTAAGAGTCTCTGGATTGTTGGAAATTAATCCGTCCCTCCAAGTTTCTATTTGATGAAAAGCACGCCTGTGCTCATCGGAGCCAGAGTCGTGCACAGCTAAGGCTTTGGCAATCGCTTCTGAATCCTCGTCGCGCATTACTTTACCTATATATTGTAAATGACGACGTTTAGCCTCATTTTGTGCAATACGACGTGACTCATCAATGGCTGTTTTTAGCGTTTCACTCATTGGAATGCGCGCTAATTCGGCAGGTTTAAGGTCGAGCAATTTGCCACCTAAAGTCTGCAATGCTTCCATTGCACGCTTAATTTGGGTGCGACTTAATTCTTCTTCAGCTGGCAGGTTTTGTTGTAATGCTTCAAGTTCTGCAGCGGCCTTGCGGGCTTTAACTTTGCCCATATTAAATTCCTTACGCGTAAAATAATGTGGCTAGGCCTAAAAAGGCACAAAATCCGACCACATCGGTTATGGTTGTTAAAATCACGCCTCCAGCTAAAGCAGGATCAATGTTCATTGCTTTAAGGATAACGGGAAGGGAAGTGCCAAAAATAGCGGCTACAATCAGATTGATCACCATAGCTGTGGCGATAATGAAACCAATGGTTAAATCTGAGAACCACCAGCTGGCTATACTTGCCACTACGGTCGCCCAAAGTAAGCCATTGATAGCTCCAACGATAATTTCTCTGTGCAGCAAATAGCCAATATTACTACGTTCAACGTGCCCCAGGGCTTGGCCTCGAATAACTAGTGTTAATGCTTGGCTGCCTGCAATGCCACCCATGCTGGCAACAATGGGCATAAGTATAGCAAGAGCCACAACTTGTTCAATAGTATGCTGAAACAGACCAATCATCATAGAAGCAAAAAGCGCAGTGAGTAAGTTGATTCCAAGCCATACAGCACGTCGCCTAGCTGTTTTTACTACAGGTGCAAAGGTATCTTCGTCCTCGTCTAAGCCGGCCATGCGCATGAGCGAGTGGTCAACTTCTTCTCTAATCAAATCTACCACATCATCGATTGTGATCCGGCCTACCAAAAGACCATCTTGATTAACCACAGGTGCAGAGACCCAATCGTTACGTTCAAATAAGTTAGCGACATCTGTTTCATCTAAATGTGCAGGTATTGCTTCACGCTCTGTGTCCATGATGTCTGAAATAAGTGTATTCGGATCACTTACTAATAAACTGGTCACTGGCAGTAAGCCAATATATCGGTCTTTGCGTGTGACAACAAAAAGGTTATCAGTCATTTCTGGCAGGCTGTCATGACGGCGTAAATAACGCAGAACAGCATCTATAGTAAGGTCAGGACGGATGCTCACTACGTCGGTGTTCATAAGACCACCGGCAGTGTCTTCTGGGTAAGACAACACTTGTTCTAAGCGTTCACGATCTTGCAATCCCAAGCTATTGAGCACTTCTTGCATTACCTTTTTTGGCAGCTGTTGCAAGATATCGGCAAAATCATCAGTATCTAAATTTTCTGTGGCCTGAAGAAGCTCTTCAGTGTTCATTTGATTAACGAATTCAGCTTGAATTTCGTCACTTAAATGCTGAAGGACTTCACCTTCTAACTCTGGATTGACCAAATTCCAAAGTAGTTCACGCTCTCTAGGAGGTGAGGATTCAAGTAAATGTGCTGTATGAGCAGGTTTTAGGGTGTGGTTAAGCATGTGGCGCGCTTGAATAAAAGCACCACTGTCCAGGGCGTCGTTAAGTTCTTGAAGGCGGGTTTCCATGAAGTTACAGCCTTATTCGCCTTCGTCAAAGAAATTGTTGACTAGGTGTAGTATGTCGTCAACGGCCTGTTGTGCATCATCTCCACTGACTTTAAGGTCTAAAATTGTGCCTTTTGAAGCGGCTAGCAACATCACTGACATGATACTTTTTGCGTCGACCATTTTGCCTTCAGTGCCAATTTCTATACTACAACCATAGCGCCCAGTAACACCGACAAGTTTAGCCGCAGCACGAGCGTGCAAACCAAGTTTGTTGATGATGGTGATTTTTTGGTTGATCATACACAAAACCTTACGAGAATAGCTCTACAAAATAGTGTTACAGCAATTTAAAAGCATGTCTCAAGCTTTTCAAGATTAGCCCTATAGCATACCCTTTTTGAGGCATTTATGCGATAGCAATTTTGTACATAGCATCTGCGTCAGGTGCCTGTCTGATGCTCTCTCGAAATTCAGCTTGGCCAAAGCATCCTGCTAAGGTGGCTAAAATTTGTAGGTGCTCGTCGGTGGCTTCAAGAGGCACTAAAAGCACAAACAATAAATCTACCGGCTGCTGGTCTATGGCATCAAAATCTACGGCGTTAGTTAACCTGACTAACGCACCAGTGACATGGGTGCAACTGGCTAAGCGGCAATGAGGTATTGCGATGCCATCACCAAATCCGGTGCTACCCAATTTTTCGCGGGTGATTAGCGCATTAAATAGTTCTTTGCTATCAAAATCGCTCATTTGGTCGCTTAGCCACTGGCTTATCGACTCTAGGGTGCGTTTTTTGCTAGCGCACGCTAAATCAGAGAGCGTGCGTTTTGGAGTGAGAATGTCACTGATATTCATATGGTTTTATTAAACCTGTTTATGGTGTGGGCTCAATTGAGGCGTTTACGTTCATTGGAAGGAGGGATGTTCATACTTTCTCTATATTTGGCGATAGTTCTTCGGGCTACATTAATGCCTTGAGATTCCAGCATATCAGTTAGTTTTGAGTCGCTTAAGGGTTTACGTGTTGATTCAAGCGCGATGAACTTTTTAATAATTGCCCTTATGGCCGTAGATGAACACTCTCCGCCACTTGCGGTAGCTACGTGACTAGAAAAGAAATATTTTAACTCAAAAATACCTCTAGGTGTGTGCATATATTTTTGGGTAGTTACACGAGAAATAGTAGATTCGTGCATTTCCACGTGCTCTGCTACTTCTGCTAGCACTAAAGGTTTCATTTCTTCTTCGCCATGCTCTAAAAATTTTTGTTGTATTTCACAAATACGAGCAGACACCTTAAGCAACGTCTCATTTCGGCTTTCAAGGCTTTTTATAAACCAGCGAGCTTCTTGTAAGTGATTTTTTATATAACTTTTGTCACTAGCGTTGCCGCTGCCTCCAAAATTAGCATATTGTTGATTGATTCTTATCTTTGGTGCGCAATTGGGGTTTAATGAAACTTTCCACACCTTGTCAATTTTTTGTACCATGACGTCTGGAATTACATAGTCTGCCTGACTTGAGGCAATGCTAACGCCTGGTTCTGGTTGAAGTTGAGTGATTAATTCAACAATATGAACTAATTCGGTTTCTTTATAGCCTGAACGGCGTCTTAAGGTGCTGTAGTCGTGGCTACCCAGCAGATCTAGGTATTTGTCTACGATGGCAATCGCACCTTCTCGCCAAGGGGTATCAGTTGGCGAATATTTTAACTGAATAAGCAGGCATTCTCTTAGGTCTTGCGCAGCAACACCTATAGGGTCAAATTGTTGAATCAGAGTTAATACTGCTTGAGTCTCATACTCTTCAATAACATCTTGCTCTTGCTGAATTAAGTTGCCATTAATGCCTTGTGTAATCTCGCTTAGAGTTTGACTTAGGTAACCTCGTTCATCTACAGCATCAATAATACTAGCTCCGATAAACTGATCGATATCACTTAAGCGGCTAACATTTAGTTGCCACTCAAGGTGTTCTTGTAGGCTTGGCTCGTGGCTATTGTGGGCGTCAAAGTCAAACTCGTCCGCATGACCAGTAGCGGGTGTAGTGGAACTTTGGTATATATCATCCCATGAGCTGTCAGTGGCAAGCTCGACTGGGATTTCCTCATGCCAGTCACTGTCAGCTAGCTGCTCATCTGTAAGTTGGTCATTGGATTTATCGTCTGGCGTGATGACGTCATCTAAATTTGAGGCGTCAGTTTCTGCCTGCTCAAACTCTTCTTCTAATTCTAGTAGGGGATTAGAGTCTAAGGCTTGTTGGATTTCTTGTTGGAGGTCTAAAGTTGAAAGTTGCAGTAAACGAATTGCTTGTTGCAACTGTGGTGTCATTGACAGTTGTTGATTCACTTTGAGTTGCAAAGAAGCTTTCATAGTTATACTAATTCATTGCTACTAAAAAGTTGTTTGATAGACCTTTGGCTTTGCTCTTGTTAAAGCTATAGGTTGAAATCGTCACCTAAGTATACCTCTCTTACTTGTTTATTCGCTAATATATCACTACTGGTTCCGTGGGCTAAAATGTAGCCTTCACTGACGATGTAAGCTAAGTCACAAATATCTAATGTCTCTCTTACGTTATGGTCAGTGATCAACACGCCAATGCCCTTATCTTTCAACTGCTTAATAATGTGTTTGATGTCTTTTACTGATATGGGGTCTACTCCCGCAAAGGGCTCATCTAGCAAAATAAATTGGGGTTCACTCGCTAAAGCACGAGCAATCTCAACCCTACGTCGTTCACCGCCTGATAAACTTAGACCAAGACTATCTCGAATATGAGTAATGTTAAACTCTGACAAAAGGACTTCTAGCTTTTCAAGACGTTGTGTTTTTGTAAGGTTTTTTTGGGTTTGCAATATGGCTAAGATATTTTGTGCTACGCTAAGCTTGCGAAATACTGAGGCTTCCTGGGGTAAATAGCCGATACCTTTGCGGGCCCTTCCATGCATAGGCTCATTAGAAATATTTTCTTGATTAATAAATATTTGCCCACGATCCGCTTGCACCAAACCCACTATCATATAAAAACAAGTGGTTTTCCCAGCACCGTTTGGCCCAAGTAGCCCCACCACTTGACCCGCTTCAATACGAATGTTGACGTCTTTTACAATAGCGCGCTTATTGTATGATTTAGCAAGGTTTTTTGCTTCTAATGTAGCTATCTTGTTAAGCATGTGTGGGTGTTGATCTTCTTTTTAAGTGGATATTAGTTAGCGTTAGGTAAAAATATCATATTAACTCGTTTACCTTTACCACCGGAGGCTTTTACACTGTCCTTGGGCATATCAAACAGGATTTGATGCCCGCTAAATTGGTTGCCTTGTTGAATGAGTTTGGCGCGACCTAATAGAGTTAAGAACTCAGTGTTAACTTGAAAATCAATGCTCTCACCCCACGCTTCCATCACTTCACTTTGACCTGTTGCGTTAGGTTCTGATTGCTGACTCATATAGGCCAAGCCGTCATGGTGGCCATCTGTGGCTAACATCGTATCTATGCCATCATCGTTAAAGGTAACTTTAACCGTAGAGGCTTCAATTTTTATTGAGCCTTGGGTAATAATGACATTGCCAGAGTATATTGAAAAACCCTCACCTTCATTAAGTTCAGCTTGATCAGCTGCAATTTCCAACGGTTGTTGGCGGTCGCTATCAAGGGCCCAAGATAATGGACTTGAAAAGCATAGGGTGCAGGTAAGAAAAAATATTGAAAGTTTTGGACAGTTGTTCATAGTTGGTGTCTTAAAAGCAGGCAGGGGGAGCGATAACATAATTAATTCCTTGGTACATATTGGGAGCCCTTGACCTGATGCAAGAACAATAACCGTTGTGTGTCCAGTGTGAGCTGCATTCCAGTGCCCGTCAAGTGGCTATACTTGCCGGTTAAAGTGACTATTTCATCTGACACGGCGTAGCTTTGGTTGGGGAATAACCTTAAGCTTTGAGTCGTTAAGCTAAGAGGTTTGTTAAGATCTGGGCCATTGGTTATTAGCACTTTGTCACTAAGGTTAATTTGTGCCCCAGAATCTAATATGAGTCCCTCATCAGCTTTTCCAAACCAGGCGACGTCAGAGTTTTTTAGGTAAATATTGAATCTAGGTTGGAGCATATCTGTGGAATCGAACTCTCGAATGTGAGTAAATTTCAAAGCGCTGATGTTAGAGAACAGTTCACCATCGTTATTGTATTGGCTGATGGTAGCGTTAGTCAGGTAATAGTCAGGAATCCACTTAGCTTCTGATTCTATAGTCTGTTGGGTTGTTTGTTGCCACCACCAAAAGAGCAGCACTGACAAGCCGAAAGTCGCTAGGTTTATATATAGCCAACGGCCTTTAAGTAACGCACCCATTAAGGTTCTGCTGTGATCTGAGTAGATAGGTATGGCGCTAATGCCTCATCCCATGTGCCTTGGGCTTGCATGATTAAGTCGCAAACTTCTCTTACGGCGCCGTGTCCGCCGCTTAGTCGTGTGACATACTGACTGTATTGTGCCATTGTTTTGGCTGCATTAGGCACGCTGATGCCTAAGCCAACCTTGATGATAGCCGCTAAGTCAGGCAAGTCATCTCCTATGTAGGCCATTGCATTCCAGTCTAAGCGCAAGTGTTCAGTGAGTTCATACAAAGCTTTGAGTTTATCTTCTCTGCCTTGCAAAACTAACTCAATACCTAATTGTTTTGCCCTTTGTGCGACTATATTTGATGTTCTTCCTGTGACTATAGCTACTTTTACGCCAGAGGCTTGGAGCATTTTTATGCCGTGACCATCTAAGCTATTAAAGGCTTTTATTTCTTCACCTTGGTTGCCAAAATACAGCTTCCCATCACTCAATACACCATCTACATCTAAAGCAAGCAAGCGCACACAGCTAGCCTGCCGAGTAAGGTCAATCGTTTTAAGCTGTGCACAGGGCATGTTATATCACCCCTGCTTTTAGCAAGTCGTGCATATTAATAGCCCCAACCGGTTGATCTTTTTCATCACACACAATGAGAGCATTTATTTTATGTTGCTCCATGAGCTTTAGCGCTTGTGCGGCTAGCATGTCGGCATGTGCCTTAACGGGGTCACGCGTCATTAACGTACTGATGTGACATTCGCGCAAATCTTGACTATGGTCTAAGCTGCGACGTAAATCTCCATCAGTGTATATGCCGGCAAGTTGCCCTTTGGTATTAACTACCGCAGTCATTCCCATGCCTTTTTGAGTCATTTCCATTAACGCGTCAGCAAAGCGGGTGTCTTGTGATACCTTTGGTAATGCTTTGCCTGAGTGCATTATATCACTCACCTTTAATAATAATTTCCTACCTAAAGCGCCCCCTGGGTGCGAAAAAGCAAAATCTTTAGCACTGAAGCCTTTTGCTTCTAATAAAGCAATAGCAAGAGCATCACCCATGACTAAGCTTGCAGTGGTGCTAGAGGTGGGTGCAAGATTTAAGGGACAAGCTTCAGTGCTAACTTGCACGTTAAGGTGCACATCTGACGCTTTAGCTAAAATGGAATTCGGTGCCCCTGTCATAGCAATGAGGGGGCTGCCTAAGCGTTTTAACATGGGCAATAAGGTGACTATTTCGCTAGTGGTGCCTGAGTATGACAATGCTAATACTACATCACTAGGTGTAATCATGCCCATGTCCCCATGACTGGCTTCACCTGGATGGACAAAAAAAGCTGGCGTGCCAGTACTGGCTAAAGTGGCCGCTATTTTATTGGCAATATGGCCAGATTTACCCATGCCTAAAAGAACCACTCTAGACGAACAGTCCATTAGTATCTGGCATGCTTGTACAAATGTTGCATCTATACGAATGGTAAGCTCTGCAATAGCAGCCTGCTCTAAGCCGATGGTGCGCAAGGCTGATTCGGCAAATAGTGTCGTCTGGGCTGGGCTGGGCTGTAGGGTATTATTATCGCTCAACATCTCTCCTTGGGCTTATGCATAAATTATGTAGCATTAGTATAAAGTAAAAGCATATACATGACATAGATCAACAGCAGCAAGATACCCATGAAGCGGCTAATACTGCCCCCGTTGCGGGCCTTAAATCCAACAGCAAATAAAAATAAAGTTAACAAAAGCATCAACCCGTAATCACGCCATAAAGCATCGGCCTCTATAACTACTGGGCTGATAAGGGCAGGTATTGCCATCACTCCTAGCAAATTAAAAATGTTGGAGCCAATTACATTTCCTAAAGCGATGCCGTGCTGGCCTTTGCGAGCGCTCATAATAGATGCTGCTAGTTCAGGTAAGCTTGTGCCTATGGCTATAATAGTGAGGCCTATGATCATTTCGCTGACGCCAAGGGCAGTGGCAATGTGAACAGCGCCACCCACTAAGATTCTTGAGCCAATAGCTAAAACAACTAAGCCTAAAATAAGCCAAATAATGCCCTTTTTTAAGCTCATGCTGGCTTGGGGGGTGGTTTGATCTTCTGGATGCTGACATTGGTAACGTTTAAATAAATATAAACATAAGACTAAACCAAAAAGCAGTAGCATGGCGTCTACCAGATCTAGGTAATAGTCTAATAATATAATACCAGCGCCAAGGGTGGCGACGGTTAATATAGGTAGTTCAGTGCGAACTAAATCACCTCGGATAGGTATGGAGGATACTAGTGCTGTGGCGCCTAGTACTAAGGCAATGTTGGCAATATTAGAGCCAATAGCATTGCCAATGGCTAATCCTGGAGCGCCATCTAAGGCCGCCATAGTTGATACGAGCATTTCTGGTGCAGAAGTGCCAAAGGCTACAATGGTTAAACCAATAAGCATAGGGGACATGCCTAAATGACCAGCAGTAGCTGATGCGCCGTCAACAAATCGGTCGGCACTCCAGATGAGCAGGCCTAAACCAACCAGAACGGCAATAATTGCAATAAGCATATAAAAATCTAATGAAAGGGTGAAAAACTGGCGACTAGGCGTCTTTAAAGGGCCTAGTCAAACCGTGAGGGGCAATGAAAACAAGAGTCGACACAATTTGCAAGTTTCTTTGCACTTAAGCGTGGCAATGGTAAACTTAAGTATATATTTTTCAGCGCTAATTATGGCGTATACGAGTGCTAATGAGCACTTAATTGGAGCCGCGCCTATGACGCCAAAAGGCATTATTGAAATTAAAAATGTTACCTTTTATCGCGCTGATCGGGCAATTTTTAAAAATTTAAGCTGTACTATATCGACTGGAAAAATCACCGCCATTATGGGGGCAAGTGGATCAGGTAAAACAACGCTCTTGCGCCTAATCGGAGGTCAACTTCAGCCAGATGAAGGTCAGGTTTTTTTGTTTGGGCAAGATGTTGCTTTACTTAACACCTTACACCTTAATCAATTGCGCTCACGTATGGGTGTATTGTTCCAAAGTGGGGCCTTATTTACAGACCTATCAGTATTTGACAATGTTGCCTTCCCTTTGAGAGAACACTTAAATCTTAGTGCTGACGACCTGTACAACCGAGTTTTGTTAAAGCTAGAGGCGGTAGGGTTGCGCGGTGCAAGAGACCTTATGCCATCTCAGTTGTCAGGAGGTATGGCTAGGCGAGTTGCATTAGCTCGTGCTGTAGCAATTGAGCCAGAACTGATTCTTTATGATGAGCCGTTTGCTGGACAAGACCCGATTGCCATGGCTGTTCTCCAAAGATTGATAAAGCACATCAATGCTCAAATGCAGTTGACTAGTGTACTGGTGTCTCATGATATTACTGAAGCGTTTGCTATTTCTGATGAAGTGATCTTGTTGGGACACTCAAGAGTGCTTGCTCAAGGGAGTCCTGACGAACTAAAGGCTAGTGAAGATCCGGCAGTAAAACAATTTATTCATGGGGAAGCAGATGGAGTGATTCCTTTTCATTTTGTTGCACCGCCTTTGCAAGAAGAATTAAGGGGCTTAAATCATGATTAACGTTATTGCTGATATAGGCAGCATTGCTCTGGGTAAATTGATACGTATGGGCGAAGCTTTGTTGATGCTGTTGCAGGCTATTGTGGTAAAGCCTAAAATTTCAAGCATTTCTAGGCTTATTCAGCAACTCTATATAGTAGGTGTTCAGTCTCTGGTTATTATACTTGTGTCAGCTTTGTTTATTGGCATGGTATTGGGTTTGCAGGGGTATACCTTACTCTCAGCCTATGGTTCTGAGCAGGCAGTGGGCCAAATGGTAGCATTAACGTTAGTGAGGGAGTTATCTCCAGTAGTTGCCGCTTTGCTATTTGCGGGTAGAGCAGGTTCTGCTTTAACAGCAGAAATTGGACTAATGAAGGCCACTGAGCAGTTAGCAAGCTTAGAAATGTTTGGTGTGGACCCATTGCACCGTATTGTGGCACCACGTTTTTGGGCGGGTATGATTTCTCTACCTTTATTAGTAGCAATTTTTAGCTTGGTAGGTATTTATGGTGGCTACTTAGTTGCTGTGGACTGGTTAGGTGTTTATGGCGGTTCATACTGGGGCAATATGCAGCAAGCGGTAGATTTTAATGAGGATGTTCTTAATGGCATGGTTAAAGCCGTGGTCTTTGCGTTTTTGATTAGCTGGACGGCTTTGTATCAGGGCTATTCATGTATCCCAACATCACAGGGTATTAGCGCCGCGACAACCCGCACTGTGGTTTATAGCTCTTTAGCTATTCTTGGGTTTGATTTTATTTTAACGGCGCTAATGTTTGGAGGCACAATATGAAAAAAAGATGGTTGGAGCTAAGTGTAGGCCTAATGATGGTGGCTGGAATAGCAGCTTTAATAACATTGGCCATACAAGTGAGTGGAGGCTCCATGTCTCGCAACGCTGACCATTATACTGTTACAGCGCTGTTTGAAAACGCTGCTGGCCTTTCGCCAAAAGCTAAAGTAACCATGGCTGGTGTGGTAGTAGGAGAGGTTGTATCGGTGGGTATAGATCCCTATGCATTGAAAGCGCAGGTACATATGAAAATTGATGGCCAAGTGAATTATTTATCCATAGATACTAGTGCCAGTATTCTTACATCTGGTTTGTTAGGGGAAAAATATGTTGGCCTAACCGTTGGAGCTGAAGAGGATGTATTGGTAGATGGTGACGTGATTGAAGACACCCAATCTGCCCTTGTTTTAGAAGATTTGATCGGTCAGTTTTTGCTCAATTTTGGTGACAATACATAGGAACAACGAAGATGATAGATTTGTATAAACACACGATAAAAGTAGTTTTTATGGCATGGTTTGCGTTATGCGTGGCAACTGTTCAAGCCGCAGAATGGGATGATGCGAGTAAAGTCATTGAGCGAAGCACAAGGGCCATGGTTGTTTTATTAGAAAATGGACGACTGGAGGCGGCTCTTAGTACTGAGGCAGAAGGTGAGGCCGTTAAATTTGATGAGGCCCAGCTTTTTTTAGGTATGGAGGGTGTGTTAGCAGGTGTGATTGATTTTAATAGTATCGCTAAAGGTGTGATGGCCAAATATTATCGCCAAGCTTCACAGCAGCAAATAGAAGAATTTAGCATTGCTTTTAAACAATCATTACTCAACACTTATGCCGGTGCAGTGCTAGCGTTTAGGATTAATGATTTTGAAATACAAGCTAATCCAAGTAGTAAGGCTAAGCCTGGGCGACAAAACGTGTGGGTGAAGATCTATGCTAATGGCGCAGCTTACGATTTGCATTACGCTATGAAAAAGCGCAAACAAGGCTGGATGGTGACCAATGTCACCCTTGACGGTATCAACTTAGGGCTAGCCTTCAGGCAACAATTCGCAAGTGAAATGGCTCAAAATAAAGGTAGTATTGATGACGTGATTGCTTTTTGGAATGATCCGTCTTAAAGCTATTCAATTACGGGCAACGGTGGCGATAGAGGTGAGTATTTTGCTATACTAACGCGCTTATCGCACCCTTGTTTTTTTGTTTTTGGTGCTTCGCTTGTATTAAAGTTATAAGTCCTAATTTATACCCCCTTATTTATGACCCCATGGAGAATATTGTGGACGCAGAACAAGTTAAACAAATTATTGAACAGCAACTTGTGGGCACTCAAGTGATCCCAAGTGGCGAAGGATGTAGCTTTCAAGTGACTGTAATTGGTGATCTTTTTATAGGCTTATCACCAGTTAAAAAACAACAGTTGGTATATAGCTGCTTGACTGATCAAATTGCAGATGGATCAATACATGCGCTAGGAATTAAAACCTATACAGCTGATCAATGGCAAAGTGTAAGTGTTTAACTAACGCTGCTAAACCTAATGTACCCAACACACCTAATACATACACATATTTGGCGAAAATATTATGGATAAATTAAGCATTACTGGCGGTAAGGTTCTGGACGGTGAGATTCGTATTGCTGGTGCAAAAAATGCGGCACTACCTATTTTGGCCGCTACTTTGTTAGCTCAAGAGCCTGTCACAATTCGTAATTTGCCACACTTGCATGATGTTACCACCATGATCGAATTATTGGGTCGTATGGGTGTGTCTTTGCTGGTAGGGGACAAATTAAGTGTAGAGATAGATGCCACCACGCTTGATCATTGCATAGCACCTTATGACTTGGTTAAAACTATGCGTGCATCTATTTTGGTATTGGGGCCCTTGGTGGCGCGTTTTGGCGAAGCAGAAGTATCTTTGCCTGGTGGTTGCGCCATTGGTAGTCGACCGGTAGATCTGCATATTCGTGGTTTAGAAGCCATGGGTGCCACCATTACTGTAGAAGATGGCTACATCCGTGCCAAGGCTGATCGTCTTAAAGGTGCACACATCTTCTTTGATACTGTGACAGTAACAGGTACTGAAAATATTTTAATGGCAGCAACTCTGGCTGAAGGTGAAACAGTGCTGGATAATGCTGCTCGTGAGCCTGAGGTAGTGGATTTAGCTGAATGTTTAATTGCTATGGGCGCTAAGATTACGGGCCACGGTACTGGAACAATACGCATACAAGGCGTCGAAAAACTTCATGGTTGCCAGTATGACGTTCTGCCAGACAGGATTGAAACAGGCACTTATTTAGTGGCTGCAGCGGTAACAGGTGGACGAATTAAAGTGAAGGATACTCGTCCTGATACTATGGAAGCGGTACTTGCTAAGTTGGAAGAAACTGGCGCAGAAATAGTTGTTGGTGATGATTGGATTACTTTGGATATGCACGGCAAACGGCCAAAAGCTGTGAATTTAAAAACAGCACCTTACCCAGGTTTTCCCACAGATATGCAAGCTCAGTTTTCGGCACTCAATGCGATTGCTATAGGTAGTGGGCGTATTACTGAAACTATTTTTGAAAACCGTTTTATGCACATTGATGAAATGGCGCGTATGGGTGCTCAAGTGGCAGTAGAGGGTAATACAGTAATCCAGCAAGGCATCGAGCGTCTTAAGGCAGCCCCCGTAATGGCAACTGATTTAAGGGCGTCGGCTAGTTTGGTGATTGCTGCTTTAGTAGCTGATGGTGAAACAATCATTGATCGTATCTACCATATTGACCGTGGCTATGACTGTATAGAAGAAAAAATGGGCGCTTTAGGCGCTATTATCAAGCGCGTAGCTTAACTGAGAAAATAACAACATGCCCAACAGCTTAACCATCGCATTGTCTAAAGGTCGTATTTTAAAAGAGACCTTACCTTTGTTTGCAAGTGCCGGAATAGAGCCTTTAGAAGATGTTTATACCAGTCGTAAGCTAGTGTTTGAGACCACTCAGCCAGGGGTCAGGTTTATAGTGATTCGTGCCACAGACGTTCCTACTTACGTTGCTAACGGTGCAGCAGACATGGGTGTGGCTGGCAAAGATGTGTTGCTAGAGCATGGTGGTAGTGGTTTATATGAGCCTTTGGATTTACAAATCTCAAAGTGCCGGCTCATGACTTGCGCACCAGTAGGTGCTGCACCAGCAGGTAGGCGCTTACAGGTGGCTTCTAAGTTCGTTAATATCACTAAAGCCTACTTTGCCGAACAGGGCCAGCAAGTTGATATTATTAAGCTTTATGGCGCCATGGAATTGGCCCCTATTTTAGGTTTGGCCGATCAAATTGTAGATATTGTTGATACAGGCAATACCCTTAAAGCCAATGGTTTAGAGCCTCTTAAAGAAATCGCTATGATCAGTAGTCGATTGGTAGTAGGTGAAGCTGCCATGAAGCTTAAGCACGGCCGTATAGGCCCTCTTATTGAACAGTTATCAGCAGCGGTCAACGCTAACCAAGGGCGTTAATATGCAGTTTTTAAAAGTAAATAGATTAGATACCTCCAAGGCCAACTTTGAGTCTAAATTGAATCAACTGTTGGGCTGGGAGAGCGTATCAGACCAACGAGTACAAAAGACGGTTGCTGATATTATTGAACGCGTTAGAGTTCAGGGTGATACCGCATTATTACAACTAACAAATCAGTTGGATCGCACCCCGTTTAAAGCAGCATCAGAGCTTGAAATATCTCAGCAACAGCTTGAACAAGCTCTTGCTGACGTTACTGATGAAGAGCGAGAAGCTTTGCAAGTAGCTGCAGATCGTATTCGCTCTTATCATCAGCACCAAAAACAAGAATCCTGGCGTTATGTTGAAGCTGATGGCACAGTGCTTGGGCAGCAGATCACAGCAATGGATCGTGTGGGTATTTATGTGCCAGGTGGCAAGGCGAGTTACCCTTCGTCTGTCTTGATGAACGCCATACCCGCTAAAGTAGCTGGTGTGAAAGAGATTATAATGACAGTGCCTCTGCCTAACGGTAAGGTTAATCCTTTAGTTTTAGCTGCTGCTGCGATTGCTGGCGTGGATCGTGTATTTGCAATTGGCGGAGCTCAGGCTATTGCAGCTCTGGCTCATGGTACCTCAATGGTGCCAAAAGTAGATAAAATTGTGGGCCCAGGTAATATTTACGTGGCTACTGCAAAGCGAGCAGTATTTGGTACTTGTGGCATTGACATGATTGCGGGGCCGTCAGAGATTTTAGTAATTTGTGACGGACAAACTAACCCTGATTGGGTAGCTATGGATCTATTCTCACAAGCAGAGCACGACGAACAAGCTCAATCCATTTTATTGTGCCCAGATAAAGATTACTTAGACCAAGTAGAGGCATCTTTTAAGGCCTTACTTCCTACATTAGAGCGTAATAGCATTATTAAAGCGTCCATTGAAAAACGAGGCGCTCTAATTCAAGTGGCAGACATGCAAGAAGCGATTGATATTTCTAATCGTATTGCTCCAGAACATTTAGAACTATCAGTAGCTGATCCTGAGTCGATGTTGCCAAAAATACGCCACGCTGGCGCTATTTTTATGGGGCGCCACACAGCAGAAGCGTTAGGCGACTATTGTGCAGGCCCCAACCATGTGCTGCCAACATCTGGCACTGCCCGCTTCTCATCACCTTTGGGTGTATATGATTTCCAAAAACGTTCTTCTTTGATTAAATTTTCAGAGCAAGGAGCAAGCGCCATGGGCAAAGTGGCCTCTATATTGGCCCGTGGAGAAAGTTTAACGGCTCATGCCCGCTCTGCTGAATATCGCATCATCGACTAAGTGGTGTAAAAATAGCTTGCGTGTTTGCGAGCTATTTTTTAGTGTTGATAAGGTCCTGCTAGGCTTTGGTAGCAACGATAGTAGCTCTCAGTGGTGCGGGGTGTCCTTCAGCTGAAAGATTAGGGTCGTTTGGATCAAGGAAGTCTGCAAGCGAGTGAAAATTCATCCAATCTGTTGCTCTTTGTTCTTGGTTTGTTGTTTGAGTAACATCGACTGTGCGAATGTCTTTTAATCCCAACTTATGTAACATATTCTCTAGGGCTTGGGTGCTGGGCAAAAACCACACATTAGACATTTTCGCGTAGCGTTCTGGTGGCACAAGTATGGTGTTTATGTCACCAGGTACTACCAACGTTTCCAGCACTAATTCTCCGCCTGGTCTCAAGTAAGACATCAATTCTTGGATGTGATCTATGGGTGAGCGTCGGTGGTATAGCACGCCTAAGCAAAATACCGTGTCGAAGCTGCCAAAAGCCGGTAAGTGTTCACTTCTCAAGGGTAAAAGGTGCGCGCCGTTTGGGGGTAATAATCGCTGTGCAGCGTGGAATTGATATAGAAAGATTCGTGTGGGGTCAATTCCTAGTGCAAGGCGAGCCCCAGCGCCTAACATACGGTATAAGAAGTAGCCGTTACCTGTGCCAATATCCAGCACCTGTCGACCTTCAAGGGAGCTTATATGTGGAACAATTCGTTGCCATTTCCAATCTGAGCGCCATTCTGTGTCTATCTCTACGCCCAGTAAATTCCATGGGCCTTTACGCCAAGGCATAAATGCTTTGAGATGTTGCTTATAAGCGCAATGATCTAAATTGAGGCTATCAGGCTTGGATATGGTGACGCTTTTGTCGTTAAAGGTGAACTCAGCTTTGTCCAGCTGTGGCATAGCATTAAGTGCGGCATCCCATTCAATCGAGCGGCCATGGATTTTTTGATGATAGTGTTGATCTAGGGCTTGGCGCAGCTGTGAATGAAACTGCTCCAGTACTGAGTGTTTGGTGTGCTCAAAAAAAGCCTCTAAATTTATGCCCATGATGGTCTCGATAATAGGATTGTAGTGTTGTTAGATGCAGTGCAGCGTTATTTAAAAGCAAGCAAAGCGCAAAAATTAAAACACTGCATGCAAGTTTCAACGCGGCTAAAGCCAGCATCAAGCAACCGTTGACGATGTTGCTCTAAGGTATTTGGCACTAGTACATTTTCTAGTGCGGCACGCTTTTGTGCGATCTCAAGGTCACTATAACCTTGGTATCGTTTAAAGTCGTGATATAGATCGACCTGTAAATCATTTTGCTCAGGGTCCTCAAAACATACTTTTTCAGCTAACAGTAGTACCCCATCAGGGCGCATACCCTTGGCGATATTTTTTAGAATACTAGGCCTTTCAATGTCGGCAATAAACTGCAGGGTAAAGTTGAGAATCACCATGGATGCATTGTCTATCGGGGTGTCCTGTAGGTTTTGATGACGGATTTCATAGCTGGCTTGGCTTTGGTCTCTAGCCATATTGTGTTGGCAGCGACTTACCATTGCTGCAGAGTTATCGACACCTATTACATGGGCATAAGCTGGTAAATTTTGGCGCAAACGCAAGGTCATGGTGCCAAGGGAGCAGCCAAGATCGTAGCAGTTGCTATTAGGTTTGCCGTAGCGAGCAGCAAGCAAACCTATCACATCAAGCAAAAAATGATAGCCAGGAACTGATCGCTGAATCATATTCTCAAATACATCAGCCACCTGCGCATTAAACTCAAATGGCGCAGGCGTCTCTAGGGGTTTTGCAAAGATTTTATCTAAGGCATTAGGGGTGTTTTTAGTAGTCATGGTCATAAGTTTACTTAGCAGTTGGACGGGTGCCAAGAATGGCTGTGACAGTATAAGTGTCATCACTACGGCGATAAGTTATATCTAGCTCACTGCCTGGACTTAGACTAGTGACATACTTTAATGACTCATTCCAATCTTTCACCACATTGCCGTCAAAGTGAGTGATTAAATCGCCAGGTTTTAACCCTGCAATATGAGCAGGGCTATTAGCATACACACCAGATAACATGATGCCTGTAGCTTCTTTTGATGAGAATGCATTTTGGCTATATTGACGTTTAAATACATTAAAATCTATCCCCAACCAGCCACGGATGACTACGCCCTCTTGCACGAGGCTTTGTAGCACGTCAAATGCTATGTTAATGGGTATAGCAAGGCCTATGCCTTGGCTTCTTGCGCTGGTTGAGGAATTGTAAAAGTGAGCAGTATTAATGCCCACTAATTCACCTCTGGTATTGATTAAAGCGCCACCTGAGTTGCCGGCATTGATTGCGGCGTCGGTTTGAATGAAGCTTTCAAACGTGTTCAGGCCTAGCCGATTGCGTTCTTTGCCACTGATGATACCCATAGATACCGATTGACCTAAGCCGTGGGGATTGCCAATGGCAAATACGATATCACCAACACGAGAATCTAAATTAATGGGGACTTTGGCAGGGGTAAGGTTATCTAATTGAATTTTTATGACCGCCAGATCGGTTGCAGGGTCAGTGCCTACTAAAAGAGCAGGTGCAAAGCGACCATCGGCTAAGCTGACTTGAATGCGCTCAGCGTTTTCAATAACGTGATTATTAGTAAGTATGTGTCCATCTCGGCTTGCAATTACCCCAGATCCTAAATTTACATCACTAGCGACAATGTCGATTAATTGACCTTCTAATATGCTTGCGTAATGGGGGTCTTGTAATAGCGCTAGACTGGTCGGTGTCGTTGAGGTTTGGCTATAGATGCGTACTACAGAGCCCATAGTTGCTTCAAGCAGGTCGGCGTAGCTGTGTGTTGTATTGAATGTTGTTTCAGAGGCTTTTTGAGACCATAGTGGGATGCCAGTTTTTTGTGAAAGCCACTGCGGTGAGGCGAAGATGAGGGCGGTGGCAAGCAGTATGCCAGCAAGGGCAAAGCGTAATAAATACTTGATCAATGAGCGGGTCATATTGTTAGAGTATCGATGATGGTATAAAATTTCTGCCAGATGTGTCTGAAAGGCTTGGCTATAGTGTAAACTTTGGTGATGTTAAAGGCAAAAAAACACACGAGGTATTTGAATGGCTATTGAGCGTAAAGAATTAATCACCTATTTAGATCAGTTGCTACAACCTCATCAATTTAATGACTATGCACCTAATGGTCTTCAGATTGAAGGTGCGCAAACAATACAGCGGATAGTTGCTGGGGTGACTGCTAGTCAGGCACTAATAGATGAAGCCATAGCTTATGGAGCGGATGCTTTACTGGTACATCATGGGTATTTTTGGCGCAACGAAACATATCCATTGGTGGGCATCAAAAAGCAGCGAATCAAGTCATTGATGGCGCATGACATTAATTTAATAGCGTACCATCTGCCTCTAGATTGCCACCCTGAGCTGGGCAATAACGCTCAGTTAGGTAAGCTTATGGGCTGGGTGCCTGATGCTCATATGCAGTCAAGCGGTGTGACTGGGCTAGGCTTATATGCCACCTTAAAGGAGCCTATTACAGGTGCTCACATGCAACAGCATATTTCAAAGGTGCTGGGGCGTGAAGCGTTACATATTGATAGCCCACTTAAGCCTATAAAACGTATTGGTTGGTGTACTGGTGGGGCTCAGGGCATGATTGAAAAAGCTATTGAGCTGGGCTTGGATGCATACGTTTCTGGTGAAATATCTGAATCTACAGTGCACGTTGCGCGAGAAAATAATGTACATTATTTTGCCGCTGGCCACCATGCTACTGAACGATATGGGGCGAGGGCTCTTGCTGCACATTTGCAGCAAGAATTAGGTCTAGAATGTGAATTTGTAGATATACCTAGCCCTGCATAGTATATCTGTTTACTTCGCTTGATTAGAAGATGAAGGCGATACAGGGATGTCGTAAGCAGCTGGATTTATTGGCTCTTGTTTAGGTTTGAGACCGTAACGCTCATCTAAGGTGCCATGCTCTTTGCTAGTGTTGTTTGGGGCATAGTCCATAGGTGGGCGGATCGTTTGAGTTGGCTGTTCTTGGTGTTCAATCGTGCTTTCAGAAGGTCCTGCTATAGTCTCTAAGCTGCTAGCGGCATCAGGATCATCGCATAAGCTTTGGGCGCCCTTGGCAAGTTGTTGGTGCACATTTCGATAACTTTCAGTGAGCTGGTTAACGGCCGCTGCAGTATCGGCAAAGTGCAGGTTTACTTGCTCTTTGTATTCTGCAAGCTCAGTGTGAGCATCTTGTAGTTGTTTGCTAAGTTGGTTCTGTCGCTTAAGGTCGCTATTGTTGGTACGTCCCAATATAAAACCTATACCTATGCAAAGTATTAGAAGTACTAGCCAAAAAAACCAATCGTTGCTGAGTAAATCCACTGTCTGCTCCTTTCAATAAAGTGTCTCAGAAGCTACTATTGTAATTGAATTAGCGCATTAGTACATCTAAGATACTTCCTAAGTCGTTCATTTATTCACACTATCTACTATTTTGATGCCCCATATGCCTTCACCGATAGAACAGTACCGCAAGGACCAGCAGCAGTTGGGTTTTTCTTTAGATGTCGCTCAAGGCAATGCTATAGAGCATTTGCAGCGACTTTATATAGATTTATGTAAGTTTAATGACGCCAAGGCACAGCCATTACGCTGGCATCAGAGGATCTCTGGATGGGGCGTTGGTAGTGTTGATCATCATGCTGCTATAAAAGGGCTTTATTTTTGGGGTGGAGTAGGGCGCGGTAAGACCTACCTCATGGATGTCTTCTATCACTGTCTGCCATTTGAAAACAAGCAGCGTACCCATTTCCATCGATTTATGCGTGATATTCATCGCCGTTTGACGCTCAATAAGGGTGTGAAAAATCCATTATTGGTGGTGGCGCAGGAGCTTGCAAACGAATCTAAAGTCATCTGTTTTGATGAATTTTTTGTAACTGATATTACTGATGCGATGATTTTGGCGCAGTTGTTAGATCGGTTGTTCGATTTGGGTGTAGTGCTAATAGCTACGTCAAATATAGAGCCTAAAGGTCTATATGAGAATGGTTTGCAGCGGCAGCGCTTTTTGCCCGCCATTAAATTATTAGAGCAACACACGGATATCGTTAACGTAGATGGTGGTGTTGATTATCGTTTACGTACACTGTCACAGGCCCAGCTGTATTATTGGCCTTTAGGTGAGCAGACTGATAGAAGTTTAGCCGAAGGCTTTGCGGTGCTTTCGCCTAAGTTGAACTCAAACTTATCGTCTCAATTGGCACCTTTGAGTAGTGCTGTAGCTTCAAGTGAGCAGGATGTGATTAATATTAATGGCCGTAATTTTAGCTACATAAAAAAGGCTGACGGCATTATTTGGCTCACTTTTGATCAGTTGTGTGTGCAGCCTCGTTCTCAAAATGATTACTTGGAATTATCCTATGAATTTCATGGTTTAATCATTAGCAATGTACCGCACTTAATTGCGGGCATGGAGGATCAGGCTAGGCGGTTTGTTAACTTGATTGATGTTTGTTATGACGCTAATTTAAAAGTCATTATTTCAGCTGAAGTGCCTTTAGCAAAACTGTACGGTGGCGGCCAATTGGACTTTGTGTTCGCGCGCACATTAAGTAGGTTGCAAGAAATGCAGTCCTATGAATACCTGGCTTGTGGCCATATTGTAGGTAATGTATCGGTATAATTGCTAAAAGCCTTAAAAACATTCACTTTAAGGCTTAACAAAGGGTTAGTTTGTCCTGTATAATTTGCCCTCGCAGTTTCTGTGTTGGCTTTTTCTGTTTTGCAGTTAGGGTTGTTAGGGGCGCAGGCTGCTAGGCACGTTATTGGCGGTAATGGGTAAGTATGGTCTGTTCAAGGCTTTATTCAATACGGTGCAATAACTCAATAATTATAGGTAGGTCCAATTAGATGGGCCATTAAACAGGTTATTTACATGAAAACCGTAAGTACTAAACCAGCTGACGTTACCCGTGATTGGTACGTTGTCGATGCTGAAGGTAAAACTTTAGGTCGTATGGCTACAGAAATCGCTCGTCGCCTACGCGGCAAGCATAAGCCAGAATTCACTCCTCACGTTGATACTGGCGATTATATTATTGTTGTTAACGCTGAAAAAGTTCGCGTAACTGGCAATAAAGCAAAAGATAAAATGTACTACCGTCACACTGGTTATCCAGGTGGTTTGCGTTCTATGTCTTTTGAAAAAATGGTTGATCACGCTCCTGAGCGCACCATTGAATTCGCTGTTAAAGGTATGTTGCCAAAAGGTCCTTTGGGCCGCGCTATGTACTCCAAGCTTAAAGTGTATGCTGGTACTGAGCATCCACATCAAGCGCAACAACCACAAGCATTGACCCTGTAAGGAGACGATCATGGCAGTTACTCAATATTATGGTACTGGTCGTCGTAAGACCTCTACCGCTCGTGTGTTCATGACTCCTGGCACTGGTGCCATCACTGTAAACAGCCGCGAGTTGGATGTTTATTTTGGTCGTGAAACAGCTCGTATGATTGTTCGCCAACCGTTAGAGTTGACCGAGACAGTTGAAAAGTTTGATTTATTCATCACCGTAGAAGGCGGTGGTGGTTTTGGTCAAGCTGGCGCTATCCGTCACGGCATCACTCGTGCCTTGATGAACTTTGATGAAACCTTGCGCCCTAGCTTGCGTGCCGCTGGTTTTGTTACCCGTGACGCTCGTGAAGTTGAACGTAAAAAGGTTGGTTTGCGCAAAGCGCGTAAGCGTCCTCAGTTCTCAAAGCGTTAAGCTTTATTGCATCCTTTTGGTGCATTCAAAAAAAACCCAGCCATGTTGCTGGGTTTTTTATGCCTTCGCTAAAATCAATCCTTTTTGTATGGTGAGTATGGGGCTTTAACCTTGTCTATTTAGTGCCTTTCCTTTAAAATTAGGCCAGAAATTTTACAGCTCAGCTGGAGACCAATTGAATGAGTAATGAAGTCGCAAATCCGACCCGACGTCGTGTGCTAGTCGGCGCATCCTTAGTTGTGGGTGCTGTTGGCGGTGTAACTGCGCTAACCCCTTTTGTAGCCTCTTGGAACCCAAGTGCAAAAGCCCGAGCGGCGGGTGCAGCAGTCAAAGCGGATATTAGTAAGCTAGAGCCAGGTCAGCAAATGATCGTTGCGTGGCGTGGAAAACCAGTGTGGATTGTGCGCCGTAGCGCAGAAGCATTGGCTAATTTGGACACCTTAAATGGTAGCTTAGCCGACCCAGATTCGTTTGATGCTAAACAGCCTACGTATGTGCCGAACACTCCAGTGCGTTCGTTGCGTGATGAGGTCATTGTTATGATTGGCCTTTGTACCCATTTAGGTTGTTCTCCAACATACAACCCTGAGGTTGTTCCAACTGCTTTTGACGCTAACTGGCAGGGTGGTTTCTATTGCCCTTGTCATGGTTCTACCTTCGACCTGTCAGGTCGAGTATATAAAGGTAAGCCAGCCCCAACAAATTTAGAAATTCCGCCACATTTTTATGAGAGTGACACTGTTATTCTTATTGGCGAAGATGGAGGTAATGCATAATGGGAGTAGGTAATCCTAACCGCGCTAAGGCGGAAAGTGGTATTGTTCGCTGGATTGATGATCGCTTTCCACTGACTCAAATGTGGCAAGACCACATGTCTAAATATTATGCTGCTAAAAACTTTAACGTTTGGTATGTATTTGGTGTCCTTTCATTGCTCGTTCTAGTTAACCAAATCCTAACAGGTGTTTGGCTAACGATGTCTTATGAACCTACAGCCGAGGGCGCATTTGCTTCAGTAGAATACATTATGCGTGATGTGGAAATGGGTTGGATTATCCGTTACATGCACTCTTCGGGTGCTTCAGCTTTCTTTGTTGTGGTTTATCTACATATGTTCAGAGGCTTGATGTACGGTTCTTACCAAAAACCACGTGAGCTAATTTGGCTATTTGGTATGGCGATTTATTTAGCGCTTATGGCTGAAGGCTTCTTTGGATACCTTTTGCCTTGGGGGCAAATGTCTTACTGGGGTGCTCAGGTTATTTTATCTCTGGCAGGTGCTATTCCTGTTGTAGGTGAAGACCTTGTGCAATGGATTCGTGGTGATTATTTAATCTCTGGCATCACTTTAAATCGATTCTTCTCATTGCATGTTATTGCCTTGCCAATGGTTATCTTAGGTTTGGTTGTGTTGCATATTTTGGCATTGCACGATGTGGGTTCCAATAATCCAGATGGTATCGAGATTGACCAAAATAAAGATGAAAATGGTGTGCCTGTTGACGGCGCAGCTTTTTGGCCATATCACGTTATTAAAGATTTGGTTGCTGTGGGCGTGTTCTTAACAGTGTTCTGTTTAGTGATCTTCTTCTTCCCAGAGGGTGGTGGTTACTTTATTGAGAAACCAAACTATGAGCCAGCTAACTCTTTGAAGACACCAGAACACATTGCTCCTGTTTGGTACTTTACCCCTTACTACTCTATGCTGCGTGCAATTACTCAACCACTATTTGGTTTAGATGCTAAGTTCTTGGGTGTGATTGTCATGGGTGGCGCTATTGCTATTCTATTTGTAATGCCTTGGCTTGACCGTAGTCCAGTCAAATCTATGCGTTACAAAGGTTGGATGAGCCGCGTATGGTTAGCTATATTTGTGGTGAGTTTTGTTATTTTGGGTTACCTAGGTACTTTGGCTACAACTGAAGGTCGCACAACAGTGGCGCAAGTATGTACTTTATTGTACTTCTTGTACTTCATTCTCATGCCGTTTTACACGCGTATGGAAACCACCAAACCTGTTCCAGAAAGGGTAGTCTAGACATGAAAAAGTTACTATTACTCAGCTTAATGATGATGGTACCAATGTTTGCTCAGGCTGCTGGCGGCCCAAGCGTAGCATTGGACTCTATCGAAGTGGATGCCTCAGATCATTCCTCTTTGCAGCGTGGTATGAAAACATACGTTAATTATTGTTTAGGCTGTCATACAGCGCAGTACCAGCGGTATAGTCGTGCTGCAGAAGACTTGCATATGCCAGAGGACTTAGTTGTTGAAAATTTGATCTTTAGTGGTCAAAAAATCGGTGAGCAGATGACTAGCGCCATGGACCCTAAAGTGTCCGCTAAATGGTTTGGCGCAGCACCACCAGACTTAACTAATGAAGTGAATTTGCGTGGCGCAGATTGGATATACACATACCTACGCACGTTTTATGTCGATGATAGTCGTCCGTATGGCGTTAACAACGTAGTATTTCCAAGTGTAGGTATGCCTAACGTGTTGGCTGAATTACAGGGCATACAGTCTAAGTCTTGTGGTGAAGTTAGTGAATATGATACACATGGTAACCCTGCAGTTGATGGCGTAACAGGCAAAGCCATTACTCACCAAAGTTGCGATATACTTACTGTTGAAGAAGGTTCTGGTAGCATGACGCCGGCTCAGTTTGATGCCACAATTTATGACCTAACCAACTTCATGGCTTATATGTCTAAGCCTTATAAAACAGATAGTCATCGCATTGGCTTGTGGGCAATTTTATTCTGTTTGATGATGACTGTGTTGTTTTACTTCTTAAAGAAGGAATTCTGGCGCGATATCCATTAGCACACGAATTTGAGGTATAATGCCTCACGTAGTCTATTTCAACGCGGCCGCTGTTATTCATCATTGATGAATGCAGCAGGTCGCGTATTCGTTTTTGGCGCGCAGCGCTGTCGTTTATTACTGAGGTATACCTAAATGGGTGTAGTTGCAAAACGCTCTTCAATGACTTTTTTCTCTGATGGGGCTAACCATTATAGCCACCGTGTGCGTATAGTTCTTGCAGAAAAGGGTGTTACCGTTGACATTATAGATGTTGATGCTGAGCACAAACCAGAAGATCTTGCAGATTTGAACCCTTACAACAGTTTACCTACCTTGGTAGATCGTGACTTGGTGCTTTACGAAGCTAATGTAATGATGGAGTATTTGGATGAGCGTTTTCCACATCCGCCTTTATTGCCTGTATACCCAGTTGCTCGTGCTGAAAGCCGTCTATATATGTACCGCATTGAGCGTGATTGGTGTCGCCTTGCTGATGTGATTATGACATCAGACGATGAGTCAGAGATTGTCGAAGCGCAAAAAGAATTACGAGAAAGTCTTATTTCCACGGCCCCTATTTTTACCGAAAAAGACTTCTTTATGAGTGAAGAGTTTACTTTGGTTGATTGTTGTATTGCACCTATTTTGTGGCGTTTGCCTCAGTTGGGTATAGATCTTCCAGAGCTTCAAGCTGGACCGATGCTTGAGTATATGGAACGCATCTTCGCCCGTGAAGGGTTTCAGGAAAGCTTGTCTGAGCTTGAGCATGAAATTAGACTTTAACTAATATGATGACTCCAAGTCGAGCGTATTTATTACGAGCCCTACATGAGTGGATTTTGGATAATGACTCCACTCCTCATATTGTCGTTGATGCCACTATAAATGATGTGATGGTGCCTGAGCACTTTATCAATGATGGTCAAATAGTGCTTAATATATCGCCAAGTGCTGTGCAAGGATTAAACCTAGGAAACGATGCGGTAGAGTTTAACGCTCGTTTTGGCGGAGTTCCAATGCATGTTTATGTGCCTATTTTGGCGGTACTAGCTGTTTATTCCAAAGAAACAGGAGAAGGTATGGGTTTTGGTTTTGAGCCAGGTATACCTAGCCCAGATGGCCCTCGCCCACCACCAGCCCCAGTATCTGCAGTTGATAAGCCTAAGCCTAAGTCACCTGGTACAGTTTCATCCATTGGCAGTCATGCAAAACGGCCTACACTTAAAGTCGTTAAATAAGTGTTCAATTACTGGACAATAAAAAAGGGCCGTAAGGCCCTTTTTTATTGTCCAGTAATTACCTTAATGCCTAGTCGATGTATTCAAATACTTTAACAATTCGTTGTATGCCACTGGCATTAGAAGCTATGCCTACGGCCCAGTTAGCTTCTGCTTGGGTCACTAAGCCCATTAGATACACGACTCCATTTTCAGTAACCACTTTAATCCTGCTACTAGGGAAGTCAGTCTCAGCAAGCATGCGAGCCTTTACCTTGGTCGTAATAAGAGCGTCATTGGCTTTGACGACGCCAGATGCTGGACCACTAACTAATAATTCGTTATGTACTTTGCGTACGTTGCTAATGTTCCGGGTGATTCCGCCTGCGATGATTTTAGTATCTTCGTTTGGTACCTGTCCAATTAATAAAACGATACCATTCACACTAATAACACTTACATTGGCAGATGCGAACAATATGGATGACCGTGAAATTGCATCAGCAGCAGAGCTTTCGATGAGCTGATCGTTATACAAGGTCCCTAAAGAACGACTGCCTTTGTTATCCGCTATGGGTTGGCTTGTAAGCATAGGAGTGCAAGCGCTCACAAGGGCTATCGAGATTGCTAAGGTGATTAATTGAACGCCTTTTTTTAGCATTTATTCATTGCTCCCAAATAGTTGATAATCGATTAAATCACAAAGGCAATGAATGGTCACCAGTTGCAGTTGTAATATATTAATGTTGTTGTCACTGGGAATTCGAATGGCAACATCGTCTGGGTCTAGAACTGTAGCCATGTCACCACCAGTTTGGCCAGTAATAGAAATGACTTGTAAATTGCGATTGTGTGCTGCCTGAATGGCTTGTATTAAGTTGCCACAGTTACCTTGCTCTGACATCACAATAACAATATCACCTTGCTGTCCTAAAGCGCTTATTTGCTTAGCAAAAACATCTTGAAAACTAGAGTCACGAATAACAGCGCTCATGGTTGTACTATCGGCAGCTAAATTAAAAGCGGGTAAGCTTGGACGTTCTTGTCTAAAACGGCTTAATAAAGCGGCGCAAAAGTGGTGCCCATTTGCAGCGTTAGCACCATTACCGCAGATAAGAACTTTGCCCTCTTGGATAAAACATTGGTGCAGCATTTGCGCAGCAATAGCAATATCTTGAGGTAAGTGTTCTGCACTGTATGCGGCGCAACCCATGTGTTCATGAAATTGATTTATAACCCTGTCTTGCAGTTCCATTAGTGAGCTCTAACCCTAGCCTGAGGTGATGAATGCATTATCTATCCATTGTATCCGAACTTGGCTATGGGGGCTATCAGAACCACTGATAGCAATCAGGTCAAAGCGGCAATCCAAGTGACTTAATGAGGGGTAGCGTTGTAAAAATACTTTCGCACTGTGAATCAGGCGACGTTGTTTTTTGGGTGTAAGGCTAGCCACTGCTCCACCCATAGCTTGGCTTTTACGGTACTTTACTTCAACAAATGCAACCACGCTGCCTTTGCGAGCTATGATGTCTAGTTCGCCCCCTTTACAAAAAAAATTACGTTCAATCAATTGCCAGCCATGTTCATGTAGGTGGTTCCAAGCCAGTTCTTCAGCCCAAGCACCTATTTCGGTAGTCGTCATACTTATTGGGCTGAATCCATAATGACCTTACCAGATCTGAACTTACCCCAAGAGCTTTGCGTAACAATTCTATTTTTTTCATTCAAATTCAATACCCCCGTAACGCCTATCACCCTCTTGCTACTATTGATGCTGAGCTGTCCAAGTTTAGGGTACAGGTGATATGCATCAACACCAACGGCGAACAAGCGGGTGTATCTTTGTCTATCAAGCCATGTTTGGCTAATCTTTTTCTGCATGGCCGGTTGCTCTATTAGCCAAGGTAGATCTGTAAAAACTACTTTTTCTAAATCACGATCACGGCTTGTGTCAGTTGGGCCCTGATAAATATGGTGAGTGGCATAAACGGGTAGTTGAGCAGCGAAGTGAAAGGCTAAAGTTGGAATGATTTGTCGGCCATCTGTAGGCAATGCAAATAGCACAATAGCGTCAATATCTTGGCGTCGTCTAGGCTCAAATTTAATTACATTCTCCGTGTTTGATAGGTGCTTTTTCAGTGTCTGTGCTCGCTCATTACTTTGGGTGATCAGTAGAGCTTCAGTGATCGACTTTGAGTGGTCACCACTGCCAGAAAAGCTTACTTGATCGGCAATTTCACCTCCTAATGCCAGCCATGAGTTAGTGAAATGTTGCGCTCCTCTTATAGCCCAGGGTTGGTCTTGATGTAAAATAAGGATGCGTTGATGGCCTTCAAGCAAGCTGCGCTGGGCAATTTGGGATGTTTCATCCTCTACTGCTAAGCCAAATTGAATTAAGTTGGTAGTGGTGTTGTTTGTGTTGTTTAAAGGGGTGTAGTTCAGAGCAAGCGTAGGGATAGGCAGAGCTTCCTTTTTGCTGAGTTCAATTACCTTACTTTTATCCAGTGGGCCGATTATTAAATCTATTTGGTCCATTGAAGCTTGCAGGTAAAGTGCGTCTGGGCTGCTTATTTTGGTGCTGTCATAAACTTTAATATAAGGCATCTCCTTTAAACTGCTCAGATCTTCAAAGTGAGCAGCCATAAATCCATCGACCACTGCTTGGCCTACTTTTCCCAGTTTACCGCGCAGTGGCATGGCTAAAGCAATACGTTTAGGTGGGTTCAAACCTATATTAGTTAAATATGTATTATTGTTCTGGGTTCCAGTGGTAAACATGATTTTTGGTGAGTTAACCGGCAAAGCCGCAGATGGCATAGTTGTTTGTTGGTTTTGTGTTAGTTCATCGGAGTCACTATCTGGAGTATCGCTCCCAGGTTTAGTTGTATTCATAGTGTTGATTGATATTTTATCAATAGTAACATCTTGCACTAAGGTGGCCTGCTGTGGCTGCACCTTTGTCGTTGTAAAAACGGGTGCTGTTTTAGCTTCAGTTATGGGTGCTGTTTTAGGCTTGGGTGCTGGAGCTAAGACCACAGGTGTTTCTTTTTGAGTAAGATCTATTTTTATAACCATTATGTCTGTGGACGCAGGTTCTAATGTGGCTGATGCTGGGCGTATGTTTTGTTGCTGACAGGCACTGGCCAAAACTAACCCACAAAAAATGCTAATAAAGCGGAAAAATTTGGGGTTAATTTTTTTCATAAAAAATTCTTAGTGAGTATGGTTTAGGCGCTTTAGGTTACAATACGCTTAACTTGACTATTTCATTGGTCTCATTCTAGTAAGCCTAGCATAAAAGCTCGGTCAAACAAGTCCAAAAGGCTCAAAAGCATGACAGTATCAATTCTTTACGTGGTTTCTACCCCTATCGGCAATCTAGAAGATTTAACACCACGGGCGGTAGAAACCTTGAAGAAAGTAGACCTTATCGCAGCAGAAGATACACGTCATAGTGGCAGATTGATGCAGCACTTTGCTATATCTACACCAATGCTTGCTGTACATGACCATAACGAGCGCCAGCGAGCTCAGATACTTGTTGAAAAGCTATCCCAAGGCCAGTCTATTGCCTTAATTTCAGATGCGGGTACGCCGCTTATTTCTGATCCAGGTTACCATCTTGTGAGTGCAGTTCGAGAAGCCGGTTACAAGGTTGTGCCTGTGGTAGGGGCATGTGCTCTTATTGCAGCTCTTAGTGTTTCTGGCTTAGCCACTGACCGATTTAGCTTTTATGGTTTTTTACCTTCCAAAAGTAGTGGCCGTACACAAAAGCTCCAGCAATTGGCCAAAGTGACACACACACAAGTATTCTATGAATCTCCTCATCGCATAGTGGCTATGGTTAGTGACATAGTCTTGGTTATGGGTTCTCATCGGCAGATCGTGCTAGCTCGCGAGCTCACTAAAACCTTTGAAACTATTTATGGTGGCCCAGCTGCGGATGTACAGGCGTGGTTGCTTGCTGATCATAATCAGCAAAAAGGTGAGTTTGTGGTATTGATTGAGGGTGCTGAAGAAGAACAACTTCACGATATTGGCCCAGAAGAGGAACGTATGTTGACTTTATTATTGGCAGAACTGCCGATCAAGAAAGCTGCAGCTATTACCGCATCCATTACTGGACACAAGAAAAAAGCTTTGTACGATCGGGCTTTAGAGCTACAAGGTAAGTAAGTGCCACATACCCTACATTTAGCCTTGCCACAGCTGTGTAAACTCGGTATCCTGCGCGCGAGAAAGTTCGCCAGACAGTCGCTGCTACTTTACATTTAGGTGTTTTAGTAGGGGAGGAAAGTCCGGGCTCCATAGGGCAAAGTGCCAGGTAACGCCTGGGCGGCGTGAGCCGACGGCTAGTGCAGCAGAGAGTAGACCGCCAACCCCGATTTATCGGGCGGTAAGGGTGAAAGGGTGCGGTAAGAGCGCACCGCGTGCGTGGTAACACGTTACGGCATGGTAAACCCCACTTGGAGCAAGACCAAATAGGAACCCGCTAGGTGCTGCCCGCACTGGGTTCGGGTAGGTCGCAAGAGGTCTGTGGCGACGCAGGCCCTAGATGAATGACTGTCCACGACAGAACCCGGCTTATGTGGCGGGCTTTCTCACTTTTTAATTGATCTCTTCTATTTATATGCTGGCGCCAGTAGTTGCCTTCCATGCGCGCTTCAAACAATGCTCAACCTCCCCTATCCCAAACTTTAATTAACGACTGTTAGTCTTATTGACTGGATCTCGTTGGTTAAAATACAGTAATAGATATTCGTTTGGCTTGTAAATGAATTCTGCCTGCTTATACTTGCAAAATACTTTAAGTAAGAGGCGGTGCACATTTAAGTATTTGTCTTATAGTAAACATCTAAGGAGAGTTCTATGCGTCATCGCATTCGGGCTGCAGGACTCATTATTGATCAAAACCGAATCTTAATGGTTAATGAACATGACACAGGGCAGTCCTATTGGGTGCCTCCTGGAGGCGGTTTCGAGGCTAAGGATGGAAATACATCTAATACCGTTAAGCGTGAAGTTTGGGAGGAAACAGGTCTATCTGTAGTTGTTGGTAAACTGATGTTTATTCGTGAGTTTTGCGAAACTGAAAGAAATATCTATCATGTTGAGCAGTTTTATAGGGTCGATCATTGGCAGGGCACTATATCGCTAAAAAATCTTGAAGCATTAGAGGGTGAGGTAAGGTCTATTTCACAAGTGCGTTGGTTTACCAAAGAAGAGCTTGTGCACGTTGATGTGTTTCCACCGCATTTAAAAGACGTTTTATGGCAAAAGTTAGATGATGATGATCTTTCAATTGTGCATTTAGGTTACTCTTAATTATATGGCTTTAACGCATTTAGAAACCTTAGATATGGATGGTTATGTTGCGACTATTAAGCGCACTAGTCGCAAAGGGAGTGTGGGATTTAGGTTGTCCTCGGGCAAGGTAGTGATTTTAGCACCTAAAGATATTTCAGCGTCACAGATTAGCCTCATATTGGAATCTAAGCGTCACTTAATATTAGATAAACTTGAAGCTCAAGATCGCGTTACCTCCCAAACACCTGTTATGTCTCAAGTGGAGAGGCGGTATTTGTGTGGTGAGCGATTTGCCTATTTGGGTGGTGAATTGGTTTTAAAGGTGAATAAAGGCAGGCCCGGCGCATGTTTTGTTGACGCCAAAAAAATCAATGTGAATGTGCTAAATACTAAACCTGATTTGGTTCGAAACGCTTTAGTACTCTGGTATAAGCAGCAAGCTCAAAAGCATATAGAGCAGCGCATAAGTTACTTTGCCCCAATAGTAGGTGCTTGGCCTAAGGCTATTGAAATTAAAACCTACAAAGCTAGGTGGGGTAGCTGTACTAGCAAGGGGTTGGTTCAGTTTAATTGGAAGATAATGATGGCCCCACCGACTGTGGTTGATAGTGTTGTGGTGCATGAATTGTGTCATTTGCTGCATATGAATCACGGTCCAGAGTTCTGGGGGCAAGTGATGCGTGTATGTCCAGCATATCAAGATGCAAAGCAATGGTTAAAAAATGAAGGGCGTAATTTGGGATTAGATTGATATTCCCTAGCTTTTAGGTATTAAAATTTCGACATTAGTTTAAAAGGATAAATTCATCCCATGCCGCAAGAAAATTCAGCTGCCAAAGTATTGCATCACTTGAAACAAGATATTTTAAAGGGTGTTTTTGCTGCAGGACATAAGCTTAAAATGAGCGCTTTAAAAGAGCGCTATAAGGTAGGGGTTAATCCGCTTCGTGAAGCGCTGTCGCAGCTTGTAGTAATGCAATTGGTGCAAGTGCAAGATCAAAGGGGTTATCGTGTCTGCCCTGTCACCCAATCTGAGTTGGTGGATATTTATGACACTAGAGCACGCATCGAATCTTTGTGTGTTGGCTTGGCCATTGTGCGAGGAGATGATGCTTGGGAGGCGGGTATTGTTGCTGCTGCCTATCAGCTTCAAGCAAATGCTGATCTGCTAAAGGCTGATGGAGACATACAAGCATGGGAACAGTTGCATCAGCAATTTCATTATTCCATAGTTCAGGGCTGTGGCTCTAAAGAGTTGCTTAGAGTGCGTTTAGATCTTTATGAAAAAGCATCACGTTATCGCAATTTATGGCTGCAACATAATGCTGGTCATGGTGCTTTTGATGTTAACCAAATGGAGCATGAACAGCTGGTAAAAGCTACTCTTGCAAGAGATGCTGAGCTTGCCAAAAAACTTATATCACAGCATATTCAAGTGCCTAGCCAAGTCCTGCGAGACCTCTTGTAAGCCTTGTTTTTTTTGTGAGCCAATCCAATTAAGTAACTTTATATTTCCCCTTGCAATGTATCTTTGATCTGCCTACACTTGTAATGTGGGTAGAAGTGGGTAAAAGTGGTTTTTTTTCCCTAAAAGTTATAGTGATTGGGTGATTAGTATGTTCCGTGGTGCCGCAACAATTAATATAGATGTCAAAGGACGCATGGCGATGCCCGTGCGCTTTCGTGATCTATTTGTTGGTAAGGCCGACCCCAGTACCAACCCACAACTTGTTGTCACTATTGACACCGAAGAGCCTTGTCTATTGATTTACCCATTAGTTGAGTGGGACTTAATACAGCAAAAGTTAGAGCAGCTGCCAAGCTTCAACCCGGCTGCAAGGCGTATCCAAAGATTATTAATTGGCCATGCTACAGATCTTGAGCTTGATGGTAATGGACGTATCTTGTTACCTGCTTTACTAAGAGAGTATGCCCAGTTAGACAAAAAAGCGATTTTATTAGGGCAAGGCAAAAAAATTGAATTGTGGAGCGAATCCTTATGGAACTCGCGCCGAGAAACATACTTACAGGCCAACAGTGATAATCAAGAGTTACCCGAACTCTTACATCAGTTGTCTTTGTAGTCAGCGTTGGCTGGCATAATTAATGGAACTGAAATGACCGAAGAATTTAACCACAAATCTGTCTTGCTTGATGAAGCTGTAGAGCATTTAGTTCACGATGAAGATGGTATGTATATCGATGGAACCTTTGGTCGAGGTGGGCACAGCGGACTAATCCTAAAGCACCTAAGTCCCACAGGAAAACTGCAGGCCTTTGACAAAGATCCGTTAGCGATTGCTCAGGCTCAAGTAATGAGTGTCCAGGACCCACGCCTATCTATCGCGCAAACCTCATTTGCGAATATGGATAAAGTAGCCCAGCAAAATGATTGCTTTGGACAAGTACAAGGCATTTTATTGGATTTAGGCGTTTCATCGCCGCAAATAGATGACGCTAGTCGGGGGTTTAGTTTTCAGCATGACGGGCCATTAGATATGCGGATGAACCCAGACGAAGGCGAATCTGCAGCGCAATGGCTGGCCCGTGCTAGTGCTGAAGAAATAGCTGACGTGCTTTATCATTATGGGGAAGAGCGCTTTTCAAGGCGGATGGCTAGAGCTGTAGTGGAGTATCGCAAAGAGCAACCTATTACGACTACAAAGCAGTTGGCTAACATTATAGCCTTGGCTAATCCAAAATGGGAGAAGGGTAAAAATCCAGCTACTCGCGCATTTCAAGGTATTCGTATTCACATCAACCAAGAGTTAAAAGATTTAGAAGTTGGCTTGGATGCTGCTCTTGAGACTCTAGCACCTGGCGGACGTTTAGTGGTGATCAGTTTTCACTCATTGGAAGATCGCATTGTAAAGCGTTTCATGCGTGAGCACGCAAAAGGCGACTCCCATATTCCTCGTGGCTTACCTGTAACTCAAGATCAGCTTAAAAGGCGCTTAACTTTATTAACTAAAGCCAAAAAACCTACTTCAATTGAAGTTGATATCAACCCTCGTTCTCGCAGTGCAGTAATGCGTGTGGCAGAAAAAATCGCATGAAAGACATGAGCCAAAATCTCAATATGTGGCTAAAACGTGCAAGCTTACAAGCTGAACGTTATGCCATGGTATTGGGTTTTTTGCTGTTACTGTTGTTAGTGATTAGTGCCCAGATGGTTATTTATAGCTCCTTTGAGGCTAGGGTTCATATCAATCATTTACACCAGCTTGAAAAAGCTCGTAATGCAATGCAAGTTGAATGGGGGCAGTTGCTGCTAGAGCAAAGTGCTTGGGCTTCACATAGTCGTGTCGAGTCTATGGTCACTGAACAGTTAAATATGAGTGTTCCTAAGGCAAAAGACACTATTTTGGTGCGACAGCTATGAATGTTATGGACTATCCATGGCGTATGCGCTGCGTGTGGCTTATTTTGTTGGTTGCAGGCTCGATAGTAGCTTGGCGTTTAGTGCATCTTAATGTTACAGAGCGCTCATTTTTAATGCGCCAAGGAGATGCTCGAATGGTGCGTGAAGTAGCTGTTCCGGCACACAGGGGTATGATTTTAGACCGTCGTGGAGAACCTTTAGCCGTTAGTGCGCCAGTGGTCAGTTTATGGGCCAATCCACAGGTGTTAGGTGAGGATTTAGAGCATGCGAAAAACATTGCTCAAAGTTTGGGTTTGCCTGAAGCCGAATTTATAGAGCGCGTTGTACGTTTAAAGAATAAAGAGTTCATGTACTTAAAGAGACATGTTAATCCAGCCGAAGCTGAAACTGTGTTGGCGAATAAATGGCAAGGTGTGCATGGCACTGAAGAATTTCATCGATATTACCCTGCTGCAGAGGTGGCTACCCATTTAGTAGGATTTAATAATATTGATGACCAAGGCCAAGAAGGTATGGAGTTAGCTTATGAGTCATGGTTGCAAGGAACATCCGGTAAAAAAGTAGTACAAAAAGACCGTACTGGACGAACAGTAAAAGATTTGCAGCTATTGTCTACCGCCCAGCCAGGTAAAGATTTAAATTTGAGTATCGACTTACGTATGCAGTATGTGGCTTATAGGGAGTTAAAAGCTGTAGTGCAGCAGCACAAAGCCTCTTCAGGTTCGGCTGTAGTGTTGGATGTACAAACTGGTGAAATTCTTGCCATGGTCAATCAGCCGGCTTATAACCCTAATAATCGTGCAGTAATGAGTATAGACAGTTTACGCAATCGTGCACTAACCGACGTACTAGAACCTGGCTCAACTATGAAGCCTATCACTATTGCAGCGGCTTTAATGAGTGGTCAGTACGATCCGGATAGTAAGGTAGATACAAATCCTGGATTTATAAAGGTCAAGCGTAAGACCATACGTGATCATCGTAATTATGGCGTGCTAGATATTACTGGCATTATTACCAAATCCAGTAACGTGGGTGTGACCAAATTGGCTTTGTCACTGCCAGAAAATAGTATTAGAGAAACCTTTTATAGTTTTGGTTTAGGGCAACCTACTGCAAGTGGGTTCCCTGGTGAAAGTGCGGGGGTCTTACCCAGCTATGCTAAATGGAACCCAATAAACTTGGCAACCATGTCTTATGGCTACGGCATCGCAGTGACACCTGTGCAATTAGCCCAAGCTTATAGTGTATTTGCCAGCTATGGATTGAAGCGTCCCGTGTCCATTTTGAAACAAGACACAGTGCCAGAAGCAGAACGAGTAATGCCAGAGCGTGTGGCTAAGCAGGTAATTGCAATGCTTGAAACGGTCACTCAAACAGGGGGCACAGGCACCCGTGCCAGAGTTCCTTCTTACAGAGTCGCTGGTAAAACTGGCACAGTGCATAAGCCATCAAAAGATGGTGGTTATGACGATGATGTCTACGCAGCAGTTTTTGCTGGCATGGCGCCGGCGTCTAAGCCGCGCTTAGTATGTGTTGTGATCATTGATGATCCTAAGGGTGAACAATATTATGGCGGCGAAGTTGCTGCCCCCGTATTTTCTCGAATAATGACTGAGAGTTTACGGCTTTTAAATGTGGCACCAGATGACCTGGCGCCATCACAAGGTTTACAGTGAGGTTGGATGTGGATACCAAACGCTTACATGAACTGATGTCTTTGCCAAGACAAGCCCAAAGGTGGGCAGACGTTTGTGTGTATGGGGTGTCATCAGATAGCCGGCAGGTAAAGCAAGGAGACTTGTTTATATCCTGTTTAGGGGAGCCAAAACGGCAGCGCAGCTATATCGAGCAAGCGCAGGCAAGTGGGGCCGTGGCGGTAGTTATGGATGCACAGCAGGCATTAACATTGGACCTGTCCAGCCTCACTGTTCCCATTGTTGGGATTGACAATCTTTTAGCTATTCAAGGCTCAATCGCTGCTCGTATGCACAATAACCCCAGTCAAAAAATGTCATTGATTGGTATTACCGGTACTAACGGGAAGACTAGTTGTAGTCACTTTATTGCCAAGTGTCTATCTAGCCTCGGCCTTTCTTGTGGGGTAATGGGAACTTTGGGTTATGGCTTTTTGAATGCTTTGGAACAGGGGCCAAACACCACTCCCCATGAAGTCACATTACAAAATCAATTAGGTGCTATGTCACTCTCTGGGGCCAAGGCCTGTGCAATTGAAGTCTCCTCACATGGTTTGAGCCAGGGGCGTGTTAATAGTTGTCACTTTGACACTGCAGTGTTCACAAATCTCACCCAAGACCATTTAGATTATCATCGGACTATGAAAGCCTATGGTCAGGTAAAGGCCCAATTATTTAAGTGGCCAAGTTTACGATGTGCAGTAATCAACTTTGATGATAAATTTGGTAGAAGTTTACTTAAAATGATTGCTTCAAACGTAGATATCTATACCTATAGTGCAAGAGTTTGTGAGCTTAAGAATGTAAACATAGGTGTATCTAGTGTAGTGCAACACGAACATGGGTTGGACGCTATGATAGTCACACCTCAAGGCCAAGCATTGTTACAGGTAGGTCTTATCGGACGTTTTAATTTAAGTAATTTACTGGCTACTCTAGCTGTGCTTTTGTCACACAAAATTGACCTATTAAAAGCAATGCAGGCCATCAACCAACTCACAACAGTATGTGGCAGGATGCAGCTAATAGCATCAGAGTTTGAATCGAGTAAGTACCCACAAGCAATTGTGGATTATGCCCATACTCCAGATGCGCTAGAGCAAGCCCTAATGGCTGCAAAAGAACACATAAACTCTGGAAAACTTTGGGTAGTGTTTGGGTGTGGTGGAGATCGTGATTCGGGGAAGCGGCCTAAAATGGCAACTATTGCAGAGTCTTTGGCAGATCACGTTATTGTTACTGATGACAACCCCCGTGCAGAATCTAGTGAGAAAATTTTAGCAGATATTGTGAAAGGTTTTAAACACCCAGCTAAAGTGGCAGTTAAAGCAGACCGAAGCCAAGCTATCACTTTTGCAATTCAGCACGCTAAGCCTGGTGATATTGTTCTCATCGCAGGCAAAGGCCATGAAACCTATCAAGATATACATGGACATAAACACCATTTTAGTGATCATGAGCAGGTGTTAATTGCGCTTGCAGGAGGGTTTTGTTAATGAAATCTTTTAGTCTGTTTGAGCTATCTAAAATGATACCAGATAGCTATGCCATTGGTGCGGCGACCTTTAGCGGATTGTCCACAGATACGCGCAGCTTAATTGCTGGAGATCTATTTGTCGCTTTAGTTGGGCCAAGCTTTGATGGCCATGAATTTCTTGCACAAGCCCAAGGCTTTGGTGCATGTGCAGGTTTGGTTAGCACGGTAATAGATACGGATTTGCCCTTATTGGTGGTGCCAGATACGCGCATCGCACTAGGGCAACTAGCTGCTATTAAGCGTCAGCACCTTAATGGACAGTTTGTAGCAGTAACAGGCAGTAGTGGTAAAACTACCGTGAAGGAAATGTTACAAAAAGTATTGTTTCAAGCTGGGCAGGTTGAGGTAACAAAAGGCAACTTTAATAATGATATTGGTGTACCTATAACCCTTTGGGGTATGCACGAAGACACTGACTATAAAGTGTTAGAGCTGGGTGCAAATCATGTTGGAGAAATCGCATACACAAGTCGTATGGTCAGAGCAGATATCGCTGTTTTGAATAATGCACACGAAGCCCACTTATCTGGCTTTGGCGGTTTAAATGGCGTAGTCAAAGCTAAGGGTGAAATTATTTCTGGTCTTTGTGAAAAAGGCCAAGTGATTTTGAACTTAGATGATCCCCATTTTTATGTGTGGCAAACGTTAGCGCAATCCAGACGAGTTTGGAGCTTTAGTTTAATCAATGAAAAAGCTAGTATTTATGCCAGTGACATAGCAACTACACCCACAGGGAGTCGCTTTGTTTTGAATCTAGGTCTACAAAAACGACAGGTAGAGCTACAGCTTTTAGGGCAACACAACATTGCTAATGCCCTGGCCGCGGCAGGTGCTGCATTAGCTTTAGGCCTTTCTCTAGATCAAATTGTTAGCGGTTTAGCCCAGGTTAGGCCATATCAGGGCCGTCTTGTCAGTCATTCTTTAAGTCAGCGACGCTGCCTTATTGATGATACTTATAATGCTAACCCAAGCTCTGTAAAGGCAGCAATTGACGTGCTGCAAAAATGCCACGGTAAGCGCTGTTTTATGCTGGGGGATTTAGCTGAGTTAGGCGAGCAACAGGTACAAATTCATCAACGCATTGGTGCCCAAGTTGCTGCGGCAGGTATAGAGCAGTTTTATGGTTTTGGACCACTTGCGAAGGTGGCAGTTGAAAGCTATCTGCAAGAAGGTGGACACTATGGGGAAGTCTGTGTTGATCAAACACAGTTATCGACCTGCTTTTTACAGCTTCCTAAAAGCGATATGAGTTGTTTGGTAAAAGGATCTCGATCCAGCCAAATGGAACATGTGGTAGAAATATTAATCAACGGTGGAAATTAGCCCATGTTGTTATGGTTGGCAGAATATTTATCTCAGTATTATAGTGCTTTTAGTGTTTTTCAATACTTAACCATGCGCGGCATTATGGGGGTGCTCACATCCTTGTTCATTGCCATGGCGATTGGCCCGTATATGATCAAGCATTTGAAGACCAAACAAATTGGTCAGTCTATCCGTGAAGATGGACCACAAAGCCACCTGGTTAAGGAGGGCACTCCAACGATGGGTGGTGCGCTTATACTCTTGGCTATTCTAATTAGTGCACTGTTGTGGGGAGACCTAACTAATCGTTATATTTGGGTGACTATTGCTGTAACTGCTGTATTTGGCGCAGTAGGTTGGGTAGATGATTACCGTAAAGTGGTGGAAAAAAATTCTCGGGGACTTATAGCCCGTTGGAAGTATTTTTGGCAATCGGTAGGTGGGCTTGGAGCAGCGCTATTTTTATACTACAGCGCACAAACCCCCCAAGAATTAGAACTTATAGTGCCTTTTTTCAAAACAATAGGCATTAATTTAGGGGTGTTCTATATCTTGTTAACTTACTTTGTCATTGTTGGTACTTCAAATGCAGTGAATCTTACAGATGGACTAGATGGCCTGGCTATCTTGCCTACAGTGCTTATTGCTGGAGCATTAGCAGTGTTTGCTTACTTGACAGGCAACTCTGTTTTTTCTGAATACCTAAATATACCTTATATACGAGGCGCAGGAGAACTGGTGGTTTTTTGTGCTGCAATCGTTGGCGCTGGTATGGGGTTTTTATGGTTTAACACTTATCCTGCTCAAGTATTTATGGGTGACGTTGGTGCACTAGCCCTTGGCGCGGCTTTGGGTGTGGTGGCTGTCATAGTGAGGCAGGAATTAGTGCTGTTGATTATGGGAGGTGTGTTTGTGATGGAAACTGTGTCCGTTATTATACAAGTAGCTTCATTTAAATTAACTGGTAAGCGAGTCTTTCGTATGGCTCCCATTCATCACCACTTTGAGCTTAAAGGCTGGCCTGAGCCTAGAATTATTGTACGTTTTTGGATTATTACTGTAGTTCTAGTCTTGATTGGCTTGGCCACTTTAAAGTTGCGATAAATAATAATTTCCAAGGAGTAGAGTCAACAATGCCATTGATCGTTAGTGATCGTTACAGCCTTATTATCGGTTTAGGAGTCACTGGGTTTTCTTGTGCTCAATATTTAGCCCGTCAAGGTGAGCGATTCTGCGTGGTTGACTCTAGGCAAGATCCTCCATTTTTGCAGCAATTAAAATCAGAGCAGCCAAACACGCTGATACACTTAGGTGAATTTGCTCTTGATTTATGCCTTAACGCAAGCCAAATCATTTTAAGTCCTGGGGTATCCTTACAAGAGCCTGTTTTAGTTGAAGCAGCCAAGGCCGGCGTGCCTATTCGCAGTGATATTGACCTATTTGCACAGGCAGCCCGTAAAGCTTGTGTGCCAATTGTGGCAATAACTGGGTCTAATGCTAAAAGTACGGTCACAAGCTTGGTGGGTGAAATGGCTAAAATGGCCAATCTCAATGTAGCTATTGGCGGTAATCTTGGTCAGCCCTCGGTGTCATTGTTAGCTGATAATATTGACCTATATGTGATGGAATTATCAAGTTTTCAGTTGGAATCTACTACTGGCTTAGGCGCAAGTGTTGCTTGTGTGCTTAATGTGAGCGCAGACCACATGGATCGCTATAATAACCTTATGGGCTACCATCAAGCTAAGCATAGAATTTTTCAGGCATGTAAAGCTGTGGTAGTTAATGGTAATGACGCCCTTACTAATCCTCTTGTGCCAGATACCGTTACTCAAACACGCTTTAGTCTGGGTGAACCAGATGTAGGGCAATTTGGTGTACTTACAAAGCATGGTGAAAAATGGCTTGCTAAAGGTATGTACTGCATTATGCCAGTTAAAAAAATGGCATTAAAAGGTGGCCATAATATAGCTAATGGCCTTGCAGCTTTGGCTCTTGGCGAAGCAGCAGGTCTGCCAATGGATGCAATGGTTAGCACCCTAACAACTTTTACAGGCTTGCCCCATCGCTGCGAGCATGTGGCTAACATCGATGGCGTGTCATACATCAATGACTCTAAAGGTACTAATGTTGGGGCAACTGTGGCTGCTATAGAAGGCCTAGGGCCTGAGTTAAAAGGGAAAATAATACTGATCGCAGGTGGGGAGGGTAAAGGTGCAGACTTTTCTGACTTAGCTGCGCCAGTATCAAAGTTTTGTAAACAAACTCTTTTAATAGGTGCAGATGCACAAAGAATTAAACAAGTCTTATTTGATAGCTCTATCTTCTTTGATGCAAAAGATATGCAAACGGCAGTGTCAATTGCACACGAAAATGCAGTCAGTGGTGATTTAGTATTATTATCTCCAGCATGCGCAAGTTTTGATGCTTATGATAATTTTGAGTCAAGAGGCCTACATTTTTCCCAACTGGTGAGGGCGTTGATATGAATCTTGTATCTGAACAGTGGAGAATTGTAGCGAGTCAAAGGTTAGATTTGGTCTTATTTGTTCCAGCCTTGGCGTTAGCTCTCATAGGTTATGTATTGATTACATCAGCGTCAATGGATGTCGTTGCTATTAAGTTTAACGACCCTTTTTATCAAAGCAAGCGACAGCTTTTATTCATGATTCTGGGCAGCTTTAGTATGATGATGTGTCTTATGACACCAGTGCACGTGTGGCAAAAACAAAGTCCATACTTGTTGTTGCTGGGTATGTTGCTATTGGTTGCCGTATTGATCCCAGGGCTAGGTAAAAATGTGAATGGTAGTACGCGATGGATCCCCGTAGGACCATTAAGTTTGCAACCTTCAGAGTTTGCTAAAATAGCGGTTGTGACATTCATGGCAGGATATTTAGTGCGCCAACAAGACGTCATTAGAAATAATTTCTCAGGCTTTTCCAAATCTTTAGTAGTGCTGGGCGCTTTTATTGTACTCCTTTTGTTAGAACCCGATTTTGGCGCAGTTGTGGTGATGATGAGTGCTGTTTTGGGGATGTTTTTTTTAGGTGGTATGCGCAAGCGTCACATCTCCATAGTGCTTTTAGCTGCGGCTGCCTTGGGAGCAATGACCATTTTTGCTGCTGAGTATCGAGTCAAGCGTTTAATGACGTACCTAGACCCATGGAGTGATCCTTTTGGTAGTGGTTATCAATTAACTCAGGCGCAAATTGCCTTTGGCCGTGGAGGTTGGTTTGGTGAAGGTTTAGGTCAGAGCATGCAAAAACTATTTTACCTACCTGAAGCCCACACAGATTTTGTTTATTCTGTATTGGCTGAAGAATCAGGTGCTTTTGGTGCTTTAATCGTAGTAGCTCTATATGGTGTACTCATAGTGCGCGGGCTACAGATAGGTCAAAAATCTGAGCGTTTAGGTCGCCATTTTTCAGCTTATCTAGCGTATGGTTTAATATTGCTGATAGCCACCCAAGCAATGATAAACATTGGAGTGAATCTAGGATTACTGCCGACCAAAGGGCTGACTTTACCCTTTGTGAGTTACGGTGGAAGTAGTATGTTGGCGTGTGCTGGGAGTTTAGGTATTTTACTGCGTATTTCTTTAGAAAATAATGCCTCTTATTTAAGTTTATCAAGTGAAGTTACTGTCGGTGGATATCCGGTCCAAAACTCATCGAGCAACACAACTGAAAAATTAATCCAAGTCACTCCAGGTTTAGATGATGTTGATCAATGGTTTGTCGATGACAAGAGTAAGCGAGGCACAAATTCATGATTGAGTCTCAACTAAAAAAGGAAGCAAAGCGGGTGCTTATTATGGCGGCTGGCACGGGTGGTCATGTTTACCCAGCGTTGGCAACCGCTAAAATTTTATGCAGCCATAACTTTGAAATAGAGTGGCTAGGCACTGGCAAAGGAATAGAAGCGCGTTTGGTACCAGAGGCTGGTTTAGTATTAAATTGTATTGATGTGGTGGGCTTAAGAGGCAAGGGGAAACTATCATTGTTGTTTGCACCTTGGCGGTTATTTAAATCATTATTACAATCCATACGCTTAATACGACGCTTTAAGCCTGACTGTGTTTTGGGTATGGGTGGCTTTGTCACAGGCCCTGGAGGGTTGGCTGCAAAGCTTCTGAATGTGCCGCTAATATTACATGAACAAAATGCAATTCCTGGGCTGACAAATCGATTATTACGCCCACTTGCTAACAGAACATTACAAGCATTTGCGGGGAGTTTTTCTGATGACAAGGCGATCACTGTAGGTAACCCTTTGAGATCTAATATTATTGCTAACACTCCACAAAAATCAGCTGATGGCCTTAAGGTGTTGGTCGTAGGGGGTAGTTTAGGAGCTTTAGCTCTTAACAAACTGGTTCCTAAGGCCGTGGCGCTGTTGAGTCTTGAGCACAGGCCAACAATTTGGCATCAAACAGGTCCTAAACATCAAACTATGACTCAAAATGGCTATGATGAAGCTGGAGTTGTGGCTAAAGTGGATGGGTATATTGACGATATGGGACTTGCGTATGCTTGGGCTGACCTAGTTATTTGCCGCTCAGGAGCGCTTACTGTAAGTGAGCTAGCTAATGCTGGCTTGGCATCTATATTGGTGCCATATCCCTACGCTGTAGATGATCACCAAACTGCCAATGCTGCGGTTTTAACAAGCGCAGGCGCCGCTATTTTATTACCCCAAGACACCTTATCGCCAGTTCTTCTTAGTGAAAAAATACGGGCATTGTATTGCCACCCATCAACACTTAATAATATGGCTGAAGCAGCGCTTACTTGCGCTTCTCCCAAGGCCTCTTACGCTGTAGCACAGCACTGCATGGAGATTGCTTGTGGTTAAATTTATCCCACCAAATCAATACACCATTCCAGAAATGCGACGCATTAAGCGCATTCATTTTGTTGGTATCGGTGGAGTAGGCATGTGTGGCATTGCCGAAGTTCTACTCAATCAAGGGTATGAAATCAGCGGTTCGGACATACGCGTAAGCCCCGTAACGCAGAGATTATCAAGCCATGGTGCGCAAATTTTTATTGGACATCAAGAAACGAACATTCGTGGCGCTCACGTGGTGGTGGTTTCTACAGCGGTAACCGAAGAAAATCCAGAGCTCATAGCAGCACGATCTCATCGTATTCCTGTCGTGCAAAGAGCGCAAATGTTAGCTGAATTAATGCGCTATCGTCATGGTATTGCAGTGGCGGGAACCCATGGAAAAACCACGACGACGTCTTTAGTTGCTTCTGTTTTGGCTGCAGGGGGATTAGATCCCACATTTGTAATAGGTGGAAAACTGACCAGCTCAGGCACCAATGCAAAACTTGGAGCTAGTTCATACTTAGTTGCAGAAGCCGATGAAAGTGATGCTTCTTTTTTACATCTGCAACCATTAACTTCGATAGTAACAAACATTGATGCAGACCATATGTCTACTTACGAAGGAGACTTTAATCGCTTAAAGAAAACCTTTGTAGAGTTTTTACATAACCTACCTTTTTATGGTTTAGCCATTGTCTGTGTAGATGATCCCGTAGTATGGGAAATACTACCTCAAGTGAGTAGGCCATTGATGACCTATGGATTTGATGAAAAAGCGGATGTAAAAGCGGTCAATGTTCAACAAAGAGGCATGATTACGTCATTTACTGTTTGTAGACAAGGGTATAAAGACTTAGATATTGCATTAAATATGCCTGGAAAACACAATGTCCAAAACGCATTGGCAGCCATTGCTGTGGCCACAGACTTAGAAGTGGCCGATGAGCATATAGTGAGTGGTTTAAATGATTTTGCAGGCGTAGGTCGAAGATTCCAAGTTTTAGGTGATTATCCAGCCAAAAAAGGCACAGCAACCTTGGTTGATGACTATGGCCACCACCCAAGAGAGGTTTCTGTCACCATTGATGCGATCAGAGCAGGTTGGCCTGACCGTCGTCTAGTAATGGTCTACCAGCCACATCGCTACTCACGCACGAGGGATTTATATGAAGACTTTGTGGATGTGCTATCACGTGTGGATGTGCTGGTTTTATTAGATATTTATCCAGCAGGAGAAGACCCAATCAACGGTGCTGATGGGCGAAGCCTTTGTCGTAGTATTAGATCCAGAGGCCAAGTAGACCCCATTTTTGTAGAACGTGGTGCCGCTGTTGCTCCAGTATTGGAAAATATTTTGCTCGATGGTGACCTTTTACTCACTCAGGGAGCCGGCGATATAGGGCAAATTTCCAGAGCTCTTCTAGAAAAAATGCAACAGCAGGAAAAGGTGAGTAATGACTAAATTGAACCTTTCTCAGAGCTGGAGCCATCTACTTACAGTGCCTAATATGCGTATTGCAGTCATTTATGGAGGCACGTCTGCTGAACGGGAAATATCTTTAATGAGTGGTGCGCAAGTGCTAACTCATTTGAAAAGTGCAGGTGTAGATGCCTTCGGCTTGGACCTAGGAGCAGATGGTCAGGATCAGGTTGCCCAGTTACAAGAGGCTGACATGGATGCTGCATTTATCATCCTTCATGGCCGAGGTGGTGAAGATGGTACGCTTCAAGGTGTTCTTGATTTTATGTCTATCCCTTATACGGGCTGCGATGTTTTGGCATCTAGTCTAGGTATGAATAAGTTGATGACCAAGTTAGTTTGGTTAGCACAAGGGGTGAAAACGCCAGCGTATGAAGTGCTAAACGATGGGAGTGATTGGGCGCAAGTTGTTGAGCATCTTGGTTTACCGATGGTGGTCAAACCAGTGCATGAAGGGTCAAGTCTAGGTATCAACATTGTTGATTCCATAAAAAGTTTAAAGCAAGCCTACCTCGATGCAGCCGAATATGATCGGGAGGTGATGGCAGAACAGTTTATCGATGGGGATGAATACACGGTTCCAATTCTTAATGACGAGGCTTTACCTGCGATACGATTGGAAACGGATAATGTTTTTTACGATTTACAAGCTAAATATTATTCTGAAAAAACTCGCTATTTGTTTGATAACCCCATGACTAAGGCACAACAAAAGAGCATGGAAGGCGAGTGTGGTTACGCCTTTAAAGTGTTAGGTTGTCGGGATTGGGGGCGTATTGACGTAATGCGAGATAAACAAGGTTGTAATTGGTTATTGGAAGTAAATACGACTCCTGGCATGACTAGCCATAGCCTAGTGCCTATGGCGGCTAAGGCAGCTGGGTTGAGTTTTGCCCAATTAACGCTGGTTATTTTAAATTTAGCTCTGGCGCGGGCTGCATAATGGTAATGAAACAGGCAGAACAGGCAGATCAGTTAAGTCGCTGGAGTTGGGGCGCCAAACTACTTTTGCTTATGGTGATGCTTACAGTTTTTCTGCTTACATGGCAGGCGATACAGCCTTGGATGCAGAGGCCTTTAGCGCAAATCGTTCTGCAAGCAGACATCCCTGCGACAGATAAAGTTACACTACAAAGCCAGTTGAATGCCCATTTGCCAGATTCGTTTTTTGGAGCAAACTTAGAGCAAATTCGACTTGAGGTAGAAAGTCATCCTTGGGTGAGTGATGCAAAAGTGAGTAGGGTGTGGCCCAATAGGTTAATGGTAGAGGTATCACCACAAATCTTTATGGCGCGTTGGTATGATGGTGGTTTTGTCAATCATAAAGGTCAAGTTGTATTGGTAGATCCTAGTCAGGTCGTTGAGGCCGAGCAGTTGCCTGTATTAGAGGGGCCTCTTGATAGTGCATGGGTTATGAGTGAGTTATTTCGACAAATGAGCTGGTTAGTGGGTCGAGACGATCTTGTCATTGACCAAATGACAATGGCGCGTCGTGGTGCTGTTGAGTTGCGTTTGGATAACAGTGTTATTTTAGTGCTTGGCCGCGACCAAGTGTTGCCTAGGTTGCAGAGATTAATGAAGGTGTATCATAGTTATTTCGTGACGAAAGCGCACATGATTGAACGTATAGATGGTCGCTATGTTCATGGTGTATCTGTAGCGTGGAAAGACGCTAGTTAGGGTAATAGATTTAGTGGCAAAAACGACACTTTTTACTGATTAATCCACCACTTAAGAGCTAAAGTGTGGGATAATCTAAGTCACTTTAAATGGCTTATTTTGCTTGTTTGAAAAATGTAATGATAAGGAAGAAATTGGTTGGCAGACTTAGTAATTAAGCCCATGGTGGTAGGGTTGGATATTGGAACTTCTAAGGTGGTTGCTATGGTGGCCGAGTTTGGGGATGATAACGAGCTTCACGTTGTGGGTATTGGTGCACAAGAATCTCGCGGTTTGAAGCGGGGCATCGTAGCCAATATTGAGTCTACAGTATTGTCGGTAAAGCGCGCCATCGAAGAAGCTGAATTGATGGTAGATTGCAAAATAAATACGGTTACCGTGGGCATTGGTGGTAATCACATCAGCAGTATGAATTCACACGGTATTGTGGCAATACAAGCTGGTGAAGTATCTGAACTGGACTTGGAGAGAGTCATCGAAGCTGCTCGAGCAGTAGCAATTCCTTCAGATCAAAAGATTTTACATATTTTGCCGCAAGAATACGTGATTGATGGCCAAGAGGGGATTCAAGACCCACTTGGTATGTCTGGTGTTAGGTTGGAAGTAAAAGTGCATATTGTCACCTGTGCGTTAAACGTAGCTCAAAATATAGAAAAATGTGTCACTCGGTGTGGTTTGTTATTAGACAATATAGTGCTCAATGCGCTTGCTTCAAGCTATGCAGTGCTCACTGATGATGAAAAAGAATTAGGAGTGTGTTTAGTAGATATGGGTGGTGGCACGATCGACGTGGCTGTGTTCACTGCAGGTGCCATTCGCCACACAGCAGTCATACCTGTTGCAGGTGATCAGGTAACTAATGATATTGCGATGGCTTTGCGCACGCCAACAGTACATGCAGAGGATGTGAAAGTAAGGTATGCCTGCGCCTTGGCCCAATTAACTGATTTGTCAGAAAGTATCAAAGTGCCAAGTGTAGGTGATCGGCCTGCTAGAGACCTTTCACGTCAGGCCCTGGCCGAAGTAGTAGAGCCTCGTTATGAAGAGCTATATACCCTTGTTCAATCTGAGCTAAGACGCAGTGGTTATGAAGATTTGATCGCAGCTGGTATGGTTTTGACAGGTGGCACGGCATTGATGGAAGGCGCTGTTGAATTGGCGGAAGAGATTTTCCATATGCCAGTTAGGTTAGCCAGGCCACATAAAGCGAAGGGCCCTAGTGGATTATTAGATAATCCAACTTATTCTACCTGTGTTGGCCTATTAAATTATGCCCAGCAAGCTGGGCCTAGTAATCAGGCTCCACAGGCTAAGGGAATGAATCTTTCTCTGGATACGAGCCAATGGTTAACAAAGTTTAAAATGTGGGTTAAATCGAATTTTTAAAGATAAGTCACTTAAGTGGCTATCTAAGTGAAGTCTGATGTCGATCAATTTCGTGTCAGAAAATAATAAATTAGACTAGGAGCAAGGCGATGTACGAATTAGTAGATAACGTGCCGCAAAATGCAATCATTAAAGTAATTGGTATCGGTGGTGGCGGCGGCAACGCTGTGAGTCACATGTTGTCCAGTGAAATCGATGGCGTTGAATTTGTGTGTGCGAACACAGATGCTCAGGCCTTGAGAGGCATGGAAGCGCGCTCAGTGATTCAATTAGGTGCTCAAATAACTAAAGGTCTAGGCGCTGGCGCTAATCCTAATGTTGGTCGTGAGGCAGCTCTTGAGGATCGCGCACAAATAGAAAGTATTTTGCAAGGGGCCGATATGGTCTTTATCACTGCAGGTATGGGTGGCGGCACAGGTACTGGTGCTGCTCCAATCGTGGCCGAAGTTGCTCGTGAGATGGGCATCTTAACAGTGGCCGTTGTAACCAAGCCATTCCCCTTTGAAGGGCGTAAGCGTATGGCTATTGCAGAGCAGGGCCTTAAAGAGTTAGCAGAGCATGTGGATTCATTAATTACTATTCCAAATGAAAAGCTGCTGCCAGTATTGGGTAAAAACTGTAGCCTTCTTACCGCTTTTAGCACTGCAAATGATGTGCTACTTGGCGCGGTACAAGGTATTGCAGACCTTATTACTCGCCCCGGTATGATAAACGTGGATTTTGCAGACGTGCGTACAGTGATGTCGGAAATGGGTATGGCTATGATGGGTACGGGCGTTGCTCGTGGAGAAGATCGCGCTCGTGAAGCTGCGGAAGCTGCAGTGCGTAGTCCATTATTAGAAGATGTTGATTTGCGGGGTGCAAAGGGCATCTTAGTTAACATCACCGCTGGTTTAGATATGAATTTGGGCGAGTTTTCAGAAGTAGGTAATACTATAGAGGAATTTGCGTCAGACAATGCCACAGTGGTAATTGGTACGGTGATTGATCCAGAAATGTCTGATGAGTTAAAAGTGACGGTAGTTGCTACAGGTTTAGGTCATGGGTATGAAAAGATTGAACCATTGGTAAAAGCTGTGGTCAATAACCCTAAGAGACGCCCAACCATCGATCAAATGGAACTGCCAGCGGTGAAAGACCCATTAGCAGGGGATGTGAATTTGAGCGAATCTGATGCTGATGCATCTAATAGCACTGCAGGCGATATTGGTTATTTAGACATCCCAGCATTCTTACGACGTCAAGCTGATTAAAATTTTGGCTTGGGCTTAGGTCCAAGTTTTAACGTATAACCTGTAATGGGTAGTTAATCAGCCTTAAATAAAGATTTTTTTGCTACATTTTCGGATACCCCGCGTGTAGGGCTAGGACATAATGGTTAAACAACGTACATTAAAAAATATTATTAGAGCCACTGGAATTGGTATTCATACGGGTAAAAAAGTTTATCTGACATTGAAACCTGCACTAGCTAATGTGGGCATCGTATTCTGTCGAACTGATCTTGATCCTGTCGTGTCGATTGCCGCGACCGCCGAAAACGTTGGTGATACGACACTATCTACCAATCTAGTAAAAGATGGTGTCCGAGTCTGTACGGTTGAACATCTTTTGTCAGCTTTCGCAGGGCTTGGCATAGACAATGCTTATGTCGAATTAAGCAGCGAAGAAGTGCCTATTATGGATGGTAGTGCGGCACCATTTATATTCCTATTACAGTCTGCTGGTGTTGAAGAACAAAACGCACCGAAAAAATTCATTCGTATTAAAAAGTCTGTCAGTGTCAGTCAGGATGATAAAACTGCATCCTTGGAGCCATTTAATGGTTTTCATGTAGGCTTTACTATTGATTTTGATCACCCATTGTTTGAAAGCCGTAATTGCACTACCCATTTGGATTTTTCTAGCACTTCTTATGTAAAAGAAGTGAGCCGTGCTCGCACGTTTGGTTTTATGAAGGATTTTGAATACCTTCGGTCTAAAAATTTAGCTCTAGGTGGTAGCTTAGACAATGCTATTGCCGTAGATGATTATCGCGTTTTAAATGAAGACGGCTTGCGTTATCAGGACGAATTTGTAAAACATAAAGTATTAGATGCTGTCGGAGACTTATACTTATTGGGACGCAGTCTCATTGGCAAGTTTGAAGGTCATAAGTCTGGGCATGGTTTGAATCATATGCTGCTAAGGGAACTATTATCCCAAGAAGATGCTTGGGAAGTCGTTACATTTGATGATGAGTTAGACTCTCCCATCGCTTATATGAGTCAAGCGGCTGCTATAGCATAAAAAATAATAACGACAAAGCTGGTGTTCCAAAAGAACTCCAGCTTTTTTACGTTTCAGGCCTTTGAAAAATGGCTTAAGGCCCCATAGTAATAGTAGAGATAATAGACGTCTCATTTACCCTAACAAACGCACCAGCGCATATAAAAAGATAAGATAATGGTACAAATTCTAAAGTCACTTTTTGGCAGTAAAAATGATCGTGAAGTAAAACGGTTTAATAAAATTGTAAGTAATATCAATAAACTAGAAAGTGATTATCAGTCATTATCAGATACTGAGATTGCAGCCAAGCGAGCAGAATTCAATCAACGTTTTGATGCTGGTGAAAGCTTAGATGATCTACTACCTGAGGCGTTTGCCGTTTGTCGCGAGGCTTCAGTCCGGGTGATGGGAATGCGCCACTTTGATGTGCAAATGATTGGTGGTATTGTCTTGCATCAAGGCAAGGTGTCTGAGATGCGCACAGGTGAAGGTAAAACTCTAGTTGCTACACTTGCAGTTTATCTTAACGCCATTTCAGCTAATGGAGTTCACGTAGTTACCGTGAACGATTACCTAGCTCAGCGCGATGCCCAATGGATGCGTCCACTCTATGAAGGCTTGGGTTTGTCTGTGGGTATTATTCTTTCAGGCCAAGACAGTAACATAAAACGCGAAGCATATGCCTGTGACGTGACATACGGTACTAATAACGAGTTTGGATTTGATTACCTACGAGACAATATGGCATTTAGTGCTGTAGATAAAGTACAGCGCCCCCTTAATTATGCCATTGTAGATGAAGTTGACTCGATCCTCATTGACGAGGCGCGTACCCCTTTGATTATCTCTGGGCCGGTTGAAGATAACACTCAGATGTATCTCACTATCAACGGTTTAATGCCACAGCTTGAGGTTCAGCCAAAAATAGAGGGTGATGAAGAGCCTACTGGTCACTATACTTTTGATGAATCTCACAAAACTATTGAGCTTACCGAAGGAGGGCATCAATTTGTTGAAGAGCTGTTAATTGGTGCAAACCTTTTAGGGTCAGGTGAAAGCTTGTATGCTGCGGCCAATCTCCCATTATTGCATCATGTACATGCGGGACTTAAAGCCCATGTAATCTTCTCTCGCAATGTGGACTACATTGTTCAAGATGACCAAGTGGTAATTGTTGATGAGCATACCGGCCGCACTATGGCGGGCCGTCGTTGGTCAGAAGGAATCCACCAAGCCATCGAAGCAAAAGAAGGTGTGAGTATTCAAAAAGAAAGCCAGACTATGGCGTCTACCACTTTCCAAAACTACTTCCGCTTATATGAAAAACTTGCAGGTATGACAGGTACTGCAGACACTGAAGCATTTGAATTACATCAAATCTATGGTTTGGATGTATTGGTTATTCCTACCAACGTTGATGTCAAACGTAAGGATATGAATGACCTTGTTTATCTGACGATGCCAGAAAAATTTGCGGCCATTATCGAAGATATACGTCTTTGTGTGGCGCAGCAGCGTCCAGTTTTGGTGGGTACGGCGTCTATTGAAATGTCAGAGATGGTTTCTCAAGCCTTAACTGATGCCGACGTGCCTCACAACGTGCTTAACGCTAAGCAACATGAGCGTGAAGCAAGCATTATTGCCGAAGCAGGTCGTCCTGGTGCCGTGACTATTGCCACTAACATGGCCGGTCGAGGCACTGATATTGTTTTGGGTGGCAAGCTAGAAGCTGAACTAGAAGCTTTGGGTGAAAACGCTAGTGAAGTAGAAATAGAGGCGGCTAAAGCAGACTGGAAAGTACGTCATGACTTAGTATTGTCCTCTGGTGGCCTGCATATTATCGGCACAGAGCGTCATGAGTCTCGAAGGATAGATAATCAGCTTCGTGGTCGTTCAGGTCGTCAAGGTGACCCAGGGTCTTCGCGCTTCTTTTTATCATTAGAAGACAATTTATTGCGTATTTTTGCACCAGAGCGTATCAAAGGCTTGATGCAAAAGTTAGGTATGGAGAAAGGCGAAGCTATTGAGCATCGAATGGTATCAAATGCTATTGAAAAGTCTCAGCGTAAGGTTGAGGGTCGTAACTTTGATATGCGTAAGCAACTACTAGAATACGATGACGTAGCTAACGACCAACGCACCGTGGTCTATGATCAACGTAATGAGTTAATGTCAACAGATGACATCGCTGATGTGATTACTAACGTGCGCTATGAAGTGGTAGACAGCGCGATTGATCTATTTATTGCACCGCAAAGCCTTGCAGAACAATGGGATATAGATGGTTTGGAAGCTGAGCTTAAAAAGCAATTTGGTATGGAGCTACCTGTTCAAAAGTGGCTTGATGCAGACGATCGTCTAGAAGAAGAAATTTTACGTAATAAAATTCAAACTCAATTAAGTGATAGTTATCAATCCAAAACTGATGTAGTAGGGGCTGACACTATTCGTGGTTTTGAAAAACAAGTGATGCTACAAGTGATTGACTCTCGCTGGAAAGAGCACCTAGCAACTATGGATATGCTACGCCAAGGTATTCATTTACGTGGGTATGCACAAAAAAATCCTAAGCAAGAATACAAACGAGAATCTTTTGACCTTTTTCAACATCTACTTTTTTCTATAAAAGAAGACGTTATTCGTATTTTAAGTAACGTTCAAGTTCGATCTCCAGCAGAAGTGGAGGAAGAGGAGAGAACGAAACGAGAACAGGCGCAAGCAGCAATGCAGTATCGTCATGAGCAAGCATTAGCTCAAACAGGTGCGCAGCAACAAGCACAAGCAGCCTCTACCGGTGTCCCGCCCTCGAAGGTAGGTCGTAATGAACCTTGTCCTTGTGGTTCGGGTAAGAAATATAAGCAGTGTCACGGTAAACTTACCTAACTAAAAAGTGATGTATTAGGAATTAAATTATGGCTGTTGGACGCTTAGCTAATGTGAACTACCATCCTATTGAAGGGTTTCAATTAGGTACCACAGAGGCTGGAATTAAAACCTCTGGTCGTAAAGACTTAGTGGTAATGCTAGCCCAAGCTGGTTCAAGTATCGCTGGAGTATTTACCACTAATGCATTCTGTGCAGCTCCAGTGCAGCTATGTAAGCGACATTTGCTAGAGGATAGCCCTTTGGCCTTAGTCATCAACACAGGTAATGCTAATGCAGGCACTGGACTTGTGGGTGATGCTGATGCATTCACTTGTTGCCAAGAACTGGCAAAAGGTCTCAGTTTAAATAGCTCTCAAGTATTACCCTTTTCAACAGGGGTAATCGGAGAAAAGCTTCCAATAGAAAAAATCGTATCAAACTTGCCTCACGCTATAAAAAAATTAGACGTTAATGGCTGGCAAGATGCGGCTTTGGGGATATTAACTACAGACACTCGCACCAAAGGCGCTAGTGTTCAAATTGAACACCTAGGCCAAACGATCAGCCTCACTGGCATTTCTAAAGGTTCAGGTATGATTCGGCCAAATATGGCCACTATGCTTGCGTTTGTTGCAACTGATGTGAGATGTTCACCCACCTTAACCCAAGACCTACTAGACCAAGCTGTGGAACAAAGCTTTAACCGAATTACAGTAGACGGCGATATGTCGACTAATGATTCGTGTATGCTCATCGCTACAGGTGCTAGTAGCTTATGCTTAGATGATGATAGTGAACTGATCTCCAAATTTAGCAAAGCCCTCACTGAACTTATGCAGCAGTTAGCTCACGCGATTGTACGAGACGGAGAAGGTGCAACTAAGTTTATTAGTGTAGAAGTGGAAGGTGGTGCGAATACACAAGAGTGTTTGCAAGTGGCGTATGCTATCGCCCATTCACCACTTACAAAAACTGCAATGTTTGCTAGTGACCCAAACTGGGGGCGCATATTATGCGCAGTAGGTTATTCTGGCGTGCCCAACCTTGACGTTAACACCCTAACCATTCATTTAGGTGACTGCCTTCTAGTTGACCAAGGCGGCTGTGCAGCAAGTTACACAGAATCAGCAGGTCAAGAAGTCATGGACCAAGAAGAAATCATCATACGAGTAGACCTTAAGCGCGGCGATATAAAGCAAACAGTGTGGACTACTGATTTATCTTATGATTACGTTAAAATCAACGCTGACTATCGCAGTTAAGGTAAAGCAATGAATAAGCGTGTGGAGGTAGTTGCAGCAATCGTGGTTGATTCTCAGCAGCGAATACTAATGGCACAACGTGCGCATTGGCAACATCAAGGTGGTAAGTGGGAATTTCCAGGCGGAAAAATAGAAACTGACGAAACCCATTTACAAGCTTTGGCAAGAGAGCTTGAAGAGGAAGTTGATTTACAGATTGATCAACGCTTTTGTGAGCTATTTAAAGCTGTGCATCACGACTATGCTGATAAAAATGTGTCATTGTATTTCTATCTAGTTAAGAATGCATCAGGCATTGCTAAAGGCATGGAAGATCAGCCCGTTTTATGGGTCGATGCAAAAACATTATCTGGGCTGGCTATTCCTGATGCGAATAAAGCGATTGCTGATGCTTTGCTTGAAACTTGGCCTGTTAGCTAACCTGACGATCGGCTTGTTCGTTAGCTTCAGCGTCCATTAGCACATCTTGTAGTATCTCTTCTGCTTGTTCTGGCAAGGAGCTGGCCACAGCATACATCACATCATCTGCCATTTCTGGTGCCACCTCGCTTATACTATCGACTAACTCCGATGCATTTTCAGGATCTGTTTGAGCTATAGATTCAGCTACTTGAGCGGCGTCTTCTGGGAGTATTTCAGCAACAGCGGTTGCAATATCAAAGGCTTGTTCTGGTGTTTCTTGGCCTAAAGCAATAGCTAGCTCTGCGCCTTCTCCTAAGTAATCATCATTTTCTTCACCTGCTAAGAAACTGTGCAACTCTTCATCAGGACTTGAAGCTATGGTTTCTGCTACTCCAGTGGCTATCTCTACACTGGCCTCGGGCACTTCTTGAGTTACTGCTGTAGCTACTTCTACCCGCTGATCTGGTGCTGCTTGCGCGGCCAAGACTGCAATTTGAGCGACTAATTCAGGCATATCGTCGGCAATTTCATGACTGACTATAGCGGCAATTTCTGCAGCTTGCAGAGGTGCTTCATCCAGCAGTTTTAACGTAAGCCTGCTTAATGCATTAAAACTTGCTTCAGGATCGAGTTTTTGTTGTTTAATTAAGCCACACATATATCGTGCTAAATCCGCACCAGAAGAAGGAGCGGAGCCTGCCACATTAGTAATAATATCAAGTTTCAAGTGGGGCAGTTCATTAGCCAAGGTGATGGCTAAAACTACAGCGTCATCAGGGTAGTTGTAGGCAGTGGCTTGGGCTATATTAACAGCCTCTTCTGGTTGATTTAGAGCGATGCTCAAGGCGATTTCTACCACATCATCTGGATTTTCTTCTGCCAATAAAAGCACAGTTTCAGCAGCTATACTGGTTTCATCCAAACTATTATATTCTGTACGCGGATCAAGTTCGGTAGCCATGGGTGCCATGCCTTGCATCACGAATGATTCTTGCAGTGCATCAGGCACTGCTGAGCGAATACTCATGCGATACATTACGAAGGTAATTAACACCAGACATGCCACAATTAAGTAGCCAAACAAAGCTCCTGCGCCCATGTGTTTCATTACCAATGAAGACGTATAGGGACCAATGACTCCACCTGTAGAATAAGCCAAAATGAGCTTTCCACTGGCTGCCACCATTTCAGTAGGCTTGAGTCGATCAAAGGCATCTGCTAAGGCTATGGGGTACACACAAGCCAAAGCGCCACTGAGAATTATTGCACATGCAATAGTAATAGCCATTTCACCTTGAGAGGCCATAATGGGTAATACCATCGCTGCAAAGCAGGCCACCAGCAGTGTGATCACTAACACGGTACGTCTATCAAATAGATCAGCCAATTTGCCCACAGGAAACTGTAATAAAAACCCTCCCACCATAGTAGCACTCATAAAAGTTGCTATTTGGCTTTTGGTCATACCCACGTCGGCACCGTATATGCTGCTCATATTGTACAAAGCGCCTAAGCAAATGCCAGAAATCATGATGCCTATAACGCCCAGGGGTGATGTTTTGTAGAGGATTTTTAATGGCATAGATTCAGATTCATTAATGCGCGGGCCACCAGAACGGCTCATAAGCACTGGAATCATACATAAACAAAAGAGCATCGCTACATAGATGTAAAGAATAGGGTCTTGTGGTTCTGCAAAATTCAACATAAGTTGGCCTAAAGCTAAGCCAAAATAAGTAACAAACTGATAGCTACCAAGAACTGTAGCGCGGTTCTCTCTAGTAGAGCTCTCACTTAACCATGTTTCCATAGTCATAAAAAAAGTTGCATTGGTAAAACCAATGAGTACCCTTAATAGTCCCCAAACTACAGGCACAGACCAGATGCTGTGTAATAAAGCGCACATAGTGGCTACAGAAGCACAAGCGGCAAAAATGCGTATATGGCCTACACGGCTGATAAGGTTCTTGCCATACAAGGAACCTAGCAACATACCTACAAAATAAAGCGACATGACTAAGCCAATAGCATCTGTATCTTGGCCATCTAAGCGCATGCTCATGGGAATAATAATGAACAACAAACCATTGCCCATGAGCAATAGAGTACAGCTTAAAAATAAAGGTAAAAATGGATTCAGCGCTTTCACGAGTTCCCTGCTAAGTAGTTAGTTTGAAGCGGGTAATTTAGTCGCAAAATATAGTAAATATAGACGTGGGTCAATGAATAAATTTAGCTGCTTACAAGCGCTTTTATATTACACACCTTCCCAACGTCATTTACGCTGTTAGAAGCCTTTATTAGTCTTGGTATGACTCCATCGGGGGGCAAGAGCAGATAAGGTTACGATCACCATAAACGTTATCTATACGATTAACCGTAGGCCAGAATTTTGCATCCAAGGTTGCTGCAGATGGAAAAGCTGCAACACTGCGGGAATAACCCCGATTCCAACCATGGCTCGCTAAATCTGACTGGGTGTGTGGTGCCATTTTTAATGGGTTGTGCTTCGGGCTCCACTCGCCTGATTCAATTTTCGCAATTTCACCACGAATACTAGCCATAGCGTCACAAAAGCGATCAATTTCTCGCTTTGGCTCAGACTCTGTGGGCTCAATCATCAAGGTGCCTGCCACAGGGAAGGACATGGTAGGCGCATGAAAGCCATAGTCCATCAAACGTTTGGCAATATCTTCTTCACTGATACCGGTGGTTTCTTTTAGTCCACGAATATCAATAATACACTCGTGTGCTACACGATCATTGCGGCCTTGATACAAGATAGGGAAGTGCTCACTTAAGCGTGAAGCCATATAGTTGGCACTCAAAATAGCCTGGGCGGTGGATTGCTCCAAACCTTCTGAACCTAACAAATTAATGTAAGCCCAAGAAATAGGCAGGATTGAACCACTACCATAAGGCGCTGCTGAGACTGCTCCATTACCATTGTCTTCTCCGTGTACGGGAACCACAGGGTGATTAGGTAAAAAAGGCGCAAGATGAGACTTTACGCCAATAGGCCCCATACCTGGACCACCACCACCATGAGGAATAGCAAAGGTTTTATGTAAGTTAAGGTGTGAAACGTCAGAACCTATGAGGCCAGGTTTGCTCACCCCTACTTGGGCGTTCATATTAGCACCGTCCATATAAACTTGGCCGCCATTATCATGAATAATTTGGCAAATTTCCACGACACTTTCTTCATACACACCATGTGTTGAAGGGTAGGTGATCATTAAGCATGAAAGCTGTTCAGCATATTGCTGCGCTTTGGCTTTTAGTTCTGCAACATCTACGTTGCCTAAATCATCACAACCAACCACAACTACCGTCATATCTACCATAGAAGCACTGGCAGGGTTGGTGCCATGAGAAGAGCTTGGGATGATGCATACGTTGCGATGACCTTCGCCAATACTTTCTTGGTATTTGCGAATGGCCACAAGTCCAGCGTACTCGCCTTGGGCACCAGAATTGGGTTGCATTGACACATGGTCGTAACCAGTAATTTCAACTAATTGTGCTTCTAAAGACCTAATTAACTCCATATAACCTTGAGTTTGATCTGCTGGAGCAAAGGGGTGCATATTAGAAAATTCAGGCCATGTGACTGCTGCCATCTGCGCTGTGGCATTAAGTTTCATAGTGCAAGAACCCAGTGGGATCATGCCATGAACTAAAGAGAAATCTTTATTTTCTAATTTTTTCATATAGCGCAACATATCTGTTTCGCTATGATAGCTGTTAAAAATAGGGTGCTCTAAGATAGCATCAGTGCGCATTAATTCGTTAGGCATCCCCATGCTGATACTGCTGCACAAGGCATCTGTCGCAACTAAGTCAAACTCTACTTGAGTTCCTGAAAATATATTTAGCAACGCTTGAACATGATGTGTTTGGGTAGTTTCATCTAAGCTAACGCCTAAGCCATCAGTGCCAACTCTGCGTAAATTATAACCAGCATCAAGTGCGCGCTGATAGATTTCATCTTGTTGGCCATTGGTTGGCAAAGTTAAGGTATCAAAGAAGTTTTGGTTACTGGAAGGAAAACCTAAAGTCTCAAGCTGAGCTGCCAAAATAGCTGTAAAGCGTTGGATGCGATTAGCAATAGTGCGAAGACCCTTTGGGCCGTGATAAACCGCGTAAAAAGACGACATGTTAGCCAATAGGGCTTGTGCCGTACAGATGTTAGAGTTAGCTTTTTCTCGGCGGATATGTTGTTCACGGGTTTGCATAGCCATACGCAGCGCAGGCCTACCTTTGGTGTCTATTGAGACGCCAATAATACGTCCAGGAATGGAACGTTTGTATTTGTCTTTACTGGCAAAAAAAGCAGCGTGTGGACCACCAAACCCTAAGGGCACACCAAAGCGTTGGCTAGAGCCAAACACTACATCAGCACCAAGCTCTCCAGGAGAGCGCAATAACACCAAACTCATGATGTCAGCACCAACAACAACCAGTGCTTGTTGCTCATGGGCTTCATCAATAATGCTCTTTAAGTTACAAATAGCGCCATCACTACCTGGGTATTGAACCAGCACGCCGAATAAGTCGTGTTGAGCCAAATCTGTGGCTGGGTTGCCAGTGACAATCTCAAACCCAAAATACTCTGCGCGTGTGCGTATTACAGATAGATTTTGTGGGTGAGTATTATCATCAACAAAGAAAGTCACGCTCTTTTTCTTGTTGGCCCGTTTGCAAAGTGCCATTGCTTCTGCAGCTGCGGTTGCTTCATCCAGTAATGAAGCGTTAGAAAGCTCCATGCCTGTTAAGTCCATAATCATTTGTTGGTAATTAAGTAATGACTCTAAACGACCCTGAGCAATTTCTGGCTGATAAGGTGTGTAAGCGGTATACCATGCTGGGTTTTCCATAACGTTGCGTAAAATAACGTTTGGGACTAACGTATTGCTGTACCCCATGCCGATGCAAGATACATTGACTATGTTTTTGCTAGCCATCGTTTTAAGCTGAGCTAAAGTATCTACTTCAGACTGTGAAGAAGGTAAGTTTAAAGGCTGGTCTAAGCGGATACTGTCTGGCACTGTTTCGTCCAACAACTCACCCATGCTAGACACATTGAGGTGACGCAACATAACATCATTGTCAGCGCTGCTTGGGCCAATATGACGGTCAATAAAAGCATCAGTTTGAAGTAACTGTGCAATAGGAGTTGGAGTAAAAGAAGGTGCAGACATGGGGAATCCTCGCTAGGCGCTATAAATAGCGTACTAGGATAATTTATTATGAAATTAGGGTGATCAAAGCAACTGTTTAGTCTTCGTTATTAATAACGTCAGAATAGGCTTGTGCGCTAAGCAACATACCTAGATCTGCGTCTTCTGCTAGTTTAAGCTTCACAATCCAACCCTCTATATAAGGGTCCTCATTAACCATTTCAGGAGAGTCTTCTAGAGAATCGTTAAAAGCAATTATTTCTCCTGCTATTGGAGCATATGAATCTGATGCTGCTTTTACTGATTCAATAACCGTATACTCTTCGCCAGCATCCAAGCTTCGGCCCACATCTGGAGCTTCAACAAACACGATGTCTCCTAATAACTCTTGGGCATGATGAGTGATGCCAATTGTTACAGTGCCATCACCATTGTCGGCCAACCATTCGTGGGAGTCGGTATAAAGCAATTCAGCAGGAATGTTATTCATGTTTTTGGTTCCTATTATCCAAGATTAAAGTAAATACTCGGCTCTAGTGAAGAGTCGTATATAATATGCATACAGCATATCATTTTGATTAGATCCAATCAATAAAATAGCGTATAGGAAATATTTCCCCTTTTTAGTTTTGCTGTATTCTCGTGCAGGCGCTTGTTAGTTGCCTCGGCATGACGGTGGACGCATGCCGTGTTAGCATGAGCTTTAGCCTGTGAAACCTATGAGATACAACATGTCCGCGGAGCAACCAAATATGCCTGAGTTAAAGATTGAATCCGGTTCTGGGATGCAAGCTAATGTAGAGCCTTTGCAGCTGGGTAAGCGATTACGGGAAATTAGGAAAAGTTTGAATTTAACCTTAGAAGAGGCTAGTCAAAAAACAGGCTTGGCTCGCTCAACTTTGTCTAAGATAGAAAATGAGCAGATCTCTCCAACCTTTACAGCTGTCCAAAAACTAGCAAATGGTCTGCAGATTGACATCCCACAACTTTTCGCTAAACCTCGCACTACCATGGCTTCTGGGCGACGTGTGCTTACGAAATCGGGTCAAGGAACACCGCATCCAACTAGTACCTATGAGCATGAGCTTTTATCTACTGACCTTGCTAGAAAAAAAATGGTGCCTTTTAAGACACGTGTTAGAGCGCGTAGTTTTGATGACTTTGGTGACTGGGTTCGTCATGAAGGAGAAGAGTTTTTGTTGGTGTTAGAAGGTGAGTTAGCTCTTTATACTGAGTTTTACGAGCCTGTAGCTATGGTGGCAGGAGATAGCATGTATTACGATGCAAATATGGGCCATGCTTTGGTGAGCTTGAGTGAGACTGACGCCCTTGTATTGTGGATCGTCGCTCGATAAATCCCTCCAACGCTGAATATTATTTAAAGTAATTTTATTTCCTATAGGAAACTTGTTATAATTTCTGCAGATGAGTGATTTTAACCCAAACTGCGAGAAGTTTATGACTGATTCTTTGTTAACTACCCCTTTTCATTCCATGCATATTCAAGCAGGAGCAAAAATGGTTCCTTTTGCGGGTTACGATATGCCCGTGCAATATGCCATGGGTGTCAAAAAAGAACATTTACACTGTCGTGCTCAAGCTGGATTGTTTGATGTTTCCCATATGGGCCAAGTGCGTCTCACCGGTACATCTATGGAATCAATTGCTCTAGCTTTAGAAAGCTTGATTCCTGCAGATTATGTTGCGCTAGCTCCAGGGCGACAGCGTTATGGTTTTTTTACTAATGCTTCTGGTGGCATTATGGACGATTTAATGGTTACCAATGCTGGTGATCATTTCTTTTTAGTTGTCAACGCTGGGTGTAAGGTGCAAGACATCGAGCATATGCGTGCTCACCTTGGCAGTAATATTGATCTAGAAGTTCTTGAAGATCGTTCTTTATTGGCGCTGCAAGGTCCAAAGGCTTGTGAAGTTCTTGCTCGCCTAGCACCAGATGTTGAAGATATGCGTTTTATGGATGCTAGATCAGTGTCTATTTTGGGGCATGAATGTTTTATTGGTCGAGCTGGTTATACGGGTGAAGATGGGTTTGAAATCTCTGTTGCTAATGATCGAGCAGAAGCATTAGCTGCAAGCTTATTGGCCTTTGATGAAGTAGAGTGGGTAGGCCTTGGCGCTCGTGATTCTTTACGACTAGAAGCAGGATTATGTTTGTATGGACACGACTTAAACCAACAAACGACCCCTATCTCAGCTAATTTGACCTGGGGGATTCAAAAAAGCCGTCGCGCTGGAGGTGATCGTGAAGGTGGGTTTCCTGGGGCAGAAATTGTGTTGGAAGAAATGGCTAATGGTGCGAAGCGTCGCCGTGTTGGTCTACTACCAGAAGGCAAGGCTCCAGTTCGTGAAGGTGTTCAGTTAGTTACAGCACAAGGTGATGTGATTGGCGTAGTAACCTCTGGTGGATTTGGTCCAAGCTTGGGTGCTCCTCTAGCAATGGGCTATGTTGATAATGCTTATACCCCCTTTGATACTCAAGTGTTTGCCTTAGTTCGTGGCAAGCAATTACCTTGTAGAGTGTGTAAGATGCCATTTGTAGAACAAACTTATCGTCGGTAATTATCGGCACAGCCTTTAAGGAGCTTTCGCGTGGCGTATCAACCGGACCAAACTCAAACATTGCTATGGCATGATTATGAAACTTTTGGTCTGGACCCGCGCTGGGATCGCCCTTCACAATTTGCAGCGATACGTACAGATCTAGATTTTAACCAAATTGGTGAGTCTATGATGTGGTACTGCCGTCCAGCTGATGACTATCTACCATCACCAAGTGCCTGTTTAGTGACAGGCGTTACCCCTCAAAAATGCTTACAAGAGGGTGTGCCAGAAGTGGAATTCATGGCTCTAATTAATGAGCAAATGAGCAAGCCAGGTACCTGCAGTTTAGGTTATAACAGTTTACGATTTGATGATGAATTCACAAGGTTTGGTTTGTACCGAAATTTGTTTGATGTCTATGCTCGCGAATGGCAAGGTGGTAATAGCCGTTGGGATTTGATTGACCTGGTCAGAACAGCTGCTGCCATTCGCCCTGAGGGCATCAACTGGCCTCGTAATGAAGCGGGTGAGCTTGTGCTAAAGTTAGATCGACTAGCTCCAGCTAATGGTATCGAGCATGCTGACGCTCATGATGCTTTGGCGGATGTTCGCGCTACTATAGAGTTGGCGCGTTTGCTTAAAAAATCTCAACCTCGACTATACAACTATGTGTTTCAGCTAAAACATAAAGCTCAAGTTTGGGGTCAGTTAGACTTACAAATGCGTAAACCTGTATTGCACGTTTCTTCGACTTATGGGCGTGAAAACGGCTATTTGTCATTGGTTGGTGCGTTTGCAAAGCACCCAAGCAACAACAACGCAGTGCTGGTATTCGACCTGCGCCAAGATCCACGCATTTGGCAAGGCTATAGTTCAGCACAGTTACAAGAGCTGTTATTTAGTCGTAAAGATCTACTGCCTGTGGATGCTCAGCGTCCAGCAGTGAAAGAGATCCAAGTCAACAAGTGCCCTGTGGTATCGCCATTGCAGACCTTGTCTGATGAGCAAGCTACATCCTTTAGTGTTGATAAAACGCAGTGTCTAAAACACCTGCAGTATTTGCGTGAAGACCTAAATTTATGTGAAGCACTATCTCAAGCATATTCAAATCGACCTGACTTCCCTGTAGTAGATCCTGATGCTGGACTTTATGGCGGTGGTTTTTTTAATGATAAAGATCGCAAACTGATGGAAAAGGTACATCAAAGTGATCCGTCTATCTGGAGCGAGGGTGAGTTTTCCTTCACAGATAATCGCTTAGAAGCCATGCTCTTTCGCCTTAAAGCGCGTAACTATCCACATCTATTAAGTGGTGACGAAATGCAGGCGTGGGAGGCTTTTCGCAGTGAACGGCTGCTTGATGCCAGCGCTTCTGGTGCGCGTACTTATGAACACTTTGCCAAAGAGCTAAATGAGTTAGGTCAAAAAATTAAAGACCCAGCTCAAATTGCGATCCTTGAAGAGCTGCACATGTATGCAGAATCTATTTATCCAATGAGCTAACTCAGTGTCGTGGCTTAGTTTATTTGTGTTTAGCGCACTTGCTGCAACATTATTACCTGGTGGGTCGGAGGTCTTGTTGGTGGCTATGTTGATAGAACAGCCTGAAAATGGCTTTTGGTTGTGGCTTATTGCAACTTCGGGCAACAGTTTAGGTGCGTATGTGACCTTTTTCATGGGCGGTATATTAGCTCTTAGATTGCAGCGAAGTAAGTTTCAATCGAGAGTTAAGGGGGCTCTAAAGAGCAGAATAGAAGGGATGTTCATTTTATCAGCACTGCGTGTTGATCAACTTCAAAGTTATGGTGTTTGGTTATTACTGCTTAGTTGGGTGCCTATCATTGGTGACGGATTTTGTTTGGCTGCTGGCTACTTGGGCTGGCCAAAAAGGCTTTGCCTAAGTCTTATCGTGATAGGTAAGGCCTCCCGGTATGCATTGGTCTGGCTGTTTATGATATGGGCGTAATTATACTTCTTCGCGTAAAAATACCCATTGATCATTAGTGCTTTGTTCTTCGCTGTAATAGTAACCAGATTGATCAAAATGTTTAATTTTTTCTACCTCATTGAGTTCGTTTTCAATAATGTATCTTGTCATCATACCTCTAGCTTTTTTTGCAAAGAAGCTAATAATCTTATAATTGCCATTCTTTCTATCTTTAAACACTGGGGTAATAATACGAGCATTTAAGGCCTGTGGCTTTATCGCTTTGAAGTACTCATTGGATGCTAAGTTGATCAATACAGGGGCAGAATCTTGCCCCAATAATGCGTTCAAACCTTCAGTTAGTGAATTTCCCCAATACTCATAGAGGTCTTTACCTTCAGGCGTGGCTAATTTGGTACCCATTTCTAAACGATACGCCTGCATTAAATCCAAAGGTTTTAATAATCCATATAAACCAGACAAAATGCGCAAATGAGACTGGCTAAAGTTGAGTTGGCTTTGAGTTAATGTATTCGCCTCTAGTCCAGTATACACATCCCCCTTAAAAGCTAAAATGGCTTGTTTTGCATTGTCTGTAGTAAAAGGTGTACTAAAACTTCCGTAACGTGCGGTATTAAGCGCTGCTAATTTGTCACTTAATTTCATTAATTGTGCGACGTCTTGAGGTGCCATGGGGGCTAGTACATCGATTAAGGCTTGAGATTGGCTAAGGTACTCTGGCTGACTAGACAGTGTTGTGTGGCTAGGGGTTTCAAAATCTAGTGTTTTGGCAGGAGAAATAACAATTAGCATAGGTAGTAGTATTGCACTTAAAAAAGTAAATAATAATAATGATACTAGGTAACTAAGCTTTTGAGTGCAAGTGTTAAAATGAAACTTTACTCAGGTTTGTCGTCATTAAACATGAGCATGTTAAGATCCCCTTTTTTAATGGCTTGTTAGAGAAGTTTTATGGACACTGTATGTGGTTAAAAAAAATTCAAGGTATCGCTAAATCAGCCCAAACTCAATACCAACAGAGTCAGCTTTTCGTCATCGCTATAGATGGCTGTGGTGGTGCAGGTAAATCGACTTTATGCCAGGCGTTAAGTGATGAAATAAAACCTTGGGCGCATACTCAAGTGGTAAAGTTAGATGACTTTTACCATCCATTGACCAAAATACAGCAGGGGAAATTACACAATGTTTGTGCGAGAGATGCCTATTTCAATGTTAGTGAGTTTAAAGACTGCTTGCTTGAGCCGTTACTAAAAGGTATGAAAGTAAGCTACAAGCCAGTGCATTGGGTCAATGGGGAAAGTGATGACAGTATAGAGCTGCTGCCCAAGGGAGTGTTGATTATTGATGGAGTGTTTGCTTTTAGCAAACCTCTGCGGGACATGGTCCACCTGTCACTTTTTGTGGATACGCCTAGGTCGTTGCGCAAGCAGCGCATGCTGGCTCGACCTCAAGATGATACAAGTTGGATAGATCACTGGCAGTGCACCGAGTCCTGGCATCATCATCAAGAATCAACAGTTGATGCGGTTGAACACCTAGTGTTAGGGGATCAAACCTAGTGGCAATTCTTCTGGCTACTTAGCTTTGGGTATTAAGTGCTGGTAACGCTTTTACTAAATCATCCATTGCCTTTACTTGCCTTAAAAAAGCTTCTAGCTGTGATAATGGCAGCGCACAAGGACCATCGCATTTGGCTTTGGATGGATCAGGATGGGCTTCAAGAAATAAACCAGCAATGCCTTGAGACATGCCTGCCAGGGCTAGCTGGGTTACCTGCGCTCGCCGGCCTCCCGCTGCGTTTTCTTGACCACCTGGAATTTGTAGGGCGTGAGTCACATCAAATAACAAAGGATGTCCGAACGCTTTCATCGTGCCAAACCCCAGCATGTCTACCACTAAATTATTGTAGCCAAAGCTACTGCCGCGTTCGCATAACATTAGCTTGTCATTACCAGCGTCTTTAAACTTGGTGATAATATGAATCATTTCACTTGGTGTTAAAAACTGAGCCTTTTTGATGTTGATAGCAGCCCCAGTTTTGGCCATAGCGATCACTAGGTCTGTTTGCCTGGATAAGAACGCAGGTAATTGAATAACATCAGCAACTTGCGCTGCTGCTTGAGCCTGGTGGGGTTCATGTACGTCGGTAATAATGGGTACATTGTAAGCTGACTTCACTGCCTGAAGTATTTCTAAACCTTTATCAAGGCCTGGCCCACGAAATGAATTGATCGAAGATCGGTTGGCTTTATCAAAAGAAGCTTTAAACACATAGGGTATTTTGAGCTTTTTTGCGGTGTTTACATAATGGTCGGCTATTTCAAGTGCAAGATCTTTAGATTCAAGTACGTTCATACCACCAAATAAAGTAAATGGCAGTGTATTACTAACTGATAAATTCCCAACGGTGACTGTGTTTTGAGACATGGTCTAAAAAATCCTTTAACTGCCATTTATGCATAAGCAACTATTGTATCAGTCAGTTTGTTACAAGCCTATATTTTCCCAATCGATATGATGTATTTATGAGCTGAAAAAATAATTAATACAAGCCCAGTAGGAAAGCCAGAGCTGATCTGCCTTGGCAATTTGTCAAGTCAGATAGTTTAGATTTAAATAATATTCGGCTTGATTTTATCTAGGCAAATGTCTATATTTGGTGGCATATTATGTTTTGAGGCACAATATATAGTGATTTGTTGTTTTTTTCACTATTTGCTTGAATTGCAAAATATGCTGATGTTCTTCAGTTAAGCTGCTGAAAAATAGTAAAAGTTAACAACAAATATAGGCAAATCTATGCAAGGTTTGATGGTCACAAAGCGTAACGGTCGACAAGAAAAAATTGACCTAGAAAAGATACATCGTGTCATAGATTGGGCCGCAGAAGGCTTGGAAAATGTCTCGGTGTCTCAGGTTGAGCTTAAAGCTCATATTCAATTCTTCGATGGTATTCGCACTGCTGATATCCATGAGACCATCATTAAGTCTGCGGCTGATTTAATATCTGAAGAGACGCCTGATTACCAATACATGGCCGCTAGACTGGCTATCTTCCATCTTCGAAAACGTGCCTTTGGCAGCTTTGAACCGCCCCATTTGGGTGAGCACGTTAAAAACATGGTCGCTCTTAAGCGTTATGATAGTGCCTTGTTAAAAGATTATACAGACGCTGAATTTGATCATTTGAACGAATGTTTAGACCATTCTCGCGATATGAATTTTAGTTATGCTGCAGTGAAGCAAATGGAAGGCAAATATTTGGTACAAAACCGAGTGACAGGCCAAATCCATGAAAGTGCTCAAATTTTATACTTGCTGGTAGGTGCTTGCTTATTCTCTAACTACCCTAAAGACACCCGACTAGACTATGTGCAACGTTTCTACGATGCCGTCTCTTTATTTAAGTTGTCGCTGCCTACGCCCATTATGGCAGGTGTTCGAACGCCAACACGCCAGTTTAGTTCATGTGTATTGATAGAATGTGGAGATTCATTGGATTCAATCAATGCTACTTCTTCGGCCATCATTAAGTATGTAAGTCAGCGTGCAGGCATTGGTATTAATGCAGGTCGTTTGCGGGCCTTGGGTAGCCCTATCCGTGGGGGAGAAGCATTTCACACTGGTATGATTCCATTCATAAAGCACTTTCAAACAGCTGTTAAAAGTTGTTCACAAGGTGGTGTGCGTGGTGGTGCAGCTACCTTGTTTTACCCCATTTGGCACCTAGAAGTTGAATCTCTATTGGTATTAAAAAATAACCGTGGGGTAGAGGAGAACCGTGCTAGGCATATGGACTACGGCGTTCAATTTAACCGCTTAATGTACACTCGTTTGATAAAAGGTGGCAACATCACCTTATTCAGTCCTTCAGATGTACCAGGTTTGTATGACGCTTTTTTTGCTGATCAGGATGAATTTGAACGTTTATACGCCACGTATGAGGCTGATGAGTCTATCCGTAAGCGCACCGTTAAAGCAGTAGATTTGTTCAGTAAGTTTGCACAAGAACGAGCTCAGACTGGGCGTATATATCTGCAAAATGTGGACCACTGTAATACACGTAGTGCCTTTGACCCTAAAAAAGCACCAGTGCGAATGAGTAACTTGTGTTTAGAAATCACGTTGCCAACGGCTCCGTTAGATAGCATTGGTGATGCTAGTGGTGAAATAGCCCTGTGTACGTTATCGGCCTTTAACCTAGGCGCTTTAGATAGTTTAGATGAGTTGGAAAACTTAGCAGACCTTATTGTTCGTGCTTTGGATAGCTTGCTTGATTATCAAGAGTATCCAGTACCAGCAGCTTATGAAGCCAGTATGAAGCGTAGAACATTAGGTGTTGGTGTGACCAACTATGCCTACTACCTAGCTAAAAATGGCGCCAAGTATTCTGATGGCTCTGGTAATGCACTAACTCATCGAACGTTTGAAGCGGTGCAGTATTATCTATTGCAAGCCTCTAGCCGCTTAGCCCAAGAACAAGGCGCATGTCCTGCTTATGATGATACTTTTTACGCTCAAGGTGTAATGCCTATTGATAGCTACAAAAAAGACGTGAACAAGTTTTGTGATCAAGAACTTTTACTTGATTGGGATGCGCTACGTCAGCAAATTAAGCAGCACGGCTTGCGCAATAGTACCTTAACAGCGTTGATGCCTTGTGAGACATCGAGCCAAATAACTAACAGCACTAACGGGATAGAGCCTCCACGAGGCTTTGTTAGTGTTAAGGCTAGTAAGGATGGTATTCTCAAACAGGTGGTGCCTGAATTTAAGCGCCTGCGTGATTCGTATGAATTACTTTGGAGTATTCCAAATAATGAGGGTTATTTGCAGCTGGTAGGTATTATGCAAAAGTTTGTTGATCAGGCTATTTCTGCCAATACAAACTATGACCCAGCACGTTTTGAAAATGAAAAAGTGCCTATGAAGCTATTGTTAAAAGACTTACTTACAGCCTACAAGTATGGTGTCAAAACTTTGTATTACCATAACACCCGTGATGGCGCTAATGATGATCAAGATGATGGCTGTGAAGGTGGTGCTTGCAAACTATAGCAAGGACCGTTTTTAAATCCTTTAAGATATAACTGTATAACTACGAGATATTCATGGCTTACTCCACCTTCAGCAAGGTTAAAAATGATGCGTTAAAAGAACCAATGTTCTTTGGCCAAAATGTTAACGTTGCCCGTTACGATCAACAACGCCACCCAATTTTTGAAAAGTTGATCGAGAAACAGCTGTCTTTTTTCTGGCGCCCAGAAGAGGTGGATTTATCCACAGACCGTAAAGATTTTATGGCTATGGCAGAGCATGAAAGGCACATATTCTTAAGTAATTTAAAATACCAAACACTGCTAGACAGTGTGCAAGGGCGATCTCCAAACGTTGCATTTTTACCTGTAGTATCGTTACCAGAGCTAGAGACTTGGCTTGAAACTTGGTCGTTTAGTGAAACAATTCATAGTCGCAGCTACACTCATATCATTCGTAATGTGGTGGATAACCCAGGCATAGTATTTGATGACATTGTAGATAATGACGAAATCGTTAAGCGTGCGGACTCAGTCACACGGTATTATGACTTATTCATTGAAATGTGTAGCCAGTACAGCTTGCTTGGTGAAGGAGTTCATCAAGTTAATGGTGAAGAAGTTGTTGTTAGCTTGAGTGCTTTAAAACGTCAGTTGTATCTCACTCTTGCTTCGGTGAATGTGCTTGAAGCAGTGCGTTTTTATGTTAGTTTTGCTTGTAGTTTTGCCTTTGCTGAAAGGGCTATTATGGAAGGCAACGCTAAGGTTATAAAACTTATTGCTCGCGATGAAGCTTTGCATCTGGCTGGCACTCAGCACATGCTTAATTTAATGGCTAACGGCCAAGATGATCCAGATATGGTAGACATTGCTGCCTCATGCAAAGATGAAGTGATAGAAATCTTTCGAGAAGCAGCAGAACAAGAGCGTGAGTGGGCTAAGTATTTATTTAAAGACGGCTCAATGATTGGCCTAAACGCTGAGATCCTTAGCGACTATGTAGACTATATAACTAACGTTCGTTTACGAGGCTTGGGGTTGGAAGAGATATTTGATATTCGTAGTAACCCCTTACCGTGGATGAATGCTTGGTTGGTAAGCGATAACGTTCAGGTAGCGCCTCAAGAAGCTGAAATAAGCTCATACCTTGTGGGTGCCATCGACAGTAATATGGACGACGCAGATTTTGATGACTTCGACCTTTGATGGTCGCAATACTTTAAATATCGGTAACACAGCTAATGAACGCCACAGTCACTATTAATGACACCCAAAGCTTTGTATACGACGAAGAGTTCTCTTTGTTAGATAGCATGGAAGGGCACCAGATACCGGTAACATATAATTGTCGTGGTGGTTATTGTGGACTTTGTAAAGTGAAATTAACCTCAGGTAAGGTTAACTGGGTACAAGATAGTTTGGTCTCTTTAGGGGATGGAGAGATCTTGGTTTGCTGCTGTGTACCAGATGGCCCTATAGGTTTGGCCATCTAGTGCAAACCCAAAAGACTAGCGATTAATTCGCGCTTGTTTGAGAGTCTCTGCAATTAAGAAAGCTAATTCTAATGCTTGATCGGCATTGAGCCTAGGATCACATGCAGTGTGATAACGGTCAGCTAGGCCTTCAGCTGTGATATCGTGCGCACCACCCATACACTCAGTGACATTTTGTCCAGTCATTTCAAAATGCACACCACCAGCATAAGTGCCTTCAGCATTATGTACATCAAAAAAGCTCTTAACTTCTCGCAATATATCTTTAACTTGACGAGTTTTATAGCCCGTATGGGTTTTAATAGTGTTGCCGTGCATTGGATCACTACTCCAAAGTACGTTACGACCTTCTTTCTCTACGGCCCTAATTAAGCCAGGAAGGTAGGTTTCTACATTATCTGCACCCATGCGGGTAATAATGTTAATTCGGCCCGCTTCATTGTCAGGGTTCAGGATGTCTAGCAAACGCAACATGTCGTCTGCTTTCATTGTAGGTCCTGCCTTAAATCCAAGGGGATTTTTAACACCACGTAAAAACTCAACATGAGCGCCGTCTGGTTGACGAGTACGATCTCCAATCCAAAGCATGTGTGCAGAACAGTCATACCAATCATTAGTCAGACTATCTTGGCGAGTTAATGCTTGTTCATAGTTCAAAAGTAAGGCTTCATGAGAAGTATAAAGGCTGGTTTTATGGAGCTGTGGCGCATTTTCAGCATTAAGGCCGCAGGCGTTCATAAAGTTCAAAGATTGATCAATTTGTGTTGCTAGGTTCTCATAACGGGCGCCAAGGGGGCTTGTTCTTACGAAGTCTTGATTCCACTGGTGGACTTTGTTCAAATCTGCGAAGCCACCTTGGGCAAAAGCCCTAAGTAAATTAAGAGTTGCTGCCGATTGATTGTAGGCTTGCATTAAACGTTCTGGGTCGGGAGCACGGGCAGCCAAAGTAAAGTCGGCACTGTTAATAATGTCACCACGATAGCTTGGAAGCTCTACTCCATTTAGAGTCTCAGTATCTGCAGACCTTGGTTTAGCAAATTGACCAGCCATACGACCCACTTTAACCACAGGGCAACTGCCTGCAAAGGTTAATACTACAGCCATTTGTAACATTACTTTAAAAGTGTCACGTATGTTTGACGCGCCAAATTCAGAGAAGCTTTCTGCACAGTCTCCGCCTTGTAACAAAAAAGCTTTGCCATTAGTGACTTGGGATAAGTGTTTTTTTAACGCGCGTGCCTCACCTGCAAACACCAAAGGGGGTACCTGAGCAATTTGTTGTTCAACGCGCGCAACCTCATGTAGGTCAGGGTAGTTAGGTTGTTGTAATATTGGAAATTTACGCCAGCTGGTTGGAGACCATGGTTTCATTAGTAGGGCCAAAAAATAGTAGATTAGACAGTGCTTTAGGCAATGTATTAGTATCTCTATTTTATATCACGACTACCTATCAGGTACAATTTAGTTTCCATTATTTTTAGTTTAAATTAGTGTGGTACGCGTCCTCATGTACGAAGATCGCATAATTAAAGTCCACTTTTTTAAAATCTACTATACTTGCATGAATAGTTAATTATAAGTTATACCGTGTGTATAAATATTGTCTTAGCCGTCCCTTAAACAGCATTATACAATGCAGAAGTCATTGATAATCACACAAAGGAAGTTAGTGATTTTGAAAGAATAGATACATCAAAAATAATACTTATAGGTGACTCCGAACTTTTATCTAAGGAAGTGAAAGGTATACCCGCTAGGACAGTGTTGTTTGGTACAGCCGATGTTCAAAATGATCTGTATTCTAAGGATGCTTCAAAACACTTTACAAACGGTATCTGAGAACGCCCACAAAGTTCCTATAAAGATATTAGTGAAGCTGATGCGTTTCATCAAATAGCTATGAACATAGGCTTATGATAGCAGTGTGTGGATTATTAATCACATTGAGCAAGGAGATTTAGTGCAAGCTGTAGATTCAACAAAAAAAATCACTATTGAGCCCACTAGCCAAATGCGAGAGTTGAATTAACCGTTAAGTTATAAGGTGGAGTTTAGTGGGTATTTGGAAGGGTTACTTAAAGGCAATGCTTCCCTCAATATCAAACCATGGGCTTAGCGCTAAGGGTTGCTTGTTATAAATACTACCCACAGAGAGCGGGCCTACAGGCGACATTACTTGATAAATAAATAGCTCAACATCTGGGTAGTCAATTAAGAATGCATCAACTAGCTCAATCTGTGTAATAGGTTGAGGAAGCTCAGGTTTTACCGGTGCGCCCCCTTCAATCATTCGATTTTTCCACTGAGCTTTGATTTGAGACTTTAGATCTGGACGCAAGCGAAGGGTGTTTAGTACTTTTGATCCACTGATTAGAATGTCATCTGAGTTTGTTCTTTCTGCAATACCAGTGTAGCGTAGTGGGTAAACATCAAAGTCGAAGTCAACAGTAACTGCACAGCAACGATGGCCTTCTTCTTTAAACATGGCGTCTAAAAAGGAAAAAGCTTTCCGGCTTGATGACGCTCCATACATGCCCGTGTATAAGGCGCCTTGTGGCGATTCAATCCCAAGCATTGTAAGCACTGAATTATCTAATTCATGCGTAGTATCAGAAGTATCCGATTTATTAAACTTTGTGTAAAAAAGTAGGCTTTGCATAGATAATTTAGCGCTGTTTTATTGATGGTTTTACATTAATGAGATCATTATTTGCTTGGTGCTGCCCATTAAGCAAATCTAGTATATAATAAATTTTATAAAATGTTTAACCTTTTCCAAAGTTAGGAATAAATGTAACTCATGTCATCAAACCCATTATCAGGTAAAGAGCTTAAGAGGCTATCCGTTGTATTAAACGAACGGATTGCATCCCTTTCGTGGTTGTTTGGTTTTTCCTCAGCCCAGTGGGTGAAAAACGCCAATAGAGAAAAAGGCGAGCTACTTATTCAGCATTCTTTGATGATACGAATGCTGTTGGAGCGGCCTGAGTTATCTCCTATTCCAAAAGTGCCGTTAATGCATGAAGTCTATGACCTATTGGTTGCGATTGATCCTAGTCTTACGCACAATAAAATGGCGACAATGGTTGGCTTGAGTACAAAATCAACAAAACGAATTTTTGGTGATGGAGCGCCAACAAGCACGGTTGGTCATATGTTATTGATCATCAAGGATGAGCTTGGACGCTTAAAGACAAAACAGGAAAAACGTGAGTTTTATAAATTCTTACAAGATAATATTAAATGTGAAGCTCAAGCTCGTGGCTACGATGCTGATAAAGTATTGAATGATCTAGGCTGGACAATAAACGCCACGCCCGCAGACCCCAAAAATTAATTCATTACTATGTCATAGTTTGTATATAAAAGCTGGGTAGATTTTGCCGCGTAGTTTTGTATATTGCTTAAGTGGCTTAGTGTTAAACTTATAACTTGACTCAAAACCAAATCTAATAAATTCAAGATAGTAACTCCGTACATATCATTTAACTTATAATAATATTGTACTTTAGGTAATAAAGTATGCGATCAAGTTTTTTTGATAAAGGCCTGCAACAACTTTTTATAATCTGCGCAGCTCAATCTACCCCTCATGCCTTTAAAACACTATAGTAATCCACTCAAATGCGTCTTTTTCCAGTGTGCCTGCGTATATTAAAGAATCATGACTTGCCTAAGATTGCTTACAGGCCGGCTATGTTGAAATGTGGAATAATTTGGATAGCTACGGTGCCAAAAAAAGTAAGACAGTAAGGTGGATGAGTCGTATTATTCGAAACAAAGCTTTAAATATGGTGAAGCCAGCAACCAACAACAAAGCTATATTTTGGTGTTACAAAACCAGCAAGGAGACTCCGCTCTATTGTCTCTAAATTATCAGCACTGACTATCGTCTCATGGTTATTCGCTGGATACCTAGTTAGGGCAGCAGAAACTATATTGGCAAATGATTCTTATGCACACCAGTTATGGGGCCTCGAGATGTTAGTACTAGTGTTATATGGCCCTAAACCTTGGTCTTTAGAGCGTTTATGAATTAGGTGTGATTAGATTTTGTATATTTTTAGTGGTTTAATATTAGTGTTTATTTTGTGGGAAATAGCTTTCCAAAATAATTATCAATTTTAAGTAAAAGAGAGTGCTTGTGAGACTAAGTTGGTTACCTAGAAAAACACAAAAACACGTGCTGAACATTGGCTTATGTTTATTATTAATTTTAGGTTCCTTTGAAGCGTTAATGGGGCCCGATTTAGTATCGAACCTACGAGATTTTACGGGTAGGTATGGAGCTTATTTGTTACTTATCAGTTTGCTTTTTACTCCTTTGAGCCACAGATTCAAATGGGCTAAGCGTAACCTATGGATGCGTCGTAATATTGGAGTATGGGGATTTATCTATGCCGCCGCACACCTTGTTATTTGGATTGTTTTGGAGTTTTACTTTGATTGGGCACTAATGTTTGATGAAATTAAAGGCAACTTGTTTATTTTACTTGGCATTTTAGCCTTTTCTTTGCTGTTACCCTTAGCACTTACATCCAACAATCGTGCTGTTAAATATCTTAGCTTTCGCAAGTGGCAATTACTACACTCATTAACGTACGTGGCTATTTCTGGAGTAATTGCGCATCATTTTATGGCACAAAAAACAGCAGAGTCAGAGCCCTTGCTCATGGGCTTAGTATTAATTTTAGTATTTATTTGGAGGTATCGTCATGCCCATTGAGTCGTCTGAGATTACACCAGAAAAAGTATATAAAAGGCGCCGCATTTTAATTGCTGCAGGGGTTGGCGTATTAGGGGTGCCCTTAATAGATAAAGCGTATGGTATTTTTCAAGAGAAGCAGGATGGACAAATGCCATTTCCTAAAGTATCCGAGTTACCAAATGAACAAAGCCAGCCATTAGTGCCAACGCCATATGAGACAATCACGTCCTATAACAACTATTATGAATTTGGTTTTGGTAAGGATGATCCTTCCAAAGCAGCTAAAACATTAACTACTTCGCCTTGGAGTGTTGAAATTGGTGGTGAGGGAGCCGATAAGCCTGGCATTTATGATATTGCTGATATTAAGGGTGAATCTGCTATTGAGAATCATATATATCGATTTCGCTGCGTAGAAGCGTGGTCGATGGTGATCCCGTGGAACGGTATCAAACTATCTGAAGTTATTAAATCTGCACTACCTAATAGCAAAGCTAAATATGTACGTTTTACTACGATAAATGATCCCCAACAGATGCCTAATGCAGGTTGGGCTGGTGGGCCTTATGTAGAAGGCTTGACCATAGAAGAAGCAATGAATCCTTTGACATTATTGTCCACGGGCATATATGACAAGCCGTTAGAGCAGCAAAATGGAGCGCCTATTCGATTAGTAGTGCCGTGGAAATATGGCTTTAAGTATGCCAAATCTATTGTAAAGATCGAGTTAGTCGAGAAAATACCCCAAAACACATGGTGGCTACAAAACAAAAGAGAATATGGTTTTTATGCTAACGTTAACCCTAAATTTAACCACCCACGTTGGACGCAAGCGACAGAGCGAGTAATTGGCGAGCTAGGTCGCAAGCCTACGCTGTTGTATAACGGGTATGCACAGGAGGTTGCACATATGTATCCAGATGTGGAAAACCGATTATATTTTTTTTAGCGTGTGATGAAGTGCCTTACCAGCGCCTTTAATAAGCTTTGGTAAGAGATGCCGATGCTATAAAGGTAGACCCTTTTAACCCATAAGTCATGGGTTTAAGCTTGGGCCTGTGATTACAGGCAATCTTGCGGTGGCTTTAGGGGCTGGCCTTGCTGGTTGGTTTGCTTTACACCCACTAGGGTTGCGGCAGAAGTTTCACGGGCGGTGACCAAAAAATCCATCATGTACTTACTGTTGGCTTGGTCACTGCGCAGTGCAGCATAAAGAGTGCACCAAATGCCAGACTCACCCATAGGCACGGCAGTCACGTAGCCACGGCTGCTATATTCTTCTAGCGCCCAGTTTGGCAAAGCGCACACGCCTCGACCACTAGCTACCAGTTGCATCATCATTACAGTAAGCTCTGCGTGTCTTATGGCTGCTGGCTCTACTTCTGCGGGGTCTAAAAATTGCACAAACACATCCAACATATCCTTATCTACTGGGTAGCAAATAAGGGTTTGGTCTACAATGTCTTGTGGCTCTATAAATGCTTTTTGGGCCAGTGGATGACGGTTGCTTACGGCAAGTACAGACTCGTAGCTAAACAACGGCACATAGCTAATGCCAGGCAAATCTTTAGGGTTGGCGGTAATCACAAGGTCTAGCTCACCACTGCGCAGTGCTGGCAGGGGGGCAAAGTTGAATCCGCTGGCTAAATCTAGCTCCACCTCGGGCCAGTCACCTCGATATCGGTCTAAGCTTGGCATAAGCCATTGAAAGCAGCTGTGGCACTCTATAGCAATGTTAAGGCGGCCCACGGCACCAGCAGCCAAACGGCCAAGCTCTCGTTCAGTGTTGCTAATCTGTGGCAATAAGTCGTCAGCCAAGAGCAGCATCCTTTGCCCTGCAGTGGTGAACTCTACAGGTTTAGTTTTGCGAATAAATAGCTCTAAACCCAGTTTATGCTCTAAGTCTTTAATTTGGTGAGACAAGGCCGACTGAGTGAGAAACACTTTCTCAGCGGCCTCCACCAAGCTGCCAGTTTCTCTTAGGGCGGATAGTGTGCGTAGGTGTCTTAGCTCAATCATTAGTTGTATTTAGTTCTGGTCTTTATTGGATTACAAAAAGGGTAGGTTAATGAGTTTGTGGATGCAGCAGTAAAAATTCCATGAGTGCTTTTTGTGCATGCAAACGATTCTCTGCCTCGTCATAAACCACACTGCGCGGATCATCAAACATATTATGGCTAATCTCCAAGCCACGATAGGCGGGTAAGCAGTGCATAAATAATGCATCTGGCTGGGCTAAGTCCATAAGCTGTGGGTTTACTTGATGATTTACAAAGGCTGCCTCACGAGCTTTTTTCTCGTCTTCTTGGCCCATAGAGGCCCAAGTATCGGTCACTACTAAGTGACTACCTACCACAGCATGTTTGGGGTTTTGTATCAGCGTTACTCGGTCTGCGTTACTGGCCATTAGTGCGGCATTGGGTAAGTAGCCGTCTGGGCAGGCGATATTAAGCTTAAAATCAAACTGTTTGGCGGCGTTCATAAATGAATGGCACATGTTGTTGCCATCGCCTACCCAAGTGACAGTTTTGCCTTTAATGCTGCCACGGTGCTCTACAAAGGTTTGTATATCGGCAAGTAATTGGCACGGGTGATAATCGTCGGTGAGTGCGTTAATAACAGGCACTTTAGAATGGGCTGCAAACTCTTCTACTTGCCTATGGGAAAACGTGCGAATCATAATAATATCCACCATGCTAGAGATTACTTTTGCACTATCTATGATGGGTTCGCCGCGGCCTAGTTGGGTGTCTTTTGAAGAGAGAAATATAGCGTGGCCACCTAGTTGCGCCATGCCAGATTCAAACGATACACGGGTACGGGTAGATGATTTTTCAAAAATCATGCCCAGCACTTGGTTACGAAAAGGCTCGTACACAGTGCCTTGACGTCTAATGTTCTTAAGCTCTATGGCGCGGTTAATCACCCAATTGAGTTCATTTGGCGATAAGTCGAGTAAGGTCAAAAAGTGACGTGGTGAAGGAGTAGACATGGATAATAGTCGCCTAAACAAGAAATCATACGGCGAATACATCGTGCTTGCAAATATCCAAGCCTATAGACCCTATAAATAGCGTAAATAGTTAAATATAAAGGTATATGCCGGACCATAAAGGCACGCGGTACTTTATTGGCCAAATAATACCTGACTAAATTGGTAGGATAGGTTTATAATTGCGTTTATGAATGAGCTGCTTTTTTTGCGTGCTCAAAAAGTATCCGAATTAAGTCATTACAACCCAGCGAGACCATCATTATGGACACATTAGCCACTATTAAAGAACAGATTCAAAGCAATGCGATTTTATTGTATATGAAAGGCACACCTAAATTTCCTCAATGTGGCTTTTCCTCACAAACTGTGCAAAACCTAATGAACTGTGGCGAGCGTTTTGCTTTTGTGAATATTTTAGAGCACCCTGATATTCGTGCAGAATTGCCTAAGTATGCAAACTGGCCTACGTTTCCACAATTGTGGGTAGGTGGTGAGCTTGTGGGTGGGTGCGATATTATTACAGACTTAGCTCAGTCAGGCGAATTAGCAACACTTATCAGTGCTGCTGCCCCCAAAGACGATGATGCAGAATAAGTAACACTTATACAAAACCACAGCAACTCACTCTAATAGAGGAAACACTATGAGCGTATTAGTAGGCAAGCAAGCCCCAGATTTTACGGTACCGGCTGTATTAGGCGACGGTACTATTGTTGATGACTTTAACTTTAGCGCCGCCACTAAAGGCAAATATGCTTTGGTTTTTTTCTACCCACTAGATTTCACTTTTGTTTGCCCATCAGAGCTGATTGCTTTAGATCACCGCATGGATGATTTCAAGGCTCTAGGTGTAGAAGTGATAGGAGTGTCTATAGACTCTCATTTTACTCACAATGCATGGCGCAACACGGCTATAAACGACGGCGGTATTGGTCCAGTTAAATACACTTTAGCAGCAGATATGGCCCATGATATTTGCCGCGCTTACGACGTTGAGCTGGCAGATGGCAGTGTGGCTTATCGTGGTGCTTTTATTATCGACCGTGACGGCCAAGTGCGTTCACAGATCATTAATGACTTACCTTTGGGTCGTAACATGGACGAATTGCTGCGTATCTTTGATGCGCTTCAATTCCATGAAGAGCATGGCGAAGTTTGCCCAGCGGGTTGGACTAAAGGCGATTCGGGCATGAAAGATTCACCTGCAGGTGTTGCTTCTTACCTAAGTGAGAACGCTGACAAGCTGTAAGCTTTGTGCCAGCACTTGTGATAAAAAGCCTCGCTAATATAATAGTTAACGGGGCTTTTTTGTGCCTAAGTTTTTCCTAAAAAATAGATGGCATATCTATGTTAAATAGGCCTTAAATAAGTGTTTAATGGTTGGCGTGCGCATATGGTTGATCATCATCATTGCATTACCCCATAGGGCTAGTTAAAATCACTATCAATTACCCTTCGCGTTACTTACTTTTTATAAGGCACCTTGCATGGCCCCTACCCCAGCTAAAACGAGCCCAAAAGTGACTTCAGCACCCGTGCCTATGCGTTTTGTTGGCCCCATGAAAATCAGTTCTCAAAAAAGCTTGGATAATGCATGGCAAGATAAAGTGTCAGTGCCGCTGGCTACTTACGAAATCCCTTTGTGGCATTCGGTAGGTCGTGGCGCTAGGCTGTCTACCTTGTGTGATGAAGGCATAAAAACCACATTGGTTGATGAGCGTATGACCCGCTCTATTTTGCTAGAAGCAAAAGATGCGAGCCAAGTGCTCAATGCATGGCGTTCTATTGAAATGCGCCAAGACGAAATGCAATTAATCGTGAGTGAAACCAGTCGTTTTGCCAAGCTTATTGATATGAATATGCAGATTGTGGCCAATTTATTGTATTTGCGCTTAGAGTTTAAGACAGGCGATGCATCGGGCCATAATATGGTCACTAAAGCAGCAGATCGCCTCATGCAGTGGGTTTTGGATGAATACCCAACGCTTTCTTATTCATCTATTTCAGGTAATTATTGTAGTGACAAAAAAGCCACCGCAGTAAATGGCATTTTAGGCCGTGGCAAGTATGTGGTCGCAGAGCTTAGCGTGCCCAGAGATTTGTGTGAGCGCAAACTACTGACTACCCCTGAAAAAATAGTAGATCTTAATATTAAGAAAAACCTACTAGGCACGCTCATGGCAGGCGGCCTGCGCAGTGCAAATGCCCACTTTGCTAACATGCTACTGGGCTTTTATTTGGCCACAGGCCAAGATGCGGCCAATATTATAGAAGGCTCGCAAGGCATGGTGCATGCTGAAGTGAGAGAAGGAGATTTATACTTTTCATGCACCCTACCTAATATTATTGTAGGCACCATAGGCAACGGCAAAGGGTTAGATTTTGTGACTCAAAACTTGGCTAGGCTTGGGTGTTCTGAAGAGGCTGAGTCAGGTGCGAATGCGCGCCGTTTGGCGCAAATATGTGCTGCTACGGTGTTATGTGGAGAATTATCTTTACTGGCAGCACAAACTAATCAGGGCGAGCTTATGCAAGCCCATTTGACGTTAGAGCGATAAATGAACGATCAAACAAATCGCCGAAAACGGCAACACATTGAAGTGATTGGTAGAGACGAAGGCGTGGAGCGTAACGGGCGGTTTTTTGATGCTATGGCGTTACAGCATCGTGCCATGCCAGAGATTAACTTAGCTGATGTCGACCCTAGCATAGAGATTATGGGTAAGCGTTTAAGCTTTCCTTTACTTATTTCCTCCATGACTGGTGGTGATGATGTGTTGGTAGAGAAAGTGAACCAACGTTTGGCCCAAGCTGCTCAAATTACTGGAGTAGCTATGGGTGTAGGCTCACAAAGGGTAATGCTAGAGGATAAAAAGGCTGCGGCGAGTTTTGATTTACGCAAATATGCTCCTGATGCATTATTGTTTGCTAATATAGGCGCCATTCAGTTAAATAATGGTATGGGGCCGGATCAGTTACAAAAAGCGATTGATGTATTGGCCGCAGATGCTATTTTTTTACATCTTAATCCGCTACAAGAAGCGGTGCAGCCAGAAGGGGATACTAATTTTGCTAATTTGGCACAAGCTATAGGCCATGCGCAAGCCAACCTTAATGTGCCTGTTGTGCTTAAAGAAGTGGGTGCAGGGCTTAGTGTTGCAGATATAGAGCTAGGCATGCGCCACGGTATTAAATGGTTTGATGTGGCTGGGCGTGGCGGCACATCATGGGCGCGTATTGAACAGCAGCGCCGGCAAGACACGCATACTTTAGGTTTTACTCTACAAGACTGGGGTATTCCTACACCACTGGCCATGAAAAATGCACGTCCATACATGCAAGATGCACATTTCATTGCCAGCGGTGGGATGCGCAATGGGCTAGACTTGATAAAGAGTGTTATCATGGGCGCTAAGTTAGGTGGCGTAGCTAAACCGCTTTTAGGGCCGGCCATGGAATCTACTGATGCAGTTGTGGATGCTATTGAAGCCTTGAAAAAAGAGTTTGTTACTGCCATGTTTTTATTGTCTGCAAGCTGTGTAGACGATCTGTATTTAAACGATACATTAGTGCTTAGTGAAGGTTAGTTGAGACATCTGCGCTTTGTTCAGTTTTAGTAGGGAAGATAGAGAAGTTATATGCCCGTTGGTATTGATGATATAAGTTTTTATACGACTAACTTTAGCCTAGATTTGCAAGAGTTAGCCGCTAATAATGGCTCTGATGCAGCCAAATACACTGTTGGTATAGGCCAGGAGCGCATGAGTGTGCCTGGTGCTGATGAAGACGTCGTGACTATGGCAGCCAATGCTAGTGTGCCTTTACTTGAAGGGATGAAGGCACGAGGCGAAGACCCACAGGCGATCACCACTATTTTGTTTGCTACCGAAACCGGTATAGATCAATCTAAAGCTGCGGGTGTGTATTTACATTCTTTGTTAAAGCTGGGCCCTCGTTGTCGTGTGGTTGAGCTGAAGCAAGCCTGCTATAGCGCCACTGCTGCTTTATTACTTGCTACTGCATGGGTAGCTCGTAAACCCAAAGAAAAAGTGTTGGTCATCGCTTCTGACATTGCCCGATATGAACGTCAATCGCCCGGTGAGGCCACCCAAGGCTGTGGTGCAGTGGCGATGATAGTGAGCGCAAACCCAAGGCTTATAGAGCTAGACCCTGAAACAGGTATACACACAGAAGATGTGATGGACTTTTGGCGGCCTAATTATAGATCTACTGCGTTGGTGGACGGTAAGTACTCTACTAAGGTGTATTTGCGGTCTGTGCGAGCAGCTTGGCAAGATTTTCAACAACAAAGTGACTTAAATTTTGGTGATTTTGATTACTTTTGCTATCACTTACCGTTTAGTCGTATGGCACAAAAAGCGCATAATCATTTGGCTAATGGCAATGCCCATGAGCTGAGTGCGAAAGCTTTAGATCAGCAAATTAGTGCCAGTCTTATATATAACCGTATTACTGGTAATAGCTATACTGCTGCGATGTATATTGGTTTAGTGTCTTTGTTAGATAATACGTCAGCCGATTTATCGGGTAAGCGCATTGGCTTTTTTAGCTACGGCTCTGGAAGTGTGGGTGAATTTTTCACAGGCACGTTGGTTGAAGGTTATCAAAACATGTTGCACCAACAAGCCCACCAAGCCATGCTCGATGCAAGAGCGCCATTAAACTATGCAGACTATCAAAAAATGTATGCCTTTGAAGTGCCCACAGATGGAGGTGATCATGAATTTGAGCAGCAAACTAACGGCAAGTTTCGCTTGACGGGAATTAGCCAACACAAGCGCCTTTATCAGGTGCGATGATCGATTTTGATACCACCGATGTAAGCCCTACTGCAGGGCCTTTTTGCACTCGCGCAAAGGTGCCAGGCAAAGTGATTATCAGTGGTGAACATGCTGTTGTTTACGGCGCACAAGCCATTGCTTGCGCCATCCAAAAATATGCCTTTGCTAAAGTTAGCAGTAATAATTTTTTGGGTGTACACCTTATTGTAAGTGCATTTGGCATAGATCAACAATTCACGCCCATACAGCTACTTGCGCTATCCCAAAAAACCCAACTCTCTCATCAACAATATACACTTGGCTTAAGCTCTTTGAGCGATGTGGTTTCTGGCCCTGATGCTTTTTTTGCAGCAGCCATAGGTGCCAGTGGTTTGGTTGATGTGTTGCCCAATGACACTGGATTGCATATAGAGCTGACGACTAACCTAGCCACCGGTGGTGGCATGGGCTCATCTGCTGCCTTAGTGGCGGCTATGTTAGCTGCTAGCTTTAAACATTTAGGCCAGCCCTTAAGTGCGGCTGAGCTAGTGTTAAAAACCACCCAAAGTGAGCACTGGCAACACGGGCGTTCTAGCGGTTTAGACCCTTATGTATGTGTGATGGGTGGCTTGCAGCAATATCAGTATGGTAAAGCGATTAAAAGTGCCTCTCTCACACCACAAGCTTTACAACTGCCCCCATGTTTCTTGATAAGTAGCGGTAAGCCAGAAAGCTCTACAGGTGACTGCGTGGAGTTTGTGAAACAACAAAATTTCTCCAAAAGTATGTGGCAAAAATTTAATACAGTGCAAGTAAATCTTCTTACAGCCTTGCAAGAGAATCAACAGGAAAAAGTGCTAGGCGCCATAAGAGCTAATCATCAATTACTTTGTGATATTGGTGTAGTGCCCAAGCAAGTGAATGAGTTTATTGTAAATATAGAAGGCCATAAAGGCGCTGCAAAAATATGTGGTGCAGGCAGTGTGGTAGGTGACGCGGCCGGCTTATTGCTAGTAACGGGGCTTGAGCAAAATATATTGGCTAATCTGTGCGCTAACCAAGGTTATGAAATGCAAGTCATGCAGCCAGACTTAGTGGGGATGGCTTATGACGACTAATAAAAGTGTGGTTGTTTCTGCGCCTGCTAACACCATGCTTATGGGTGAACATGCGGTACTTTTTGGCCACAATGCCTTAGTGTGTGCGTTAACTTCGCGCATCTATATAGAGGCTCACAAGCGCACTGATGGTCATATCGTTATCGACTCTAAAATGGGCCATTTTTCCTGTGCCTTGGCTGATTTGGATATGCATTTAAGTAAAAATTCTCCTTTGAGTTTTGTATTAGAGTCACTGGCCATCACTTCGCCTAAGCACGGCGTGGGCCTAGTGATTGTGTCAGATTTTGAGCATACTTTAGGTTTGGGTTCTTCGGCAGCGGTGACAGTGGCCACTATTGGCGCTATGGAGCTACTGACTAAAGGTTATTTTGATCCCCAAGCAGTGATGCAGTTAGGTATTAAGGTGATTCGCCAAGTGCAAGGCAATGGCTCTGGCGCAGACGTGGCGGCAAGTGCTTTGGGTGGTGTTGTTAAGTTTAAAGCTAAGCCTGTCAGTGCTGATAAAGTGTCACTTGGTGAGCTAACATGGCGCAATGCTCCCACATTACGTTTAGTGTATTGTGGCTACAAAACTCCAACACCAAAAGTCATAGCAAGTGTGGCTTTAGCTTCTGAGAAAGACCCAGAGTTTTTTCAAAACTGTTATGAAAAAATGGGAGCTTGTGTTGAATCTAGCATAGTTGCTTTACACCAAGGGCATTGGCAAAAGTTTGCTCGCACTATGGATCACTATCAAGACCTTATGAGAGACATAGGTGTGAGTGATGAGGCCATTGAAAGTATTATAAAATTGGGTTTAAGTCAGGCAAATGGGCAGACAAGCAAAGGCTTGGATGATGAAGTCTTATTTGGGGCAAAAATATCTGGCTCTGGACTGGGTGACTGCGTGCTTTTACTTGGTAGCCAAGCCATAGATTGGCCTCATCAACAAATCTGCGTACAGATAGACCCCCAAGGTTTACGCGAAGAAGCAGGCCTTCCTGACCAAACCAACACGCTAAGAGAGATTATGTGATGGGAACTATCAAAGCCTCAGCGCCGCCTTCAAATATTACAGTTGAAAAATGGGTTGATCACATTTTAGGTGACGCCAAAGTTAATACACCTGCAGCACAAGCCAGTGCCTATGCGCCTAGTAATATTGCCTTAAGCAAATATTGGGGTAAGCGAGAAGCAAGCTTCAACCTGCCTGTCACAGGCTCTGTGTCCATTTCTTTGGCAGATCATGGAACTCAAACCGACCTTTGCATAATAGATGGGCCAAAACATCAAGTGAGCTTAAACGGTAAAGGCTTGGATGCCAGTGATGGCTTTGTGATAAAGCTTAGTCAATGGCTTGATAGAGTTTTACCCAAAAATTTAAAGCTGGGCGTAGACACTATTAATACGGTGCCCACCGCTGCTGGGTTGGCTTCATCTGCAAGTGGCTTTGCTGCGTTAACCCTATCTACAAATAGCCTTATGGGCTGGAATTTGCCCCAACACCAGTTATCTGCATTGGCTCGTTTGGGCAGTGGCAGTGCCAGTCGGTCTTTGTGGCATGGCTTTGTAAAATGGCATGCGGGGCAGCTGCCTGATGGTAGTGATAGTGTAGCTAATCCTCTAGATCACCAATGGCCCGATTTACGGGTGGGTTTATTAACAGTTTCAAGCCATACCAAAGCAGTGTCTTCTCGTGAAGGCATGGCGCGTACGATTGCTACGTCCAAGTTATATAAACAATGGCCACAACAAGCCCAAAATGACCTAGCTACCATTGAAGCGGCGATTGCTATGGGTGATTTTGAAACCATGGCCAAAACTGCTGAACATAACGCCATGAGTATGCACGCAACTATGGCTTCTGCTTGGCCGCCGTTAATCTATTGGCAGCCTGAGTCGTTGAGCCAAATGCAAAAAGTATGGCAGCTGCGTGCCCAAGGATTGCCGCTTTATTTTACGATGGATGCAGGGCCAAACCTTAAATTATTGTTTGAAGCCAAGCATCAGGCTGATGTAGAATCGGCTTTTGAAACTGTCAAAGTTATCACCCCGTTTCAGTAGGTGGGTTCAGTTGGGCTGGGTGGTTTATTAAGAGAATCAAACATGAAAAAACTTGCCTTAGATGCGATTGATCTGCGTATTTTATGTGCGGTGCAAACTCATGGAAAAATAAGCAAATTTAAACTGGCAGAGCTGGTTAATTTGTCTCCTACACCTTGTCGGGTGAGGCTAGATAAGCTTAAAAAAATGGGCATTATTAAGGCCTATCGAGCTGAAATAGATCTTGATCACTTGCTGGATTTAACCCAAGTCATTGTTACAGTTTCATTAAAAACTCATAAAAAATCTGACTTCGAACGCTTTGAATCTTACATTAATCAAGTGGAGGAAATTATTGAATGCTATGCCACAGGCGGCGGCTGCGATTATGTGATGACCTTCATGAGTAGAAATCTTTCCAGTTTTCAAACTTTGGTGGAACAGCTGCTTAGTGAAGATATTGGCATCGACCGTTACTTTATTTACATTGTCACCAAGCGAGTTAAAAAGACACCTCCTAACCTCACTGCACTTCTATCGCCTAATCTTTAGTTGGCAGCTAAAGATTTTTAGGCTTTTTAATGGTTTTTAATTGCTATTAATAAGAGCCTAATTAGTCTTTTACACAGGCTAATTTAGTCCATTTTTAATGTGTGTTTCACCTATAGTTCGGTTATCAATTTCGTAATAGGCCTTGGCTAATTATGCGATTTATTAACTAAAAATGGACTATCTAATGAGCGCACCTAAAGAATTTGGCTTTGGCACACAAATCCGTAAATCACCTTATTTTGATGCAACCATACGTTGGGGAGCTACAGATTTTTCTGTGTATAACCACATGTATATCCCTAGAGACTTTGGTAATCCCCAGCAAAACTTTTGGAATTTAGTCAATGACGTCATTTTGTGTGATGTTGCAGTAGAGCGCCAGGTAGAAATTACAGGCCCAGATGCAGCGAAATTTGTACAAAGACTTATTTCACGAGACTTATCAAAATGTGCGGTAGGGCAATGTAAGTATGTATTGTTAACCAATGCCGCTGGTGGTGTTTTAAATGATCCTATTATGCTTCGCTTGGCCCAAAATCACTTTTGGATCTCCCTAGCAGATAGCGATATCTTATTTTGGGCACAAGGTGTGGCGGTGAACTCTGGCTTGGATGTGCATATAGGTGAGCCAGATGTGTCTCCGTTGCAGCTTCAAGGCCCTAAGTCTGGTGAGGTGATGAAGGCGCTGTTTGGTGATGATATTGTGGATCTAAAATATTACTGGCTGCGCGAATATAACTTAGATGGCATCCCTTTAATTGTTTCTCGAACAGGCTGGTCTAGCGAATTGGGTTACGAGCTATATTTACGCGATGGCTCTAAAGGTGATTTGCTATGGGAAAAGATAATGGCAGCGGGCAAACCTTTTGGCATTAAGCCTGGCCACACCTCTACTATTCGACGCATAGAAGCGGGCATGCTGTCTTATCATGCAGATATGGATATTCATACTAATCCTTATGAATTAGGTTTGGATCGCTTAATCGACATTGATGAAAACTTTGATTTTATAGGCAAGGCTGCATTGCAAAAAATTCGCCATGATGGTGTTCAGCGTAAGCAGGTGGGGTTGGTTATTAGTGGCGAGGCTATGGAAGGCTCTAATACTCGCTTTTGGGATTTGGAGAAGGACGGTGAGTTGGTAGGCAAAGTAACCTCTGCAGTGTATTCACCTCGGCTTCAAAAAAACATAGCGTTGGCTATGGTGGATGTACATCGTGCTGCTCATTTAGCGGATATAGGGATGGAGCTTGTAGTGATCAAGCCTGATGGTAAGGCCTTGGCCACTGTAGTGGAGAAGCCATTTTTTGATCCTAAAAAGAAATTAGCCGCCAGCTAACACGCTCACATCATTGGGATATTTATACTATTCTAGGGTAGGCGGGTTTAAAACGGGGTGTTCAACGGGGGTCATTTATTGCACTAGGTCTGAACACTTCTGTTATCATGGGAATGTAATTATTAACCAATACTAACACCTCTAAAGGGCACGCTGTCACCTAATGGTTTGCCTTTTCACCCTGGCATAAACTAGATAGGCACAACGACAATGAAAGGGTTTGTACTATCTCGCCACAGCCACGATACACCAAAGGGTATCCAGCTAACCTATTGGTTAGCCACTGATGATGGCCCTGTTTGTCTGCGTCAAAAGCAGCAAGAGGTTGTGTGCTTTTTGCCAAAATCTCAGCAGCATCAAGCCCAAAGCCTAGTTGAAAAAATGGGGCTAGACCCTGCTATTTGGCGCTTTCAATCTTTACCCCTCAAAACCTTCCAAAACGAGCCAGCTGTGGCGCTTTATATGCTTAATCATAAAGTTTTTTTACATGTATGTGGGGTGTTGGTTGATGCGAATATTAGCTTAATGGAACAGGATGTTCAGCCACAAGAGCGCTACTTAATGGAGCGTTTTATTAGTGCGGGTTTGGTGGTGGATGTGCCTCCTACTCATGGTGTTTTAGAAGATGTGAGAGTAAAAAGCTGTGACTATATTCCGGCTATAAAGACAGTCTCGTTAGATATTGAAACCACTATGGATGGCAAAACTATTCATAGTATTGCAGTTTATGGCATGCATGGTCAGACAGAAGTGCCTGTAGTATGGCTGCATTGGCCTGCTAGTATGCCTAAGGAAAACATTAAAGATTTGCCCCAGTACACCCGAGTATGTGCCAACGAAAGGCAGCTGTTAAAGCAATTTAGCCAATGGCTACAAGACTACAATCCAGATGCGATTATTGGTTGGGCTTTAGTGCAATTTGATTTTCAAATTTTATGTGCTCGTGCCAGAGTGCTGGGTGTGCGTTTGCGGTTGGGCCGAGGTGGTGAGGAAATACGCTGGCGAGCAGGACAGGGCAATCGTCCCGCAAAGCTTTATATACCAGGTCGTGTGGCATTAGATGGTATTGAAGTGATGCGCTCCGCCACATGGCAATTTGAATCTTTCTCATTAGAAAATGTGGCAAGGCAACTGCTGGGTCGTGGCAAGGCTATTACTAAACCTCAAGATCGCGGCGAAGAAATCCAACGCATGTATCGGGAAGATCCAAGCTCATTGGTAAGCTATAACTTAGAAGATTGCCGCTTGGTATGGGACATCTTTATTAAAGCTGATTTGATGGCTTTTCTCATTGAGCGTGCAAGGTTGACGGGTTTGTCCATGGATCGACTGGGCGGCTCTTCTCAAGCTTTCGACCACTTATATTTACCTCGCTTGCACAGGCAAGGCTATGTGGCGCCGGCATTTGCCTCGGGTCAGGCAGGTGATAGCCCTGGTGGCTTTGTGATGGATTCAAAACCTGGGCTTTATCGTAATGTGCTGGTATTAGATTTCAAAAGCCTCTACCCAAGCATTATACGCAGTTTCAAAATAGATCCTTTAGGGCTAATCCAAGGCATACAAGATGAGGCGTTAAATGCTGATGTAGCAGGATATATAAGTGACTCTATACAGGGATATAAAGGCGCCCAGTTTAGCCGCAATCAAAGTATTTTACCGGACATTATTGCAGAGCTTTGGGCGGCTAGAGATGTGGCAAAAGCTCAAAAAAATACGCCTTTATCAACGTCTATAAAAATTGTGATGAATGCGTGTTACGGCGTCTTAGGCTCTAGTGTCTGCCGCTTTTATGACCAGCGTTTAGCTAGCTCTATCACCCTGCGCGGCCATGCCATTTTGAACCAAACCAAAGACCTCATACAGCAACAAGGTATGCAGGTGATTTATGGTGATACAGACTCTGTGTTTGTATGGCTAGGTGATGAAACTATCGATCTAGAACAGGTGCAAGAGCGTGGGAATGCATTAGCAAAGATGCTGAATGAGTGGTGGAGTGAGCATCTACAAATAGAATTTAATCTGCAAAGTTATTTAGAGATTGAGTTTGAAACCTATTTTAGTCGCTTTGTAATGCCCACGATTAGAGGCCAAGAAACGGGTAGTAAAAAACGTTATGCAGGAGTGACAGTGGCGCCTGACGGTACCTCTAAAATGCTCTTTAAAGGCTTAGAGCAAGTGCGCACAGATTGGACCAAACTAGCCAAAGAGCTGCAAGCTAAGCTTTACCAAAGAATATTTAATGATGAGCCCTATTTGGATCTTATTAAGCCTTTGATCAAGCAAGTAAGGTCTGGTGAGTTAGACAGCAAGCTGGTTTACAGAAAACGCTTGCGTAGGCCCCTAGCCGAATATCAAAAAAATGTGCCACCTCATGTACAAGCAGCTCGCAAAGCTGAAGCTTGGCGCACCCAAAATAATTTTCCATCAGCCTATGCCAGCGGGGGTTGGATAGAATACGTGATTACCCTTACAGGCCCTGAACCGTTAGAAATGTCCCCTAAAAACTACGACTATCAGCACTATATTGATCGCCAAATAGAGCCGGTGGTTGATGGAATTTTGCCGTTTCTCAATGACAGTTTTGCTAATATTACTGAGCAACAGTTGGGTTTGTTTTAATGAGTGCTTAAATTTTTTTAGTTGAGTCTAATTGATCAAATGCTTGGGCAGGTCGTCAATTCTTTCACAGCCTATTTGCTCCATGACTTGTTGAAGTTGGCGTTTAAAAATCTCTAACACTTGATTGCCTCCTTGGTCTCCCATGGCGCAGGCGCCAAACATGGGAGCTCTGCCTAGAAAAGTGAATTTGGCCCCTGAAGCCAAGCTAGAGGCTACATCTGCGCCTGATCTTATGCCGCCGTCCATCATCAAGGTGACGCTGTCGCTGTATTGTTGGGCAAGTTTTGACAGGGATGTAATGCTGGACTCGCCTGCATCTAATTGCCTGCCCCCGTGGTTGGAAACGATTAAGCCATCTACGCCAAGCTTAATAGCTATTTCTGCGTCTGCTGGGTTCACGATTCCCTTAATCACTAAATTGCCTTTCCATTGGTCTCTAATGGCCTTTATTTTGTCTAAGCTTAAGCGTCCAGAAAAAGTTTCATTCATAAATAAGCCCAAGTGCTGCATATTCAGACCATGAGGAATATAGGTTTTCATGGTTTTAAATTCGGGCGAGCCTGCAAGTAGCTGGGCTATAGACCATCTAGGATGGGTCGTCATTTGTAAAAGGTTAGACAAGGTCATTTTGGGTGGAATAGACAAACCATTTCGAATTTCTTTAGGGCGGTAGGCAAAGGTAGGCGTGTCAGCCAATAGCACTAATGTATTGCAGCCTGCTTGGTCTGCACGCTGGATCAGTTTGTCTCGCAGTTTATTGTCTGTGGGATGATAAAGCTGAAACCAAAAATCACCTTCAGTAATCTTGGCAATAGTTTCAATGCTTGCTGTGCCTACAGTGCTAAGGCAAAAAGGCACGTTGTGCAGCTTGGCTGCCGCCGCTAAAATTTCACAAGATTTTGGCCACATGAGGCCCTGCAGGCCCACAGGAGCGATACCAAAAGGTGAGTCGTAGGTTTTGCCAAACAAGGTGGTTTTTTGTGAAGCGCCATTAAAATCACGCAGGTAGTGTGGCTTAAGCGCAACATTTTGAATGTCTTGTGTGTTGCGGGCTAAATTAGTGTCAGAGAAGCACCCTCCAGTAAGGTAGTCATAGGCAAAACCTGGCATGCGTTTTTTGGCGCGTGCTGCGAGCATTTCGATTGAGGGGAAACGTGAGTCCATGTTTATTTCTCGCAGGGTTATTTTAACTTCATTCTGGCTAATAAGCCTTGTAAAGTTGCACTAGATAACCGCCATTATGCCCTTGGTGGCGTTTGGGCTCTAGTGTCTATAAGTCTTATGTTTAAAGTGGCTGTTTTACTGAGCTTTTTTGGGCTTGTGACGGATTGTCTCAATGGGCCTTAAAGCTTGTTCTTAAGGCCTAATGAGGGTAAAATGAGCGCCTTATTTTTTGCGCTGCTGTGGTTTTCTTTTGACAATGCAGCAGCGTATACACCAAGTGGCTTTTGGTAGGAGCCACCACTGAGCAAGGAAACTCAATGCCTGTAATTACTCTTCCCGATGGCAGCCAGCGTGCTTTTGACGCGCCTGTATCGATTTATGATGTTGCTTTTGACATTGGCCCAGGCCTTGCTAAAGCAGCAGTAGCTGGCAAAGTAGCTGGCGAATTAGTAGATACTAGCTACGTTATCAATGAAGATACAGCCCTTGCTATTGTTACAGCCAAAGACCAAGAAGGTCTAGAAGTTATTCGTCATTCTTGTGCTCACATGATGGCGCAAGCTGTACAAGACGAATTCCCTGGTGCTCAGGTGACTATTGGCCCTGTGATCGAAGATGGTTTTTTCTACGACTTTGCCTATGAACGTCCATTTACCCCAGAAGATTTGATTAAGATTGAAGCTCGCATGAAGGCCCTGACTAAGGAAAACCTTAAAGTTGAGCGTCGCATCATGAGCCGCCCAGATGCTGTAGCGTTTTTTAAAGACCTTGGGGAAGACTATAAGGTAGAAATTATCGATAGTATTCCTGGCGAAGAAGATCTGTCTTTTTACAGCCAAGGTGGCTTTACCGACTTGTGTAGAGGCCCGCATGTGCCTTCTACTGGACACATCAAGTCGTTTAAGCTGATGAAGGTTGCAGGTGCCTATTGGCGTGGCGACTCTAACAATGCCATGCTTACCCGTGTTTATGGCACTGCTTGGGCTGATAAGAAAGACCTTAAGGCATACTTGTTCCGTCTAGAAGAGGCAGAAAAACGAGATCACCGTAAGCTAGGCAAGAAACTAGATTTGTTCCATACCCAAGAAGAAGCTCCAGGTATGGTGTTTTGGCATCCAAATGGCTGGACGATCTATCAGGTGGTTGAGCGTTACATGCGCGAGCGTCAGATTGAAGGCGGTTATCAAGAGGTGAAAACACCTCAAGTGGTTGATCGTAGTTTGTGGGAGCGCTCTGGCCATTGGGATAAGTTTTCTGACATGATGTTTACTACGTCATCTGAAAGTCGTGACTATGCGGTTAAGCCCATGAACTGCCCATGTCATATTCAAATTTTTAATCAAGGTTTGAAGAGCTACAAAGAATTACCGATTCGTATGGCTGAGTTTGGCTCTTGTCATCGTAATGAGCCTTCAGGTACTTTGCACGGCATTATGCGTGTGCGAGCATTTACCCAAGATGATGGCCATATTTTTTGCTCTGAAGATCAGATGCAAGATGAAGTGGCTCGTTTTATCGACTTTTTGTACGACGTATATAAAGATTTTGGCTTTGACGATATTATTTTAAAGCTCTCTACTCGCCCAGAGCAGCGTGTAGGTGCTGATGATGTTTGGGATCGTGCAGAGGCTGCTTTAGAAGAAGCCCTAAACGCTAAGCAATTGCCATTTGATATTTTGCCTGGTGAAGGCGCTTTTTATGGCCCCAAGATTGAATTTTCTTTGAAAGATTGTCTTGGCCGAGTTTGGCAGTGTGGCACCATTCAAGTCGACTTCTCTATGCCTGGTCGATTGGATGCGCAGTTTGTAAATGAAGCAGGTGATCGTGAAGTGCCAGTGATGTTACATCGGGCAACTTTGGGTTCATTTGAACGTTTCTTGGGTATTTTGATTGAAAACTTTGCTGGAGCCATGCCACCTTGGTTGGCACCAAAACAAGTATCAATTTTGAATATTACCGACAAACAGGCACCTTTTTGCAAAGAAGTTGAAGAAAACTTAACAAAAATGGGCTTTAGGGCCTCTGCGGACTTGAGAAACGAAAAGGTAGGCTTTAAAATCCGCGAGCATACAATTCTTAAGGTTCCTTATCTTCTAGTAATAGGAGATAAGGAAGTTGAAACTCAATCTGTCACTGTGCGAACTCGTACGGGTGAAGATTTGGGTAATATGAGCCTAGAGTCATTTGCGGATCTGCTTAATGCAGACATTGCAAAGCTAGGGCGCACTGAAGCGTAAATATACGCTTTAAATTACGAATTAACGGAGATACCGAAATTAAACGGGAATATAACACTAAGGGCAAGTCAAAACGCCCAACAATTAACGAACATATTGAAGCGACTGAATGTCGCCTTATCGGTGCTGACGGCGAACAAGTTGGCATTGTAACTGTAGCTGAAGCATTGGTAATGGCAGAAGCCGCCAAGCTTGATCTAGTGCAGATTGCAGCCGATGCTGAGCCTGTGGTCTGTAAGATCATGGATTACGGCAAACAAGTGTTTGAAGTGAAAAAACAAAAAGCGGCTGCTAAAAAGAAGCAAAAGCAGACGCAAGTGAAAGAAATCAAGTTCCGTCCAGGGACTGATGTAGGAGATTATCAGGTAAAACTACGCAACCTGATCCGTTTCCTAGAGAATGGTGACAAGACTAAAGTAACCTTGCGTTACCGTGGTCGTGAGATGGCACACCAAGAATTGGGTATGGATTTACTCAAGCGTGTAGAGGTCGATTTGGCTGAATACGCTGGAGTAGAGCAGTATCCGAAGATGGAAGGCCGTCAATTGACTATGGTTTTGGCACCAAAGAAAAGAAAGTAGCCGTTAAAAGCTGCAATCGGGAGACCATCTAAGAGTTTAGGTTCTTAAGTGCGTCTTCATTAACAATCAACGAATGCGTGGAGTAAATGTAATGCCTAAGATGAAATCTTGCAGCGGCGCTGCAAAACGATTCAAGAAAACTGCTAACGGCTTTAAACACCGTCAGTCCTTCACCAGTCATATTTTGACCAAAAAGAGTACCAAGCGTAAGCGTCATTTACGTGGCACTTTGCAGATTAGTTCTGCAGATAAGCCATTAGTAAAGCGCATGTTGCCGTATATCTAATTAGTCACTGGTAAGGAGAAGTATAATGTCTCGCGTAAAACGTGGTGTCCAAGCACACCGTCGTCATAAGAAGATCCTCAAGCTGGCTAAAGGCTATTACGGTGCTCGTAGCCGTGTATTCCGAGTTGCTAAGCAAGCCGTAATCAAAGCTGGCCAATATGCCTACCGCGACCGTCGTCAACGTAAGCGTCAGTTCCGTGCTCTATGGATTGCCCGTATTAACGCCGGTGCGCGTATGAATGGGTTGTCTTACAGCCGTTTGATTTCTGGTTTGAAGAAATCTTCAATCGAGATCGACCGTAAAGTGTTGGCTGATTTAGCCATTCACGACAAAGCGGTATTCACAGCGATCGTAGAGAAGGCTAAAGCGGCACTCGCTTAAGCTGGTTGATCTAACTAACTTTGGTTAGTATAGATTAAACTACCTTCGTATCCTCTTAGGAGGATTAGAAACAGGGGAAGAGTGCAAACTCTTCCCCTGTCTTGTTTTAGATGGAGAATAATATGCAACACCTCAAGCAACTGGTCACCGATGGCTTAACTGCCGTGGCTCAAGCGGCAGACGAAACCGCCCTTGACCAAGTTCGGGTTCAGTACTTAGGTAAAAAAGGCGAGCTAACACAACAGCTCAAAAACCTTGGTAAATTGTCAGCTGATGAGCGCCCTGCAGCAGGCGCAAAAATCAATGAAGCCAAACAGCAGGTGCAAGACGCAATTACTGTTAAGCGCACTATGATGGCAGCTGAAGCCCTAAGCGCACAGCTTGCAGTAGAAAGCATTGATGTGACATTACCTGGCCGTGGCCAAGACCTTGGTGGCTTACATCCTGTCACTATGACCATCGAACGTATTGAAAACTTTTTTGCTCAAATTGGTTTTTCTGTTGCCCAAGGCCCAGAAATAGAAGATGACTATCACAATTTTGAAGCCCTAAATATCCCTGCCCATCACCCAGCGCGTGCAATGCATGACACGTTTTATTTTGGTGATGGCACGTTACTACGCACGCATACATCAGGCGTACAAGTAAGAACTATGGAAACCCAGCAACCGCCTATCCGCATTATTTGCCCAGGCCGTGTATATCGCTGTGACTCTGACCAAACCCATTCTCCCATGTTTCACCAGATAGAAGGGTTGTTGGTTGATGACAATATTAGTTTTGCAGACCTAAAAGGGATCTTGCATAACTTTTTGAACGTATTTTTTGAGCGCGATCTTCAAGTGCGCTTTCGGCCTTCATACTTTCCTTTTACCGAGCCTTCAATTGAAGTAGATATTGGGTACTTAGGTAAAGACGGCGAACAAAAGTGGCTGGAAGTACTGGGCTGTGGCATGGTTCACCCCAAAGTATTCGAGCACTCAGGTATCGACACTGAAAAATACACAGGCTTTGCCTTTGGTATGGGTGTGGAGCGTTTGGCTATGTTGCGCTATGGCGTGAAAGACTTGCGGATGTTCTTTGAAAATGACCTGCGCTTTTTGGCCCAATTTAGTTAACCCTCGAGGCAGAGATAGACATGAAATTTAGTGAACAGTGGCTGCGCGAGTGGGTTAACCCAGCAATAAGCAGTGATGAATTAGTAGCTCAGATTACTTTAGCTGGGCTAGAAGTTGACGATGTATGCTCTGCCGCAGGCGAGTTTAGTGGCGTCATCGTAGGTGAAATTGTAAGTGCTAGCCAGCATCCAAACGCAGATAAGCTAAAAGTCTGTCAGGTTAGTGATGGTGCTACTGAAACTCAGGTCGTATGTGGTGCACCTAATGCGCGTGTAGGCATTAAAGTGGCCTTTGCTACGGTGGGTGCTGTACTGCCAGGTAACTTCAAAATTAAAAAGGCCAAAATTCGCCAAGAAGAATCTTTTGGCATGCTGTGTTCGGCTTCTGAGCTTGAAATCGGTGAAGAAAATGATGGCATTATGGAACTTGCTCTAGATGCTCCAGTAGGTGCTGATATTCGCGCTTACCTGAACCTTGACGACAAAATTATTGATGTGGACTTAACGCCTAACCGTGGTGACTGCCTAAGTATTGCAGGCCTTGCCCGTGAAGTAGGCGTGCTTAACTCGCTTGATGTCACTTGCCCTGAATACACTGAACAAGCACCACAAATAGAAGATGTATTTTCAGTAAGGGTAAACGCCCCTGAGCATTGCCCGCGCTTTTTGGGTCGTGTGTTAAACAACATCGATATTACTAAAACGTCTCCACTGTGGCTGCAAGAAAAGCTAAGCCGTTGTGATGTGCGAAGTATTGACCCTGTGGTAGATGTGACCAACTACATTTTGCTTGAAATGGGTCAGCCCATGCACGCATATGATTTGGATAAGGTGAATGGCTCCATTATCGTGCGTATGGCAAACCAAGGTGAAAGCCTAACCTTGCTTGACGGCCAAAAAGTTGAGCTCACTGATGAAACCTTGGTGATTGCTGATAACGAAGGTGTATTAGGCATGGCGGGCATCATGGGTGGTGCTGACACTGGAGTAGGTGAAGGCACTCACAATGTATTCTTAGAAGCTGCTTTTTTCAACCCTATCAGCATTGCTGGCAAAGCGCGAAGCTATGGCTTGCATACCGATGCATCCCATCGTTTTGAGCGAGGTGTAGATTATGACCTACAGCGTAAAGCGATGGATCGCGCCACATTGTTGTTACAAAGCATTGTGGGAGGCGAAGCAGGCCCAATCGTTGAACAAGTGTCCACAGAGCATTTACCCAGCCTAACGCAGGTTGTTTTGCGTAAAGCTAGGTTAGAATCTTTGTTAGCGTATAAGATTGCTGATGAAAAAGTGCTGGATATTCTCACCCGTTTAGGCCTTTGTTTAGTGTCATCTGATGACAAGAGTTGGACCTTTACCGCGCCTTCATGGCGCTTTGATGTCGCTATAGAAGCAGACCTTGTAGAAGAAGTGGCACGAGTATACGGCTATAACAATCTACCTAGCACTAACCCTGTAGCGAGTATGGAAATACCTGCTAAGCCCGAAATAGAGCGCCCTTTAACTGTGTTACGTCGCCATATGGTGAGCCGTGGTTATCAAGAGGCGATTACCTATAGCATGGTAGAGCCAGGTTTATTGGCTAAGTTTGACGATCAAAACAAACCTGTAAAGCTTATAAACCCCATTTCTGCAGATATGGCCGTGATGCGCACAAGCCTATGGCCAGGTTTGGTGAAGGCTTTGCAGCATAACCAAAATCGTCAACAATCACGCGTACGCTTGTTTGAGACAGGGCAGCGGTTTATCCCTAGTGATCAAGGCTTGCAGCAACAAGACGTGTTTGCGGGTCTGCTATATGGTTCAAAGCATCCTGAAAGCTGGCATGGTAAGTCTGAGGCAGTAGATTATTTTGATGCCAAAGGCGATTTGGAGTCTTTATTACAAATTTGTGGACAAACGTTCTCCTTTGAAGCGGCTCAACACTTAGCCTTACACCCAGGCCAAAGTGCAGCGATTAAGTTTGCTGACAAAACCATAGGTTACATTGGAGCTATGCACCCAGGGTTATTGAAAGACTTAGACCTTCAAGGCCCTGTGTTTATGTTTGAAGTGGATCTTGCCTCAATTAGTGAAGGTGTATTGTCTGCTTATGAAACGTTATCTAAGTTTCCTGAAATGCGCCGTGACTTAGCCATTATTGTAGATGAAAAAATAAGTGTTGCTAAGGTGACGCAAGCCATTGAATTAAGTGCTGGTAAATGGCTTACTGGCGTGCGTTTATTTGATGTTTATCAAGGCCAAGGTATTGAAAACGGTCAAAAAAGTCTAGCTTTAGGCTTGACGTGGCAGCACCCAGAGCGCACTCTTACTGATGATGAAGTAAATCAATGGGTTGAACAGGCGGTTGAACACCTGTCTAAGCACCTTGATGCGAGCTTAAGAGGCTAAAAATACCCCGTTAGTGATAGCGCTAACGGGGCCATTAAGCTTGGTAAGCTAGAGAATAATAAATAACAGTGGAAGCTCATTTATGGGATCACTCACCAAAGCTGACATGGCAGAACGCCTAAGTATTGAACAAAAATTAAGTAAGCGAGAAGCCAAAGAAATGGTGGAAGCTTTTTTTGAAGAAGTGTCCTCTAGTCTTATTAGCAATGAGCAAGTGAAATTGTCAGGCTTTGGCAATTTTGACCTAAGAGATAAACGCTCCAGACCCGGACGTAATCCCAAAACAGGTGAAGAGGTGGCTATTTCTGCCCGACGAGTGGTTACTTTTAGGCCAGGCCAGAAGCTTAAAGACCGTGTTGAGAAAGAAAACTAGCTCCACGCATTAAACGCACCAATGACTTGATTTAATTCTATTTTGTTACCTAATTCTATGCCTGGTTGCTTCCAAAGTGACAGGGATTAAAGTAACATACGCCCTGCTCGAGCTTGTCCTAGACTAGCTTAGCAGTAGTGTCGGGGCGTGGCGCAGTTTGGTAGCGCACCTGCCTGGGGGGCAGGGGGTCGTAGGTTCAAATCCTGCCGTCCCGACCAATAATTTTTAAAAAAAGACATTATTTGATGTCTTTTTTTTGCTTCAGACGTTGTAATTAAAGACCGATTTGAGCTCGCTAAAGATCAACGAGAGGGTAGGTTGGCAAACATAAAGTAAGCTGGACCAATAGGCGGGTCAAACCTCAGTGCAAACGCTGGATCATAATTCAAAGCAATCTAACACTCTAATCTAGGTCTTGTATATAGCGTTATTGAGAAGCGTGGAATGATGACTTTTGCGGAAACCAAGTGCGGTAAACTAGATGAACCACTGTCATTGCAAAGTGGTTCATCTAGTGAGTGCGGCTATTGCATTATCATGCCACCATCAATCATAATTAACTGACCTGTCATATAATCAGATTCGCCGCTCGCAAGGAAACTTGCTGTGCCTACCACATCTTCTGGGTAGGAGTAGCGCTTCAGTAAGATCATGTCTTCTGCCAACTGGTCCATCGACTGACCTTCCTTTTCAAACTTTCCAATAGCCACTAAATCCTTGTCTAGTTGTTCCCATAGCTCGGTGCGTACCACCCCTGGGCCATAGCCGTTTACGGTAATGTTTTCTGCTGCTAATGCTTTGGCACCGCCATTGATCATGGCTAAAACAGCATGTTTACTGCAAGCATAGGGGACGACGTCGTCAAACGCTTGGCGAGAAAGGATAGAGCCAACGTTGATGATTTTGTAGGGCTCAGTTTGCTTGCCTTGTTTGATCATTTGTTTGGCCGCTTCTTGCATACCGATTAGGGTGCCTAGGGCGTTAATATCCATAATTTGTTGCCAGTTTTCTTCCGTAATGTCTAAGAACATTAGTGGTTTATTGACTCCAGCATTATTTAACATCACGTTGATGCTGCCAAAGGCCTTAGCGGTGGCTTCTACGGCGGCTTTGACTTGATCCCGTTTGGTGACATCAACTTTTGCGGCAATCGCTTCCCCGCCACTCGCTTTGATGCGGGCAACAACCTCATGGCATCCTTCTAGATTAACGTCTGCGACACAGATTTTAGCTCCTTGTGCTGCGTAGTGTTCTGCAATTGCTGCGCCCATGCCGCGGGCTGCACCCGTTATCATTACATGCTTGCCCTGTAGGCGGTTGGTATCCATAAGTCACTTCCTTTACGTTTAGTTTTATATTTTAAGGCTCAGCCATTTTCACCAAGCTTATTTGGCTTTTGTGCAAACGATTGCACCATGAAAGTGCTTTTATGTCAATATTTCGTTTTAAAAAGATGGTTAAAGTATATCTAGCTACCTTGTATATAGCCAATAAACTGCAACTTGTTATATTCGTTGGTTATAGTGGATGCTTCCTAAAATATCTAGGTACTAAATATGTTGACTATCTTTTTATTATGATGCAACATAAGTGCAATCGGTTGCATGATTTTTTTTCTAATCGGATACTCATATAGTTAGTAGTTTAAAGTTTATGGAAGTGACTTGCATCGGCCATTATTACTAACAAATTTGAGCTGAGATCATCACTTCTAAAAATGCAGTGACAACACAATAACACTAGATTTTATAAGGTAACATTATGACTATATTGGCATCTACTGACCCTAAAATTATAATGCCGGGTGATATCGATCCGCACTGGGATTGGACGGGAATGATCCCAGCTCCTGGGCGCATGAATGTGGATTTTGAAGAGCGTGTTGATTTCCGTCGCTTGCACAATTACCGAACTGCTCGAGCACGCCAAGCCTTGGCCAACTCCAACATAGGTGCCTTGTTGTGCTTTGATAACAACAACATTCGTTACTTAACCAGTACGGTTATTGGTGAATGGTCGCGCGATAAGATTTGTCGTTATACCTTATTTACAGGCAACTCAGAACCTTACTTATGGGACTTTGGCTCAGCAGCAGCGCACCATCGCCTGCACAATCCTTGGCTTGAAAAAGATCGGGTTATGGCTGGCATGCTGGGCCTACGAGGCTCTGTTCCAGAAGATGTTGGCTTGTTCCGCAATGCAGCACGACAGATTGCTGATTTGTGTCGCAAGGAAGGCGTATTTGATATGCCCATTGGTGTCGACATTGTAGAGCCACCCATGATGTTTGCGCTGCAAGCTGAGGGACTAAATGTGGTGGATGCTCAGCAAGTCATGTTGGATGCTCGCATGATTAAGAGCATGGATGAAATTATCTTACTCAACACTGCAGCCTCAATGGTTGACGGTGCTTATCATCACTTGTCTGAAGCACTCAAGCCTGGTGTGCGTGAAAACGAAATGGTGGGATTAGTTAATAAGTTTTTGTATGACAACGGCTCAGACGATGTTGAAGCAATCAACGCAGTATCTGGTGAACGCTGTAGTCCACACCCTCATAACTTTACCGACCGTATGTACCGGCCGGGAGATCAGGCTTTCTTTGATATTATTCATTCGTATATGGGTTACCGCACCTGCTATTACCGCACCCTAAACGTAGGCTTCAAGACGCAAGGCCAATCGGATGCCTATAAGCAAGCACGTGAGTGGATTGATGATGCGATTGCGTTGGTCAAACCAGGCTTAACCACTGACAAGATTGCAGCTGTTTGGCCCAAGGCAGAGGATTTTGGCTTTGCCAATGAAATGGAAGCCTTTGGTTTGCAGTTTGGTCACGGCCTAGGTATGGCATTGCATGAGCGTCCAATTATTAGCCGCCTAGTGTCATTTGATAAGCCGTTTGAGCTGCAAGAAGGTATGGTATTTGCCTTAGAAACCTATTGCCCAGCGCTTGATGGCAGTGGTGCAGCACGTATCGAGGAAGAGGTTGTGGTGACTGCTGATGGTTGTAAGATCTTGACGTTGTTCCCTGCTCAAGAGCTGTTTGTGGCTAATGCATATTAATAATGCGCTTTTTACCTCTCCTTGAACTAATGGAACTATCATGACAAGTCAATTTACTGCAGGACTCACGGTCGATTTAGCCACTAGTGTGCCCACCAACTTATACATTAATGGCCAATGGGTACCGGCAGCCGACGGTGGCACTTTTTCGGTGGTTAATCCAGCCAATAATCAAGCCTTAACCAGTGTTGCCTCTGCTTGTGAGCAGGATGTACTTAGTGCGATTACAGCGGCCTATAATGCTGGTTCTAGCTGGGCTAACTTCTCACCTCGGGCACGGGCTGAAATATTGCGTAAAGCCTTCGAACTGATGATCGAGCATAAAGACGTCATTGCGCGGCTTATCTCTTTGGAAGAAGGTAAGACTCGAGCTGAAGCCCTCGGTGAAGTGGGTTATGCGGCTGAGTTCTTTCGCTGGTATGCCGAAGAAGCCTGTCGCGATCAAGGCACGTTTATGCGCGCCCCATCTGGGGCTAATAACATTTTAGTTAAAAATCAACCCGTAGGTGTGTGTTTGCTCATTACACCATGGAATTTCCCAGCGGCTATGGGCACTCGAAAGATAGCTCCAGCGCTTGCTGCGGGTTGCACCACTATTCTTAAGCCGGCATCAGAGACGCCTTTAACTGCACTCTACTTAGCGCAACTGCTGGAGCAAGCGGGTGTGCCTGCAGGTGTGGTGAATGTTATTCCGTCTAAACGATCGTCTATGGTGTCTGAAATCAGTTTAAGTGACTCACGGGTAAGAAAAATATCCTTTACCGGCTCCACTGAGGTGGGGCGGTTGTTATTGGCAAAAGCCAGTGAAAGAGTGGTTAACTGTTCCATGGAACTGGGTGGAAATGCACCCTTTATCGTCCTAGAAGACGCCGATATGGCGGTTGCTGTAGACAGCGCTATGGTTGCAAAAATGCGCAATGCCGGGGAATCTTGTATTGGTGCTAATCGCTTTTATGTGCATCACACCCGCGCCGAAGAATTCTCTTCAAGCCTTGCCCAAGCGATGAGCAGTTTGGTACTGGGTGACGGCATGAAAGAAGGGGTTGATGTAGGCCCGCTAGTGAATGCTAGTACCATTAACAAAGTAGAGCAATTAGTTGATCAGGCCGTCGAGCTGGGTGCCAAGGTATTAACCGGTGGCTTACGAGTTGCAGGCCCCGGATTTTTCTATAAACCCACAGTCTTGGTTGATATCCCTAAGCATGCGGATATTTTACGCGAAGAAATATTTGGACCCGTGGCGCCAATCGTTACTTTTACGAGTCAAGAAGAAGTGATTGCTGCTGCAAATGACACGGTGTTTGGTTTAGCTGCCTATGTTATAGGTGCCAATGTAGGTAATGCTTTAGCGGTTGCAGAAAAGTTAGAGGCGGGCGTTTTAGGAGTCAATAGGGGCTTTATTTCTGACCCAGCAGCACCCTTTGGTGGCGTTAAACAAAGTGGTATTGGTCGTGAAGGCTCACAAGATGGTTTGCACGAGTTTACTGAGAAAAAATACATCGCAATCGATTGGTAACCAAGCCCTATTGCATTGCAACTGGGTTTTAACACATCAATAACAGTGTAATCATTAATTGACAGGAGTAATGGCCGTGGCCAAGGCAACAAATATCCCCATAGACGTAAAGTGGCTGCAGATCACTGCAACGGATACTGACTGGAAAACCATAGGCAAGGCTGAGTGTATAAAAATGCTCACCCATCTGCATATTATTCGAGCCTTCGAAGAGACCTTATCGGGTCTTAATAACAACGGTTTGATTCACGGCCCCTTACATTTAAGTATTGGCCACGATGGCGCTGTTGTGGGTGCCATGTCGGAACTTGGTACGGACGACCTGGTGAACGGTTCCCACCGTGGCCACCATGTATTTCTCGCTAAAGCGCTAAATCATGTGCATGAACAAAGTATTGAGTCATCGGCAGATGGGTTTTCCCCAGCGGTCAGGGACACCGTTTATCGCACCATGGCTGAAATTATGGGCTTACAGCCTGGCTACAGTGGTGGTCGTGGTGGTTCTATGCATCTGCGCTGGAAAGAAGCTGGTGTGATTGGTACTAATGCTATTGTTGGGGGCGGTGTTCCGACTGCTGCCGGTGCAGCGTGGTCGCAACAACGAGATGGTCAGGGCAAGGTCGTACTCACGGCTTTTGGTGATGGTTCGTGTCACATAGGCAATGTGCTTGAAACCTTTAACTTAGCTGCTCTTTATGATCTGCCTTTATGTTTTTATATCGAAAATAACGGTTATGCCGTGTCTACTACAGTGGCCGAACAAGCGCGTGAAACGCGCATGTCTGCCCGGGGTATTGGCTTTGGTATTCCTTCATTCAAAGTCGATGGTATGGATCCTGTTAGCGTGCGCATGGCCATGCAGCAAGTGAACGAGCTGTTACGCAGCGGTCAAGGCCCTGCTGTCTTAGAAGTCGATGTGTACCGTTTCTATCATCACAGTGGTGGTGTCAAGGGCAGTGCCTTTGGCTATCGTGAGAAGGAAGAAGAGCGAGAGTGGATTGCACGTGACCCATTGCGCTTTATGGAAGCCAAAATGATCGACTTAGGCTGGCTCAGTCAGGATGACTGCGATGCCATTGGCACAGCCGCAGCTGAGTTAACTGCTGATGCCGCAGCAAAGTTAACGGTCACTAATAATGGTACCCGCACTATCCGTGAGGAATTGTGGCCAGACCCCAACACTTGCGATGACAGTCTACGCAGTAACCTAGAAGAATTAGAGCATGTAGACTACGTAGAACAAGAAAACTTTACGGGCCAGCTTGCGCCCACTAAATTCATTACTTCGATCGCTAAAAATATGGTGCGTCGTTTTGATACAGACGAACGTTTGTTTGTGTTAGGCGAGGACGTGCATAAACTGATTGGTGGCACCAACGGAGCGACGAAGGGCATCCCTGAACGCTGGCCTGATCGTTGTGTACCCACACCCATAGCAGAGCATGGTTTTGTTGGCTTAGCTGGCGGGGTTGCTGTGACTGGTAAATATCGCCCTGTGGTGGAACTCATGTACCCTGACTTTGGTTTGGTGGCAGCGGATCAGTTGTTTAACCAAATTGCTAAAGCACGGCATATGTTTGGCGGCACCATTAGCATGCCTTTGGTATTGCGTACCAAGGTGGCCATTGGCACAGGGTATGGTTCTCAACACTCTATGGACCCTGCTGGGTTGTTTTCTATGTGGCCTGGTTGGCGCATTGTGGCGCCGTCTAACCCGTTCGATTATGTTGGTTTAATGAACTCGGCTTTGCTATGTGAAGACCCAGTTTTGGTGATTGAAAGTGTAGAGCTTTACAACAAAGTGATGCCTGCCGCAGTTGATAACGATGATTATTTCATTGCTCTGGGTACCGCTAAAGTGGTTCGAGAAGGTGCTAAATTCACGGTGTTAACTTACCTGAATATGGTGGGCAGGGCATTAGACGTGTGTGAAGAACATGGCATAGATGCTGAAATTATCGACTTGCGATCATTAGACCGTGCGGGACTCGATTGGGAGACCATCGGCGCGAGTATTGAAAAAACCAACCACGTGATCGTACTTGAACAAGGTTGTGTGACTAATTCTTATGGTGGTTTGGTGGTTGAAGAAGTGCAGAAGCGCTACTTTGATCACTTGGATCATCCAGTAAGGCGGATCCATGGCAGTGAAGCATCGCCTGTGGTTTCTAAGCCTTTAGAACGTGCAGCTTTTGTTGGTGCAGAAGAAATCCTTAAGGGTTTTGAGCAAGCTATCGCTGATCAGGGCTAACAGACAAGGTGCTAAATATGAGTAACACAGTGGGCATGCCTGGACTAAGAGGTATCGATCATATTGGGATCACAGTACCCAATGTCAAACAAGCTGTAGATTTTTTTGTCAATATTGTTGGCTGTGAAGCGTTTTATGAATTAGGCCCATTTGAAGCCAGTGAATGGTTGTCTAAAACATTAGACGTTCACCCTGAGACAGTGATGAAAAATTTACGTTTCTTGCGTTGTAAAAATGGCACCAATCTTGAGCTTTTTGAATACAGTTCTCCTGATCAAAATACTCAAGTGCCTAAAAATAGCGATATAGGAGGACACCACTTGGCCTTCTACGTTGATGATTTTGACCAAGCTCTAGGTTACCTAAGAGCTAGTGGCATCGAGGTGATGGGTGAGCCAGTAGTGCGCACAGAAGGCCCTAGTGGTGGCCAAACATGGGTCTATTTTAAAGCCCCATGGGGCTTACAGCTAGAGTTGGTAAGTTTTCCAAAGGGCAAGCTGTATGAGCGAGATTACGATCATAAATTGTGGCATCCAGCCTACCCAGACCAATAGGTTGACTAGTTTATACTTGCTCTTAGGGAGCAAGTAATTATGTACATTGAGGAGATTTACAGTGCCAATCGAAATTAAGATGCCTGCCATAACCCCAGACTTTGATGCGGGTAATATCAGCAGCTGGGATATGGCTGTAGGCGATAAAGTTGCCAAAGGTGACGTACTGGTTGCCGTCGAAACTGACAAAGCCGTGATTGAAGTTGAAGCTGAAAGTGCGGGCATATTGGGACAAATTTTAATACCTGCCGGCACTGATGATGTGCCAGTGCATTCGTTAATTGGTTACCTACTCATTGGTAATGAAACCATTGCAGACCTTCCTAGTGCTGCGGCATCTGGTCAAGCTACAGCCACTCCAACAGTGGTAGACGTTAACCCACAAAGCACCCCTGGGGAGTCTGTCACGTCTGTACCCGCCACAGCACCAACACAACAACTTGCTGACAAACAGCCACAGCGGCTCTTTGCCAGCCCTCTTGCAAGGCGTATTGCAGATCAAAATCAAGTCGATTTGCAGACCCTAAAGGGCCGCGGCCCACGGGGTCGAATTTTACGTGCAGACATTGAACATGCGATGAGTAACAAGGTGCCTCACTCAGCATTGGCATTGCCAGCCATGTCTCAATCGAGCCAAGTTAAACACAGTCAAATACGTAAAGTGATTGCTCAGCGCTTGGTTGAATCGAAACAAAATATCCCTCATTTTTACCTATCTGTAGACTGCGAAATTGATAGCCTTAAAGGCATGCTTAAAGAACTCAATGCTAACGCCCCAGCAAGCATTAACAGCATTACAGGCAACAAAGAAGCCACCTATAAACTCACCATTAATGATTTTTTAGTGAAGGCTGTCGCTAAGGCCATGGAACAAGTTCCACAGGTCAATTCCAGTTGGAGTGATACGGCGATGTTGCACCACGAGGACATTGATATATCCATCGCAGTGTCTACGGATGCTGGACTAATTACCCCCATCGTGTGTCGGGCCGACACCAAAGGTTTAGTAAGTATTTCCACTGAAATTCGACAGCTTGCCGCAAGCGCCCGTAAAGGCCAATTGCAAGCACATCAATATCAGGGTGGTGGTTTTACTATTTCAAATTTGGGCATGTATGGCATTGATAACTTTAGCGCGATCATCAATCCACCCCAAGCGTGCATTTTGGCCGTGGGTGCGGGCAAGCAAAAACCAGTGGTTAAGGATGGCGAACTGGCCGTTGCAACACTAATGAATTTAACCTTATCAGCAGATCATCGGGTTGTAGATGGAGCTGTGGGGGCTCAATTTTTAAGTGTGCTTAAGCGCTTTGTTGAATCACCTGCGCATTTGATGCTGTAGTTAACACAGTTGAGCACTTAGCGTGTTTAAACGGAAATATACAATTGGGTTTGGTATGAAAATTTTTGATTTGGTGGTGATTGGTGGCGGTCCTGGTGGCTATGTGGCGGCTATTCGCGGGGCACAGTTGGGCATGTCTGTGGCCGTGGTTGAAGCGGATGAGCTAGGCGGTGTATGTCTTAATTGGGGTTGTATTCCTACTAAGGCACTACTTAAAAGTGCTGAACTAATCGATAAAATCAAGCAAGCAGACAAGTATGGTATTACCGTCAATGATTACAGCTTTGACTTGAGTAAAATGGTACAACGTTCACGCCAAGTGGCCGATAATTTAAACAAAGGCATTGGTCATTTATTGAAAAAGAATAAGGTTTCAGTTGTCTACGGGACTGCCAAATTGTTGGGGGCTGGTAAAATTGCTATTACCCCTGCAAATGGCGGCAAGAGTGCTGAGTCTAAGGAGCTACAAGCAAAGCACATTATTATTGCGACTGGAGCTACCCCGCGAGCAATCCCTGGCTTAGAGCCAGATGGCAAGTTTATTTGGAGTGCTAGAGACGCAATGACGCCCAAGCATATGCCTAAGTCTTTGCTGGTAATGGGGGCGGGTGCGATCGGCATGGAGTTTGCTAGCTTTTATAATTCTTTAGGGGTGCAGGTCACAGTTGTTGAAGCCTTAAACCATGTGTTGCCCGTAGAAGATGAAGAAATATCTAACTTTGCTGCTAAGGCATTCACCAAGCGTGGTATCGATATAAAGCTGGATACTAAGGTGTTAAAAGTTGAGCATCATGAAGGTGGGCTAAAGGTCCACCTTAAGAGTGGGAGTAGCCCCGCAGATGCACATCAGGAACTCGAGGTTGAATGCATCATTTCAGCTGTGGGTGTGGTGGGCAATACGCACTCTTTAGGTCTAGAAAACACTGCCGTTGAGCTTGAAAATAGTTTTATAAAAGTGGATCAGTGGCAGGCGACCCATGAAGCTAATGTGTATGCCATTGGCGATGTTGCTGGAGCCCCTTGCTTAGCCCACAAAGCCAGCCATGAAGGCATGATTTGCGTTGAAAAAATTAATGGCCTTGACCATGTGAATCCTCTCAACAAGGACTTAATACCAGGTTGTACCTATGGCAGCCCTCAAGTGGCTAGTGTAGGATTAACTGAAAATAAGGCACTCATAGCTGGCCACACCCTTAAAGTGGGCCGCTTCCCTTTGTCTGCCAGTGGTATGGCGATTGCTAGTGGAGACACTGAAGGCCTGATTAAAACCGTATTTGATGCCGATACAGGAGAGCTTTTAGGGGCCCATCTTATTGGTGCTGATGTGACGGAATTAATACAAGGTTTTGTGGTGGCTAAAAACATGGAAACCACAGAACAGGAACTGATGCATACGGTGTTTGCCCACCCTAGTATTTCAGAAGCGATGCACGAATCTGTATTGGATGCTTATGGTCGTGCCATACACATATAAATGTCTTTTGCGCTGACAGGATTAGCGCCTAACGCAAACCGAATTTCACAGTAATACCATGGAGTTACTCATGCCAACGTACATTTACCAAACCATAGTTGCTGGACCAAGTGGTGAACCTAGGCGGTTTGAACAGTTTCAAAAAATGAATGACCAAGCCTTAACTCATGACCCTGATACGGGTTTGGCCGTGCAGCGCGTCATTACCGGTGGTATTGGCGTAAGGCGCAATGGTTTAAAGCGCACCACAGTAGTTAATAAAAAGAGCGCAGCAGCCACAGCCTGCGGTTGTGTCACAGGGTGCACTCATCGCTGATAAATTAGTGCATCCCAGCAGTTGATATAATGACTGCAGCCTACCCCAAAGGCATCTGCCTTGGCCCAATGCAAAGCCCTTCCTAATGTTCCAGGGGCTTTAACAATAAGGTTTATTTAGTGATTACTGATCCATTATTCTATTTTTTTGCAGTGCCTGCAGTGCTTATTTTTGGCGTGGCTAAAGGGGGATTCGGTAATGCCATTGGTGTGGTCTGCGTGCCGTTAATGGCCATGGTCATAAGTCCCATGCAAGCGGCTGGTATTTTATTACCTATTTTGTGTGTAATGGATGTGTTTGCAGTACGCAAATTTTGGGGCCAATGGGATTCACATAACTTGAAGATTATGCTCCCATCAGCCCTGGTTGGAGTGCTGTTAGGCAGTTTAACTTTTAGCTATTTAAACGAATCTCATGTGCGTTTAATTATTGGTCTACTGGCACTGGCATTTGCACTAAACTTTTGGTTGAAGTATGAGTCGTCAATCCAACAAACCCCCAACCCTATCAAGGGTGCCTTTTGGTCTACGATTGCTGGCTTTACTAGTTTTGGCATTCACTCAGGCGGGCCTCCAGTCAACTTTTATTTGGTTCCACAAAAACTACACCCTACGGTGTTTATGGGCACATGCACCATATTCTTTGGCATTACCAACTATGTAAAGCTGATCCCCTATTTTTGGTTGGGGCAACTCGACAGTCAAAACTTACTGACTTCCTTGGTATTGTTACCCTTAGCTCCTATTGGTGTGAGCTTGGGTTATCACTTACACAAGCGAGTCTCACCACAGAAGTTCTATCAAATCTTCAACTTTTTCTTGTTTATAACGGGTTGTAAACTAACCTATGACGGCCTTGCTCTATTGTAGCTATAGTGTGAGGGTAGGGCTAAAGATGCCCACAGGCGCAGGCCTATGTTACTGTTACCTGTGCTGGCGGTGGGGCAGTGCTTTGTCTTACTTCAAGTTTAGGAGCCAGTAGCACCTTTTGTTTGGGAGCATCTTGATCTTCTATCGCGTTGAGTAATAAGCGTGCGGCTTGCTGCCCCATTTGTTCTGCCGGCATAGCTACTGTGGTCAAAGCTGGACTCAACATTTCGGCAAACGGCATACCGTTGTAACCCACAACAGATACTTGCTTAGGCACATTAATATTGTTGGCTAACAAATATTGTATCGCGCCGACAGCAATCAAGTCATTGCCTGCGATGATGGCGGTCGCCTCACACTTGTTATTCACAAAATGTTGAGCTGCTCTTTTACCTGCCTCAACCGTGAAGGCGGTGGCGTTAATAATGTCTACTTGGATATTTTGAGCTTGGCAATGCTGAATAAAGGCTTCCTTACGCTTAATCCCTTGCAATATATCTTGTGGACCAGCGATATGAGTAATGTGAGTGTGGCCAAGATCCACTAGGTGACCTATGGCGAGTTGGATGCCGTGGTTTTCATCATCCATGACTTGATGTATCAAGTGACCATCCTTAATAGAGCGGTTCACCGTCACTAAGGGGATATTGTTATCGATACAGAAGTTAACACTCGCATCCTGTAAGAAGGCACTGGCGATGATCACGCCGTCTACACGCCTAGAGACCAGCTTGCGCATTTCAGTAATGGCTTGATTTTGTTCATTATTAGTAAACAAGGTGAAGGTTACAAAGTTATGTTTTGCCAGGTATTCCTGTATGCCTTTAATAATGGGGGGGAATGCTGGGTTAAGGATGTCAGGAATAATTACGCCAACAGTATAAGTACGCTGATTGCGCAAACTTGCTGCTGCAAAATCCATGGTGTAACCCAGCTTATCAGCAGCACGTTTAACTTTGCTTACCACGTCACTACTGATCATGTTGCAGGTTTTAGGATTCAGTGCTCTAGATACCGTTGAGGTACTAATTCCCAAGTGCTGCGCCACATCTTTAATACGAACTCGACTACTCAACGATTAACCCCAGGTCAGTAAATTATAATCAACATTAATTATTGCACATTTGACACAACAAAAGGAGAGTAATAAAGACACGTTAGAGCCTCTAAGGTCCCCAGTTCGGTAGCGATATGCACCGAACTAGGTTTTATTTAGGCTGGAAAATTTTAACGACGATCAGTCTGTAGCTGTTCTCACTGTGGGCTGTTATTTTCGCCTATACTATTTTGGGTCAATTATTAGCTCAGGGATAATAATTATTGTCTCACTCTACCTAGGCTTTTAAACTTTTCAACAGTCGCTGTCGGAAACTATCTGTGTCGGCCAGTTTAAGTTGTCGTTGCTGTTTGTCCTCATACACCTTGGACATGCTTTGAAACAGTATAACTACCAGCAGCAAGCCTCCCATATACATTTGTGCAATATAGGCTGGGGTGACGTTAAACACTAAACCGGTGTTGAGAAAGTTCACCGTTAAAACGCCGACAAAAGCCCCAACAACGCCACCTTTTCCACCCAGAACACTCACGCCGCCAATAAAAGCAGCCACTGTGGCTGCCAAAAGCAAGTATTGCAAGCCTAGAGGTTGGGCTGTGCCCGAGCGCAAACCGATGATAGCACCACCAATACCTGCGCACAGGCCTGAAATAGCGAATACTATCATCATTGGGCGTTTCAAGCTCACTCCAGAGGCCACAGCCTCCTTACGAGCCCCTCCGATGGCATAAACCTCACGACCATATTTAGTGTAGCGCATAAATAATGCCACAAGCACAAATATTGCAAGCACTAAAAATGATGCAGGAGAAAAAATATAGAACACCTTCTCTTGAATAAAGTCTGGAATATCAAAGTCAGTTAACATCACTGTCTTTTCATCGGCGGCAAATAAAGTGATGCCACGCAGAAGCATTAGTGTGCCCACAGTTAACACGATAGCACGCACCTTTAGGTAGGCGATAAAGAAACCTTGGATCAAGCCAATGCTGGTGGCCACAGCCAAGGCAATTAAGATGGCGTTGGTTGCACCGATTGAATCAGTTAACCGCACCACAATGACGGCCGACAAGGCTGCATTGGAGCCGATAGACAAATCTATTTCGCCGGCAATAATGCATAAGGTTAAGGCCAAACCTACCAAGCCCAGTACGGCGAAGCGCTCCATAATGGCAAAACCAGTGTTAATGTTAAAAAACAATGGCTCATTGAAAGAGAAAAAAGCAAACACCAAAGCAGACAAAAGAATGGCAAAAGCCAAATCAGGGTCGTTACTGGTGATTTTTTTAAGGTTGAAAAATGTCATGTTGTTAGCCCTCAGAGCGGTTGTCTCTGCGTATGTAAGCAAATACTAAAATACTAAATACAATCATAAGTCCTACGGATAATACCCGAGGTCCGCTGTTGTAACCTTGCAACACCATCATGTTATCCACAGCCGATATAAAGACCGCACCTAAGCTAGTTCTTAACGTAGAACCGTAACCACCCATAATTGAGTTACCAGCCACCATGACGGTGGCAATAACTAAAATAGTGAAGTCGCCACTCGAACCAAATTCAGAGGAAAAGTAGTTTGCTTGGGCGCTGGACATCTGGGCAGAAAAAGCAACCGCAACAATGGCACAGCAAACTGAAGCGATCATGCAGACCTTGATGGCCATGCTTCTGTTTTCGTGGCCAGTAGCCTTGCCTGCGGCCCGGTTGGCACCAATTAAATACACTTGACGTCCAAAGCTGGTTTTACGTAACACTAACTCGGCTATTATAGCGATGACAATAAAGGTGATGGTGATATTAGGTATGCCCATCACAGAGCCAGTACCTAACCACTCGGCGTCATTGGGTCGTCGAAAAGAAATCACCAAGTTATCGCTCCACCAACTAGCAATGCCATACAAAATACCTGCAGCACCTAAGGTCACCACTATGGGGTTGCCCCCTCTACCGATCAGTAAGCCTTGTAAGCCACCTGAAATCATTGCAACCGCTACAGCGCCAGCCAGTGAAATGACAAACCCAAAATCGTGCGACATACTCGTGGCGAAAGTGATAATACACAGAGCTGCTGTTTCCTTCATGGATAACAAAAAGAAATTACCTGATAAAGTAACAAAGGTAAGTCCAATGCCCATGATGCCCACCAAGGCAGCATCACGCACGATGGTTTTAATATTAAATAGGGTCAAATAATTGTGCGTAGTAATGGCAAAGCCGATAAACACCAAAGCAATAATAGCTAAAAATATATTAAGGCCATTTTGCTTGACGATGTCTACGGCTGTACTTTTTCCGGCGCCGGCCGAACGTTTGCTCTCTGCAGCGGCGCTCATGATGCATCTCCTGTTAGTTGTAAGAAGGTTTCTGGGTTAGTGATTTCTTTGAGAATATTTTCGGTGTTCACCTTGTTGCCCTCTAGTTCACAGGTTAATGCACCCTTGTAGAAGGTGAGTACACGGCTGGGTAGTTCAGATATTTCAAGCAGGTCAGTAGAGGCGACGATGATGGACACCCCTGATTCTGCAAGTTCTACAAGCTTCTGATAAATTTCTGCACGAGCACCGACATCCACACCACGGGTGGGTTCGTCTACGAGTATTAGTCCAGGGTTAATGGAAAGCCATTTACCCAATGCCACTTTCTGTTGGTTACCACCGCTTAGAACTGAAGCCTCGTGGGGCAGGCGGCTGGGGTCTATAGTAAAGGACTCAGCGATGTCAGCACTGAGGGTGTTGCTTTTGGAGGTGTTAAGTATGCCTTTATCAGAAATGCGTTTTAGATTGGGAGCTGTTAAGTTTTCGGAAATTGGACGTCCTAAAAATAAACCATCGTGTTTGCGGTCTGGCGAGCAATAGGCAATGCCATAGGTAATGGCCACTTTTGATGACTTGGGCAAAAAAGACTTGCCACTAGACATATCAGTGATTAAACCGCAACGAACTGGATGGGAACCCGCAATGGCAGCCAATATTTCACCAGCACCACTGCCAAGCTGTCCCGCAAGGCCTAAAATTTCGCCTCTGTTCACATTGAAGGAAATAGGGCTTAATAAACCGTCGGGCCATAGGTCAGAAACTGTATAGGCTGTTGTGCCTTGGCTTTTCAGATTCTTGGGTGGAAACATGTCGCTTAATTCGCGCCCCAACATTAATGTCACCAAGTTGGGTACGTCTAATTCAGAAGCCAGTTTGGTTGCCTGGCTGGCACCGTCGCGTAACACCGTTACACGGTCGGCAATTTTGAAAATCTCGTCCAATCGATGGGACACATAAATGATTGACTTGCCATTCGCCTTGAGGCGATTAACCATGTTGAGTATGCGTTCACTGTCAGTTTCGCTCAATGCTGCTGTAGGTTCATCGAGAATGAGTAATTGGGGGTTATGAGCGACTAAGCGGGCGACTTCAACTAGATGGCTTTCGCCTACTGAAAGTCTATGAACGGGCGCTTTTGGGTCTATATCATTAAGCCCAACTTGATCTAAAAAGGGTCTAGCCAATTTGCTTAGGGTGCTTAAGGAGGCTATGGTCGGACCATGATTGCCGCCTAAGAAAATATTTTCTGCTACCGATAGGGTAGGGATTAGGCTTAACTCTTGTTGAGCAATAGCAATGCCTAGTGCTTGTGCTTTATTGGGAGAGCCAAGTTCAACCGCCCGTCCATCAACGAATACTTCGCCAGTGAAACCGCTATCAAAGCCGCTCATGATTTTCATTAGGGTGGATTTTCCTGCGCCATTCTCTCCTACCAAGCCCAATACTTCGCCTCGGTTGATTTGGATATCAACGCCTTTGAGCGCTTTAATGGAGCCAAAATGCCGTTTTATCCCCTTGAGCTCAAGCCATGGAGCATTAGTCATATCAATAGGTCCTTGTTGGATTAGTCTGGTCTAAAATGATTTATATAGCGGGATCCAGGTCTACCTGATCACAGAAAATAAAGCATCTGAGGACGTTTTCAAACGTTACTTTTTTTAAAAAATTATTAAAAAAGCGCCCGGCTGGGCGCTTTAATTCAAACACCAACAGGGATCAACCCGTCTGCTTAATTCCAAGCACCAGAGCAAAGCTCTTCGATAGCGTATACTTTACCGTCATAACCTTTCAATGCCACTGTGTCCATGTTGGACTGGGTAATTGGTGGGTTAGGTGTAAAGTTGATGTAGTTTTCAAGCTTACCAGTAGCAAGGTACTCTTCTACTAGCTTGATAGCCAACTGACCTTCATGCAATGGAGACTGCAAAGTTGTACCGTATTGCTTACCTTCTTCTAGCAACTGCTTGTCACCGTTACATACGGTACCCACTGCAATCACGTCTTCGCCCATTTTGTAGCCAGCTTCTTCTAAAGCTTTAAGGCCACCTGTTAAAATGGCGTCATCCATGCCGTATACGAAGTCAATGCCCTGATCTTTCAATTTTGCAACCAGTTTGGCAGCACCTTTATACCCATTTGCTTGGCCAAAACCTTCGTCAACTTCACCGATTAGGTTCAAGTCTGAGCCTTCAATGGCTGCGTTAAACGCGTCCATAGAAAGACCGTAGCCACCGTAAGATTGTGGGTAGGTTAATGCAACGACGTTAAACCCTTTACCGCCAGCGGCTTTCTTTTCTTTAGCGGCTTGTACCATCATGACACCAGCGTTACGAGCACGCAAACGGTCATCTGGGCCTGCATAACCAAAGATGTACTTTTTGTCTTGGTCATTTGGCAACTGGTTAATTTTTAGAACCGGTACACCCGTCTTATGCATAGCCCGCAAAGAGCCTAAGCCTGCAACTGCATCAGAAGGCCACCAAATGAAAACGTCAGGTAACTGGCCAGTAGCCAACACTTGCTGTACTTGCTGGTCTTGCTCTGCCTGATTAAACTGGTTTTCATACACCTTGATATCGAAGCCTTTTAATTCGGCAGTGGCTTTAATGCCTTTGATGAATTTGCCGATATAGGCTTCACCAGCTGGACCGTTAAACGACACAATAGAGGCTGCTAGTGCACTCATGCTCAACGTGCCTGCTAACACAGCAGTACCGAGTGTAGCTATGAGAGTTGATTTTGTAGTCATAATTTATACCTAAGTTATTTTTATTTATATGCAATCGATTGCATAATTAATATAAACATATGCTTTTTTTAAAGTCAATTTAAATTATGAATAAATTGTAACCTTATCGCGTTTTTTAAACTGGGCTTCATGCTAAATAATTTTTTATTACCATTTTCATTTTATCATTAATTCAATATTAACAATGATTTATAGTGTTTTTATGTGTGATTGGCAACTGAGTTATGACCTAAGTATAAGTTTTTAGATTGATTGCATAGTCGCAGATTAAAGTGTTTTGTCACCTTTTATATTTTTATTTAGTTAAGTTAGATTTTTATTTCTTCTTAATCTTTATCAACTTAAGCTTAATTTGATGCAATCGTTTGCTTTTAAGTCTACTTCAATTTAGCGTGATTTAATCAGACAAGGAACTTAGACCATTTAGCGCCACCAACCTTTCTGTACTCAAGTTCTACTGCCAGCAACAGAGTTAAAAAAACCAAGGGTAATTGGGATTGGTATCAGTCAACTGGATTATTAAACGGCTGACATATGTTTATTCACAGGAAGGTTGGCGGTCCGTCAATCTCCGCACTGTGCTTAATAAACCTAGCCAAGTTCAAGGTAAAGTAAGCCACCCATAATGAATGTCAACCCAAAAGCCACATAGCCTGCAATACTAGGGGAGATGCACATCCGATTGTAAGGGATACCCACAATACTTGGATGTTTTGATAAGATCATCATTGGCCAGCGCTGCCAAACTATAGATAGCTTGGCCACGAAAGCTTGAAACTGGAGGCCATGGTAATTTCTCCTGTGCTATAACTTTTTTCCCTGTATTAGGTTGAGCGACTAATTACAGGCGAAATTTTTGTGCGTTTCTTGGTCATGAGTTAGTGTGGGAATGACCATTTAACAACACATAAGAGCATGTGACATTTATAACCAGACTGCGTAACTTGCATGACGGGTTCGCTAACCGGAGCTGCAATGAATTCGTTGATCTTTAGGGTCAAGTGATCTGGCATCTGTGCCTAAGAAGACCTACCTACCCTAACGTTAATCGACAACTTATCGAGCCGAACTTGCGCTCTTTTTAGACCAGCTGCCACGCTATATGTACGGACTAAAATTGAATGAATTTCCTCACCAAGTATTTTAATAATATCAAAATATTCTGGGATTGGGGGCCTGACTCCAGTTTGCACTTGACCTTTACGCTCTAATTCATCAACCAGTTCCACCACTGGGCTCACCATTTTTACCTCGGGGTCTGCACTGGTTGAATAACGAGTGCTCGAATAGTTGCCGTTTAAAGCATACCATTTGATAAGCTCAGGCCTAGTTAAGTATTTCATGACACGCCATGCAGTATCTTGTCTTTCCTTGCTCATATTGTTGGGAATGGCTAAGGAGAAACCCCCAATGGGCGACACTGAAGCCACACCAAGTGCGCTAGGTGGCGCGCAATAACCTACCTGCTGAGCAACGGTTGTGTAATCACTTAACTCCACCATAGATGCTCGGATGGACCAACCATATGTCATTGCAGCTTCTCCTTTAGCAAAAGTACGGATTCGCTTATCCCAATCGCAACTTAGGCTGCATGGGTGGGCATAATCGAGTAACTCTAAAAGATATTCCATCGTCTTTTTGCCCACCTCGGTGTCGACTCTTGGGCGTCCTTGATTAAATAACCCATTCGACTCTGTGCTTTGTAACATGATGCTTTGGCCCATAGACGCCATAGTCTGCATGAAAGTATGGGCTATGGGAGTACCTATCCCATAGTTCATGACAATACCACTTAAGCCCGGCTGTACCTGATGCAATTTCTGTGCGGCTTGCAAAACATCGTCAACTTGCTGCGGCGGGCAATCAATATCAAACTCTTCAAACAGATCGGTACGGTATAAAAATACCTCGCTAGTGGATTGAATAGGAATACCATATTGGTCACTCTGGTAAGCTGATCCCTGCCAGGCCGCATTATGAAAATCTGTAAAATTGAATTTCTCTTCATCGATTCTATCATTCAGAGGCACTATTATTTTTTTAGCAACAAATTCACCTAAACAAGGCAAATCAAAGGCAATGAGATCGTACTCAGACTGCTCTAATAAAGCGTTACGAATAGACTCTTTCCGGAGATCATCAAGATTCATCACCACCATTTCTACAGGGCCACCGCAAAATTCATTAATTTGACGAGGATTACCTGCCAGAAAATTAAAAGTTGGATCAGTCGGGCCTAATATGCGTAGCTTTTTATCAAAACCGACCCCAAAACTTAAGGCTGAAGGAAAGGATAGGGTGCTAGACGCCATATAAGAAGCACCAAAATAAAAGTCATCCAACGACTTGCCACCCTCATTAAAACCGAAAGTAACGCCGATGTGAGATTTAAGCTGAAATGCATATTCTTCAAATCTGCCGATTAGCTGTTTGGAGGGGTGTAAGGAAAAAGACTTTCCAGTTTTGGAGCGTTGACGCTTTAGTATGTATCCTTCATCTATTAACTCATTGATTCGACGTATAGCAGAGCCATAAGGTACATTGGCTGCCATCGTCAAGGCTGTTTGGGTAAGGATTTTGCCTTCAAGATGACGGCGCATCGCATACAAAATGATGTTCCAACGAGAATCCACACCAGCCAAGGTGTTTTTTCCCTGCGCCATACACTGTATTTTTTCTACAAATTCTAGAATAGAAAGCAGCTCAGTTTGGGTCATGGCGCCACCGATTAAATTGATAAATTAAAGATATGTTACCTAGGTGAGTTATGGAAGTCATCCTTAAATAGAATTGCCCCGGCTAGGGTCCCTACTAGCCACTGTTATTGATTAGGTGGTGGAGCAATAACGGGTTGCAACACAAAGTTGGGCGCCAATAATAGACTCTGTTTTTTGTTGTCATGTCTAGGAATATACTGGCGCAATGGCCTTACGTTCTTTAACTGATCGATTACAAGCAAGGGCTATCGCTAGAGCACTGCGACCATCATATTGATTACAATCTATAGACTTTTTGTTTTGTACCGCATAAATAAATTCATCTATGATAATGCAATATGATTGTTTATAACGCTCTAGGAAAAAGTATTCTAGTGGCGACGCCATATTAGTTTGGGTGTCAGAATAGCTAAGTAACGAATGTTCATGTTGGTTTTGTGTTTGTAGCATGCCCTTGGAACCAAAGGCTTCTATGCGCTGATCAAACCCGTACACGCTCCGCCGGCTATTGTTTACATGGCAAATGGTTCCACTAGGCATCAGCATCATGGTCATGCTGGTGTCGATATCACCAAGTTCACCAATTTTGGGGTCAACTAGACAGGATCCAGTGGCCATGACTTCAAGAGGCAACTCTTGGCTGATCCAACAAATCAAATCGATATCATGCACTGTGCTGTCAATAAAATAACCCCCAGAACTTTGTAGGTAGTTGACTGGAGGTGGACACGGATCTCGGCTAGTAAGTAGCAACATATTAAGATGGCCTACGTCTCCCGCTAATACGCGTTGTCGAAGTTGGCTAATTTGTGGGTCGAAGCGGCGGTTAAAACCCAACATAAAAGGTATCGGACACTGGGCTAAGGTCTCTAAGCACTGATCGACCCTTTGTATATCTAGATCAATGGGCTTTTCACAAAACACCGCTTTTCCTGCTTTTGCCGCCATAGTCACAATGTCTAAATGAGTAGGTGTGGGGCTAGCGATAATAATGGCATCGACGGCCTCGTTATTGATTACCACACTAATCTCTGTGCACGCATGTGCTTGGTATTTATGGGCTAGTTTGGATGCCGATTCTAGTGTTCTACCGACCACATAAACAAGCTTGCAATGTTCATTTTTCGCCACATTATGGCAATATATTTGCCCCATACGACCAGCACCAATCACCGCAATATTAATCATGCCCTGGCATCCTCAACAATCATCGCCGCACCTTTTTCTCCAATCATCACGGCGGTGGCATGGGTATTAGCCGAGACCACGTTGGGCATAATAGACGCATCAACTACCCGCAAACCAATTAACCCGCGCACTCTTAAACGGTAATCCACAACAGCATCTTCTTGTTCTATTGTACCCATGCGGCAGGTCCCTGCGCCATGTAGCAAAGACAAACCATTTTTCCGACAGTGAGCTTCCAGTTCTGCATCCGTTTTTGGACCTGGCCCAGGCGCAATCTCGCTTTTCACAAACCCATCCATGGGTGCTGTTTGGGCGATTTTTCGGGCCTGTTTGAGGCCTGCAATCGCCGCATCAATATCATCTTGATGTTTAAGAAAGTTAAATTTAATAATTGGTGCGTCTTGTTTTCTGGAAGTCTTGACATGGCAGGAGCCTCTGGATTTTGGTCGAATATGTTCAGCTAAAATTGTAAAACCAGAAAACGGCTTGGGCTTCAAATCTTCACCCGTATTCCACGCCATTAAAGTAATCATCATATCTGGGGTTTTAATATGGGGCGCTGTGGTAATGAAGGTATTGGAGTAATTACCATTGTCGGCAAAGGGACCGGTTTTAAATAACAAATAGCGCAATAATTGTAAGCCGCCTAAAATCGGGTTATTGTATAAATCGTTAACGGTAACTTTTTTGCTGCAGTGATATTCTGCACTGATACCAAAGTGATCCTGAAGGTTTTCCCCCACCCCTGGTAGCTCGTGCTGAACTTCAATACCTGCTTTCTCAAGCACCTCTCGCTTGCCTATACCGGACAATTCTAGAATCTGTGGTGAGTTGAAAACACCACCACAAACAATGACTTCTTTAGTCACAAAGCTCTCATAGTTTCCAGACTTGTTGCTCCAACGAACACCCGTCGCTACGCCGTTCTTTAGAATAATGTTCTCGACCATTGCACCAAGCTGCACTGTAATATTTTGCATTGCAGGCCCAGTTAAAAATCCCGACGCAGTACTCCAGCGCCTTTGCTTTTTAGTATTGATTTGTACATAGCCTGTACCGACTTGGTCTGCACCGTTAAAGTCATTGTTGCGGGGGGAGCCGAGCGCCTCAGAAGCGCTGTGGAAGGCTTCACCCAAAGCATGATTAGAGGGTAAATCGGAAACTTCCAAGGGGCCACCCACACCATGGAATTCGCTTGCCCCACGTTGTTGATTTTCTGATTTTTTAAAATAGGTCAGCACTTCCTCCCAGCCCCACCCAACACAACCTTGGGCTTCCCAGGAATCAAAATCTTGTGCCTGACCGCGCATATAAATCATGCCGTTAATGGAACCAGACCCACCAAGCACTTTACCCCTTGGCTGGAATAGAGGTCGGTTATTCAATTCTGGCTCTGGTTCGCTCGTATAGCACCAATTAACCTTTGGATTGTTGTACAGCTTAGAGTAGCCCAATGGAATTTTTATCCAAGGGCTATTATCCTTCCCCCCCGCTTCCAATAATAATACTTTGTATCCAGCTTCGCCCAGGCGGCCAGCAACTACGCAGCCTGAGGAACCCGCACCTATAACGATATAGTCGTATTTACTTTCCATTTTATTCAATATGCTCCTTGATGCTAACCCATTGTCCAGTGTCCGCAGATGACTGCATAGCAGCGATGGTGCGTTGGACTTGGTAGCCTTCTTGAAAATCTGTAAAGAGTGGTTCGCCATTTAACATCGCATTAATAAGTTCGGCCACCTCGATCACTTTTAAATCATTAAATCCGATGTGGTGGCCTGGCGCTGGGCAAAATTGATCGTAGGGGGGATGCTGGGCGCCTGTTTCTATTTTGGTAAATCCAGTTTCAGAACTATTTTGAATAGGCTTATAAACGTGGATTTCATTCATTCTTTCTTGATTAAAATGAATGGCCCCAAGGGTGCCCGTAATTTCGAAGGACAGGTCCATATTGCGCCCTGTCTGCAGCCAGCAAACATCAATACTGCCGATACAGCCGCTAGCAAACTCCACCAAGATATGTGATACATCATCAACTTGAACCGGGAGCATTTCATAACTTCCAAGTTCGCGTGGCCTGTCTTTGACCACCGTTTTTTGGTGTGCATTCACTTTGCTTATAGGGCCCAAAAAATAACGAGCTAATGATGTTATATGGCTGCCTATATCAGCTAATGCACCTCCCCCTCGGGGGTGGGTCCTAAATGAATGGGGTTGGCATGGGTCACCCATATAGTTTTCGGCATGAGTCCCGCGAAAGCTTACAATGTCGCCTAGGTCACCTCGTTCTATCATGTTTTTAGCCATTTTAAAGAGCGGGTTGCGTAAAAAATTAAACCCCACTTGAGTAACGATTCCGGCGTTATTAGCCGCATCTACCATACGCATAGCCGACTCCAAAGTTGTCGACAGAGGTTTTTCACAATAAATTGTTTTGCCATGGCTTGCAGCAAGGATAGCCATTTCCTCATGCAGGGCATTGGGGGATGTTATCGCAATAATATCTATGTTTGGGTCAGCTACCATGTCCTGCCAGCAGTCTGTACTTGAAATAAAACCGAGAGCGTCTGCGTTATCCTGCGCCAGCGCTTTGTTGATATCTGCTAAACAAGTAAGCTCTATATTGACTGGAAGATTAAATAAACTGCTTACGTTGCGAAAAGCATTAGCGTGACAACGGCCCATAAATCCAGACCCAATTAAGCCAACGCGAATGGTAGGTTTATCTTTTAATCCCATGTGGACTTCCCTCAGATCTGCCTAGTCGTTGGCTTCCTATAAAAAGCCAAGTTCGATTATTGTTATGAGTTATGGAACCACCCAAAATATGATTTTTCTCAACCCTGTTGAAGAAAAAACTAGAGAAAATGGTTCCAATTTTTTTTAATTCTGTGATCAATTTAACCCGTCGTGAAAGGCTTCTCTCAACCAGAGAAGCCTTTGTCTAAGGGCTTTCGATGCCTAGATCAATAGGCAATTGTTCGTCTAAAAATCCATACTCTGGTAAATTAACTAGCAAACGGTTCGTTAGTCGATTGCGTTAAATGATAACGACCCGTTTACTACCAAACTACCAACTTGGACGTTCGAATTGGTTAACGTTGTTAGCTTGGATTTTTGGAGTTTCGATTTGGGCTAAAACGGGTACATCAATACCATGGGCAATTTTTACTGCAGTTTGAATTGCTAATATTGCATCATCTTCTGCTGATTGCTTGTTGGAGCCAGTTTCCCAGCCAGTTTTGATAGCGTCCCAACCTTCACCAAATAAGTTACAGGTTACAACCTTTACGTCACCAGGTTTTTTGCCTTTAGCTTGTAATGCACTAATAATACCTAAACCCATACCATCATCAAACGCATAAACACCATCAATGTCGTTACCAAACTTGGTTAAGAAGGTTTCCATAACAGTCTGTGCCTTTTCACGACTCCAATCGGCTGATTGGCTAGCAAGGATGTTGACGTTGGGGTATGCATCTTCTATTTTATCGAGAAAACAGTTCTTTCGAAGAATCGAAACGCTGTAACCTGGCGTACCTTCAACGACAACAATATTACCTTTTCCGTTGAGTGAATCCCCCAACATTTCTGCTGCTTGTTCTGCCTGAGCACAATCGTCTGGACCTGTGTGTGCTTTAATATATCGACGACCAGCCTCTCCAATAGGTGAGTTTGACGTAATAACAGGGATGCCCGCGCGCGCTGCTTGACGCACAGCAGGTATAAGAGCATTCTGGGAGGTTGGCCACAATACAATGACGTCCAAATTTTGAGAGACCATATCCTCAATTTGGTTGAACTGTACAGCTGGGTCACCTTGAGGATCCATCACTGTCGCATCTATGCCAAGTTCTTTTGCATAACTGACCGCTGTTTCCGCATATTTTGCTTGATAGGCATTGGAGCCTGGGTATAGCACGGTAATACCAATCCGGGTTTCGGAAAGTGGTTTTGTCAACTTACCTCCCAACCAATCAGGTGCATTGGCCGCTTGAACTGCACTAGTTAGCAGGCCAGCACACAATAATCCAGCAATCGAAATTGCTGATGTTGTTCTTATTTTATTCATCACTTTGTACTCCGTTAAATTATTAATCGTACAACCTAAGCCTTATATGCTTTGGCCTATTTATATCACCATAGCTGGCAAGTAGGTCGCAATACTCAGTATATCCAAATTGGATATTTTATTAAAAATCTTAAAAATGGGTTCTATTGGTGATGTTGGTTTTTTTATGAGCGATGGCTATCCTATAAATATCCATTTTGGACAAATACCCACTACTATTTAACTATTGAATAGAACTATTATATAGAAAGTAAAACAAAAACTAATGTAGATTCTTTATTATGGCCCTTCTCAAAAAAGCCAGTGAGACAGCTCAAAAACACGGTTTACTTGGTGGCTTCGCCATCTTTTTAGCAGTGGTGTCTTTTTCTTCACCCGAATTTCTTACCCCGGGTAATATTTTAGATGTAATTCGCCAAGTGTCGATCACTGGAATGATCGCTATTGGGGTGACGTTTGTTGTTATTACGGGGCGCTTAGATTTGTCAGTTGGATCGATACTTACCTTGCTAACAGTTCTAGTCGTGGACCAACATAATCAAGTGGGGCCAGCCATAGCTATCGCGTACACTTTGTTTGCCAGTCTTTTAATTGGCATAGTAAATGGTTATTTGATCGGGTTTATGCGCTTAAACTCGCTAATTGTCACCCTAGCGATGTTGTCATTACTGCAGGGCGCCACACTATTTTATTCGGGTGGTTCAAACGTTAACGTCACTAACCCTCAAGAAACTTGGTTCCGGTTTTTTGGACGAAGTGAGTTTATAGATATTCCAGTACCTGTTTGGATATTCTTCTTTGCTGCACTTGTGGGTAGTTTTGTACTTTTAAAAACTAACTTTGGACGTTGGGTTTTTTCCATTGGAGGAAACGAAACCGCCAGTTTGTTTTCGGGTGTGCAAACCAGGTGGGTGGTCTTAATGGCTTATGTTATCTCTGGTTTTGGAACTGGGTTAGCGGCCATTATCATGGGTAGCCGAGTCATGGGAGCGCAAAGTACCATTGGTCAAGGATATGAGCTGACGGTTTTGTCTGGAATAATTCTCGGTGGCACATCTATGTTGGGTGGCTCAGGCACCATTTGGCGAACAGTCATTGGCGTTACAATGCTGGGCTTCGTGCAAAACGGTTTGTTGTTATTAGGCTTTGCTTATTATGTCCAGTGGTTGGTGACCTGGGCGGTTATTATTCTTGCAGTGTGGATTGATTTAGCTGCGAAGAGAGGGAGGGTTTTCGTATGAGCAACTCAGTGGGTGTGAAGAAAGACCGCGCTGCCAAAATGATGACATCAATGCAAAGCTCGAGCTTAAGCATATTGAGAATCATCCGAGAGCAGCACATCTGGGTGTTCTTGTTTATTTGCATGCTGGTGTTTTCTCTTGCTTCACCATATTTTTTCACCCTCAATAATATAGGTAATGTGCTTACGCAGGGCTCTTTTATTGGCTTACTTGCCGTGGGAATGACCTTGGTTATGCTCAATGGCGAGATCGACCTTTCGGTGGGTGCAACGTTAGCCTTATCTTCGGCGCTTGCTATAGGCCTGCAGGACAGTATTGGTATTTGGCCCGCTATTTTGGTGGCTTTATTGTCGGGTGCTTTGTTTGGCTTCATTAACGGCGCCTTAGTCGCATTATCTGGAATTCATTCTTTTATAGTTACGCTGGGGTCGCTGATGGGCATTCGCGGTATTGTGTTCATTTTTACGGGTGAAGAAGCCTTAATGACCAGTGATTATTCATACACAGAGTACCCAGAAATTTATCTCGGCCCCGTGTCGCTTACTGCCATGATATTTTTTGGCTTAGCCCTGTTTTTCCAGTGGATTCTTTCTAAGACCAAGCATGGATTAGAAACCTATGCCGTTGGTGATAACGAAAAGTCTGCTCATGAGGCGGGCATCAGAGTTCGACGTCATAAGGTCATTAATTTCACCCTTTGTGGTCTATTAGCCGGGGTTGCTGGCGTTTTGTTGTCTATGCGTTTAGGAACTGCAGAACCCAATGCCGCTAGAATTTGGGAACTGTGGACGATTATTGCTGTGGTTTTGGGCGGTACACGCTTAACCGGAGGGTATGGCAGTATGTGGAAAACAGTGGGGGGTGTTATTACTCTAGCGGCGCTTCTGAACGGGTTGCGGCTGCTTAATACGCCTAATTACATCGAGTTGATCGTCATGGGAACAGTGCTTGTGCTCGCATTAATTCTTGATAAAACGTTAACTTCTAGCCAATCTAGGTAGGGTGAAAAAATGAATGACATTATTCTAACTGCTGATTCTATTTTGAAAAAATTTCCGGGTGTGATCGCACTTAACAGAGTTAGTTTTGATATCAGGGCGGGCGAGGTGCATGCGCTAATGGGTGAAAATGGCGCAGGTAAATCAACGCTTATGAAAGTGCTATCAGGCATTTATAACCCTGATGAAGGCGCCATTCACCATCGTGGCAAAAAAGTCATTATAAAGACACCCAAAGAAGCTCGAGAATTAGGCATCCTGCTGGTACACCAAGAACTTTCATTATCACCCGAATTGTCAGTTGCAGAAAATATTTACCTAGGCGACTGGCCAACCAATCGCTTTGGAATAGTTAACAAACGAAAAATGAACGCAGCAGCAAAAATTGCCTTAGATGAGTTAGGTTGTAATTTTGGACCCGAAGTTCTTGTGCGTAATTTGTCAATTGCGAAGCAGCAAATGGTAGAAATTGCGCGCACGCTGGTCTTTAACGCCAATGTTGTTATCTTTGATGAACCCACTGGAACACTTACAACTACTGAAAAAGATCAGCTTTTTGAAGTCGTGCGATCCTTACGTAAAAAGGGTGTGGCGATTGTTTACATTAGCCATAAAATGGATGAAATTTTTGAGATAGCAGATCGAATTACGGTTCTCAGAGACGGAGAAGTACAGTGTACGGTGAACACCAGTGAATCAACCATTGGAGAAATCACCAATAGAATGATTGGTAGAGATCTAGACCAGTATTTTCACCGAGCAAAAGCAGAATTTGGAGCCGAGTTATTGAGTGTTAATCAATTAACTATCCGGGGTTTGTTTAAAGATATTAGCTTTTCAGTCCGAGCAGGAGAAGTGGTTGGTTTATATGGCTTGATAGGCGCGGGTCGGTCTGAAGTTGCTGAAACACTCTTTGGTGTGCGCCAAAAAGATAGTGGCGAAATTATTTTTGATCAGCAAAAGGTGAGTTTTTCATCCCCAAAACAGGCCATTGAAAAAGGTATGGCGCTGGTGCCTGAAGATCGAAAATCGCAAGGCCTTATATTAGGGATGGGCGGCAGACACAATATGACTCTGCCACACCTTAGTTTATATTCAAATGTGGGGGTTCCTAGCGTGGACAAGGAACTTCAAATTTTTGAAGACTATAAAACCAAACTTGAAATTAAAACGACGGGGCCAGAGCAATTGCTTTCTGATCTTTCTGGTGGCAATCAACAGAAATTAGTTCTCGCCAAATGGCTATGTGCCAATCCAAAATTAATTATTCTTGATGAGCCAACTAGGGGCGTTGATGTGGGTTCCAAATCTGCCATTCATCAATACATTGCAACACTGGCTGAACAAGGCTTAGCAGTGATTGTGATTTCTTCGGAGATGCCAGAAGTGATTGGTGTGAGTCACCGCATATTAACCATGGCAGAAGGGCGGCTAGTTGGAGAGTATACGGGTAAAGAAATGACAGAAGAAAATTTAATTGCAGCAGTGTCAGGGTTGACTGCAGCCTGATAAATTTTTTTTCAGATTGTGATCTCATTCATGTCTAAATGTTTTTAGAAAAAATTTATACATTCACCTGCCCCCTACCTAGGTTCCCTTATGCAGAGAAGGTGATACGCACCCAGTTTAATAGACACTCCAATTGGTTACAATGTAACTCAATAGGCACCGTGTGGCTTATAGTTTCAACCAGCCCATTGTTGCATCGTATATCGCGGCAGGAGCGGATGTGTCGATAACTGATAATCAACGACACAAGACGGAACACAAAGCAGGTAAAGGCTTGTTTGCAGCATCGCAGGAACATTCCATCCTTATCGGCCTATTGCAGGTATAGCATCTATGCAAACTAGTTGAAAAATTGAATGGCTTTGTTAAAACAGTTGATGATTTGTTTGTAAAGCTCACCCACCTAGCCCCCATGCCCTTAATTTCGTACACTTTTTAGATCGTTGGTTAGTCTATAAGCAGGCATTTTAATTAAAAAGTTTATCTAAACTGCTGTATTTTATGGCTTTTATAGATTTGGTGATGTTAGCTCACTCAAAGAAGGTATAGTAGGGGGCTGTAGGTTCAAATCCTGCCGTCCCGACCAGACATTTTTTGTAAAAGACATCATTTGATGTCTTTTTTTTGCTTCATCAGTTGTAATTAAAGATCGATTTGAGCACGCGAAAGATCAACGAGAGGGTAGGTTGGCAAACATAAAGTAAGCTGGGCCAACAGGCGGGTCACAACTCAGTGCAAACGCTGGGTCATAATTGAATGCAATCTAACAGTGTCTATTAAACTGGGTGCGTATCAACATTAACTAAGCGAATGTATCTTATGATTAGTGCTGCACAACTAAATTACCCAGCCGGGAGATACCTTGATCACTCTCTACCACCTCTACGGTCACACTTCCTAGTTCTGTAGTGATTTCATAGTAACCGGGCTTAATTTCGGACATTTGAAAACGGCCACTTTGGCTGGTAACCGTGTGCACAACTTTTTCATCTAAGTTATCTGCGTCTTTTATGTGGCGGATTTGGATGGGGGTGTTTGCTAGAGGTGCCTGTTGCTTGTCTACGAGTCGGCCAATTGCAAAGATAGTACGTTCTTTTCCAACTTCTATAAGAAATCCACTTTTGTATGCACTAAAGAGAGAGAAGTTCATTTTTTTAGGCGTTACGCCTAGGGGGGGATTAACTGGCTCAATGTTCATTTTTTGTAACTGGTAATTTGGAATACCAACCAGTACAGCGGGACTGATCCAGTTAGACTTTGCATTCATTCCACCCCCGCCGATCGGACTTACCTTCATTTCAATCCCTGACAAACCTTTATTGCCTTTGATAATAGCGAAGCCATTTATTACTGGGCGGGCTAGAGCAATGGTACTGTTTGCAAGTACAAGTGCAGTTTGAAGGCGCAATACAGTGTCGTCACTTCCTAGCGACCCATTAATATCTTGGTTAGTGGTTCTAGTTGAAAAGTGTGAAAGCTCCGCTAGCCCCTGGCTTCCGTGGTAACCAACACCCGTTCTGTATTCGCGTTTATCGGATCCAACTCTTGCAGATCCGTATTTGTAAGTATTGCCACTTCTGGAATTCCAAGTGGATACTAAGCTATTACTTTCTATCTCTTTTGCCACATAAAAGTCACCCAGGTTATTAGAAAAAGTAGAACTAATTCCAAATAATATTTCTGTTTGCATCAGGCTATTACTTGAGCGATTCCGTCTGATAGCACTATTGATCCAAACGGCTTTTCCCCACTTGTAAGATAGTCCAGCTGACCCTCTGTGGGAGTCAGCTGAGCCAACGTCCCGAGAAGGTGCGAAAGCACCACTCATACTGACTGACAAACGCGATCCGATCTGGAGCGCAACAGTGGCGTTTAAATTGATGACATCCCTTTGAGTTTTAGAAGACGTATCAGTTAAGCCAAAATTTTTGCCGAGGTATTCCATTGATAATTGTGATGTTTTTTTAAATCGGTCATTTTTTTTAGGAATGTTGTTCCAAGAAATTTTGGCCACCGAAGCCTGTTTCCCAGAAACTGATTGGCTGGCAGCTATGTCCACCTGTAGGGTGCTAGTGGGTAGTGTGTGAAGAGCACTAGTACCGATCAAGGATTGCAAATAATCTGTTTGAGCGTAGATGATAAGATTTGTCTGATCTGCTATGCCCATCCTGTAGGACGCAGACAGAACTGGTTTGTTTGAGTCGTAATGGTATATCCCATCCTCAAATGTGCGACTAAATCCAGCATTGTAGAAAAATTGAGATTTACCTTTTGATAGCACCTTGGAGTTGAAGACGTACGAATAATGCATTACTTTTTCTTGACCTGAAGCATTTTCTATAACCAGACGTGTGTCATTTTGGCCTAAGGCTGGTGAGAACCCACGTATATCGTGGCGACCTGCAGGAAGCTCTAAACTGCTCACTAGAGACTCGTTCACCCACACATCTACTGTGGACGGTTGTTCTAGGTAAAACTCTAGGTTTTTTTCCCTATGGTTAGGCACATACGGTTGAAGAGAGAAGTCCTTTGCAACGCCTATGCCACCGACTTCCAAAGTGCGTTGGTAACCTATCGTTGGATACTTGAGGTCTCCTAGGGTATATCTTAGCGCTCGGTGTGGCTGATCATAAACCAGACGTATATCGCCTCTTTGTAAAGAGTTTACTTTGCTGGTTTGGCTAGATACAGAAGTTTCAACCACCACTCCCATTACGTTGATAGCGCCCGAGGCTGAAATCCCCGTTCGGGGTTGATAACTCGAAGGGTTGGCTCTTTTTGTTCTACCAACCAGTACTTTATGTTCAAAATTGATAAAACCCGATACTGGCGCAGGGGGAATCGAGTGTGCTATGGAAGGGACAAAGATTGGGGCAGATAAATGGCTGACCTTTTTTTTACGTATGCTAGGAAGTGTTGTAACGGTAAGTTCAAATTTGCTAGGATTGAATAAGGTTGATACTCCTGTACCTTTGAAAGCATTTATATTGAGCCACCCTTCAGCATCAATTTTGTGCTCTAGTTGTTGTAAAGCATCCTCATTTAGTAGTTGTTGTGATAAGATTTTTATTAATAATTTTCCCTCAAGCAGCATTTCTTGCTTGCCCTGGGGCATAACAACTTTCATTTTTTGCTCCATCCCATCGTTGAACAGCACTAAAATATAACTGTTAACTGGGATGTTGGGCGTAGGATTTTTGAAAATGTCTAGGAAAAGCTCTTCCCGTGTTTTTTGATAGGGAGTGTCCGCATCACTATTGGCAATAACTGTGACAGGCATGCTGGCAAAAAAAAGCAACCAAAAACATGCACGTTTTGTTGATGCACAAAATAGGCGGCTTTTGAGTGATGTGTTATTGAGACAGGATAACATCGAATTGACCCGTCTGGAGGCCTTCAGGTCTTGGAATAAGTAAGCGTCGTTTTCCTCCTGCTAAAAGGTGTGACCGCATTGCAGGAATTTTTGCTACATCTATGGCAATTGATTGTTCTTTTAACTGAACGCCTGCTGAGTCAAGCGGTACGAAAACTAATGACATGTTAGACATCGATATATGGGCTGTGCCTTGGTTTTCAAAAATTATCTCAATTATTTCAGGCGAGCTAGTCCCTGAAACTTGGTTGACTGAAGTAGTAATAATATCGGCCTTTGCGCCCAGCGGTGTTATATAGACTCGACCTTCATAATTCATCAAAAATCGAATATCAAGGATGAGTTTATCAGCAGAATCAGGCTGGACTGTGACTTCACGTGGGATAGGTATTTGTCGACTTAGTAAGGTAAATGCTTGTTCAATATCTAATATGGACTCGCCAACCCACACTACCTGTACACTGACTTCATCACCAGGCATCATAATCACCTGATGTGGATAAATAATAAATTGGTCGCTAGCATCCCGGCCTCTAATGGCTTTTCCATCTGGGTCTTTACTGTGTTCGTAAATATTGAATTGGATGGCTGCGGGTTCTGTTGCTTTATTTACAAGCTGCATAAATCTGCTGGACTCGCTGCCAGAGTCTCTCAGTGTCATAGTCGTTGGAGAGAGTGTGTATGCCAAGGTTGGCAGTGACATAAATATAGTAAGGGCTAAAAGTGTCTGGCAACATTGGATAAAATATCTCATTGTGTATGTTATCTTTTCTAGGAAGAGTTTTTTCATAGTTATCCACTGTGGCATATTGGCTAAGAACCACTCTACTGCGTTGAGAGTCACTTTGGTTACTAGAAATTAGTGCAGTATTAAAAATGAAAGTGTAATTAATAAGATCCATTTTAATAATCCAAATCAACGACCACATAGCCGTTAATTTGGATTTTAAGATCTACTAAATAAGACTTATTTAGCTACAGTGCCAACTAGTTAGCTGCTAGCACCAAAGTAAATGTGTCTGAGTATGTACCTGCCAATAGGCTAGTATCTGCAAGCCAGCTCACACCTACGGTGTAGTCCTGGTGAACTGTTGCAGTCGATACTGCTGAAGTAGCAAATTTGTGCACTCCTGCAGATGGTGTCGCAGACCCATAAACACTTCCAGATGCCTCAACTCCCATAACACTGCCTGCGTTTTTAACCTCATTCAAATGGTACAGGGTGTATGGAATTTCGCTACCTGCGCCTGTTCCACTAGAGCCTTTCAATTTTCCAGAATTAGTAGATGTCACTGTCACGTTCCAACCACTGTTACTGTTGTTTGAGATTGTTCCTGAGAAAACCTCTAGGTTGCTTACGTCAGCAGAGGCCACAATTGCTGGCAAATCTGTTTGTGCGCCGGTCAATGAGTTGATTGGTGCAATGCCACCAGCAGCCATAGCCGAGCTAGCAAAGCCAGCTGTCAATACTGTAGCTACTGCAACATGTAGTACGGATTTTTTTAAGATTTTGTTCATGATATTTTCTCTATTATTAAGGGATTAGTTATTTTTTATCTACATTAACTTATCTAAGCTTGAGATTAGATAACCAATTAATTTAATTAGCACAATTTAATTAATTTAATTAAAATTCTATATAAGAATTAATTTAATATATATAGGTTGTTTTACCTATCATTAATTGAACGGTACAAATAAATAAATCGATAATTAATATTACATAATAATATATTTAATATATATGGGCTCTTTTACCTATAATTAGATAATAAATGTAAAAATTTATAAGTTTTTTTACCTATGATGTTAATATATAATTAATATATAGGTTATTTTACCTATGATGTTAATATATAATTAATATATAGGTTATTTTACCTATGATGTTATTATATAATTAATATATAGGTTATTTTACCTATGGTGTTAATAAAATAGTTAATAATAGATAAATATAACCAACATATTGATTATATTAATTGTAGAAGTGTTTTTTAATTTAATTAGTGGGTAAACCTAAGTGTAAAAAAGCTGGTAACCACAGTTACTAATCAACAGGAACAATAAGTAAGGTGATGGTATCTGTGTATCTGCCTCCCAGTATGGATGGGTCTGCAGGCCAGCTTACTTGGAGTTCGAATTTGTAGTCCACTGTTGCAGTTGTGGCTACCCCGGTATCAAATATGGCGGTCCCACTGGTAATAACCCTATCTACACCGGAAGGATTAGTAAGGGTTGCTCCCAAAGTGCCGCCAGTGCTTGCCATTTTGACGTTACCGTACACAATTTCATTTCCAGGCCCGCCAGAACCGTGTGTTAGCTTGCCCTTGTTAGCGGACATAACTTTCAGTATCCACCCTCCTGGGCTGTTACTGTTAATAGTTCCTGATGCCAGAACCGCATCGGTTTGCCCAGTACCAGCAACCACGTTTATGCCACTCACCGAGTTGTAATCTAAGGTGTCAATTTTGGCCACCGAGCTACTTATGGCATAAGCCAAAAGGGACGTGAAAGTGCCAAGTGCTAGCACGGAGACTGCTATAATCTTGAGTTTAGATTGTGGCAGTCTGAGTTTTCTAGGGTTGCGCCCCTTATTCTTATTGTTGTTAGTGCTCTGCATTTATAAAAAAAATCTCGTATCAATGCTATTTAATGGTAGTAGCTCATTGGGTTAATAGCTGGGTAAACCTAGTTGGTTAGCATACTCAACCATTTCAATTGCGTTCGGAGTATTAAGCTTAGCAATAACCTGAGCACGATGTTTTTCTGCAGTACGTGGGCTTATTTTCAACACGTTAGCGATACCTTTTGCGGTTTCACCATATACCAAAAGCTTCAACACTTGCCGCTGCCGGCGAGTTAGGCCCATATTAGGAGTGTCACTTTCTGTGCTTGAGTCTACTGCACCGCTGGGAACTACAAATTCTTGGTCGCCCTCTAATACGTCTACAATGGAGTTCATGAGTTCCTGATGGGAGCCGCTTTTAAGTGCGTAACCATCTGCACCTGCTGTTCTGGCTTGAGCAATACCAGAACCATCTTCATGGCTAGTAAGCATGAGGATTTTAATTCCTGGCCACTTCTGTTTAAACATAAAGGCTGTTTCGTAGCCATTAACATTTGGCATGTTTATATCTAGTAGCACTAAGTCTGGCTGTTCATGTTTAAGGGTAGATAACGATTCCTTATAACCTTGGGCCACACCCAATACATGAATGCCTTTTTCAGCACCGCGAGATGTAATTAAGTCTGAAATAGCGTCAAGTATAAGCTCCTGATCATCTATCAAAAAAACGTTTGCCTGAACCATAGGTGAATTCCCTTTACTAAGAACACTTAAACTGAAGTATGGTAACGAAAATTACTAATTACTTGCTAAGTAGCTTACTGTGCTACAGCGAAGGACTTTTTAATTCATAATCTTATTTTAGCTAGACTGATAAGACTTAACAATGCGTATAAATGCCCATGTAAGTCTAATTAATTTTAACTTTATAGTTAAGTGGCAGTTAAATAACGATTAAGGTTGGTCAGAAAACCATAATCGATAACCTATTAACTGTTGATCAGCTTGTATAAGTAACGAGCTGATTGCCTCAGTATCGTAGGGCTCACTGATTAGGTTTTTTTGAATTCTCAATACTGTTTGTGATAATTCATTGGCACCAAATAAACCAGCATTGCCTACACATTTATGTAATTCGTGACTCAGTGCTTTGAAATTACGCGAGCTTAAGTAATTTGTGCACAATAGTACGGTAGCAATATTTTGGTTTACAAAATCATCAAACAGATGCATTAATACGGGGTCGGTGTTAGGCCGTAAAGGCGAAGATGTACAGCGGCTATTTATGTCTAACGCTTGACTGATGGCATTGATAAGTTGCATTTGAGTAAACGGCTTAGGGAGTAATTGGCCGATATCCACGGATTGAGCTTGATCGCTCAGACCAGACCAATTATCTGCCGTATGCATTACAAATGGACAAATAGGGCTGCCAGTCTGATGTTCATAACTTCTAATGTTTTGGCTAACCACAAGTCCATTAATATTAAGTCTACACCATGTTCTTTGAAGTGCTCTATTGCAGAGGTGCCTGTATCACAAATGCGTATGTTAGCGCCTGTCTTTTGAAGGAACTTGGTGATAACGTTCTGGTTAATGGAGGAATCTTCTACCAACAATATATTGATGCCAGTGAAGGAGGCTAGGGCGCTCTCTGCGGTTTCGGGCACGTCCGTAATATTACGTTGGCCTATACCTGGCGCATTGACGGTGGGTAAGGGTAGTGTAATAGAAAAATGACTGCCGTGGCCTAAATGAGAAGTGACTATGATCGCCCCGCCCATGGCTTTAGTGAGGCCCTCAGAAATAGCCAACCCTAGCCCAGTGCCTAAGCAGTTAGCTTTGGCGACAGGCAATGCCGAAGCATTTATCTGGGTTTGGTGTCGCTAACTTGCTAGTATCAGCCCAGTACGATGTGAGTAAACTTTGTGATTCAATAGTGTTACTCAAGTTAACCTGAGGTATTGCACTGCCCCATGATGAACTAGGAATCAAGATGAATAAAACTACTAAAAATCGCATCCATGGAACATAAGTAGTGTAAGAGATAAGCATAATTCCGTCTGCCATCAAGTACCAGTTGAAACGCTACAACCCTATGGCTGAGAGCTAGAGTCAAGCAATACAGGTTTATGGGTGATAGTTCCTATGTCTGGGCTATGTCTAGACTATGCCTGCACTATGCATGCAGTCCGTTCGTTGAGCCTGCCGGTAAGATTAATTAAGTCTATTTTTAGCTACGTAGGAATTTTAATACCACTGTGAGTTGGTTCAAATTTTGTCAGGAAATCAATGAGATTTATATAGGTATTTTTGCCCATTGCGAAGGCTTTTATCTGTCGCTAAAATCATATTCACTAGAGATATATTTGATAGATAGTGGGTAAGATTAAAACAACTATATGGGTTTTATTCAAAAAACAGTACGTATATGGCAACGAATTAGCCTGATTTTATTCATATTAATCAGCGAAATTTCAGGCGCCGACAATATACCCAACTTCGATCTGAGTGGCGATACGAAGTTATTCAGTATATCCAGCTTATACTGGGAGGACACTAGCAAAATCGCCACACCATCTGAGGCCAAAGTTCAATTGGGTGATGGCGAACTCATCAATAATAATTTCACCGTACCTGTTACAGATGCTAGCTATTGGTTTGCGTTCACTCTCACTAACCTCGCTGACCATGCACTTTCCAAGAGTGTATATTTAGATAAACCGTACCTTAATAAAGTGAACCTACATTATCAACAACAAGGTAAATGGGTAAGCGAGCTTAACGGCACTGACATAGCGTTAAATAAACGTAAAGTGCGCAATTTACTACCAATATTTATTGTTAGCTTAGGTGCTCACGAAAGTCGAACTTTTTATGTTGAGGCACACAGCAAAATAAAATTATTGCAGTTCAATTTTAATATAGACGAATCAGATAACAGCCGTTCCATCGGTGAAATTCATACCACTATCGTGAAAATGTACATTGGTGCTGGGCTTTTGGTCACCTTAATTAATGCGCTGATGTGCCTCTTTTTTAGAGATAGGGTTTATATATATTACAGTGCATTTACCTTCAGTTTTATTTTTGCGACCTTTGCTATTAACTCCTTCGATCTTTTTTTGAACGTTCAGTTTCAAAACAGAAACCTTTTTCTTTTAAGTTATCTCAGCGTGCTTTTTTTCCTCTCTTTGTTCATCGGTGAGGTGCTTCAAACCAATAAGAATATGCCATGGATCGAGGGCGCATTGAAAATTTCTCGGTTAATATTAGTCACTATTGGCATTATGACTACTTTTAACGAGAGTCACGTCTCTTACGTGTTGGTTAGCACCATTCCAGCATCTATGTTATTTTTACCCATCCTAGTGGTTGCCAACCGTCAAGGCGCACCTTATGCAAAGACTTTAATGGTGGGTGTTATGCTATTGATATCGGGTGCTATGACTACGGTGCTAGTTAACCTAGGCGTATTGCCTAAGAATGAGGTGACTGTTCATGCCATTCTTATTGGCTCTATTGCCGAAATGGTGATCTTTTCCGTTACTTTATTTAGGCGAGTAATCGACTCAAATACTGAGGCTAAGTCCGCTTTATCAGACATGGCTGAACATTCCAGCACTAAGCTAGAAAACACGGTTATAGCGCGCACAAGAGAGCTTAATCAAGCAAAACAAGCAGCCGAGCAAGCCAACGAAAATCGTAGAGACTTTTTTTCTAACATAAACCACGAAATGCGCACTCCATTAAACGGCATTCTCGGCATCATTGGGGTTATTGGGCAGCAGGACGAAAAAACAGTCTCAGTTCAACATTTTAAAACACTTAAAATAGCCAGCCACCAGCTTTCCAATCTTGTTAGTAATGTTCTAGACCACTCTAGGCTATCTAGCAATGCCGCACTTGAAATCCAATCAATCCACTTCAATATTTTAGATATCGTTAATGAATTAGAAGACATGTTTTATAATATGGCCGACGACAAGGGCCTATCACTCAGTTTTCACGTGCAAGGCGATTTAATGTTGGATCGCTACGGCGACTATGGGAAGCTGCGGCAAATACTTATCAATATAATGGGCAACGCCATTAAATTCACTCACTCCGGTCAGGTTGGACTCACTGTATTACAGGGTTCCTCTGAAGGCGAACTCATGTTTAGCATTACAGACACCGGTGATGGCATCGAAGAAGCACACATAGAGCGTATTTATACCGCCTATCATCAAGTGCCTGGTAATAATAGTTTCCAAAAAACAGGTAGCGGTCTAGGTCTTAGTATCTCCAAAGCACTAACTATGGTTATGGGCGGCACCCTTAACGTGAAATCCAATATAAATAGAGGCACTCAGTTTGATTGTGTCCTGCCACTGAAGCCTGTTATTGTGTCCCACAAAAAAATGTGAAGGAAAACGTGCGATTAATTCGATAGATCTATCAGGTAAGGTCTATTACTAACACTCAAGGAGTGAAGTTCAAATGCTGTCTGTGAATTGAGTGGATTTATATGAGTACTTTTACCCATTGTTAAACCTCATGTCTGTCGCTAAAGTTAGATTGGGATTGTATAGCACAAAGGCATGTGACCTTGGCCTGAGCAAGATTGAACGTATAATCCTGCTTCAATGGTTAGTTGGTAAAATAATAAAGGCCAAGAATGAATTTTTCCAATACAAATGCTCCTCTATGGCAACGGTTAAGCCTGATTTTATTCATATTAATCAGCCAAATTTCTGCTGCCGATAACATACCTAACTTCGATCTGGATTACGATTCTCAGTTCTTCAACATGTCGAGTGCACATTGGGCGGACAACAGCCAAATCTCAATACCCGCCGAGGCCAAAGTTCAATTAGCTGACGGCGAACTTATCAAAAAACATTTCCACATACCTTTTACAAAGGCGAGTCACTGGTTTGCATTTACTCTTACCAATATTACTGATCATGCCCTTAGTAAGAATGTGTATATACAAGAAGCTTATCCTCAAAAAGTTAACCTCCATTATCAGCAACAAGGTCAGTGGATAAGCGACCTGAATGGCACTGACATTGCGTTAAATGAACGTAGTGTGATTAACCGACTGCCAGTATTTGATATCAACTTAGAGGCTAACGAAAGCCGAACTTTTTATCTTGAAATACACAGTAAAGTAAAATTATTGGGGATCTCTCTTAACGTAGAGGGATCAGAAATTACAGATGGCCACACCATAGGTGACCAGCGTGCGGCTATCGTCATTTTGTATATCGGTGCGGGGATTTTAATTAGTTTAATCAATATGTTGATGTACTTCTCTTTTAGAGACAGAATTTACCTATTCTACAGTGTTTATTGCGCCAGTTTTGTTGCAACGACCATGGTTATGAACTCCTTTGATCTGTTTTTTGATTTTCCGCTGCAAGATCGAAATATTTTATTTTTAACCTACCACATTATGATCATTTTCCTCTCTTTATTTATAGCAGAGGTGCTTCAAACCAAGAGTTCTATGCCATGGGTAGACATGGTATTAAAAACTGCCCGATACTTAGCGTTAGTTATTGGCATAATGACTTTTTTTGATATGAGTTACTTTTCTTACACTCTTATTGTATTCATGCCTTTATCGATATTGTTTTTAGGTATTACGATATTTGCTAGCCTAGTAGGTGCACCCAACGCAAAGCTTTTATCCTTAGGCATTGCATTTTTTTTAAGCGGTATTCTTATTACGATGCTAGGCAATCTAGGGATCTTTCCTAGCAGCGTGGTGACCCTCTATAGTGTTCTCATTGGTGCTCTTGTAGAAATGATGATCTTCTCGGTTGCATTGTTTAGACGAGTGCTGAGCCTAAATACATCCATAAATATGGGTAACCTAAAAGCATTAACCTTGGCTGAGCAGTCCAAATTGGAGTTAGAAAAGACGGTTGTAGAACGCACACACGAGCTTAATCAAGCAAAACAAGCAGCCGAGCAAGCCAACAAAAACACGAGTGAGTTTTTTGCTAACATAAACCACGAGATGCGCACCCCATTAAATGGCATTCTAGGCATCATCGGCATTATCGGACAGCAGGGCGACCAAAAAGTCTCAGCACGGCATTTCAAAACACTCAAAACGGCCAGTCATCAGTTATCAAGCCTTGTAAGCAATGTACTCGATCACTCTAAATTATCCAGCAATGCAGTGTTTGAGATTCAGTCCACCCACTTCAGTGTGTCAGATCTGGTTAATGAATTAGAAGACATATTCTTTAATATGGCAGACGACAAGGGCCTATCACTCGGTTTTCACGTGCAAGGCGATTTAACGTTGGATCGTTACGGCGACTATGGGAAGCTGCGGCAAATACTTATCAATATAATGGGCAACGCCATTAAATTCAGTCACTCCGGTCAGGTTGAACTCACTGTATTACAGGGTGCTTTAGAGAACGAACTCACCTTTATTCTAAGTGATACCGGTGATGGAATCTCTGAAGAGCAAATCGAGCATATTTTCACCGCCTACCATCAAGTGCCTGGCAGTAATGATTTCCGACAAGAAGGCAGCGGGTTAGGGCTTAGCATTTCCAATACGCTCACTACGATTATGGGTGGCACCCTTAGCGTTGAATCGGAGCTAGGCAAAGGCTCACATTTCACATTGCGCCTGCCACTGAAGACTATCATCGCTCACCACAAAAAAGACTCTCATACAACGCGTACAATTAACCCGGTAGATCTGTCTGGTAAGTGTATTTTAGTCGTTGACGATTCTGATGTTAACCAAGAGGTAGTATGCGCCTTTTTATCCTCTACAGGCATCACAGTGGTTGCTGTTACAGATGGTAAGCAAGCGTTAGATCGATTTCAACTAGGGGGTATCGATATTGTATTGATGGACTTGCATATGGGCGTAATGGATGGCATTACCGCAACCAGTCGTATAAGAGAATTTGAAGCCAATAATAGCATAGAGCATTGCCCAATCATTCTTCACACAGCCGATACCGGTGAAGAGGTGTTATATCAAGCTAACCAAGCCGGTGCAGACCATTTTTTATACAAACCTTACTCTCAGGTTCAATTGCTTAGTACTTTGTGTGAGTTTATAGACTTAGAGTTTGATAGCCAGGCCGTGGATGTTGTAGAAGTGAGTCAAATGAAACCCTTAGTCGACCGGTTTTTGGATCACTTTAATACGTCTCTTACCACTTGTCACCGTCACATAGAGCACAATGACTTTGATGCTTTAGGCCAAGAAATTCATCAAATGCTTGGGAACTGTGGTGTGTTTGGGGCAACCTCTATGTTTGCCACTTTGACAGAAGTGAAAACATTGCTTAATGAAAAAAAAATTGAGCCTTTACCCATGCTGGCACTGCTCGCTACAGTGACAGAACAGTTGTTAGTGTACCGTCAAACTGGGAAACAGTACTAATCAGTAGTTAGCAGGGCAAGCCCAGTTTATAAGCATATTCGACCAGTTCAATTGCGTTCGGTTCATTGAGTTTAAATAGAACCTCGGCACGATGTTTTTCTGCAGTACGTGGGCTTATTTTCAACACGTTAGCGATACCTTTAGCCGTTTCACCATGAACCAAAAGCTTCAATACTTGTCGTTGTCTATGGGTAAGGCCCATGTTGACGTTGCTGCTTTCGCTATTTAAGCCAGCTAGAATGCCTGGAGTTACAAACTCTTGGCCACCCTCTAGCACGGTCATAATGGCGTCCATGAGCGCCTGATGGGAGCCACTCTTAAACGCATAACCATCTGCACCTGAGGCTCTGGCTTGAGCAATATTGTCATCGTCTTCATGGTTACTTAGCATGAGAATCTTTACGGTGGACCACTTCTGCTTGATCATGTAAGCTGTTTCATAGCCATTAACGCTGGGCATCTGTATGTCTAACAGCAATAAATCCGGCTGTTCACATTCAAGAGCAGCTAGTGCTTGTTCATAGTTCTGGGCGGTGCCAACCACATGAATACCATGCTCAGTACTACGGGTGTTAATCAAGCCTGAAATGGCGTCCACTATGAGTTCTTGATCATCTACTAAAAATAGTCGTACTTGAGTCACTTACAAATACCTGTTGCTACCTGTATTGAATACCCATTTTACCTTGTTTTAAGTGTCAAATAAACAAACTGAAAGTTGTGGTTGATACGCACCCAGTTTAATAGACACTCCAATTGGTTGTAATGTAACGCAATAGGCACCGTGTGGCTTATAGTTTCAATCACCCCATTGTGGCGTTGTATAGCGTGGCAGGAGCAGATATTTCGATAACTGATAATCAACGCCACAAGACGGAACACAAAGTAGGTAAAGGCTTGTTTGCAGCATCTCAAGAACATTCCATCCTCCTCGGCTTATTGCAGGTATAGCCTCTGTGCAAACTCGTTAAAAATTGAATGGCTTTGTTAAAACAGTTGATGATTTGTTTGTAAAGCTCACCCCACCTAGCCCCCATACCCTTAATTTTGTACAATTTTTAGATCGTTGGCTAGTCTATAAGCAGGTATTTTAGTGAAAAAGTTTATTTAAGTTACTGTATTTTATGACTTTTATAGATTTGGTGATGTTAGCTCATTCAAAGAGGGTGTAGTAGGGGGCTGTAGGTTCAAATCCTGCCGTCCCGACCAATTCTTCCTGAACTATCCTTCGTGTCTTTAAAACTGGCCTATATAAGCTTTTATTTATAGGCTGCCTTGTCTTTGCATTTATGAATTACACCTCCCATAAGCATGGTGTTATAGAGCACTGTTTTGTAACCTCATTACCAACAATACTGAAAAAATATTTGAGTCTACCAATCGTGTTTAGGGTTTCGTTGGGGTTATAATTAGGTTTAATTTCCCAACCAGTAATAGGTTTGATGCCTGTGGCCCAACTTTACTTTCACTACTCTTCCATGAATGCCGGTAAGTCTACCGCGTTGTTACAATCTGCTTATAACTACCAAGAGCGTGGCATGCATCCGTTTATTTTGTCGGCTGCCTTAGATGATCGCTATGGTGTGGGCAAGGTAACCTCTCGTATAGGCTTAGCAGCGCAAGCACAACTATTTACTCACCAGGATGACCTATTTGAAGTGCTCAAAAAAGAGCACCAAAATCAGCATATAGATTGTATTCTCATTGATGAAAGTCAATTTTTGAGCCGTGAGCAAGTGAAGCAACTCACCCAAGTGGTGGACCAGTTGAATGTCCCCGTATTATGTTATGGCATACGTACAGATTTCAGAGGCGAACTTTTTCCTGGAAGCCAATATTTATTAGCTTGGGCAGATAAATTGGTGGAGCTTAAAACTGTGTGCCATTGCGGTCGCAAAGCTACCATGGTGGTGCGCACAGATGAACATGGCAAGGTGATTAAAGACGGCGAACAAGTTGTGATTGGAGGTAATAGCCAATATCAGTCATTGTGCCGCCGTCATTTTAGCGAGCAAATGTGGTGAGCATAAATGCCATTAACTAAGTTTGTAGCCTAAGGCAAACTCGTGTTTGATAGCGCTAGGTATAATCTTAGCAAATAATAATGTCATCACCATCCAAGTCCATAAAGGTGCCATTACTGCTGCAGCAGCTAGTGAAATGCCTAGAGATAACACCAAAATATACTTCGATGCGATGACCAGCGCGCAAGCTCCGATCATGAGGCTAAGATCGTAGGCTATATGTTTTTTTACTGCATGTCGGTTGTAGCACAACTTAAGAATAATGGCGGTCATCATCAAGGTGAGGACACTACTCCAGCTCCAAGGTAATAAAAAAAGCCAACTTAAATTAATGCCTAGTCCACTGATTAGAATGAGGCCAATAATGGGGGAGTTGGTGAAAAATTTCATCATGGTGTGAGGTTACCTGTGCACTAGGCATCAAAGATTAATTACGATTAAATGGTGATAAACGCTTTTGTTAGGATGCAGTTTATCATGAACTATGTTGCATCATTTAGGTAAAAATCACTATACCTACAGAATAATCCAATGGTATGTTGTGACATCTACGCAAGCTGGCATCCAAGACAAGTTTTGGAAGTGAAAACTGATGATGAACGACCTCAATTTTACCCACTCTATAGAAGAGTGGCCCCACTTTTGTATTCCACTGGCACACGGTACTCAATTAGCTGCAAGGGCTTGGCTGCCCACCAATGCAAGCTCTTGCCCTGTGCCTGCTATTTTAGAATACATCCCTTATAGAAAACGCGACGGCACCGCTACTCGTGATGAGCAAATGCATCCCTACTGGGCGGCTTTTGGTTATGCTTGTATTCGGGTTGATATGCGAGGCTGTGGTGAGTCTACTGGATTGATGTTAGATGAGTATTTACAACAAGAGCTTGATGACGCGGTAGAAGTGATCAAATGGCTTGCAGATCAGCCTTGGTGTAGCGGCAAAGTGGGCATGATGGGCAAGTCTTGGGGTGGGTTTAACAGTCTCCAGGTTGCGGCAATGGCACCACCTGAGCTAGCGGCTATCGTCACAGTGTGTTCTACAGATGATCGTTATGCCGATGATATCCATTATCGTGGAGGCTCTTTATTGCTGGAAAACTTTAGTTGGGCTGCTACCATGTCCTGCTATATGTCCAAGGCACCAGATCCACTATTATTGCCAGACACATGGCGCACTTTATGGCTCCAGCGATTGGAAGCCATGCCTTTTTTGGCTAAGCAATGGCTAGAACATAGTTATAAGGATGATTACTGGAAGCACGGTTCCATTAATGAAGACTATAGCGCCATTAAGGCCGCCGTTTACTGTATAGGTGGCTGGGGTGATGCCTACTCAGAAGCGATTCCACGCATGATGCAAGGGTTGTCTTGTCCAAAAAAAGCCATGATTGGGCCATGGGCACACAAATACCCTAATGATGCATCGCCTAAACCTGAAATCGATTTTCTTGGTGAAGCCAAACGCTTTTGGGATTATTGGTTAAAAGACATTGATAATGGCATTATGGCAGAGCCTAGCATTGTTGCTTATATCCAAGACAGCGTGCCACCTCAAGCCGCCTATGACGAGCGCCCGGGCATATGGGTAGAAGGTCATCAGTGGCCTATTCAATCTGGCAGCCTTAATTTTTGGCTAAGTGACTCGGGTGAATTAGTTGAACATGCAACCGGTGGGCAGGTGAGTGTTGATAGCCCCCTCACTACGGGTGCTGCGAGTGGCGAATTTTGTGTGATTTGGTGTGGGCCAGATTTTCCAACGGACCAACGCCAAGATGATGCCAATAGTGTGTGTTTTGACACTAAGCCCATGGTGCAGGCTGTCTCTATTTTGGGGGGTGCCGTGTTTAACACGCATGTGACTAGTGACCAGGCGTGTGGCCAAATGATTTTACGTTTGTGTGATGTGGCGCCAGATGGCAGCAGCACTCGCATTACCTATGGCATGCTAAATTTGGCAATGCGTGCTGGTTTAGATGATCCTCAACTCGTTATTGCAGGGCAGTCTATGGAGATCACTATAAAGCTGGATGACACAGGTTATGAAATCCCTCAAGGTCATAGATTACGTTTGTCCATCTCCACAGCTTACTTTCCGCTACTTTGGCCAGCGCCACAAAAAGCTAATTTAAATTTAGACTTAAGTGCTACTCATTTGAGTATTCCATGGCATGACCGTAGCGGACAACTCACTCGAGACTTGGGCCACGGGTATGTGTGCCCAGTTAAAGCAATGACTGACACAAGGCCCGAAACACACACCCGTAGCACCCAAATTAATGCTGTTAATGGTTTGCACACGACCATTATTGACGACGATTTTGGTGAGTTTACTTTTGTCGAGCATGGGCTCACTGTAGGAGAAGTCTGCCATGAAGAACATGGCATATTACCCCATGATCCTCATTCTGCGACAAGCTTATGCCAATGGCATTCCCACCAATCTAGGGTGGATTGGGAAATCGACGTTTATACGCGCCTTAAAGTCACTTGTGATGCAACTCACTTTTACCTAGATGCCACTTTAGAGGCCTTTGAAAATGGTCAAAAAGTACACTTAAAAACCTGGCAAGAACATATATTACGAGGCTTTTCATGACCTTACTTGATACACAAATGCAGGCTTTTATAGCTCAAACTATGCAACACTACCCAGCTGATTCAGTGGTTTCTAACACGGCTCAACAAAGGCAGTGTTATAAAAATATGTATCTTGCTTTTGCGTTACCCAGGCCTGCTAATGTAAAAAGTGTAGACAAATATGTGGAGGGGCCTGATGGCCATTTAATCCCTGTGCGTCACTATGATCCTCAGGCTAAAAGTAGCCCTGAAAAGCTTAAACACCCCGTACAAGTGGTTTACTTGCATGGGGGTGGTTTTGTGGTGGGAGATTTAGACAGTCACGACGATTTATGTGCACAGATGGCCGATCTATGTGGTTTTAAACTGGTGTCGGTAGCCTATCGTTTGGCGCCTGAGCACCGATATCCTTGTGATATCACTGATTGTTTAGCCGTAGTGGATCACTTGCTGGAGCAAGGTAAGGCGGTTATATTGGTGGGTGATAGTGCCGGCGCCACCCTTGCTGCTTGTGTGGCTAATGCGCGATCAAGCTATACAGGCACTCAGTTATTGGGCCAAGTGCTTATATATCCAGCTTTGGCCAATGATGCCAATACCCCCTCAATGCAGGAACATGCCCATGCACCTTTATTAAGTAAACAAGACATGATTTTTTATCATGGTATTAGAGTGGGCGAGGGCCATGCTCCGATACAAGACCCTCTTTGCTGTCCTTTGCATGCATCAAGCTTTGCAGATTTGCCACCCAGTCATCTGTTTCCAGCTCAAATAGACCCTTTGTTTGATGACTGTGGGCTATATGCTAAGGCATTAAGCCGTGCAGGAGTTGAGGTGGAAAATCACACTCAGGCAGGTGATGGGTTGTTACATGGCCATTTAAGAGCACGGCACATGAGTGATAAGGCAGGGGCTAACTTTCAACTTATCTGTAAAACTATTTTAGCTCTTGGGTGATAGGCCTTTTGATATTTATTCTAAGCGACCGAAAAAGGTCATACGAGCCGATTCAGACAGAGCAACGTCAGCTTCTGCATTATAAGCCAACACGGCTAACATGCGTGTGGTGTTGCCTTGTGTTGGTGTAACACGATGAAGCGAGTCCCTGCCTCTAAATAACACTAAATCACCAGCAGACATAGCAAGCTTAAGGGTTTGCATTTGTCCATCTAAAACCTGAGCTACACCCGTATAATTCATATCCCCTTTGCTAGAATCTCTAAGGTTTGTGACATATTCAAACTGACCACCTGCTTTTGGGCTTTGAATCAATAAAGTGATTGCAAACGATGAATTATCAAAGTGCCAGCCCAGCTCTTGGCCTTGGCTTGCGTAATGTAAGTTTATGGAAGACAGGCTGTCAGCGTAGGGGTAAAGGTGCTCTTCACCCATCACAAATGCTAAAAATGAGCGTAACTGTGGTGAGTCGTAAAGCGTGCGCAGTGGTGAATCTAGTGCCACTTGGTCATCAGTGATGCAGCCCTTTGAAGACTGCACCCATCGGTTACGAGGGTGGTCATCAGCAAAAGAGGGGTCTTTTTGGGTGAGATAAACATTATGACCAGAGCTTGTATAAAAAGCCTCAGACTGTTTGTTGATGCCCTCATCTACCATTGCAGTGCGGGCAGGTAAAGTGAGAAAGTCTTTAAGAACTAACACTCCTTCTTTATCTAATTGAAGTTTGCAGGCTTGCTCATAGTGTTTTTGGTGAATGGGGTGAGCAGTGATATTGATCACTTGATTAAGCTGCATATTTAACTCCTAAGTAGTTCTAGCGTTTCATTATAGGGCATTAATGATTCGGTTGAATTGTTTGTTTCTTATTATATATACTCACCCTATAAGAATACTGGGAATAAAGTGTTAATGTTATTCAAACCAACAGATGATAATCAGCAATCGTACCGTGAACAAGGGTACCTTGTAGTGGATAAAATACTCCCACCTGATCAGCTTCCCCCTTTACACCAAGCGTTTGATGATATTTATCATGGTATCTTTGAAACGGGCGTCACGCCAGATGAGGTCAACTGGCAACATGGCACAGGGGATCCCAGCCTTACGCGCCAAATATGTAACGGCTGGAAAGCCAATCGAAGCATTGCATGCGTAGTATTAAATGAAGACTTAGCTCGTAGCATCGCTCAATTGGCCGGTTGGCCAGGCATTCGCATCATGATTGATAACCTATTATCCAAGCCACCTGGAGCAAGGGCTTTGGGCTATCACCAAGACAGTTCATACTTATCGTGGTTTACCCCTAGTGACCTTATATCCTGTTGGATTGCGCTTGATGACACCACGAAAGTGGGGGGTACGTTAGAGTTTGCTACCCATTCGCACCAGTGGCAAAAGGGTGTGCCTGTTGGTGAATTTCACGGGCCAGATGATTATCAAAAACCCATGCAACTTGCTGCAAAGCACGAAGGGGTGCAACCGCACATTAAATATGTGCAAGTAAAAGCCGGTGGTGGGTCATTGCACCATGGCTGGACATGGCATGGCTCTGGCGCTAATGAGTCTGCTATACCAAGACGAGCCTTAGTGCTGCATCTAATGCGCAGTGATGCCGCTTATGATCCCGACCAACTTGCCCAAGGCATTGGCCCTATTTATAGTCGCTACAAACATTTAGCTGACAACCAACTGGATGAAAATCACTTTCCCATTTTGTGGCATGAAAATGGCACTAGAACCCAAGCTATTGATGACTATTTAAACCCACCCAAAGCCACATGATCACTTAGTTTAAAGTGGAGTCTTAAACTATTACTGGGGTTTAAAAATTAGCCTGCATTTAGCGTATCTGCAGGTTACACTAGCGCACATACCAAACAATCCTACTAGCCATAGTGCCCGCTTACATAAGGTAGTTTTCAAATATGACTTCAAATAAACCAACCATTACATTGCTAGATGGCGGCATGGGCCAAGAGTTAATTAAACGAAGTAACAAAGAGATTACCCCGCTGTGGTCTACTCAGGTGATGATCGATGAACCTGAGATTGTGCGCGACTTACACATTGAGTTTATTCTTGCAGGCGCGCGGGTAATTACGTTAAATGCCTACACTATGACCCCTCAAAGATTAACGCGAGATGGCCAAATAAAAGATTTTGAAACACTCCAACTGGCTGCAGTGCATGCAGCTACTAGTGCACGAACTAAGGCGGGCATTGAAGGGGTGCAAATAGCAGGTTGCTTGCCACCGCTGGTGGCCAGTTATCATGCAGAAGTTGCACCTGCATATGATGAAATGATAGCTAGCTACAGCAAAATAGTAGCTGTTCAGGCGCCCCATGTGGATGTGTTTTTGTGTGAAACAATGCCCTCTATTGCTGAGGCTAAGGCTGCCTTATTAGCTGCTAAAGCGAGTGGTTTGCCAGTATGGGTGTCATTAACCATTCAAGACAATGATGAAGCCCAGTTGCGAAGTGGTGAGCCTTTGTCTCAAGCTGTGGCAATGTTACATGAGCTGGGTGCAGATGCCATATTACTCAACTGTAGCAAACCTGAAGCTATTTTGGCGGCATGGCCACAGATGCAATCAGATCAGGGTTTAACAGGGGCCTATGCCAATGGCTTCACTAGCGTTGACAGCTTAAAGCCAGGTGGCACTGTGAAGTCTATGGAGTCTCGATCTGACCTTAATCCGCAAGCTTATGCAGAATTTGCACTTCAATGGGCCAAACATGGCGCGGGCTTAATTGGCGGTTGTTGCGAGGTGGGCCCAGCTCATATTGCGCAGCTGGCTAAACGTTTTACCCAAGCAGGTTATGCAGTTTAAACCTTAGAGCACATAAACATTGCTAAAAAATAACGGCTGCCCACAGTAACAAAGTGCAGCTAATATCGAATAGATGTTTAAGCAGTGAGTGCTTTATTTGTTGAATGTGATGAGAATATGAATCATTTACCTAAAAATTTTGCTGGGCCATCAGCATGGCTGGGTAAAGACATGGCGAATAACCCTAAAGCTTGGTTATATCAGCTCACACAAGAAGATATTTTAGATTTGGAGAGTGCAGCTCAGCACTTTTTGAGCCTTGGCATTGATGTGGGCTGTATTACTAAAGAAACGTTCCCCTTACAGGCCTTTACCAAGCACGCAAAAACGTTAATCCATACTTTGTTAAGTGGAGTAGGAGTAGAGGTGTTAAGGGGTTTGCCTATTCAAAACTACACCCAAGAATTTACCGCAACCATTTTTTGTGGCCTAGGCGCACATTTGGGCAGTGCGCGCTCCCAAAATGCGAGCGGGCACATTTTAGGCCATGTGCGTGATGTTGGTGCAGATGCCAATGACCCTAATAGTCGTATCTACCAAACCAGCCAGCGCCAAACCTTTCACACAGATAGTGCCGATGTGGTAGGGCTGTTATGTATGCAAGAAGCCAAAGAAGGTGGACGCTCATTGCTAGTGAGTGCTGAGTCTATCTATAATCGCATGAAGGCACAGCGGCCAGACTTATTGCAAAAATTGTTTGAACCCATTGCTACTGATCGTCGTGGTGAAGTGCCAGAAGGTGCCAAACCCTTTATGGAAATACCCGTATTAAGTTGGCATAAGGGTTACCTTACGGTGTTTTACCAAAGGCAGTATATCGATAGTGCCCAGCGTTTTAGTGATGTTTTAAAACTAACACCGCAACACATTGCAGCGTTGGATCTATTTGATGAGCTTGCAAACAGCCAAGATCTATTTTTTAGTATGCAACTTCAACCTGGTGATATGCAGCTTGTGTATAACCACTGCCAGCTGCATGACCGCACTGGTTTTTTAGATTGGCCTGAGCCCCACAAGCGACGGCATTTAATCCGCCTATGGTTATCTATCGATGGAGACCGCCCGCTGCCAGAGTGTTTTAAACAACGCTATGGCACTATTGAAGTGGGTAACCGTGGGGGCATCATCACCCAGCATACTAAGTTACATGCGCCGTTAAACTAGCCCGATGCTGTTGGGTAAAAATCAGTTCGCCTAAAGAAAGGCAACCTTTAAAACTAACAATGAGACACACTGTTATTTTTAGTGTGTTTTAAGTTCACTGCCTTGTGCCCTTCGGATAGAAAAACAGCACTATGCAAATGAGGTTTAGAAGTTACACCATCAAAGCATGATCATCTAACTTAGGAGTGTCATAAGAGCAGCAGGGCCCAAAAAAGACCCTTTTACCCCATATTAAAAGTGACACTAGTATTGGTATTTAAATAGAGACTAAGGAGCCAATATTCCATCACGGTACAAAAGTGCATCGTTATGCCGCACGTTGATACCCATCGTGGTCCCTACAGTCATCTCAGTGTGCTTGCGAGTTTTCGCTTTAATCAACACATTGGCTGCTAATTCCAGCGTCACAATACCATCCACACCTAGGTGCTCAATCTTTTTAATGATGCCAACGCCAATGTTGGCTACCGTATCATCAACCAAAGAGATATGCTCAGGTCTGATACCCATTTGATAAAGTAGGGTGCTGCTTTCAGTGGGCGCTTGATGCGTCAGACTTAGGGCATCTGTGGCTAGGACCCCTTGGCGTGCCTCAAGGTTAATCATATTCATAGGCGGTGAGCCTATGAAATAGCCCACGAAATCATTCTGAGGGCGCGAAAAGAGTTCCTCTGGGGTGCCTGATTGTTGTAATAACCCATCTTTCATCACCACAATTTCATCGGCAAAACTCATGGCTTCACTTTGATCATGGGTCACTAAGATCATCGTTACGCCGGTTTGGCGATTAATTTCCCTTAACTTACGCCGTAGCATAAATTTCATTTGTGGATCAATAACCGTTAATGGCTCATCTAAAAGAATGGCACTAACGTCTTCTCGCACCAGACCACGGCCCAAAGAAATCAATTGTTTTTGATCAGCACTGAGCTTACGTGCTGGCATGTCTAGGGCATAATCCAAATCTAACAACGAGGCAACTTCGGCCACACGTTGCCTGATTCGAGCAGGTGCTACGCCACGACATTCCAATGGAAATGCTAGGTTCTGTCTCACAGTTTTAGTTGAATAGATGACAGGAAACTGAAACACTTGAGCAATATTTCGCTCTGAAGTTGGGATGTTAGTAACATCTTGCCCATCAAACAATAAGCGCCCATGTGATGGCGAGACCAATCCAGAAATAATGTTAAGCATAGTGGTCTTACCACAGCCTGAAGGTCCCAACAAAGCATATGTTTTACCATCCTGCCAAGTGAGATTGACCGGTTTCAAAGCATAGTCATGCTCACCATTGGGATTAGCTAAATAGCTATGCCCAAGGTTTTCCAATACAATTTTAGCCATCTTAGTTGTTCCTAAGTGTTATATTGCGGCCGTCTGGTGCAAACAGCATGATGTGTTCGGACTGGATGGATACGTTGATGTCATCCCCCGCTGCAAAGGTTTCAATACCCTCGACCATCATAATGGCGCGGCCAAAATCAAAATCGAGGTGAATGATAGTTTGCGACCCACTAAATTCTGACAAACCTATCTTGGCATTAAATGCGCCATCTGGCTCAATTGCATCAGGCCGCAGGGCAATGGTCACTGGGCCATCTTCTGGCAATACCAAGCCTTCACTCGGGGCAAGGTGGCCTTCGCTAAAGTAAAGTTCATGGTTGCGCACAAAGCCTGATACAAAGGAAATGGGTGGGTCACTTATGACACTGGCTGTATCCTTGGTCGGTGGGTTCGCAAACAGCTCTGCGGGCGCGCCGCTGGCAATAATGCTGCCGTTATGCATGACGATCATCGTGTTACCCAACTCCATTGCCTCGCGAGGCTCTGTGGTGGTATACAAAATGACACTTTCAGCGTTGTCTGCCACCAGTCTTGGAAACTCCTCACGCAGTTGCTCACGCAGTTTATAGTCTAGGTTTGCCAATGGTTCATCGAGCATCAAGATGCGTGACTGTTTAACCATAGCCCGGGCTAATGCAACACGTTGTTGCTGACCACCAGAAAGTTGCGCAGGTCGGCGTTGCAAAAATTCTCCCAAGCCAACCGTCGCCAGCATAGTGCTAGCCAGTGCTTGGGCCTGTGCTTTGTCTTTACCTTGTCGGCGCAGTGGAAAGGCCACATTATCCAGCACGCTTAAGTGTGGGTAATTGATGAACTGTTGGTACACAAGGGACATATAGCGGGCCCTGATGGGCTCCTCAGTAATGTCTTTTTCGTCTAATTTGATATTGCCATGGCTCAAAGGATTAAGCCCCATCAGGGCCCGCAAAAGTTCTGTCTTACCAGCCCCAGTGCGACCTAGGATTGTATAAATTTTGCCCGCCTCAAAAAGAAATGAGACGTCATCCAAAGAGACTTTGGCATCGACAGTTGTAAGATGATTAATCTGAAGCATTATAATTTACCTAATGGCCCCCGACATTGTGCCGCGTGACATGTAACGCTCAACAATGACTGCAACGCAAGCTAATGGCGCAACAGAAATTAGCGCGAAAGCTGATAGTGACCACCATGGCGTCACTGAGGAGTTAAGTGAAACAATTGAGACTGGCAAAAGCTGAGTCTCAGTAAATGTTAGAGTGAAGGCGAAGAAGAAGTCATTCCATCCAAAGATCAGACAGAACATACCTGCCACAACAAGCCCCGGCACCGAATTGGGCAGTATGACTCGAAAGAAAGCGCCAATGGGGCTGCAACCGTCTGTCATGGCCATCTCGTCTAACTCTTTAGGAATCCCTGAAAAGAAATCAGTCATCACCCACACAGCGATGGGCAGCAGTAATGCGATATACACTAAAACCAGACCAAAAATAGTGTCCAGTGCACCTAATTCTTTGAGCATTAGAAAGAACGGTATGGCAAGCACAATAGGTGGCATGATGCGCTGAGAGATGAAGAAAAAAGTGATGTCAGAATTCTTTACAAAGCCCAAGCGATACTCAAACCGAGAGAGGCCATAAGCCGCCAAGGTGCCCAGTATCAAACTCACTAAACTAGCGATGAGTGTGACCACCGCAGAATCAATAAACGGGCCCACAATGTTAATGCCCTGGGAGCCTGTAGTGAACAGTGACGTCCAACCTTGGGTGGAAGGTTCAAAATCAACCCAAGGGATATAGGTTGCACCGCTGGTAATCGCATTAGCATCTTTAAACGACGTCGACAGCGCCCAAAGAAACGGAAACACAACAAAGATTGACCAGCCAAGCAAGAAAATAGTTTTGAGGGTATGGTAGAACTTATTCATTTTATTCATCCTTCCCGACCAGCGTTCGTAACAGAAGTTTAGCGATGATAGTGAGACTGATAATCATGATCACTAGATAAACCAAAGACAAGGCGGCAGAATAACCGATCTGAAAGTCTCGCAAGCCGCGTATATAAATGTAATACGACGAGGTTTCAGTGGCAGTTCCTGGCCCACCTGAGGTTAGTACATAAACGGTGTCCATGATCTTTGAAGCCTCAATGAGGCGGATAATCAATGCACCAATGGTAATAGGCGCCATCAACGGAAAAGTCACCTGCCAGAATGTTCGCCATGTTCCTGCTCCATCTATTGCAGCCGCCAGGTAAGGTTCCTTAGGCAAGGACACCAAGCCCGCTAATAAGAGCAGGAACATAAAGGGTGTCCACTGCCAAACCTCTACAATTAACACACTAATGAATGCCCCCGTTGCACTGGAGAGCCACGGTACAGGCCCAACGCCAAAGGCGCTTAAAATATCATTCACAGGGCCTAGGCTTTCATGAAAAACGGTGCGCCAAATGACCGACATCACCACAGGTGTGGTCATCATTGGAATCAGAAATAATACCCGCAATAAGCGGCCCCCCCGCACTTGTTTCCAAACGGCTAAGGCCAGTGCAAAGCCCAGGGTGTACTGGAGCGATACGGAGATAATTGAAAGTAGCGATAAACGTTGCAGGCTTTGCCAGAAACGTTCGTCCTCAAACACACGGACGTAGTTACTGCCGCCTATAAAATCGAGTCCCGACTGGAATACATCCCAGCTTGAAAAACTAACTCGAACAGTAAATAAAAGTGGGAAAAGTATGATAGCCACCAAGGTTAAAAGAGCTGGTAGCAAAAAGAAGTGTTTTGAAGATAACATTTTAATTTTTCCAAGATGGTGTGTGGAGGCCAAGAGGCCTCCACACTACAGCATCAATCTTCGTTGTCTTCAAGCTTAACAACGTTTGAATACGCTTCACGTAACCGATCCTTGCCAATACGATCAGTGATGTCAGCCCATTCCTTAGCTACACCATCCAGCGCCTCTTGAGCAGATTTCTGACCAGCCATTGCCTCGGCAACACCGTTAGCCATAGATGACATGAACTGGCTTACACCAGGAACACGTAAATCAAACACACGGTTTTGACTTTGCTCCATGTTCGACAAGGTCGAAACATAAGACTCAGCTGTCTTGTCTTCCCAGCCTTGACCTTTCCAGAAGTCTACATCTAAATGCTCGTCACGGTAAGGGTTAACTCCAAAGCGACCGATCTGTAGGTCGTGCTTGGCGTTGGCTTCGTTAGAGAAGAAACACAAGAAGTCAAAAGCCATATCTTGTTCTTGAGACATCGACGATACAGCTGAAGACCATCCCCAAGTCATGTAAGGTGCACGGTTTGGCGTAGCAAACGTGTCCCACATGCCTGTGTCACGGTTCCAAACTTCACCCGCACCAGGCAGAGGTGCTGCAGCAACCATATTACGAATACGGCTATCAGGTTGGTTAGCCTGGACATAAGCATCATCCCAGCTGTAGCTCATTAAAGTCTGTCCACCACCGAATGAGAAGATCTCATCACCAAGTCCAAAGTTGTTACCCCCTGGTGGGAAGCTTTTTTGTGCATCAACAAACAGTTTTAAACCACGTACAAAGCCTGGTGAGTTTATCAATGGCTCCATTGTTTCTAAATCAAAGAAGAAACCACCTTTAACGTCTGGGTGCTTTGCGTAAGGAGCTGCACGACTAATGAACGCTGAGAACATCAAATCATCACGTTTGGCTACTTCAGCTGAACCATAATTTAGCTCCCCATCTCCATCCCAATCACGGTCGTTAAAGTAAGCTGCAACCTTGTTGTAGTCTTCCCAAGTCTCCGGCACAGTAAGCGCACTGCCAGTATCTGCAAGGAACTTAGCCTGTACTTCAGCATTGTCAAAAATATCAGTACGGTATTTCAAGTAATGGCGATCGCCATCCATTGGGTACTGAATCATCTGTCCATTCCAGGTGGCAACGCCAGTGAAGCTATCGGTCACATCTGCCATGCCCGTTGAATCAATGTACTTCTGCGGCACCGGCTCTAAGAAACGGTTAAAATCACCGATCCAAAGTGAAGCGTAAAATAATACGTCATAAGCATTTTGCTCACTTTGGAAAGGGATCATAATGCGCTGAAACAAATCACCAAAAGGTACATGTACAACGTTCACCTCGGCTCCCGTAAGTGCTGAAAACTGTTCAGCGTGAAGCGCTGTTGGTTCACCAATCACTGGGATTGCATGAGTGATGACGTTTAATGAACGTCCAGAATAATCTTTAGCATCGATCGCTTCGTAGCTACAGGTGCCTGGCAAATCCTTTTGAATACCAAATTGTGTGTAATCCTTTGCTAATGCCGGCGATGCCGCCGCAACAGCAAGGGCAAGTACTGACGCTGGTCCTATAAATTTATTTATTTTTATCATGCTTTACTCCAGTTTAGTTTAATTTTTTCGATTAAGTTCAGGGAATCAGAACAGCACGGCCGCTGATCTTACCGTCATGTAAATCACGCAAAGCAATGTTTGCATCGCTAAGCGAATACTCTTTGGTGGTAAGATCTACCAAGCCTCTGTGCGCCAACTCCATTAATTCTGTAAGTTCAGCCCAAGTGCCTACTAGATTGCCTATGATATTTTTTTCCGTGATAACTAAATCAACTGTTGGAATTTGAATATCTTCACCGTACCCGACCACGTAATAACTACCAGCAGCGCGGGTCATCTCTAAACCCTTACGGGTCGTCCCTTTTTCACCAACGAAGTCCAGTACTGCTTCAGCACCCCGGCCCTTGGTCAATGATAGAACTGCCTCGACTTCACCACCATCAGCTTGCACTAGATAGTTAGCACCACACTTGCCCGCAAGTTCGAGTGATTTAGCTGAGGTATCAACTACAATAATTTCGGCAGCACACATGGCCCGCAAAACTTGAATAGCAATGTGGCCTAAACCGCCTGCACCAATCACTACACAGTATTCACCAGGCAAAAGATGACGTGTCGCCTTTTTTGCTGCTCTGTAGGCTGTGAGGCCCGCATCTGAATAAGGTGCAACTTCTTTAGGCAACAATGAGTCAGGTAACTTGATGATATTACGTTCTGAGGTCACTAACGCTTCAGCATAACCGCCGTTTGAATCTAGCCCAGGGAAAGTGCCTTCACCATGCATGTCTTGTCCACGTCGACAAGCAATACAGGTGCCATTTGAAATCTTTGGATGCACAATGACGGGGTCACCCTTTTTTAAGCCTTCAACTTCAGGACCCACATCTTCAACCCAACCTGCATTCTCATGACCCAGAATGAGTGGTAAGAGCTGGTCACCGGTAGGGTCCATGTGAGGCCGCCAAACGCCTTCAATAACATGTAAGTCTGTCCGACAAACACCCGCGCCGCCAATGCGCACGATCACATCAGAACCTTTTGTAATTGTTGGATCTGGCACATCGATGTACTGAACCCAAGATGATGCAGTGAGGTCATCATCGTATTTATGTAGAACTTGTGCCTTCATGTAACTCTCCAGAATTATATTACTATGTTTGGTGTATGCAGCGAATATACCTACATACTTTTACAAACGGTGGACTAAGGGTGTTCAATTTTTGCGAGAGTAGAATATTTAGGTGTTCAAAAATTGAACATTTTTTCTAATTGCCTTTATTTATTGTTCAACAACGGGCATATTATTTGCAAGATCAGGAGAATACTTTTGGAAACTGCATTTGAAAAAGCTCGTAAAGGCCTAGAGCTGAATGGAAAATTTGCTTATGGTGCTATGCCAGCACCTATCGCTGATAGCTGGCGACGCTGCGTACGCCTTGGTTTAGATCCATCAAGTAAGCCAGAGGAAGCTGTTGTTTCTCACACGGACCTGAACCAGCGCCGTGATAAGTTAGGCTTAGTGATGCAGTTGGCTCGACCAGAGTTAGAATTGCTCAGTGCGCAGATTGCTGGGCCCAATTTCCTGTTAGCTTTTGCCGATAGTGATGGTGTGATACTGGATCGCATTGTTGATGAGGAGTTTCGCAACTCAAATTGTGGCAGGAGCATCATCCCTGGATCCATTTGGAGTGAGGCAATTCGTGGTACTAACGCTCTAGGACTCTCACTTCACAGTGGCGTACCTTGTAACGTGACTGGCCCTGAGCATTTTTTCTCCAAGGAGGGCCAAGTTTCATGTTTGTCGGCCCCCATATTTGATAGCAGTGGTCAGTTAATTGGATTGATTGATGCATCTTCTGAGGTGACTGTGCGGCAGTACCACACCCTCGCCCTAGTAAATTTGGCGGCACAGAATGTTGAAAATCGACTCTTCGTGGATGACCACCGTGGCCATCAAATTATTCAGTTTCACCCACGCCAAGAATACCTTCAGACCCAAAATGTGGGCATGATTGCCTTCAATCAAGAAGGCGAAATTACTGGCGCTAATCGCCGCACAGGCGAATTACTAACGGGCTTAAAGCTATCCAGTACACCTAAGTATGAAGATGTATTTATGGGCCAGTTTCGTGCGCTGATTAGTCGTATTTGTAAGGGTGAAGTGGTGCAGATTAAAGACTGGCTCCACTCGGGGTATTTTGCTCGACTCAGACTGACCCATAACGCTAAAAGCGCGCTCACCAAGACCCAATTCTTCTTGCCAGCCGAGCCTATTTATCACATCAGGCCAGCTACACAGAGCTCCATCACAGGGCGCGTATTCAAAGATGAGACCCTGAGATATAATCTTAGATTAGGTAAAAAATCGGCTCAGCAGGGCTTGCCGGTATTGATACTAGGAGCCAAAGGAACGGGAAAGAATACCATCGCTGAAGAGTTGCACGAGCAACTGCATGCAGACCAGAACTTTATAATGGTTGATTGTTCAACCGTCGATGTAAATTCGGTTGAAAGCCAACTGATTGCACAAATGAAATCTTTGCCAGATACTAGCACGGCAACACCTGATACCATTGATCTTAATAAAGGCGGCACGCTGTACCTTGACAGGGTTGATCTATTGCCCACTGATATCGCGCCCATGCTCAACACATTACTAAACCGTGTTATGCAAAGACGCAGTCCCTTATTGAGTGAAGGTGAGTGGATCATCCTCAGTAGTGCGCACACTGATGGTGTCAAAAAAGTAGCTCAGGGACCTCATAACCAGCTAATAAAACGGCTATCAGGTTTTTCCCTTTTCTTACCCAACCTTAATCACCGCTCAGATTTTCAGCATTTGTGCAGCACTATGCTAGCAATGATATCGCCACAACATTCGCTGTCAAATTGTGCGATTGAAGCACTACAAAAGAGTTCATCCATAAATAATTTGTCTGATCTGGATTGGAGTATACGCACTCTTGCCACACAGCATAACGAAGGCATCATTCGCACCGAAGGGATTGTCAGGATTCTGGGACACCATGAATTTGCAATTACTCCTTGCCCTCGCTGCAGCGGTCAAATGGCTAAGGAGGTTCAATGCCTTGAAATTAAAAAAATGATCCGCGAGTGCAGCGGTAATATTGCACTCACAGCGCGTCAGCTTGGTGTTTCACGCAATACCGTATACGCTCACTCCATTGACTAAGGTTTGTCCCTAGGCCCCCTATGTTAAGAAAAGTTAACCCAGCTTTTCGGCAGGCGTCAAATTACGAAGCGCTTACAGAATAAGGAATAAATCCACACAACTTACCCAGGGACAAGGGCGGAGTGGGTGTTAAACAGTAAGGAAATAAACTAAAAGATGGTCTGGAGCCTCACTCATCTTGAAGCTATATTGCATTGATTAATAATTAAACTTATACCCCTAAATATAACCCCATGTGTAAAAAAATTTATTTAGCTCTTTTAAATCAAGAGCACTTAAATCTGCTTTTATTGATAAGGTATAATTCGGGAGCACTGAGTTAATATATACTGCGTTACTCAATAATCTACCACAAACTCAAAGCCGTACATTGTCGCTCATGTTGTTATGCATCAATTCTACAATGACACCCAATGCCTCCACTGTGTGGTTCTTGGCAAGCCCTGAGAGACCTTTCTTGATGTCAGCAGTAGCTCTATTTTGAACCAGCGCCTACCTGAACCTTCTCTCATGCCGCCTCGATTTGCCATGTTGATTTCCTTTCGATAAATCTGCTGCTGAGTGTGCGAAGTTTTAACTGAATCAGGTCTATTTTAATATAAGCTGGCGTACGACTTTTTCCACTTATAACATCGATTAAGTACGTTGCAGCCACACTCTAAGCTGCGTTCGCTCTTCCAGCACCGCAATGCTACCAAAGCTCATTAGCGCTGCTTAGAAATTGCTGTAATGCTTAAATTAGCAACTGTGCACGATAATTCTAAGAAATTTACCTAGGCTTTTGGTGGTAGGCTTATAATAGTATTTTTTTATTAGCTATTTATTATGGATGCTCATCTATGGTTATGGGTTAAGTTTTAGGCGCAAATGTATAGCGCTAGGGGTGTTGCAGTGTAGTATTCATTTTGTCATCAAAACACAATAAACCAAATAGCACAAAATGGTACCATAAGCTCGCGCTATAAAATGCCTTATGCTAATAAACAAGCCACCAAGAGACCCCTATGCAGCTCAATTTTTTAGACCAACCCATGCCTAAGCAGCTCTCATCTGGGTTTCCAGATAGCATGGTGATATTAGATTGCGAAACCACAGGAGGCCAAGCCATTCACCACCGTATTATAGAAATAGGCCTGGTGGTTATAGAACAAGGCAAGCTTGTGGAAACGTGGCAAAGTTTCATAGACCCTAACGTGCAAATACCGCCCTTTATCCAAAAGCTAACCGGCATCAGCCCTGGCATGTTGGTAGGCGCCCCAGCATTTAGCGACATAGCCCAAACTTTGTTAAAGAAGCTAGAAGGGCGCACACTAGTGGCCCACAATGCTCGCTTTGATTATAGCTTTTTAAAAAACGAATTTGACCGAGTAGGCATTCGCTACAATGCCAAGCCGCTATGTTCGGTAAAATTTAGCCGTAATTTATACCCACAATTTAGACGCCATGGCCTATCACAAATTATTCAGCGCTTTGAATTAGCCATAGAAAACCGGCACCGCGCCTTAGACGATGCCCAGATGGTGTATCAGTTTTTCCAAAAGTCCTCAGCCTTGTTTTCAGATGACGAAATAGCAGCCACATGCCAAGCCCTGCTAAAGCGCCCAGCGCTGCCTACTCTTTTAAAGGCCAAAGACGTAGAAAAATTACCCGCAGCAGCAGGGGTGTATTATTTTTACGATGAAAAGGGCGCCTTGCTGTATGTAGGCAAAAGCGTACACATTCGTAACCGGGTAATGAGCCACTTTAGCTCCGACCACAAAAACCCTAAAGACCTACAAATGAGCACAAAAATTGCCCATGTAGATTTTGAACGCACCCCCAGCGACTTTGGTGCTCAAATACGTGAAAGCAGCCAAATAAAAGAGTTAGCGCCTTTGTATAATCGTAGGCTGCGCAAAGTGAAAAAGTTGTACCAAATAAGAAGCCGCACCGATGATGCAGGCTATTTGCGGCTTAGTGTAGAGATCGTAGAAACAGCCGACACCCAAGTAGATGAACAGTTTGGGTTGTTTCGCTCGGCCCGCCAAGCCTCTAAAAAGCTAGAAGCACTGGCAGACCAATACTTTTTATGCCACAAGCTAATGAACCTAGAGGGCAGCCAAACATCTAACCACCCCTGCTTTAGAGCCCAGCTAAAAAAATGCTTTGGCGCATGCCATGGCAAAGAAACCCCAGAACTTTACAACGAGCGCACCCAAGCAGCCCTGAAAAACTACCAAGTAAAAACATGGCCCTACCCAGGTCCTATATTGTTAGAAGAGCGAGACCCAAATAACTTGGATAACGTGATGTTTCATGTGGTGGATAGATGGCGCTATGTTGCTAAGCTTGCCCTGTTAGAAGACATCTACGATTATGGTTATCAACTAGCCCAAGCCCAACAGCAAAACGCTTCAGCCGCTAAAGGAAGCGCATTGCTATTAGGTACGCAACCAAGCAGCCCAAGTGAAAGCCAGCTACAAATAAGCGCAGCCCAGCTAGAGCAGAATCACCAGTTTGACCTAGATACCTACTTTATATTAGTGCGCTTTTTAGTGAACCAAAAGAAAACCCAAGTCAACGGCCTAAAGGTTTGGCCGTTAGTGGCCATTGCCACCCCTTGACAAAAACTCTGACACTTTTACAGTGTGTAAATGGGCATTAAGAGTGGGTACTGTTAATGTAAGTGGGCGACAGCACGCAATGACGAAAATAGCCCAACGGCTAAATCATTTCCAAAAAATGGATTTAAAATATGAAAACCAAGGACATGCTGGATGAAACCGGAAAATAAGGGGGAATGGCGTCCCAGAGAGGAGTCGAACCTCCGACCTGCCGCTTAGGAGGCGGCTGCTCTATCCAGCTGAGCTACTGGGACGTTGTAGCCGCGCATTCTACCAGTTGATCAATTCTATGTGTAGCTGCATTACTAGCAAAGTGTGTAAATAAAACTATTTTTTCTTAATCAATGCAAACTAAAGCTTTATTGTAAATCTTAATAAGAATGATTTGCATTTGCGTTAACTGCTGGGTATAATTTTGGTATTGAATGGTCTGCCAGCTATTTAAAGGCAAGCGGCAGTCTATTTGTATGACGTAATTAACATTGAAACGAGACATGACAGGAGATCCCATGAACCTTATTAATAAGCTTATATTTTCCACTTTTACTGCAGGGTTTTTGTGTGTAAACGTCGCCCAAGCGGCTGACGTTGTTAATGTTTATTCTGCCCGCAAGGAAGCGTTGATTAAGCCCTTATTGGATGAGTTTAGTGCCTCTACAGGCATTGAAGTTAATCTTGTAACAGGCAACGCTGACGCGTTATTAAAGCGTTTGCAAGTAGAGGGCAGTGCAACCGAAGCAGATATTTTTATCACATCAGATGTCGGTCGCTTGCACCGTGCTAAAGAGGCAGGTGTATTAAAGGCTGTAGCTTTGCCTGTATTAGAGGCGTCTATACCTCAAGCGCTAAGAGATTCTGAACATTATTGGTATGGGCTCACCCTAAGAGCAAGGCCTATTATTTATGCCAAAGACCGCGTTGATGTAGGCCAATTAACTACCTACGAAGCATTGGCTCAGGCGCAATGGCAAGGTCGCATTTGCCTTAGGTCTTCTCAAAATGTGTACAACCAGTCTCTAGTAGCGGCAGCTATCCATGCATTAGGCGATGAAACTACGCAAAGCTGGATAGAAGGCATGGTTAATAATTTAGCCAAATCACCCTCTGGAGGGGATACAGATCAGTTAAAGGCTGTGGCAGCAGGGGTGTGCGATGTGACCATTGCAAACACGTATTACCTTGCGCGCTTGATCAATAGTAGCAAGCCTGAAGATCAAGCAGTGGCTAACAAATTAGCAGTATTTTGGCCTAATCAAAAGGGCGAAGGTGCAGCAAATCGCGGCGCCCACGTCAATGTAAGTGGTGCAGCCTTTACTAAATATGGTAAACACTACAATGAAGCCCAAGCTCTGTTAGAATACTTGGCTTCTGCGCCCGCACAAGCATGGTATGCCAAGATCAATAATGAATATCCTGTGGTTGATGGTGTAGAGGTTTCACTAGCACTTAAAGGCTTTGGTGATTACAAGATGGACCCGATTGATTTAGAAATTTTAGGTCTCAATAATCGACAAGCGATTAAATTAATGGATCGCGCTGGTTGGAAATAGGTAATAAAGGTTAATGTTTAAACGCCATGGGTTAAGTGCTTTTGCTGTTGTGATTGCAGTTTTTATATTGCTTCCAGTGATTGTGATTGGCAGTTATGCCATGCTTGCTGATGGCGCACTTTGGCAGCACTTGTTTGATACGGTGTTAAGTGAATACCTAGTTAATTCTTTGCTGTTGTTGTTTGGGGTAGGTACAGGCGTGCTTTTATTGGGCGTGCCCACAGCATGGCTCACCAGTATGTGCAGCTTTCCAGGTCGAAGATGGTTTAGTTGGGCGTTATTATTACCCCTTGCCATGCCTGCTTATATTATTGCCTATACCTACACCGGCATACTCGACTATGCAGGGCCAGTGCAAACGTCTATAAGAGAGTTAACTGGTTTAGGTTACGGCGATTATTGGTTTTTTGAAATTAGATCCATGGGTGGCGCTATCGTGATGATGTCACTCGTGTTGTATCCATATGTTTATCTTTTAGCTAGATCTGCTTTTTTGGAGCAGTCTGTTAATAGTATCGAAGTAGGCTGCAGCTTAGGTTATTCAAGGTGGCGTGCTTTATGGAGTTTGGCGTTACCCATGGCAAGGCCAGCTATTATTGCAGGCTTATCCTTGGCGCTGATGGAAACTTTAGCCGACTATGGCACGGTGCAATATTTTGGTGTGAGCACTTTTACCACAGGCATCTTTAGAACTTTCTACGGATACGGTGATACGGCTGCTGCCGCTCAACTTGCTGTGGGCTTATTGGCATTTGTAATGTTATTGGTGTTGCTAGAGCGCTATTCGCGCCGTCGTGCTCGCTACCACTCTGCAGTAGAGTCTAAAGCTCGCGCTGATTTAATTCCTCTAGATGGAAGTAAGGCGCTCATAGCTTCTGCCTTATGCCTTGCGCCACTGCTTTTTGGTTTTATGATTCCAGCCGCACAGTTATTATATTGGGCTGTATTTGAAGCGCAGCCTTTGGGTTGGGACTTTGTAGAGCTTGCCTGGAACTCATTTAGTTTGGCCTTCATGGCTGCACTTATTGCGGTAATATTAGCTATCATTTTGTCTTATGCAAAAAGAAATAAACCCATTAAACCCATTAGCACTGTGATTGCTATATCAGGGTTTGGTTATGCCTTACCTGGCACTATTATTGCGATTGGTGTATTGATCCCTTTGGCGTGGATGGATCATAGTATCATCGCCATGTTTGAAGGTTTGGGTTGGGATAATCCCGGGCTGCTTTTGTCTGGCAGTTTGGTGGCGTTATTGTTTGCTTACACTGTGCGTTTTTTGGCTGTTGCTCTTGGCAGTGTGCAAGCAGGTTTAGACCAAATTAAACCGAGCTTAGATCACGCGGGTCGCTCAATGGGTCACAGTCCCTGGGCTATCTTGCGTCAAATTCATGTGCCGTTAATGCGTGGTTCTATACTCACTGCGGTGTTGATCGTTTTTGTGGATGTGCTTAAAGAGCTACCGGCAACATTAATATTGAGGCCCTTTAACTTTAATACCATGGCCGTGAGGGCTTATGAATTAGCTTCAGATGAGAGGCTTGTAGATGCCGCGCCTGCTTCTATCATGATCGTGTTGGTAGGGCTCATACCTGTTTTGATGTTACACGCTTCTATATCTCGCCGCAGGCCTCACTAATATGAGAAATGATAAATGACTATGTCAACTCTGTCTTTTGATAACTCGGACCAGCATTTGCTGGTGGATAAGGTAAACATTGCTTATGGGCAGCATGCAATCGTGCATGATGTAAGCTTGGCAGTGGGAATAGGCGAAATAGGCTGTTTATTGGGCCCCAGTGGTTGTGGTAAATCCACGTTATTGCGCGCTATTGCTGGTTTTGTGCCGTTGCAGTCTGGCAGTATCAGCTTAGCAGGTAAAACTCTGGCTAAAGACGATTTTTGCCTGCCAGCTGAAACTCGCAACGTAGGTATGGTGTTTCAGGATGTGGCGTTATTTCCTCATATGAATATCGCTGCAAACGTGGCTTTTGGCTTGCACTTATGGCCCAAGGCCGAACAGGTGCAGCGAGTTGAAGAGTTGTTGAGTTTGGTGGGTTTGAGTGGTTATCAAGAGCGTTATCCCCATGCATTATCAGGTGGGCAGCAACAGCGTGTGGCGCTGGCTCGCGCCATGGCCCCCAAACCAAGTTTGCTATTATTAGATGAGCCTTTTTCAGGCCTAGATGCCATGCTACGTGAAGAGCTAGTGCCTGAAGTGAGAGCTATTTTAAGGCAGGAGAAGATTCCAGGATTGTTAGTGACTCATGACCAAACTGAAGCCTTTACCATGGCTGATCATGTGGCCGTAATGAACCAAGGCCGTATCCAACAATGGGATACGGCGTACAATATTTATCACAAGCCAGATGGCAGATTTGTAGCTGATTTTATAGGCGAAGGCGACTTTTTGGCCTGTAATGTTATTAGTGACACTTGTGTGCAATCACCCATAGGTGAATTGTGTAGTGACCGTCCTCATGGTTTTCCCATTGGACAAAGTGCAGAAGTGTTTATTCGCCCAGATGACGTGCTTCATTTAGATGATAGCCCTATAACAGGTCGTATTATCAGTAAGCGCTTTAGGGGAACGCACTTTTTATATCGGGTGTTAATAGCAGGAAATCAGACCATCTCCTGCTTTGCTGATTCCCACCATAATCATGAAATTGGTGAAGAAATTGGTATCAAGCTCTCGCTTGATCATCTAATGTTGTTTTAAACAAAGCGCATAGACAAATCAATGGCGCGACAATCTTTGGTTAATGCGCCAATAGAAATATAATCTACCCCTGTTTGAGCTATGGGGAGCAGAGTATGCTCAGTAATTCCGCCAGAGGCTTCCAGTTGAGCTCGTCCTGCTGCAAGCTTTACAGCTTCTGTCATGTCACTTAAGGTGAAATTGTCCAACATGATCCGATCTGCATTGGCATCCAGTGCTTGTTTTAGCTCATCCATAGATTCCACTTCCACTTCCACAGGTTTAGTCGGCTCTTGCTGTCTAGCCGTAGCAATGGCTTGGCTTATGCCGCCACAAGCTGCTATGTGGTTCTCTTTGATCAAAAACGCATCATATAGCCCAATACGGTGGTTAAAGCATTGGCCACAAGCCACGGCATATTTCTGGGCTTTGCGTAAGCCTGGAATCGTCTTGCGCGTGTCCAATAGTTTTACTTGTGTATCAGCTACCAAATTGGCGTAATAATAGGCAGTGCTTGCAGTGCCTGACAAACATTGTAAAAAATTAAGAGCGCATCGTTCAAAGGTAAGTAGGCTGCGAGCATTGCCAGTGGCTTTGAACAATATTTGATTAGCTTGTGCGTGTTGACCGTCAGACACCATCCAATCTATGACGATGCTAGGATCTACTTGCAGTGCCACTTCATTCACCCAGTCGACACCACAAATGGTAGCCTCTTCACGGGTAATTACCGTAGCACAAGCCATTTCATCTGCTGGAATAAGACGTGCTGTAATGTCTCCTTCACCTACATCTTCTAGCAAAGCTGCGGCTACGTTGCTTTGTAGGTCGGCTTTAAGATAATGGTTGTTAAGATCGTTATTTGTAGGCATTGAAGATTCCATGCTAGGTGCTAGAGGTGTGGTGTAACGGGCAATATGATACCACAGCCTTTACAAAGGTTTAGAGTACAAATGTTAACGTTACTGGTATGCTAATGCCAATATTAAATGTAAGTAAAGTATACGCATGTGTGGGTGTGTAGGTTTATAAAGTGGGTAAAAAAGCTTTTAACTTACTGGTTTATCATTTGACATTTATTAAAGAGTCTATTACGAGGCAGGGGGAAGTATTGGTTCCTTATAGGCTTGGTATGAGGCGTTATGGTGTTTAGTAATAAAATGTAAAACATTTACTCTAGCGACTTTTAGCCGGCTTAAATTGGCATTATTTATGTAAATATTGTAGTATTACTACATATCTTTTTAGTGTGCGGAAGCAAAAAGCTTCAGCAGAAGTAGACAGGAGAGTAATGTGTTGCAGTCTCATTCAGATATTGATCCAATCGAAACACAAGAGTGGTTGGATGCTTTGACATCAGTAATAAAAAACGAAGGTGCTGATCGTGCCCGTTTTATTCTGGCGCAGTTGGGCGAACAAGCCCGGTTGCAGGGTGCAAAAGTAGAAAATTCCCTTACTACACCTTACGTAAACAGCATTGCTCCAGGCGATGAGCAGCTTATGCCAGGTGATCTATTTATAGAGCGTCGTATTCGTTCATTAATTCGCTGGAATGCCATGGCTATGGTAATGAGAGCAAATGATAATGACGATGGGCTAGGTGGCCACATTGCTAGCTTCTCCTCGTCGGCTACTTTATATGATGTAGGTTTTAACTACTTTTTCCGTGGTAATACAGATCAACAAGAAGGCGATCTGGTCTTCTTTCAAGGCCATATTTCTCCTGGCATCTATGCACGTTCTTATCTAGAAGGGCGCTTAAGTGATGAGCAAATGGATAATTTTCGCCGTGAAGTAGATGGCAATGGTTTATCTTCTTACCCACACCCTTGGCTAATGCCTGATTACTGGCAGTTTCCTACGGTTTCTATGGGCTTAGGTCCGTTGCAGGCGATTCATCAAGCTCACATTATGCGCTACCAGCAGCAGCGTGGTTTAGTAGATAATGGCGACCGTAAGGTTTGGGCATTTTTGGGTGATGGCGAATGTGATGAGCCAGAATCTTTGGGGTGCATTTCTCTTGCAGCTCGCGAGAAGCTAGACAATCTTATTTTTGTAATCAACTGTAATTTACAACGCTTAGACGGCCCTGTGCGTGGTAACGGCAAGGTTGTACAAGAGCTTGAGAGCATCTTTAAGGGTGCAGGCTGGCATGTGATAAAAGTGCTTTGGGGCCGCCATTGGGATCCTTTATTAGAGCGTGACACAACAGGTTTACTGCAAAAGCGCATGAATGAAGTGGTTGATGGAGAGCTACAAAACTATAAAGCCATGGGTGGAGCTTACACGCGTGAGCACTTCTTTGGTAAGTATCCTGAACTACTAGAAATGGTAGCAGATTACTCTGACGAAGATATTATGAAGCTTAACCGCGGTGGGCATGATCCTTATAAGGTTTATGCAGCCTACCACGAAGCCACTCACACTGTTGGTCGCCCTACAGTGATCTTAGCCCAAACCGTTAAGGGCTATGGCATGGGTAAGTCAGGTGAAGCAAAGAACCCGACCCATTCTCTTAAAAAGCTTGATATGGATGAAATGGAAAGCTTTTGCCAGCGTTTTAATATTCCGTTAACGCGTGATCAAATTAAAAATGTACCCTATTACAGGCCTGCAGAAGATACGCCTGAAATGAAGTATATGCGCGCAAGACGCGAGTCTTTAGGTGGAGTATTACCTAGTCGTCGTAGTGATTTTGAATCACTTAATACACCCAGCTTAAAATCATTAGGTGGGCAATTAAAATCTAGCGGCAAGCGTGAAATATCTACGACCATGTCATTTGTTCGTACCCTAACCACCTTGGTTAAAGATAAAGAAATTGGTAAGCGTGTTGTGCCTATTGTGCCAGATGAAGCGCGCACCTTTGGTATGGAAGGTATGTTCCGTCAACTAGGTATTTATACCGCAGAGGGCCAAAAGTACGTGCCTCATGATTCGGATCAGGTGATGTATTACCGAGAAGATCAGGCTGGGCAAATTTTAGAAGAAGGTATTAACGAAGCAGGCGCCATGTCAGCATGGTTGGCGTGTGCTACTTCATACAGTAATAACAATTACGCCATGATTCCGTTTTACATTTTCTATTCTATGTTTGGTTTCCAGCGTATTGGAGATATTGCATGGGCAGCTGGCGACAGTCAGGCGCGTGGCTTCCTCATAGGTGCCACCGCTGGCCGTACCACTTTGAACGGCGAAGGTTTGCAACACGAAGATGGACACAGCCATATTTTAGGTAACCTAATCCCCAACTGCGTTACTTATGATCCTACATACGCTTATGAGCTTACTGTCATCATTCAAGATGGCCTGCACCGCATGTATGATTTAAAAGAAAATAAGTTTTACTACATTACTGTGATGAACGAAAACTACATTCAGCCTGATATGCCTATCGGCTGTGAGGAAGGCATCATTAAGGGGATGTACTTATTAAAAGAAATTAAGCCTAAAGCTAAAAAGCGTGTGCAGTTGCTTGGTAGTGGCACTATCTTACGAGAAGTTGAAGCTGCTGCAGAAATTTTGGCGAAAGACTTTGAGATTGGTTCAGATGTCTGGAGTGCAACGAGCTTTAACGAATTGGGTCGCAATGCCCAAGATATTAGTCGTTGGAATATGCTCCATCCAGAGGCGCAGCCTAAACAAAGCTATGTAGAAGAGTGCTTCTCAGCTCATGCAGGCCCAGTAATTGCTGCCACAGACTATGTGAAAGCATTTGCTGAGCAAATTCGTGAGTTTGTACCTGCTACCTATAAAGTGCTTGGTACAGATGGCTACGGTCGTAGTGATAGCCGTGAAAAGCTAAGAGAGTTTTTTGAGGTTAACCGTTACTACATTGTTGTTGCAGCGTTAAAAGCATTGGCAGAAGATGGCACGATAAAGGTAAGTGAGGTGTCGCGAGCCATTAAAAAGTTCAATATCGACAGTGACAAGCCTAATCCTGTTCACCTGTAAGCTGCTGACGAAAAGAGGACAAAGACATGGCAACAAGTAATATGATGATCCCAGATATGGGCGGCGCGCAAAGTGTAGAAGTGATCGAAATCTGTGTAGCTGTTGGGGATGTGGTAGATGAAGGAGACTCTATTATAGTCGTTGAGACTGATAAAGCGTCAATGGAGATTCCAGCATCAAGTGCGGGCACTATTAAAGCCATCCTACTCAAAGAAGGCGACACCTGCAGCATGGGTGACGTGATGATAGAAATTGAAGCTGCGCACGGCGATTCTGCCGATGCACAAGTAATAGATGTTAAAGCTGAAGAGGTTGCAGCTGCTACTGCCGAAGTGGAGGTTGTATCGCCAGCACCAGTTTTGGCAGTAAAAGAGTCTGAGCCTGCCAGTTCGGTGGAGTCTGAGCGTCTAGCGTTAGTGCCAGATTTAGGTGGCGCCACTGATGTAGAAATCATTGAGATTTCCGTTAAGGTGGGCGACGAGCTGTCTGATGGCGATAGTCTGGTTGTACTTGAAACAGACAAAGCCTCTATGGAAATTCCAGTCAATTTTGCAGGCACTGTGCTAGAACTTAAAGTAGCAGAGGGCCAAAAAGTTAATGTAGGAGATACCATTGCGGTGCTAATGGCTGCTTCTAACGAAACCATTAAGGCTGATGAGCCAGTAACTCAAGTGAAAGCTCCAAGTGTTGCTGTTACGGCTCAAGTTAGTAAGGCCGCTGTAGCCCAAAAAGTTGTGTCGCCTGCTAAAGCTCCCGCACCTAAAGTATCTGCAGCTGCGCCAGTTGGGGCTGGAAGTGCAGCTCATGCAGGCCCGGCTGTGCGCATGTTAGCTAGAGAGCTAGGTGTAGATCTAGGTCAGGTTTCTGCAACAGGGCCTAGAGGCCGTGTGCTTAAAGAGGATGTTCAGGTGTTTGTGAAGCAGAAAATGCTTCAGCCTGCTTTATCTGCCGGTCAAGGTGTGGGTATAGAGCAGCCGCCAGCGATCGACTTTAGTCAGTTTGGTGAAGTTGATCATATTAAAATGAGTAAGATCAAACGTATTACGGCGCAAAATATGACCCGTAGTTGGCTTAACGTACCTCACGTTACTCAGTTTGATCATGCTGATATCACTGAACTTGAAGTCTTCCGTAAAAGCATAAAGGCAGAAGCAGAGAAAAAGGGTACCAAAGTTACACCTTTACCCTTCATGCTAAAAGCCTGTGCGATGGCCTTGCGAGAGTTTCCGCAGTTCAATGTGTCCTTAGATAACGATGGCGAGCACATTATTCAAAAGCATTATGTCCATATCGGTGTTGCTGTTGATACCCCAGCTGGACTGATGGTACCTGTGATTCGTGATGTTGATAAAAAGTCTATCTGGCAGCTTTCAGAAGAGCTCATAGCTATGGGCGCCAAAGCAAAAGACAAAAAGCTAATGCCTGCAGATATGCAGGGAGGTTGCTTTACAATCTCTAGCTTAGGCAGTATTGG